>CAXOVY010000001.1:0-153077 GCA_964213355.1 Gammaproteobacteria bacterium
AGAGGGGCGCGAAGTGGCAGAAGGATTGTTTGGTGGTAAAGACAGGGCAAGATTAGAAGGTGATATAAGAGAATATGTTCACAATTCTGGGATAGAGGGCAGAGTATTATCAAACTATCAACACAATAGTTCTGGTATTAATCCAGATCAAAAATTTCAATCAGGTACAGTAGAGATTGCAAGTAAAAAAAGCGGTATAATTACCGAACATGATAAGCGGAATCAAAATTTAGCAGCTGATGCTAAAGCTGGAAATGCTGAGCTTAAGGCAAAAGCTAAAGAGACTTTATTTAACGAGCAAGAATTTAAACAAGTTGGCGATAGCGTTAAAAATGAATATACGGGGATTAATAGTAGAGTGGAAAAAGCGGGTGTTGCTAGAGGCAATGAATATAATGCAATAAGTGCTAAAGTTGCCAAAGATATTAAAGAGGGTGCTGAAAGATCAAAAAGCACGACTGGCGATATAAAGCCAAAGTTTATAGAAAAGAAAAAAGGAAGAGTATGAAACCTATTATTCTTATTATTTTAATTTTCACTTCTACGTGTTGTTTAGCTATAAGCCAAAAGCTAATTGATGGAGCAAATAAATATGATGCGGCTGTAAAAAACTTAAAAGAAATAGAAAATAACCTGACGGCGCAAGGTTATTTTGGACTTTGGTCATCTGATGAGCTTAGACATTTTAATCCGGATCATATAGAGGAAACAGATAAGCAGATTCACGATCTTGCTGTTCAATACAACATAGCCAAAAAGATAGTCAAAAAACTGGAGCCAATAAAAGAGAAATACAATAGACAAAAAGAGCAAGAGGAGTACAGGGCTGAATTATTAAGCGATACTGGCATGTTGACGCTTCTTCTAAGCATGTTTGCGTTGGCATTGTGGTTTATAATTCGTCATCATAAAAAATATCAACAGTTGCTCAAAGATGGCAAAATCACTCAAAAAGAATATGACAGCATGATGCAGTGTAATAAATCATCTATGTTTGATAATGAAGAAACAAATCCTGCAACTGGACTTAGAATGATAGGCGGCGTTGATTCTGGTGGAAATCCTCGAGGTTGTTCTTTCGAAAATAGAAGTACATTTGATGCCCATCAAGATTATCAGGATCGCCATCGCTGGGATTAACTAAATAAATTCACAAACGCATACGCAAATTATGGAGGCAATATGTATCCTAGAACCAGTGATAAAGCAAAGCAGTTTACTCGCGGTGGACAGATTACCTTTCATAACTTAAGAATGCTCCTACAGGTTAATAAGACCGTATGGAATATGTATCTGCCATCTTTAATAATCTTGGTGGGGCTGTCTGTTTACGCTATTACTCCGCACGATATCTTGTGGTGCGCAATGTATTGGTGCAAGGCGCAGATAAATCCTATTTTGGATTTATTGAGCTTTAAGTTGGCCCAATTTGCAGTTCCATATCATGGCAAAATTTATCACGTTTCACCAAAAACATATTTATCTTACAGACTATTTGTAAGCCAAGCTGAAGCTATTATTCCCTATATAAAAATTGGATTAGGCATTGGTTTTGTTTTAAGCCTTGGTGTGTTTTATGTTCTTGTTAGATGGTTAATTTCGCAGGGAGAGAAACAAACTGCAAATCAATTCATTCGTGGTTCTAGGTTAGATACTCCCAAAAACGTTGCCAAACAAATCAGAAAAGAAAAGATGGCTTCAGATATTGTTATTGATGATATGCCCATAATTTTTAATTCAGAAACCAAGCACTTTTTAGTACATGGTTCGACCGGTTCTGGTAAAACCCAGCTTATATCGAAGCTTTTAGATTGTTTGAGAAAAAGAGGAGATCGGGTATTTTTGTATGATAAAGGTGGAGTCTATACATCGACATTCTATCGACCTAATCAAGACAAGATATTAAACCCATTTGATGCCAGGTGTGAAAATTGGAGCTTATGGCATGAAGCGCGTACAGCAACTGATTTTGAAAATATGGCAGAAAGTTTGATTCCGATGCACGGTGAGACAGAACCATTTTGGGTGAATGCAGCTCGAACTATTTTTGGTAGTGCGGCATTTACTATGCAGGATGATAACGATAGATCGATTAAAAAACTCTTAAAAGTACTGTTAACTTCCGAACTTAACGATTTACATAACTATTTGTCTGGTACTGAAGCTGCTACCCTTACCAGTGACAAAATAGAAAAAACCGCTATTTCAATTCGCTCTGTTATCACCACTTATTTAAAATCGTTAAGATTCTTGGTTGGAGTAGAGCAAGATTTAGAAAAATCTAAAAAAACTAAATTTTCTATTAGAGATTGGATTTGTGATGATAAAGATGATGGATGGTTGTTTTTATCCTCCAATGCTGCAGAGCACGCATCACTGAAGCCATTACTTTCTATGTGGTTTTCTATGGCGACAATTACCCTTTTATCGTTACCTGAGAATCGTGGTCGCAGAATATGGTTTATTTGTGATGAACTACCGAGCTTACACAAGCTACCACAATTACCCGAAAGCATTGCAGAAGCGCGTAAATATGGAGGATGTTTTGTATTGGGTATGCAAAGCTATGCACAGCTCGAAAAAGTATACGGTAAAAGTGCAGGTCGAGAAATATTTGATTTAATGAACACAGCCTTCTTTTTTAGAAGTCCGAGTCCTGATATGGCGGAACTGGTATCAAGGGCTTTGGGGAGTCAAGAAATTGAAGATATGCGTGAAAACTATTCTTATGGAGCCAATACTATTCGTGATGGTATTTCTATTGGAACACAAAGAATGATCAATCAGATTGTTACTCCTGCAGAAATAATGGAGTTAGAAGAGATGAAGTGTTATTTACGTTTAGCGGCTCCCTACCCTATTACTTTACTTAAACTTAATCTAAACAAGAGATTAAAATTGGCAGAGAGTTTTATATCAAGCGATCTACAACCAGATCAGGAAATAGAAGATCTTGTAGATCGGAATGATTCAAATGTAAGGGATTTTTGTGCTAAGAAAAAGAAAGATACGGACACAAAAGAAGTAGAAGGAAAAAAGACAAAAAATAAAACCAAGAAAGAGCCTATGCTAACAGATAACACTGATAGTAAGACGCCCGAGTTGGAAGTTAAACAGAGTTGTAGCGTATGTGAAGAACATGAGATTTTATAAATCTAATAAGGAACCCTAAAAATGACAAAGACAACAAAAAGCAATAAAAAAACAACTGATGTAGATAATAGGCGTATTGATAGTCTGTATAAAAACATAGCTGGTTATGTCCATACGGCAAGAAATAATGTACTACACACGGTAAATACTGAGCAAGTGAACGCATATTGGTTAATTGGTAGGGATATCGTTGAAGAAGAACAAAGAGGATCGGAAAGAGCGGAATATGGCGCATTTTTGCTAAATGAAATCTCTTTGCGGTTAACTAAAGAGTTTGGTAAGGGTTTTGGTATATCTACATTAAAAGATGCAAGAAAGTTTTACATAGTTTATAACCGAATTGGCCACGCACTGCGTGGCCAATCTGCGGATTGGCAATCGAATTTAGAAAATTCAAAATCCGTTGCAGTGCAGCGAAAATTAGATCCGCCTGTTTTTAGTAAGAATTTAGGATGGATACATTATCGTGCATTGATGCGTGAAAGCAGACCTGGGGTTAGAGAATTCTACCAATTAGAAGCCGAAAAAAATTGTTGGTCGGGTCGTGAGTTAGAGCGACAAATGGCGAGTTTGTTATTTGAAAGACTGGCAAAGAGTAAAGATAAAAAAGGTTTGATGAGGTTGGCACGCAAAGGTCAAGAAATTATTAAACCAGAAGATGCTATAAAAGAGCCGATGATTTTGGAGTTTTTAGATATACCAGAAAGCCACAAATTGGTTGAGTCAAAACTGGAAGATGCTTTAGTTAGTAGTATGCAAAACTTTTTGCTTGAGATGGGCAGGGGTTTCGCGTTTGTCGCAAGGCAAAAGCGTCTCACTTTAGATGGCGATCATTTTTATGTAGATTTGGTTTTTTACCACACGGTACTTAAAGCCTACATACTGGCAGACTTGAAGGTAAAACCTCTAACACACGCTGATTTGGGACAGATGCAAATGTACGTGAATTACTTCGATATAGAAGAAAGAACCAAGGGAGATAATCCAACTATTGGTTTAATTTTATGTACGGAACAGAATAAAAAGATGGTTAAATATTTTTTAGGCGATAAAACTAAAAACATTTTTGCTAGTAAATACCAGTTTCATTTACCAACCGAACAAGAGTTAGAAGAAGAGCTTAAACGAGAAATCAAAGAAATAAAGCATCGGTTAGAGTATACGAAAAGTACCAAGTGATATAAATGCTAACAATATCTACCATAAAAAGCGCTGGCGGCGCAGCTAAGTATTACGCCAAGGAAGATAATTATTATTTATCTGAGGTTGACGCTAAAGAAGCGTCTTTGTGGTGGGGTGCCGGTGCATCAGAACTTGGTCTTATTGGTAAAATAGAAGAAAAAGAACTACAAAAGCTTTTAGAAGGAAAATTGCCAAATGGAGTAACTATTGGTTTGCAAAAAGATGGTACGATAAATCATAGATCAGGTTTTGATCTTTGTTTTCATGCACCAAAATCTGTATCTATTCTAGCTTTAGATGGAGAAGATAAGCGCTTTTATAATGCACACCTTGATGCTGTTCGCGAAACCCTAAAGATAATAGAAAGAGATTGTACTCAAGCTAGAGCGTTTAAAAATGGTAAAGTTAGATTTGAGAACACCAAAAATTTAACAATTGCTTTAGTTAGGCATACCACTTCGCGAGAGTTAGATCTACATCTGCATCATCACGCTTTAGTAATAAATGCTACCAAGAGACAAGACAATGCATGGCGCGCTCTTGCTTCCAATATGAAAAAAAATGATGTCCAAGTTAATGGATTTTTTGAGCGCATTTATAACAATCAGATTTATTATGGATTAATTTATAAGGCATCTTTGGCCAAAAAAGTACGGAAGCTTGGCTGTGAACTAGAGATAGTTGGTAAGCATGGTTTGTGGGAAATCAAAGGAGTGTCCAAAGAAGCAAGAGACATTATGTCAAAGAGGAGACTTAAAATAGAAGAGCGCATAAACAAACTAAACTATCCTTCTTTAAAAGCCGCAGATGTGGCTGCTTTAGATACGAGAGAGAAAAAGCCCAAAAATATTAAGCTAGCTGAAATTAAACAAACCTGGAGAAACGAGCTTGTTTCAGTTGGATTTTCATCAAAAGAGTTTATTGCTCAGCTTGATAACAGCCATAAAAAGAGTGAAAACGATAAAAGCACTTTAGAAGAAAATAATATTATTAGAGAATCAAAAGAAGCTGTAAAAGACGCTATTGAACACCTATCTCAATATAAGCTGAAGCTTGATTATGCGAAGGTAATTGCCCAGGCACTTGAATTTTCGATTGGAAAAAGCTCTCATGGTGATGTAGTCATTGCTTTAAATGACTTTATAAAAGACGGTAAGCTTATTCCTTTGGATAAACTTGGTTCTATATTTGTTACTAAAGAGCTTATAGAAACTGAAAAATCTATTATGGATATTGTTACTAGAAGTAAAGTCACAAATATTGCAATTAATCTAAAAGACAAAGATATCGGTAACATCGTTGATGGGGAAATTAAAGAATGCGCAATAGGTGTTTTACGATCAAAACATCGACTCAGTTTAGTAGAAAGTCGAATACCTGATAACACCGAACTTATTAGTTTCATTGATACCGTTTTTGAATTAGCAGAATCTTCCGGTAAAACGGTTCGTGTTTTGTCACCAAATCGTATGATGACCAACGATATTAACGAGAATATCAGACGTAAACCGAATAACTTATGGCAGTGGTTGGTATCTTTGGGCAAGCCAGAAATAGGAGAAAGCGTAGCTGGATTTAAACATAAATATAAAGAAGAAGTAGATTTGCCTTTATTGCGACTTAGACAAGGAAAAGATGTAATTATAGTAAATAATGCAGAAACACTTGGTTGCAATGATATGCATTCTTTACTTGAATTAACCGAAAAATCTAAGGCCAAGGTGATATTTTTGCAAGATGTTAATTCCAAACATGGCTTTAATGCCGGTAATCCAATAGAAACTTTAAAGCAGGCTGGTATTAAAACATTTAAGATTAATACAAAAACAAACAAAGCAATCGGCTATATACCTGAATTAAAAACCATACAAGATAATGATGAACGTACAAAGCAGTTAGCGCGTACTTATGCTGCAAAAGAAAGTGACACAATAGTTTTTGTTGGATCCAAAGAACAGCTTAAAATAACTAACGCAGCTATTCGCCAAGAATTAAAAAGCCAGGGAAGACTTTTAAATATAGAGCGTACTGTTTCAGTATTAAATCCCATCTATTTGTCAAAACCTGAAGCTACATTGGCTCATAAATATCCTAAGAATGCGGTAATAAGATTTTATGACACTCATTCGATGAATAGAGATTGGAACATAGAAAGCATTAACAAAGAAAACAATACTCTAAGATTAATTCAAGGTAGCAAAAGGATGTCATGGGATCCTAAGAAACAAGAGAATCAAGAAACAAATTATGCAGTTTTCAAAAAAGAGATATTACAAATTGCAGTTGGTGACAAATTAATCGCTACCGGTAACATGCATGCTTTAGGTATTAAAAATGCAACAAGATTTACAGTACAAAATATTGATGATAAACATATCAAGTTGCTAGCTGGTGCGAAGATATTTAAAGTTGGTTTAAATGATCTAAAGGATAGCCACTTTCAGTATGATTACGCAACAACCATTAGTAAATCCTCAAAAAAGCAGGTAGGACACGTACTCGTCGATATGAAGACTTATGCCTTGGACAAAGCAACCGTTAATGAGTTAACTAGCCGCGCTAAAGAATCTTTGACCATATTTACTAACGATGCAGATGCTGCACAAAAAAACTTTGGACGCATTCCTATTAAGCTAACTGCTGTAGAAGCAGTGTTGGATGCAAGTCAAACGGGTGGAGATAGACTTATAAATAATAAAACCACTGAAGAAATTAAAAGCGATATTTGCAAAGCAATCGCTGCTCTTAAAACCAAATACGAATTAACAGAAAAAATAGAAAGGAGAGCAGTAGATTTTGCTATAGAAAAAATTACATCGCACAATGCTGGTTTTACCCATAAAGATCTGGTTAAAGAAGCGCTTATTTACGCCATAAGTGAACCGACAGTTGCTAAAGATGCTGTAGCTCATGAAGATATTATGAAAGTCATTGCAGAAAAGCGTGCTACAGGTGAACTGGTTATGGGCAAGCATTTTGATGATGGTACGAGGTGGACTACCAAGGAAATACTAAAATTAGAAAAAACAATTATTGATGAGGTAAAAAAAGGAGAGAACAAATTAACACCCCTATTAGATCAAGCAACAGCGAAAAATCTCATGGAGAATACCAATCTTACCCAAGATCAGAAGAATGCATGTAATTTAATTACCACCACCAGAGATAAGTTTGTAATAATTCAAGGATATGCTGGTACTGGTAAAACCACGATGTTTTCCAAAGTACAGAGCATGCTCAAAGAAACAAAAGAGCCTGTTGGTATACTTGCATTAGCGCCAACACACAGAGCTGTTAAGGAATTAAGAAGTATCGGTATAGAAGCTCAAACGTTAAAAAGTTTTCTTATAAAACAACAAAAAGAAGTTGTTAATTCGGATAGTTTTATTACCAATAGTGGTACAGCAGAACTAGACAACAAGCTAATTATTCTGGATGAAGCTTCTATGGTTTCCAATAAAGATTTTGCGCAATTTTTAGAAGCAGTTGGTAAGAACAAGGGACATGTTGTTTTTAGTGGTGATATTGCTCAACATATTGCAATTGGATCTGGTAAGCCAATTGAGATAGTACAAAGATCCAATGTTTTAAAAATAGCATATTTACGTGAGATCGTTCGTCAAGAGAATCCAAATCTAAAAGAAGCGGTAGAAAACGTCATACATAAAAATTATGAAGCTGCTTTTAAAAACATAGAAAACGAGAACCCACAAAAACATATCGAAAGATTGCCTCTCAAAGAAGGAATATCTCCCGATTTTTTTAATACACTTAAAAGTTCTATAGTTGAGATTGATAATAATAAATTAAAAGAAGGTGAAAAAACTTTGGAGCAGATGGTAGCAGAAGATTTTCTATCGAGGACACCAGAAACTAGAGATAAGACTGTTGTAATAGTTCATGCTAACCATGATAGAAGAATTATTACTGGACTCATAAGAAGTGGCTTAAAAGAACAGGGTGAAATAAGTAAAGATGGTACAAAGGTAAACTGTTTAATACCTAAAGGGCTAACTGATGTTGAACACAAATCTCTCGGGTCTTACAATAAAGAAGATGTAGTGAAAATCGGTAAAGAATATTATCACATAATAAAAAAAGATGAGGCGTCCAAAAGTTTGTTGCTTCAATGTGAATCTGGAAAAACTAGATATTTCTATCCCGAAAAATACTCGGGTAAATACAATATCGAACTTTATGAGTATACAAATGCAGAGCTTGCAGTTGGTGATACCATAAGATTGACTAAAACTGATAAAGAGCGTGAGCTATATGCAAACTTTGAATATAGAGTTAAGCAAGTTAGTAGCGATAAAGTATTTCTTGAAAGCAGAGATGTTAAAAACAATCAGAAATCAGAAATTATACTGAACTCCAAAGAATTGAAAGATGCTCATTGGGATTATGCTCAAACGGTAACCGGTTATGGCATACAGGGAGGTTCAAAAGAATATGCTATTGATTTTGAAGTAAGCTACCGGAAAAATCTTGCTAATCAACGCAGCTTTTATATTGGTATAAGCCGCGCCATTAAACACTTGATAATATATACAGATAATAAAGAAAAGCTGCTTAATCGCATACTTGCAAATAAAGGAGACAAGTATGCTGCGCTTGAGGTTGTTGGTGGCATAGATAATGTAGCGCCAAATAGTAACTACGATAACAAAACAAAAGCAATAGAAGGCAAACTGCATGCTAATTTCTTGGACGCCAAGGAAGTAAGTAGATTGCTTAGTAATTCTGCTGAATCTTTTGTTGAGCGGATACTAGGTAGGCCTAATGAAAGGTTGTCATCTGCTGCCGAATGGCGATATGGTAGCAAAGGAAGTTTAGTTATTAACATGAGTGGTGGCAAAAAAGGACTTTGGCATAATTTTGAAACAGGAGAGTTTGGTAATTTACTAACTCTAATGCAAAAAGAAATTGGATTGTCGTTTTATGAAACTCTTAAGTATGCATCAAATATGTTGGGTGGAGGATTGTACATAAACACTTCTAAACATAAAAATGATAGCATACCAATTCATTCAACTACCAAAGATAAAACCAGCAAATATGCACAGAAGCTAATAACTGAGAGCCAGCCCATCGTTGGTACTGTTGTTGAAAAGTATCTGAAAGAGACCCGCTGTATTAGCAATATAGATAGCTCTGATATTAGATATCATCCAAAAGTTTTTACTGGTAAAAATGAAAAACAAAGATATTTGCCTGCTATGCTTTCACTGGGTAGAGACAAAAATGGGAATATACAGTGTGTTCAGGCTACTTATCTTGATCCCCAAACAGCTAATAAAGCCGATCTTATTACAAAAAAACGTACTTATGCTTCACCATCCGGCGCATTAGTTTCGCTTCAAGGACAAGAAAGCAAAAATAACGATAATAAAATAAGTGGAGTAAGTTTTATTGCTGAAGGCACAGAGACCGGTCTAAGTATCAAGGATGCTGTAGGGGTAATCAAAAACAATGATGTAAAGGTAACTCTTGGTAAATCAAATTTTACCAATATTGATCCACAAAATGTTAGCCAAAAAATAATCTTTTGTTTAGATAATGATGGTAAGGGTACATTCACAGATAATACTATTCATAAAGCTGCGCAGCGATTAATTGATTTAGGGAAGGAGGTATTTATTGCCATTCCAGGTCAAATGTCTAATGGGAACATAAAAACAGATTTTAATGATATTGCCAAAACCATGGGAATTGACCTGGTAAAAAAGACTCTAAACAATGCTATCACCTACAAGGAGTGGAAAAACAGTCTTGAAAAAAATGATATGCATAAATACAATGAAGTAATCCCAAGTATTGCTGAAAAAGTAATGCAAAATAATTATACAGATAGCAAACTATATAATTCGTTATTTAAAAACTCTGAGATAAATTTCAATGCTGCTGCGCGCTTAATTGATTTGGAGCAAAGAAGTTCTTTTGCAAAATATTTAAACACGTACAATCAAATGCAACGTGATTTATCTATACAAAAAAACATGGATAACCAAAAAAATTTGAATGATATGCAAAAGCTTTTATCCAAAAACGAAAGAGAGATCTACTAAGATGATTAAATAACAAAATAAGTTGGGAGGAGATATGTCAAGAACAGTAGTGTTTTTAGATGATAATGTTATAAAAAACCTAAAAGAATTGTATAAAGACTCCAATAAAACGCTATCAAAAATAATAGCTGAACTTGTTGATATTGGATATAAGGTAAAGCAACATCACGAGGTGCAAAAGCTAAATCCGCAGGCAGAAAAAAAAGCTGAACTCATAGATAAGCATACAGAGTATTTATTAAGAACTATGACCATTGCTGCTGATACTTACAGGTGCGTGCGCAACGAAAAGTCAAAATACAAAGAAGAGAATGCTGATAGTGCTTTGAGTATAATTGCTGCTAATATACAAAGCTATATTAACGGAACGCTTGGTAAAAATTAACAATTTTTTGTTTATGGATAAAGCTAATGGTTGAACCACCGCTTAAGTCAAGGAAAATTATTCACATCGATATGGATTGTTTTTTTGCCGCAGTTGAGATGCGTGATAGACCGTCTTTAAAAAACAAGCCAGTTGCTATTGGTGGTACACCAGCACAACGTGGTGTTTTATCTACATGCAATTATGAGGCGAGAAGATACGGACTTCATTCTGCAATGTCAACCGCACAAGCATTATAGCGCTTCCCTAAATTGCAGAGACATGCTATAGTCTTCTCGTTATTTTCTGAATGAGAGGAGCAAATGACTGCAGCATACTCAATAGATTTACGTAAAAAGATTGTTTGGGCGTATCAAGATGAGAATACAAGTTACTCTAAAGTTGCTAAAAGCTTTAAAGTAAGCGTGAATAGCGTAAAGCGTTATGTAAAACAGTATCGAGAAGATGGAGATTTATCGCCAAAAAAAGGTAACCAAGGAAGGCCGAGCAAGATTGATGAAATGGGGTATGAAACTATACAAAAAATTATTCAGAATAAACCAGCGATCACTTTAGCAGAGCTATCGGAGTTATATTACAAAAAAAGAAAGATAAAAGCTGGTAGGTCTATATTGTCGAGGGCTTGTTTGAAATTAAATTTACGGCGAAAGAAGTTAAGTCGTTACGCTGCTGAGAGAGATCGCGATGATGTTAAAAAAAACGGCAAGAATATCTTGAGGTAATCAAGGATATTCCAGTACGAGATTTAATTTTCTTAGATGAATCTGGTGCTAATTTACGAATGGCTCCATTGTATGGTAGAGCTCCTGGTGGAGAAAGAGTTGTTAATGCTGTTCCTTTTAATCGAGGTAATCGACTAACCATGCTAAGTGCTATAAGTTTTGAAAAAATAGAAGCAGCATTGTATGGAGAATGGGCGGCTGATGGAGAAATATTTTTAAACTTCATCACGAGATGTTTATGTCCAGTTTTACAAAAGCGTCATGTTGTGATTATGGATAACGTGGCTTTTCATCAAGTTTGCGGTGTAAAAGAAGCCATCGAATCAACTGGAGCCAAACTAATTTATTTACCACCATACTCGCCAGATCTAAATCCTATAGAACAGATGTGGGGAAAGATTAAAACTTGTTTACGTAAAGAATCAGCAAGAACGTTAGATAAATTTGCAATATCATTAAAGGTTGCTTTTATGAGCATTCAATCAACTGATTTGACAAATTGGTATAGACACTGCGGCTATCAGACTCTATAATTTAGGGAAGCGCTATAAAGTTATGTCCAAAATTGTTTTTATTGCCAGTTAACATTGAGAAATATAAAGCGGCGTCTAAAGTGCTTTATCGCATTTTTAGGCAATACACGCCATTAGTTGAAATGTTGTCTTTAGATGAGGCATTTTTGGATGTGACCAATTGTCAATACTGCAAGGGCAGCGCAACGCTAATTGCAAAAACGATAAAGGATCGAATTAAAAAAGAACTTCGTTTACCTTCTTCTGCTGGTGTTGCATCTAATAAATTTTTAGCAAAAGTAGCAAGTGATTGGAATAAGCCTAACGGGATATTTGTTATTACTCCAACCCAAGTCGCAGATTTTGTAAAGCAATTACCGATTACTAAAATTTTTGGTGTGGGAAAGGTAACTGCGAAACAACTGCAAGATATGCAAATAAATACATGCCTAGATCTGCAAAGTATTTCGTTATCACAACTAACCCTGGACGCTAACAAAAACTGACCCACTTATGCTAAAAAAGATTGACCCACCAGATGCGCATCACATATATTAATCCAGCTATAGTCAGCGCGTTGATTCAAGAATCAATGTTACCAAATAGCTTTTAAAATTATTTAAAAATTATTACTGGGCCTGTGGAGTTGTGGGCAAGAAGCCAGATAGTGTGGTAAAGCTGTGGGCAACTCGTTTCTCAGTGTTGTCCATAGATTTACCACACGGCCATCTGGCTGGTATGTGCGAGTGCTTTTTACGAGCACGTACTTGTCCACAAATCCATAGGCCTTATCTTCCTGGATAAGCTTAGTAAATTTTAAAATATGACATCGTTTCTTTTAGCTTTTGATTTGTTTTGGATCTCTAAGGCTGGCACCATTTATTTTAATGATTGTGCAGTAATGATTGAGGCGGTCCAGCATAGCATCAACGAGTTCTTTTTGTTTGAACACATCATACCAGGCGCTAACATCAAGATTGGTGGTAATTATAGTAGTTTTTTTGTGATATCGCATATCGATTAATTTAAAAAAAATGTTAATTTGCTCATTGGTTAGCGTGAGGTAGCCTAGCTCATCGATGACAATGACGTCGTAATTCGCTATGGTTTTTAATAACCTTGAAGTACTTCTATCTGCTAAAGAGGCATATAATTCGTTTAGTAAATCTTGGGCTTTATAGAAACGACCGCGGTAACCATTGATCAACGCTAAACGAAGTAGACTAATCGCTAAGCCAGTTTTACCTGTCCCGGGTTTACCGATAAAAATGACATTCTCAAAATGAGTAATAAAATCTAATTTGGCTAGCGACATGATTTGCGATTTTTTTACTGCTGGTTGTCTCTTAAATGGGAAGGTGTCAATACTCCACTCCCATGGTAATTTAGCTGCCTTTAAGCGATTCGCCAATCTACGTGCATTGCGATCTTGATATTCAGCCTCCAAAAGCTTTTGTAATACTTCTTCGATACTTTGTCCTTGATGTCGTGCTTTTGCAAGAATCGGCTCTAGAGAATCAGCCATACCGCATAAATGTAGCTGTTCAATTAAATAACTAAGTTTTTGTAACATGAGGATCCCCTCTTTTAAAGATTAAAGAAGTTATCTTTTATTTCTTTGATTATCATTTTTTCCAAGCGCTTAAGATCAAATAACCTATACTGTCTAGCTAAGATGATGGCTTTAATAAAAGCCTCAAATGGATAATTTCTTTTAAGTGTAAGTAGTTCTTTAAAAGCCCATTCCCCACGGCCACGCACTTGCGCTTTGAGCATGAGGATATAGTCGTCTAAGATGCTATCAATTCCAATGAGTTGTTGTTCTGCGGCGCTACCAACCTGACGTTTTTCACGCCGATATAGGTTAATATGGTGCTCTTTAATAATAGCTCGTTGATCTCGTTCCCCGACAATACGTGGATGCTGAGTAATTAGCTGATGTCGGTGATAAATATCAATCCTATCTAGATATTGATAGACCTCTAACAAATTCCCAATATATTTTTCTGGTACAGAATAACGATTAGTATCAACGTTAATATAACCCTGGGTATCTACAGTACGTTGGAAGCATTTATAAATCGGCAGTATTACTTCAGGCAGCGCCAATAGTGCTGGTTTTTCTTGAATATAAGCTGCTTCTGGAGTCATGCCTAATATTCGTTTGGGTTTTTGGTTGACGGCAATACACCATAGCTCAGCCTGCTGATTTAAATCTGACCAATCAGTAAAAATTCGTCCAGCTAAGAAGTTGTTTTCTACGTAGGAAAAAGGCCTCTCTATTTTCCCCTTGCGGTTTGGATCATTAACAGCGTGTGCGATAAATTCAAATCCGAAAAAACGGCAGAACATTAACATCTCTGGTGCTATCACAGCATGGCTACCTGCTCCAGCTGCTAAAATGACACTGGTATTATCGATAATACAACGTTTACAGCTACCTTGCATAAACTGCAGTGCTTGCTGCAAAAATGCTTTAACTTCAAAGCGAGTAAAACTTGGATAATACTGGATAAAAATTTTTCGGCTAAATCCTAATACTAATGCTGCACATTGCGCTTTAACTTTTTTAGCACCAAAATAGACTAGATGCGGGGAAGTATCATGCTGCATCTCTTCGCCCGGGGCAAAACAATATTCTCCCACTCGTTGCGGCGTATCTTTTAATTGATATTTGCGGACTAAATTAGTTAAGGTGCTATATGGCACTTTGCGCTGATACTGTTCTTCTAAAACTTCTCGAACTCGGACCAGATTTCCACAACAAGTTGTGATCAGGGGTTCAATTAATGGCATTAAATCTTCGTTATCATTTTTAGCAGATGATGACTTATCTTGGCGCAGTAATTTACGAACAGTATTACGTGAGATTTTTAGTAGGCGACTGATTGCACGCTTGCCTTGCCCCGCCTGATATAATTGGCGCACCACTTGAATTATGGGTTGTTGGTTCATAAATTCTCCTGTTTAAAGTGTTAATTTTAGTAAAAATCTCTTGCCAGCTTCTTGTTAAAATTGAGTACTCTTCTTCACTTTGCTGAGGGTAAAATACCGCGTGTAGCACTGAATACAGCGTATCTAACCTAGAATTAATCTCTGCTAGTTTTTTCTCCCAAATCTCTTGGGGTGATAATAAAGATAGATCCTTTGAGAAAGGCTGACTTTGTTTTGATAATTCCAAAGTCTTAAAAAATAATTGCGGAGACATTAGTAAATGCTCACGTACTTTCTTATTAGACTTTAAATAGTGATAATAAAACTCTTGGAGTTCTCTAGTACTATGGGTATGACTGCGTAGATAATTAAGTAAGCTTTTGGCAGCATCTTCGTTCGCGCGCGCGAACGGCACTAAAACTCTGTTTGCAGCCCAAGACGATAAATCTCCTTGCAACATTGCCTCTTTGATGAAATCAGGTAAGGACTCAAGCAATTGCAATCGATAACTTACCCATGCTTTACTTTTACCTAATTGTTGTGCTAACTCTGCTTGAGAATAATTATGCAGATTCCCTAACTCTTGGAGTAACCAGGCCTCTTCAAAATAATCCCAGGTACGAGATTGATTACTCCTATAAGTATGGATCAATGCTTCAGCAACGTTCGATTCCCAGATAATTATTTTAATCGTGTCATTTTTTAATGCTTGCATGGCTTTTATTCGCAAGTAGCCATCAATAACTGTCCAATTCCCAGTTAAACTTGCAACAACCATAATTGGCTCTAATAATCCGTAGGTATGGATCGACAGCATTAATCGTTGTTGCTCTTGTTGCGTATGTTTCCGCAAGTGTCGATAACTAAGTTCTAACTGATGCCATTCCGCTTCGAGAACTGATTTTGATAAATTGTTCATGAGACCTATGATTGCAACTCTCCATCACTCTGGCTATAAGGTGATCTCTTTGCAAGATTGTCCAAAGGCGACTGCATTGACCGAACTATCTGTAATTAAAGCAATTTTTACTATTAACGCGTCACTCTTTGCAAGATGAGACTCAGTTACCGGTATCAGATGATAAGTACCTGATGTAACTAGCTTGTGGGGTGTTGACGCGTCACTCTTAGCACGATACAAATCTTTGCTTTGTTGATCCCGTATCCGCTGTCGTTCTCGTTTGCGAATTACATAAGCAGGATGTGTTGTTCGATATGGTTGCCAAGAATCATGATGTGACTGCCGCCATTTTCTAGTGGCTGCATTTTGATTACTTCGATAATCACCGTCTGTACTAAGCTTATTACGGCGCCATAAATTTTTGCGTTGTCTCTGACAGGCGGCTTCAGAGCAATAACGTTGATTGGGGTTGCGATATTTAACCAAGTAGCCGCCACAATGTTGGCAACGATTTTCTCGGTTCATCTTAATACTCCTACTAATAAATTAAATTTGATTTAGTAAGAATACTCGTAGATATTTTTTTTGGGGGTACGATATACAAAAATGGGCTTTATAACTTATCAGACTGGGTCACTTTTTTAGCAATATGGTGGGTCAATTAGATTAGCGTTGAGGAAGTGGGCTTAATAAAAAATTTCCCTAGAATTTTTTGGACTTATTCTTTCAATAAATTTCGTTCGCGTTGCAATTCAATACGCAACTCTTCTTCTGTTGGCAGGTGTGCCAAATACTTAGAGCTAAAAAGTTGTTTGCTATCGCTAAGTACAGAGTATTTTGCTATGGTTTCTGATTTTTCGCTGCATAAAATCAAACCAATAGTGGGATTGTCGTCATGTCTTTTATAGTGTTGGTCATATATTCATACATAAGTATCCATTTGTCCCACATCTTGATGGTTAAGTTTCCCTAATTTAATATCGACAAGCAAAAAGCACTTGAGTCTAAAATTATAAAACACCAAATCTAAGTAAAAATCTTGGTCTTCTGTACTAATGCGTTGTTGGCGCGAAACAAAAGCAAAACCCCGTCCCAGCTCTAATAGGAATTTTTGTAAGTTACCTATTAATGCTTGCTCGATAGAGCTTTCTAATACAGCCATGCTGGGCAAGTTTAAAAAATCAAGTATATAGGGATCGCGGATATAATTTTTTATATCGGTTTGTAAGACTTTGGTTTTTTCTTCTGCTTCTTTTACCACTGGTGTTTTATCAGTGCTTGATAGTAGTCTTTCATAATATAAGCTACTTATTTGGCGTTCCAAAGCGCGTATACTCCAATTGTTCGCAATACATTCTGTAGCGTACCAATCCCGCGCTTTTGGGTTTTCAATGCGTATTAACGTGCGATAGTGTGTCCAACTCAATTCGGTACGCATTGCGTTCCGAATTGAGTAAGTTAAATAAAATCTACGCATATTCCGTAGGTTACGTATATCAAAACCTTTGCCAAAGTCAGTTTGTAACTTTTCAGACAAATATTCTAATTGTTTTGCGCCATACTCTGCTCTACTGTTGCCTTTTTGTTCATACTCCACAATTAAACGACCAATATTCCAATAAGTTTGAACCATTGCATTGTTGATTGTCTGTATGACAGTTTGGCGTGAGGTAACTATTATTTCACTAATGTCACGTAAAAGTTGCGATTGATCAATATCAAGCATAATTTTCTCCCAAAGCAAATGATTGTAAAAATTATTGTAAGTGTTCAGTCACTCTTATAAGCAAAGATATTGTTTGTCATAATATTAAATTCCATTATTAAGATTGTTGTGACATGTCACAACAATTGCTAATTATTAACCATTGCGCAACCAAGTCAATTCGCTTCACACTGTGGACTGAATTGGAAAAATATATAAAACTAATACAATCAATTCGTTTGTTTAGATGATATTCCTAAGTTTTGTACCCCATATTTTCATGGCTCGCTTTTTCTCTTTGTCGTAACTGTGCCTATCATAAATCGCCATAACACTATTCTCAACATGATTAAGGATTTTGCTCGCCACTAATCTTGAAATGCCAATAGATGTCATAGAGCTTGCGGCCGTTTGTCTTAAATCGTGAGGGGTAAAATGTTTTATATTTTTAAAAGTGTTCCCGCTCCTTTTGCAACAAATAAAAATAAGAAGAGGGAAAAACACGGTATTTAAAACTTAATTTTATTTCTGTAATCTTAATTTTGTTTTAATTTATGGGCGCGACGCCAGAGTGTAACAAGCACTCCGACGCCGCTAACCACATTACCTCAAAGCAGGAGATAACATGGCTAAAATAAGCATAGCTGCTGGTCAATCGTCTGGCAATTTAAATTTTCGAGTGGCGCAAAAAATGGTTCATAGGCTTCTAACTCATGAACGAATAAAAACAGATTTGGACGAAGGAAGGGTTAGACGTCTTGAATCACGCGGCAATAAATCGGCAGTAAAAATAAAGGCATTTACAAAAAAAGAATTAGCTGAAAAACTTGGAGTAAGTCAAGAAGATATTGAAAAACTTGAATCACCAAGCTTTTACGATAGTATGGCAAGTAAGATTTCTTTATCTTTAAGTCGCCTGTATTGCGCTACTAAGTTTGCAGATGGAGAACATAAAGGCGAATAAGCTTAGCTGGGATGGTAAAAAAACCAACTACTGTATTATTACCTCCTCAATCCTTAAATTAAACAGGATCACTTAGAAGTTCCCGCTAAAAATTTAACTCGCTTTCATCAATATTAAAATTTGATAATTTCCTCTATATCGCTTTGATGTAACGATTTGACTAATCGTACATTAAAGTTATCCACTTGTGATTTTCGATGAAGAAAAAAAGCTATTTTATCGGGCATAAGGCTACTGTTTTTATCTGCATCTCTAACAACCCGTTTGAGAAAAAATTGATAAGACCCCAAATTTAATTCTTCTATTGAATTATTTTGAAACGCTTCGCAGCTTCGCTTAACTTTAAGTACGATCGGTTTATGTTTTATACTACTTTCAAGCAATAACAGCTCCCGTGCTTTTTTGGTTATCTGTAAAAATCCCTTCTTTTCTGTAGCACTAAAACACGGCTGGTTTTTACATCTACCAATAGTATTGGCAATAATTTTAAAATTATGCTTTATCTGGCTTCCAGCGTAATTGAAAGCATAAGCAGCTGCGTCAGCATAATTAGTCGTAAAGTCAATCCCTGGGTTTTTTATATCTCTTATTGTCCAGCTTAATACTTTTTGTAATGGCTCAACATAAAAATCATTAACGCTGAACTCAAGCCCTTTTTCAGTCAGATTTAACAAAAATTCACTATATTCCATGAGCAGCGGCATAATATTACTTAACGGATTTTTTTTTGGATCTAAAATAATTTTTGATTTCGAATCTAAATCATTCAAAGACATACCGCGATAAAAATAACAACCATCAACCATTTGGCACCAATGGTTCCTAATGACTCTTTCAATTTTATTATTCATTATCATATTTGATATACCACAAGCTAATTTGTGGTTGGTAAAAGTCGCCGGTCTAAACATTGTTCTAATGCCCAGCGAGTATCGTCCATAACTTTGGGTTGATTCATTATTTCTTGTACGTTACTAAAGCTTTCCATATTCCCCTCATAGCAACCCGTAATAGTATTTTGTGAATCACGCCAAAAATAAACATGAATTAGTTCAGTATGACCAGTAATCGCTTCGGTAACAGCGGCCAAGACTAACCACATCTGATTCTTTAACTTGTGCGCCTAGTTCTTCGTTTAACTCACGTATTAATGCTTGCATCGGCGTCTCACCGGATTCTACTTGCCCACCAAATGACGCAAGATATCCTGGAAAACGGTTCCAATTATCCCCTCTTTTTTGCAAGATAATTTTATTATCTTTAGTTACCACTACACAGTCAACGCCACGGAAAGCGTAAGATTTTTCATCTACCTTTGCCAGGTCAACTAATCGTATAAGCCTATTAGCAGTGTTCATAAAACCTCTTGTTTGAACTATATTTAGCGTGGTCGTTATGTCATTATATAATCGTGGATTGTATGAGACAAGTTGAATCAAGTTTTCCCGATGCCTTACGTAAAAAATATTTAGGCAAATCATTAAAGGAACGTAGTTATCATCAGTTTGCACTGTTTAATAAAGGGAAAATTTGTCCTAACGTAGAATGTTCTGAAAACTTAAAACCAACCCCTAAAGGAACGGTTCTAGGATTGTGGTAAGATTTTTACCCGCTAAATGCAACCCAGATATTTTGATGAGCTTGTATTTTTCACGATATGAGTTGTAGGAATTGCTTTAGAGAAGCCTGCATTTTAAGAAAATTAGGGTTGTACATTAAGCGGCGTATTATACCGCGCTTATAATTTTTATCAGTAATTTCCCCTAAAAAATCATATTGCTTTTGGCATTTTTTATATTCGTTGGAAGCAATGTCGTAATGTATGCAATTAGCGTAATTTCCATTAACCCCATAATGAACATCGTTTGGAGGGGTTAAAAGAGCAGTGTGCGCAGAACTTAATATTTTTTCTTTGGGAAATGCGCTTTGTACTAACTCAATTTGTGTTGGGGCAATTCTTTCGATATTGGTTTCAGGTTGAGTAGTGTAAAGTATCATATGCTTGTTTTTATTGATAACACATTTGGAAAAAAAATTAATTGTTGCATCTACGTCAACAGTGGTATCATCTTGGCTTGATACTAAGAAAATAGGGATGGTAATTTTTCGATTTTGCATTTTCTTGTGTAATTGTTGTATCAAACTGTAAGTTTGATATACAGCGTTCATGGTTACTGACTCATATTTAAATGAATCAATATCTTCTCCAATATTTAACCAATGTAGTTTGGGATAAAATATACCCAATTTATCTACTATTTTAGCGGTCATTGCCCATTTGGTAATTTCTATTGCGGGGGCAAAAAGAAATAGCCCGCGAATTCGCCCATCATTAAGACTTGTTTGAATCGCTAATGTGCCGCCAATAGAATAACCAGCCAAATAAATTTCATCTGCCTTCTGGGCTAATGCGTTGACGCCATATTGCACAGCTTCGGACCATTCTTCCCATTTTGTATGCAACAAATCTCTTGGTTGTGTTCCATGGCCAGGTAGTAATATAGCCATTACATAGAAACCATTTTTAGCAAAAAAATCTCCCAGTGGACGCATCACATAAGGAGAACAAGAAAGGCCATGAATTAGTAGAATTCCTCGTTTGTACTTCTTAGTTGTGTCAACCGGATATAAATTGTTAGGAGCAATTTCGAAAGGGGAATTACCAGCAATGGGCGTGCTTAAATTTTTAAAAGGGCTGTTTAACTTAGCAGCATAATATTTTTCTGGTAAGATTGCTAAGGTATAACAGCTAAACAAACTTATAATCGATGCTATTAGGCATGATATTTTTCTCATTGCTTTTTCACGTTCAAGAATCAGATGTGAATTATTGTATAGCTTAATTGTAATGTCTCAAAATTATTTTGCTAAATTAATCTATTTTGGTGATTTGCTTGATATAAAATAAAAGCTTACTCTATAGAATAATTGTTAGAATTTGTAACTGATGAAAATGGGAGTATTACCATGCAAGATGTTGCCCGTGCTGTTTATGAAGATTTGTTGAATATTCGTAGTAAGGCTCCATTGGTTCACAATATAACTAATTTTGTAGTTATGCAAAGTACTGCCAATGCTTTGTTGGCTTTAGGAGCATCGCCAATTATGGCACATGCTGAAGAAGAATTATCTGATATTATCAATATTGCTCAGAGTCTGGTTGTTAATATAGGTACTTTGGATTTGGCTTGGATAAATGCGATGCGTAAAGCGATGCAACTAGCAGTTCTACGTAAGATACCAATTATTTTAGATCCTGTCGGTGCTGGTGCCACAAGGTTTAGAACCAAAACCGTGCACCAATTAATCCAGCAGGTTTCACCAACAGTTATTCGTGGGAATGCATCAGAAATATTTTCTCTAATCGCTGTTGGTAGCACCAAGGGCGTGGATAGTGTCTTGAGTTCAGAACAGTCTATCGATGTGGCGTCCAAATTAGTTGCCGCATATAATTGTGTCGTGGTAATTAGTGGAGCTACTGATATTTGTTTGGCTGCCAATGCAAAATTATCTATCAAAAATGGTTCTGCTTTAATGACAAGAGTTACTGGTATGGGTTGTATTGCCACTGCGCTTATTGCAGCGTTTTGTGCTATTAATTCCGATGCATTTGCCGCTGCCACGCATGCGATGATTGTAAATGGCATTGCTGGAGAAATTGCCGCAACCAAGGCTAATGGTCCTGGATCCTTTCAGCCAATTTTTTACGATACCTTATATAACCTTACAGAGAAAGATATATTGGAGAAGATTGACATTGAATAAGTTAAATAAAAATCACTTATTATGTTTAGTTACGGACACTCAACTTTGTGGTCTGCGATCTTTAGAGGATGTGGTAGAGTTGGCAGTTCGAGGTGGGGTAAATGTAGTGCAGCTACGTGAAAAGAATGCCACGACAAATGAATTTTTACAAAGTGGAAAACGTTTGAAATCTATGCTTGATGTTTATAAAGTACCGCTAATTATTAATGATCGCATTGACATTACCCTTGCGTTAGATGCTGCTGGTCTACATTTGGGGCAATCTGATATGTCTTATGCCATTGCAAGAAAAATACTTGGTTATGAAAAAATTATTGGATTATCGGTAAATACATTGGTCCAGGCGAAACAAACAGAGAATTTAGACGTAGATTATTTGGGTGTTGGACCGGTTTTTCAAACACAGACAAAATCAGATGCAGGGCAACCATGGAACATTAATGACTTAAAGAAATTACGTGAGTTTTCTAAGCATATTTTAATTGGTATTGGTGGAATTAATGCAGGTAATGCTGATAAGGTTTTAGAAATTGGTTTTGAAGGTATTGCGGTTATTTCAGCTATTTGTGCGGCAGCAGATCCTCAGAAAAGCGCTACACAGTTATTCAACATAGTTAAAGCGGCTAGCGTGAGTGGGGGGGGAGGTGGTTATGAATGTTAATAAATTTATTGGCAGCGTATTAGTTGTAATTGGTACGATGATTGGTGCTGGAATGCTAGCATTGCCTTTGGTAAGTGCTCAAGCAGGCTTTGTTTGGGCTTCATTCGTCACTATAGCTGTTTGGGTGCTGATGACTGTAACAGGGTTGTTGGTACTTGAGGTAAACTTAGCTTTAGATTGCTATGCTTGTAGCTTTAGTAGCATGGCAGAAAAAACTTTGGGTAAGATTGGAAAGCTAATTACCTGGCTGGTTTGTTTATTACTTCTTTATGCATTAACCGCTGCTTATATGTCTGGTGCTTCATGTTTGTTAACTAATATACTTGAAACTCATTTTCATATAAGAGTAGCAAATTTTATAAGCGCCATTTTATTTACCTTGGTTTTTGGCGGTATGGTGTTTTGGAGTACGCGTGCTACGGATTATGCTAATCGGGGTCTAATTAGTATAAAAGGGGCGCTATTATTTATTACCATAGCATCTTTGTTGCCACAGATTGATGTAGGTGCAATGTTGCATTCACAGCATATTGCTACTAGTGGTAAATGTCTCTTTGCTATGGTGCCGATTTTTTTATGTGCTTTTGGTTATCATACGGTAATTCCAAGTTTGCGCATTTATATTGGGGATAAACCGAAAGAATTGAAGCAAATGATTGTTTGTGGAACAACTGTTGCGTTGATAATTTATCTTCTTTGGCTAGCAACTACTTTGGGTGTAGTGCCGATGTATGGAGAAAATAGCTTCAGTTCTATTGCCCAAAATAATAGTTCGGTAGATGGGTTGGTTAATGCTATAACTTTATTAGTTCATAGCAAATGGGTGTCTATAGGGGTAAATGGATTTTCTAACGTTGCCATGACCACTTCATTTTTAGGAGTTACTTTAGGATTGTTTGATTTTTTAGCTGATGGTTGTAAGCGTCCTAATTCTAGATTCGGTCGTACGCAAACAGCGCTGATTACTTTCGTTCCGCCTTTAATTTTCGCATTTTATTTTCCCGGAGGTTTTGTGCTGGCATTAAAATATGCCGCGATTTTTGTTGCCATCCTTGAGATTATTTTGCCAGCATTAATGGTATATAAGTTACGCCAAAATGCATATTTACACGCGCCACATCTAGTGCGTGGTGGTAATGTTGTGCTTTTGCTGATTGCGGCTATTGGTTTTGCTTTAATTTTTTTGCAGCTACTAAATAGCTTAATATGATCTTATGTTTTTAAAAGCTCACCCCAAAAGCTCAAGCCGCTTTGAATTGGGAAACGAGAGTTTTGATTTACTAAAATGATAATGCCCACTTCTTCAGCGGGTATAAAGCCAATAAATGAGTTAATCCCCGATATATGTCCGCTGTGAAATATTAAATCTTTTTCATGGTAGTTATCGTTTTTTAAAATACGCCAACCCAGACCATAATATGATTTGATTTTATTTCTGCTATACGGCCACCCAATATATTTCTTCCATCTATCGATAAAGTGATTAGTAATAACTGGTGTATATAGATAATCCAAGGTTTTTTGTGAAATCAGGTCGGGTCTATAGCCAAAGCTTAACTTAAAGAATTCAATCATGCCATCGATGGATGCAAAAACGCCAGCGGCAGCAGGAACAGTTTTTGGGTAATAGCGTGGAAATGGTAATAGTTTTGCGGGGTTATTTTTTCTTCTTTTGTCTTTAAAATGTGGGTAAGCAATATCCATATTAGGATCAATAGGTATGATTTGAATGCCATTTGTTTTTAAAACAGTTCTTAGATTTTGGATTGCAACTTGCAGGCTCGAGTTCTTGTTATTTAAAACCTCTTCAACTAGGCTAAAAGTTGTGTTGCTGTATGAATAACGCTCGCCTGGTTTATATTTTGGTTTTTGGTGTTTAAGGGTTTCTAACAATTTTTGCCGTGGCATTCCCCGTTCAATTTGAGCATTTCCTGGAAATTGATATCCTGTGGTGTGGCTCAAGATGTTTTTTAAGCTCACCGTAGTTTTTAGATAAGGCAGTTTAATGTTTGTGTCAAAATTTATAGTGCCGTTTTCAGCCATTAATGCAAGCGCCATGGCTGATACTGGTTTTGATCCTGATGCCAATGGAAATAAAGTGCTTGATGTAATCATAGGTCCAGCATTACCTCTTTGATGGCCAAATGTTTTTTTGTAAACAACTTGGCCTTTGTACAAGATAGCAATTGCACCACCTTGTAGCAGTTCTGTTTGGGGTTCGAGGTTATCAATAAAATTTTGTAGTTTTGGAGATATTGCAGTTTGGATTTCCTCAGTAGAGGCAAAACAGGGCGACATCATTATTGCTACAAAAAAGATAATTAAAAATCTGCTCATAGTAGTTTTATTCTAACCTGGTTGCTCCGTTAATTCCATCCTTATCATTTGGTGCGATCTTGTAATTCTGCTAACACTTCTACTAAGTCGATGCGACATTGCCGCAATAATACAAGCAAGTGGAAAAGTAAGTCTGCACCTTCTTTGATAGTGTTTTCTTTTATGCCAAGAAGGCATGCCAGTGCCACCTCGACACCTTCTTCTCCCACTTTCTGCGCAATTCTGTGGCTGCCCTCGTCGAATAATTTTGTTACATAGCTATTTGTGGGGCGTTCTTGATAACGCTGCGTGATTAAAGTTTCTAATTGGGTAAGTGTGCTTAGTTTCGAAATATTTTTTTCGCCGAAACAGCTTTGCGTACCTAGGTGACACGTTGGACCATTGGGTTTTGCCATCACTAATAGAGTATCACCGTCACAGTCAGCTAGAATATCTATAACCTCTAGGCTATTCCCAGACGTTTCTCCTTTAACCCATAAACGCTGTTTGGTTCGGCTGTAAAAAGTAACTTTTCCAGTCTCGTGGGTTTTTTGCAGGGCTTCTTTGTTCATGTAACCCAGCATTAAGACTTGTAAGGTGTAACTGTCTTGTATAATAGTGGGAATCAAGCCATTAGCTTTGTCCCAGTTCAGCTTGTGTTTCATAATCGTACCTCGATATTTTCTAATTTTAAAAAGTGCTTCAACTCTTTTATGTTGATATTTTTATTATGAAACACGCTGGCTGCAAGTGCACCATCAACATTTGTTTTTTTAAATACGTTACTAAAATGCTCCATTTTTCCCGCACCACCTGAGGCAATTAAAGGTACATAAACAACTTCTCTTAAGCGGGCAAGTTGTTTAATGTTATACCCATTTTTTACGCCATCTTGGTTCATGCTGTTTAGCACAATTTCACCAGCGCCCAAAGTTTGTACCTCTATGGCCCAATCTATGGTGCGTTTTTGTGTATTGAAAGATTTTTGCGGATCGCCTGTATATTGATAGACATAGTAATCACCTTGCTTTTCGTAACTATCGATACCGATAACAACACATTGACTGCCAAACTCGGTTGCGAGTTTAGTAATTAATTTGGGATTTTCTAATGCTGGAGAGTTGATAGAAATTTTATCCGCACCAGAATTTAAAATGATTTTAGCATCTTCGTTTGTTCGAATACCACCGGCAACACAAAAAGGGATATCTAAAATGCGTGCCACTTTTGTAATCCAGCTTCGGTCAACCACCCTGCCATCGCTACTTGCGGTAATATCGTAAAACACGAGTTCATCTGCTCCCGTGTCTCGGTAATATTCAGCGTATTCTGTAATACTACCCATTACTTTGTGGTCTTTAAATTGAATTCCCTTTACGACTTTTCCATCTTTCACATCCAAACAAGGGATAATGCGTTTAGCTAACATGCTAGCACCTCGGACAAAGTAAATTTATTTTCATAAAGAGCACGACCGATAATTGCGCCACTTAAACCTTTTTCTCGCAAGTGTTTGACGTCAGATAATGACTGAATGCCCCCCGAAGCTTGTAAATTTAGAAAAGGAAAGCATGCTAGTAAATTTTCATATAAAGAATAATCAGGGCCGTTCAATGTACCATCTAACGTAACGTTTGTGCATAATACATGGCATAATCCCGCTACTTGATAGTATTTGACTAACTCAAAAAGCGAATACTGCGTTATATTTTGCCAAGCATTAATAGCAATCATCGGTTGTTTATTTTCGTCTGGCACAACATCTAAGGATAAGGCCAGTTTCTCGGGGCCAAACAGACGAAACCATTCGGTAATTTCCTTTGGGTTTGTAACTGACAAGCTTCCAATCACAACTCGTGCTGCACCTTGGTCTAATAATTTTTTCACTTGCTCTTTCGTACGAATGCCACCGCCGGTTTGCACTTGAATTCCACCAATTTTTATTAATTCTGTGATTAATGCTGATTGGTTGTGCTCGGGATTTTTAGCTGCATCCAGATCAACTATGTGTAACCAATTCGCGTTGCTCGCAACAAATGTTTTTACCATAGAAATTGGATCAGTATTATAAATTGTCGCGCGAGCATAATCTCCTTGATAAAGACGCACGCATTTTCCTCCGCGAAGGTCAATGGCTGGGTAGATAATCATCTTATATCTCCAAAAAGTTTTGCAAAATCATTGCGCCGATTTTACCGGAACGTTCCGGATGAAATTGAGTGCCAAAAAAATTTTTATATTGAACGACTGCTGAAAATGTTTTTCCGTAATGTGTTATAGCCGAAGTATACCTTGTAACCGGAGCACCGAAGCTATGAACAAAATACGCATAAGAATTGTCGGCGATGTTATTTAGGAGTGGATTTTTCTTGATAATCTCAAAGGTGTTCCAACCCATGTGCGGTATGCTTAATTTATTTTTTTTCGGGAGTTTTTTAATTTTTCCTGGAATTAATTTTAAGCATTCAATGTTTCCTTCTTCCGAAAAATCAAAGAATAATTGCATGCCCAAACAAATACCCAAGACCGGTTGCGTCAATGATTGTAGCACTCTAATCAATTTATATTTTTTTAGGCAATCCATAGCGATTGCTGCTGATCCGACTCCTGGCAGAATAACATGGCTTGATTTTTTTATGATCTCCGTATCATGGCTAAGTTCGGCTTCTGTGCCAAGTTGTTCCAACATAAATTTAATTGAAGCAATATTTGCGCCACCACTATCAACAATTGTTATCATAAGACACCTTTGGTGCTTGGTAAATCTTGTCCCTGTTGGGAAATGGCCTGTTTTAAAGCTCGTCCAACGCCTTTAAACATAGCTTCAGCCATGTGATGAGTGTTTTCACCCATAACTTTGATGTAGATAGCAGCACCCAAACTTTCAGCCAGAGAGCGAAAGAAATGTAAAATAACTTCAGTCGGCAATGCGCCAACTTTGTCTCTTGTAAATTGACCATCAAATACAAATGATCCTCTGCCACTCAAATCGAGAGCGATTTGTGCTAAAGCTTCATCCATAGGTAACAAAAAACCATAACGATTAATACCCAGCTTATCTCCTAAAGCTTTTCGCAGTGCCTTGCCCAAGGCAATGGCAGTATCTTCAACAGTATGATGTTCGTCGACCAGCAAATCTCCCTTTGTGTTCAACTCTAAGCCAAAGCCACCGTGCTTGGCCAGTTGCTCCAGCATGTGATCAAAAAAGCCTATTTTGGTGGTTACTTTTATTTTTTTGTTTTGATCTAAGTTGATAATAACGCTAACATCAGTTTCTTTCGTTACTCGATGTACTTGTGCAGAGCGAGAAGAGGTGATTAATTCGCTTGCAATATCCAACCAATCTTTTTGATCATTATAAAGAATGCTTTGTATTCCCATGTTTTTAGCAAGTTCGAGATCTGTTTGTCGGTCGCCGATAACATAAGACTTGGTGAAATCCATTTTACCACCGCGCAAGTAATCCATAACCAAACCAATTTTTGGTTTGCGACACGTGCAATTATCTTCTGCAAAATGCGGGCAAATAAGCACTTCTTCAAAGTAAATACCTTGGCTCTGCAAAATATTTATTAGAAAATTATGCGGTACTTCAAAATCTTCCGTTTTAAAAGAGCTTGTTCCTATGCCATTTTGATTACTAACCATGATTAAAATATATCCAGTTGCCTGTAGCTTTAATAAGGCAGGGATAACATTTTTTTTTAGATTAATTTTCGTGAGGCTATCAACTTGCTTATCTTTTGGTTCGTCAATAATTGTGCCATCTCGATCTATAAAAAGTATTTTTTTAGACATAATTCAGCGCCTCCATTAAAAATTTATTTTCATTGGGGTTACCTATAGTTGCTCGGATGCAGTTTTTTAAAGCATATTCGTGGCTGCGGTCGCGCAGTACTACGCCATGTTTAAAACAGGCTTCCATAATTTTTTGGGAATCAGTTACTTCAAATAATAAAAAATTAGCTTTGCTTTCCCATACTTTTTTAACAAAAGGTAGTTTAATAAGAAATAAAAATAATTTATCTTTTTCTTTATTAATTAGTTCAATTTGTTTATTGATATAATCTGATTTTAATTGTTCGTAGGCAATATCGGCCGTGGGTTTGGCAATAGGATAGGGAGCAATGATTTTTTTAAGTATTTGGATTATGTTTGGATTTGCTATGGTTGCGCCTAAGCGTATGCCAGCCAAACCATGGGCTTTTGACAGAGTGCGCAATACGACAAGATTAGAATGCACGTTTATATATTTGCCCAAACCATTAGTCCCAGAAAATTCTATATAAGCTTCATCAACGACAACGATAGCTTTTTCCTCTAGTTTTTGACAGATTGCTAAAATATCAGATGTCGCCAATAAATTACCAGTTGGATTATTAGGTGAGCACAGAAAAATTATTTTTATATTCGGTTGCCATTCCTGCAGAATAGCATTTAAATTTAGAGAAAAATTTTCTGTTTTAATTAATGCTACTTCAACTACTCCGGCACCTTGTATTGTAGCTGCCACTTTATACATGCCATAAGTTGGTGGACAGATCATGATTTGATCTTGTCTAGCGTGACAAAACAGACGTACTAATAAATCAATACCTTCGTCACTACCACGAGTAACTAATATCTGTTTTGAGTCAGCAGCATAAAGCGAAGCTAGTGTTGTTGTTAATGAACAAGGTTGAGGTTCTGGATAGCGGTTATACGTGTTACCCCAAGAATTTTCATTAGCATCTAGCCAGATTTTATTTGCAGCATCGATCTGCTCGCTTCTTGCTGAACGATAAGCATTCATTGCGACAATTTCCGGACGCATTAATGCTAATAATTTATTTGGCATTTTTATATCCTCCAGTAATTCTAACATCAATTGCATTTCTGTGAGCTTCTAACCCTTCAACTCTAGCCAATTCTTTTACGGTCTCTGCAATACTACCTAAGCCCTTTTTGGTTAGCTCTTGAATGGTCGTTGTCTTCATAAAATCTCCCACTGATAGGCCGCTTAAAACTTTGGCAAAACCATAAGTAGGTAAAACATGATTTGTTCCGCTAGCATAATCTCCAGTAGATTCAGGTGACCATGGACCTAAAAATATCGATCCTGCACATGTAATTGCGGGCAGATAACTTCTTGGCTGCTTAATTTGAAGAATCAAATGTTCCGCTGCATATTCATTGGCAATGCTAATTGCTTCCATAGCAGTATCGACTAAAATTAGGCAGCTATTTTTTAGTGCTTGTTCAGCAATCAAACGCCTGGGTAGGCGTTCTATTTGCCGCTTAATTTCCTGATTGACTTTGTTACTCACGATAATATCTGTACAAATTAGTATTGCTTGTGAATCACCGCCATGTTCTGCTTGTGACAACAAATCTGCAGCAATAAACTTTGGATTTGCATTGTGATCGGCGATAACCATGACTTCCGATGGTCCTGCTGGCATATCATAAACCGCGCCCATGACGTCTTGTGCCACCAGCATTTTGGCTTGTGTTACAAAGCTGTTGCCAGGACCAAAAATTTTATCAACTTTAGGAATGGTTTCGGTACCGTAAGCCATTGCAGCAATTGCTTGCGCACCACCAACTTTATATACTTTATCTATGCCGCATAAGTCGGCTGCAACTAAAATATGTGGATCGATAGTGCCCGTTTTAGTAGGTGGTGAGCACAAAACACGAATACTGCAATTTGCTATTTGTGCCGGAATACCTAGCATCAATACTGTCGAAACCAGTGGGGCGCTGCCATTTGGAACATAAAGACCCGCTCGCCGAATTGGCTTTGTTTGAGTTGCGCAAACAATACCTGGGGATGTTTCAATTTGGATATCAATCGGTTTTCGTTTGTTATGAAAAATAGATATCTGCTGCATAGCTCGCATTATGGCTTGATAAGTAGAATTTTTTATCTGCTTGTACGCGCTCGCAAATTCGTCATTACCAACCTGAATATCATCAAGCCGAACACCATCATATTGCAGAGTTAAATTTTTAAGCGCCATATCACCGCCAATGCGGACGCCTTTAATTATATCTTGAACACGAGATTTAAGACCAGCGTCGTTTGTTTGTATAGGCCGATCAAGCAACTTAATTTGCTCAATTTTTGATAGGTTTTTCCAAGTATTAATTTTTAGCATATATATTCCTCAAACCATTATTTTTTCAACCGGCAACACCAGGATAGAACTTGCACCAGCCATTTTTAGCTGTTCCATAGTTTCCCAAAAAATATTTTCGTGACACAGTGCATGAATTGCGACTTTTCCTTCATCTCCTTGGAGATTCATTATGGTTGGGTGTTCTGCTCCAGGGAGCAAAGCGGCGATTTTGGTCATAGCAGATTTTGGTGCATGCAACATAATATACTTACTTCCACTGGCAAGCTCTGAACCCTCAACACGATTTTGAAAAATTTCAGCAATACGCTGTTTTTCTTCGGGTAGCTGTTTGGGCGATTTTATGAGAACAGCTTGGCTGACAAAAACAGTTTCTACTTCTCGTAAATTATTTGCTTCTAAGGTAGCACCAGTTGATACCAGATCACAAATACCATCAGCAATACCAAGACGTGGAGCGATTTCTACCGATCCAGTCAGAGATGCAATTTTAATGGCAATGTTGTTTTTTTTAATAAAGTCTGCAAGCAAGCAAGGATAAGATGTGGCAATGCGGCAGTTTTCCAGGCTCTTTATGTTTTTATAGGGAAAATTTTTTGGCACTGCAATTGCTAAGCGACATGAAGCAAAACCTAAATAGCGTACAATCTCAACATTGTTTTCCAGTGCGTTACCATTTTTTAATGATTTTTCTCGACATAAATTGGTACCGACAATACCAAAGTCGCAAATGCCTTCGGTAACTAAGTTGGGGATGTCATCATCACGTACCAATAGTAGATCGAGCGGAAAGCTATCGCTGTGACAAAAAAGCTGGTCTTTGCGCGGTTTAATGGAGATTCCACAACAGGCAAGTAAATTAAGTGAGTCCTCACTTAACCTGCCAGATTTTTGTATCGCAATTCTGATTCGATTTGTCATAATTTTCTCCAAGAACGCTTAAAACAATACGTTTATAAATCTTTGGGCGAAAAAAAACCCTGGGGAGCTTTTGCCGCCCAGGGTTTAATAAGAACTAAACTCATATGGGAGGCAAATAGCCTCCCGCTCAGTAGAGGCTATCTCAACTGATGATGGTGTACATGATGTTTTGTAAATTTAATATTCATAAATGTTGTTTTTTGTAAAAATATTTAACACTCACGATTAATATAGCATATTTTTAAAATAATGCATGGTTTTTTAGCACAACAATATTGTGAAGCAAGACCACCGACATATTGAGCGCATTATAAAACCAATAGTAAAAACCGCGATTGCAGGAGTTGAGCTACATCATGTGCTTAGAAAAGAACAAACGGCTAATGCCGCTGCACTAGCAGCATGATTGCATCCAAGAGAAGTATATTTATAAAAAATTTGGTCTTTGTTAATAATTGCGACCTAACCATGCCATTTGTAAGAAGAATTACTGGGAAATGAGTTGATAAAAAATAATTTAACTTTTTCATTTAACATGTATACAATTTCTCTGTTAGTTGCACTTATTATTTGCAAAAATTACTATTACAAACAGTGAGTATTAACTTAATTAAGGGAACTATTATGCGAATCTTAATGTCTCCTTGGCTTTTTTTACGATGTGCCTGTCATCTTTTTTGTGTAGTTTTTTTTCTATTTATGCCTGGCTCTATTATGGCTACTTGTTTCTATCCACAGGATATTTCTGGTGAGACTCTATATAAAGATTATGACTGTGTAAGCATGGCTTTTGACGAAACATACGATCCTAGCCCTAATAAACAATGGACAGCCTACCAATATGGGCATAGTGGTAGTGGTGTAGGACCAACATTTCAAATCTACTGTGGTAACGATTATTGTACCAACAATGAGAAGCCAGTAAGTTGTAAAGCAGGAGAAAAATTGATAGTGCATAAAGAGAGTTCTACTGATTGTTTTTTATTTGAAGTACTATATGATTATCCACTCGCGCCATCAAATATAACTATAAGCCCTGCCAGTGGTCTTACTGGACAGAATGTTCCTGCTACAGTTGGTGGGATCAATTTTGCTAATGGTGCTAATGTGCAAATTAGGCAGGGAACGAATGTAATAAATGCCACTAATATTGTCGTGGTTAATCCAACTGTCATAACTTGTTACCTACCTTTAGCATTAACTACGCCTTGTGGTGCCTGGGACGTAGTTGTGAGCAACCCATCTGGACAGTCAGGCACGGGAGTTGGAGTTTTTACAATTACTAGTAGCTCTAAACCCATTGTTACTCCGATAAATAAAACCGTAGTTGCGAATAATATATTGAGCTTTATAGCGCTTCCCTAAATTATAGAGTCTGATAGCCGCAGTGTCTATACCAATTTGTCAAATCAGTTGATTGAATGCTCATAAAAGCAACCTTTAATGATATTGCAAATTTATCTAACGTTCTTGCTGATTCTTTACGTAAACAAGTTTTAATCTTTCCCCACATCTGTTCTATAGGATTTAGATCTGGCGAGTATGGTGGTAAATAAATTAGTTTGGCTCCAGTTGATTCGATGGCTTCTTTTACACCGCAAACTTGATGAAAAGCCACGTTATCCATAATCACAACATGACGCTTTTGTAAAACTGGACATAAACATCTCGTGATGAAGTTTAAAAATATTTCTCCATCAGCCGCCCATTCTCCATACAATGCTGCTTCTATTTTTTCAAAACTTATAGCACTTAGCATGGTTAGTCGATTACCTCGATTAAAAGGAACAGCATTAACAACTCTTTCTCCACCAGGAGCTCTACCATACAATGGAGCCATTCGTAAATTAGCACCAGATTCATCTAAGAAAATTAAATCTCGTACTGGAATATCCTTGATTACCTCAAGATATTCTTGCCGTTTTTTTTAACATCATCGCGATCTCTCTCAGCAGCGTAACGACTTAACTTCTTTCGCCGTAAATTTAATTTCAAACAAGCCCTCGACAATATAGACCTACCAGCTTTTATCTTTCTTTTTTTGTAATATAACTCCGATAGCTCTGCTAAAGTGATCGCTGGTTTATTCTGAATAATTTTTTGTATAGTTTCATACCCCATTTCATCAATCTTGCTCGGCCTTCCTTGGTTACCTTTTTTTGGCGATAAATCTCCATCTTCTCGATACTGTTTTACATAACGCTTTACGCTATTCACGCTTACTTTAAAGCTTTTAGCAACTTTAGAGTAACTTGTATTCTCATCTTGATACGCCCAAACAATCTTTTTACGTAAATCTATTGAGTATGCTGCAGTCATTTGCTCCTCTCATTCAGAAAATAACGAGAAGACTATAGCATGTCTCTGCAATTTAGGGAAGCACTATAAGATTTGAGACAAACAAATATATTGGCTTAGTAGTAGCCAAAGGTAATATCTATTGTAAACTACTCCCCATCAGGGTTTTTTAATATAAACGAAAACCGGATGATTTATTGTAACTGTTCGCGCCCTCATCAGATAAATTCTCAACTAAGTGCCATTTGAATTGCGATTAGTGGATTATGCCCCTTATTTGCCACGGTTATTAGTAAATGAAACCCCTGAGTTTGAGTCTCTATATTTTGTTTAATGCCGAAAGTGGCGAATCCCAGTAAATAACATTGCAATATTTTTTTCATTAGCAGCTGCAATTACCTCAGAATCACGTATTGATCCTCCTGGTTGGATAATAGCGGTAATTCCGGCATCAATTGCTGTATCTATCCCATCGCGAAAAGGGAAAAAAGCATCAGAAGCCATGACAGCGCCGGCAATGTTAAGCCCCATATCTGTAGCTTTTATCAATGCAATACGAGTGCTATAGACACGGCTGGTTTGTCCAGAGCCAATGCCAATCGTCAGCTGATCTTTGGCAAACACAATTGCATTAGATTTAACAAATTTTGCAACTTGCCAAGCAAATAGTAAGTCGCGATATTCTGTAACTGTTGGATTTCTGTGTGTGATACATTTTATTTGCGAAGATTCTAAAGCTACCAAATCACTTTCTTGAACTAGCAACCCGCCATTTATCCGTTTGTAATCCAAATAGCTTTCAGAGTTAAGCACATACTCAGGAATGTCGTGAACTAGCAAGCGCACGTTTGGTTTTGCTGCAAAACAGTTTTGAGTATTTTCTTGCAACATCGGCGCTATCACTACTTCAACAAACTGTTTCTTAAGAATCTCAGTTGCTGTTTTTGTATCCAAGGGGCGATTAAACGCAATAATCCCGCCAAAGGCAGAAATTGGATCAGAAGCATAGGCACGTTGGTAGGCTTCAAATAAAGTACTTCCTATGGCAACTCCGCAAGGATTTGCATGTTTTACAATCACGCAAGTTGGAGATGAAAAAGTTTTTACGCATTCTAAAGCAGTATCAACATCGACTACATTATTAAAAGAAAGTTCTTTTCCTTGCAATTGCTTAGCGTTGATAACAGTTGCTGTTTGTGTGGTAGACAAATTAGCATAACAAGCTGCTTTTTGTTGTGGGTTTTCTCCATAACGCAAATCTTGTTTCTTTTGATATGTAGTAGTGTAAAGTGTAGGAAATTCTTTATTATTTTGGATGGCAAAATAATTGGCAATGGCCGCGTCATATTTTGCAACGTGCATGAATGCTTTCTTTGCTAATTCAAAACGAATTAATTCGGAAAGTTTACCTTGTTGCAAATGATCTAAAATCTTTGGGTAGTCAGCGTGATCAATAACAACAGTTACATGTTTATAATTTTTTGCAGCCGCCCGTATTAATGTAACGCCGCCAATATCTATATTTTCTATCGCAGTTTCTAGGCTGCAATTAGTTGTAGAAGTTACCTGTTGAAAAGGATAAAGATTAACCACAACCAGATTAATTGTTTCAATTTCATGTTGCGTCAAAACCGCCTGATCAAGTTCGCGTCGAGCTAATATACCACCATAAATTTTAGGGTGTAATGTTTTAACTCTACCATCCATTATTTCAGGAAACTCCGTATAGTCAGATATCTGGGTAACATCTATCTGGTGTTGCCGCAGTAATTCTGCCGTTCCTCCAGTGGATAATAATTTTGCATTTACTGCCTGCAACCCGCGAGCAAAATCTACAATGCCTGATTTGTCTGAAGTGCTAATCAAAGCACAGTTAATGCGATAATTTATGGTTGTCATAATTTTCTCCAAGAACGTTTAAAAAATATGTTTATAAATCTTTGGGCGAAAAAAAACCCTGGGGAGCTCTTGCCGCCCAGGGTTTAATAAGAACTAAACTCATGTGGGAGGCAAATAGCCTCCCACTCAGTAGAGGCTATCTCAACTGGTGATGGTGTACATGATGTTTTGTAAATTTAATATTCATAAATGTTGTTTCTTGTAAAAATATTTAACAATCATGATTAATATAGCATATTTTTTAAAAAATATATTGCTTTTTTAGTTTTACTAATTTCAAAACAAAAAAGGGCAATCGAAGCTGCCTTTTTTTGAAAAATATTATATTTTATTAATTTATGTTTTATAAATCCTGATGCGCTGCTAGCTTTTCTTGTAGCCATTTCAACTCATTTTGATGTTCTTGTGGTATTGCCTTTTCTGTTGCCATTGCTACTTCTAATTCTTTTTTATAAAGCATCGCCTCTTCGTGTCCAAGGTTTTTATGCATGATCCTTGCTTCTATCAAGGCTTTTGGCTCACAAAAGCCTTCTATTTTGTGTTGGTCTTCTAAAATCTTGTCGCCAACTTTGTATGTGATTTTAATAAAGTCATAAAAAATTTCTCCATCTTGTGTGTCATTACAAACTTCTGGTCTTAGTTTAACTGTATAAGCTTGGTCAGGAGAAACTAACATAGGAAAATTTTTTTCTGAAATGGTGAAATACTTGCCAGTTTCTACCATTGTTATTTCTATTGCTTCAGGGAGAATGTTCTTTAGGTTATAGTTGAAGCTTCCATCCCAAGCAGCATACCCGGAATAAGAGATATCTAGTTGTCCCTTGCTGATAGTGCTTTCGTAGGATCCCGTAAGTCGCGTTAAACTCTCCGCATAACCAACGCTCGAACAAGTGGCTGCCAAGATAGCAAATAACAGCGTTATAATACTTTTATGTTTTTTGCTCATATAATCCCCAAAGTTTTAGTTATGTTTGTAATTAAAAATTTTTAAGCCCTAATAAAATAACTGTAGCATGTTTTTGTAAGTGATGAAAGATACTGGCTTGTTGAAAATTTTATGTGATTGATGTTTCTTGACTTCTTTTTAATGTGGTTTAAGCTTCCACGCTTTATTAAAGAACTTGGTTAAACGGAGCAGATGAAGATACCTTGTATAAAAATAAGTTTTATCTTTTTTGAAAACTTTAGCTGTTTTTTTGGAGCAAATTTAGCCTGCATCGTGCACTTAATGTGGTGCACATTTAATTGTGGTAAATGTGTAAAATTAAACTAAAACATAGGAGCATCATAATGTTTTGTAGATTTTATCAGTTGTTATTAATTCTTTTATTTTCTTGTATTGTGTCAAATGTTGCATACTGTAAACAAAATGTGTATTACTCACCTGTACCGTTAGCCCAGATAATCAAACAACTTAAAGAAAAAAATCATGAGATTACTAGGGGTCAAATTATTGACCATTTAAAAACAAACTTAAAACAAGTAACACCGGACATGGCTCGGGAGATTTTTGGTATAGAGTGGATAGACAATGCATTAGATTATGAATATCCTGATGTAATTGTAAGCTATATCGGAGAAGAAGTTGGTTATGGCCTATTTGCACTGCAAGATATCGAAGAAGAACAGCCTATTGCCGAATATACTGGCAGAAAAATTCAAGATAAAAAGGATTTGGATAGTTTAAAAGATTCATCATATGTAGTTTCATATTCTGAAGAAACTTTCGATGCAACTGATGCACAAAAATATGGTAACGCAGCACGCTTTGCTTCGCACATTGAATCTAGAGAAATGTTATTAGCCTATGGCTATAAACTCTCCACTAAAGGTAAAATTGCCGAAGCCAACTCTGGTTTAGCGCTCATAAGAGCTTCTACGGGTAACCACATAGTGTGCTGTTTTCTATAAGAAAAATTAGCGCATTGGAACAAATAGGGTATAATTATGGAAATGAATACGGATACGAAAAAAGTTCATGGAAAAGTGAACCCTGTATTTTTAATGAATTTGGAGAAGTAATTTCTAGAGAACATTACGAAATACCAAATATTGGTGTAATGTTTGATGATTTGATTATCGATACTAAATACTGTCTTGTACCTGTATCTAGGACTGAATTCGGTAGTTTTCTTACAGGTATGCATATTCCGATCCAAATCGATCAATGATTCCAGTCCAAACCGATCAGTAATTCCAGTCCAAATCGATTAACGATTCCAGTTCAAATCGATCAAAACTTTCATGTCGAATGACCCACAATAATCAGATTTAAAACCTGATTGTTTTTTCAAAATAAGTTGTACTTCCAAGATTAATTAAAATTTGGAGATACAAAATGAGAGGTCATATAACAATGAGAAAAATTCGGGAAATATTACGTTTAAAATTTGCTCTTGAAATGGGAAACCAAAAAATCGCCAATAGTTTGGCAATTAGCAGCAGTACTGTACATGAATGTTTGCGCAGGGCTAATTTAGCTAATCTTAGCTGGCCGCTGCCAGATAACATAGATGATGAGATATTGGAGAAACAGCTTTACTCTCCGCCAAGACAAGCAATACCAAAGGAAGAGCGAGGTGAGTTGGATTGGTCTAAAATTCATGATGAGCTAAAACGCAAACACGTAACGTTAATGTTACTGTGGAACGAGTACAGAGAATCGTATCCAATGGGAATAGGCTACAGTCGGTTTTGCGATCTTTACTTGCTATGGAAAAAGCCATTAGACACATGGATGCGTCAAGATCATAAAGCTGGCGAAAAAATGTTTGTCGATTATGCAGGAGGCACTATTCCTATAAGCGATGGGCAAGGCTATATACATCAAGCACAGATTTTTGTTGCTGTGCTTGGCGCGTCTGGATACATCTACGCTGAAGCGACAATGACACAATCTTTGCAGGATTGGATAGAGTCACATTGTCGAGCTCTTAAATTCTTCGGCGGTGTTCCAGAGATATCGGTGCCTGACAATTTAAAAAATTGCACTGTCCTTGCCCATCGCTATGAGCCAGATATTAACCCAACTTATCATGACCTGGCAAAGCATTATGGGTTTGTAGTTATGCCTGCGCGCGTAAGAAAACCAAAAGATAAAAGTTTGGCGGAAAAAAGCGTACAAATTATACAGTACCAAATTCTAGCAAAATTACGCGATCAAACTTTTTTTAGTTTGGTAGAAGTAAATGAACCGATAGCAATTTTATTGAAAAAAATTAATTCGCAAGCTTTCCAAAAATTATCAGGATCACGGTTAAGCCAATTTGAGAAGTTAGATAAACCAGCTTTAAAACCACTACCAAGCACGCCCTACAAATTCGCTGAATGGGCAAAGGCAAGACTGGGTCCTGATTATCATATTGAATTGGATAAACACTTTTACAGCGTTCCGTATACTTTTATTAAAAAAATTTTGGATGTGAGATTTACTGATCAAACAGTTGAAATTTTTTATCGTTCAAAAAGAATAGCGGTTCACATGCGCAGTTACATACATAGACGACATACAACATTGAAAGAGCATATGCCTAAGGCTCATCAGAAATATGTCGAGTGGACTCCGGAACGAATTATTAATTGGGCTCGAAAAATAGGAATGGCAACAGCGCAATTAGTTGAGAAAGTTATCGAAACTAAAGAGCATCCACAATTAGCCTTTCGTGCATGCCTTGGGATCCTGCATCTTGGTAAGAGCTATACTGAACTACGGTTGGAAGCAGCATGTGTCCGCGCTTTAAAAATAGGAGCCTACAGTTATCACAACATAGCGTCTATTCTAAAAAATAATTTAGATAACGTGCCAGTAAGTTCATCGGAAACTTTAACAGCAACAAAAGAAGAACATGAAAACATTAGAGGAGGTGATTATTTTGAATAAGGGGACGCTGTCCCCTTAAACCCCTGAAGTATTTAGAGACGTAACTTGTAATTGATGAGGCGGGATTAGCCGCCTCAAGTTACGTCACTGTCATCAGCGCTTCCGCCTGTACAGTAATTTAATAATATAGGAGAAAAAATGTTAATACATCCAACAATTGAAAATTTAAAAAAACTACGTTTACTAGGAATGGCTAAAGCATTAGAAAACCAGCTTGATCAACCGCAAGTAGAAAGTATGAGCTTCGAAGAACGATTAGGGTTAATAATTGACCGTGAAATTTGTGATCGTGAAAATAGAAAATTACAAACAAGGCTTCGCAATGCAGCTTTAAAACAAACAGCGTCAGTAGAAGATATTGATTATCGCGCATCACGTGGTATTGATAAAAAGCTCGTATTTACTTTATCTAATTGCCAATGGATAAAAATGCACCGCAATGTTTTAATTATTGGTGCAACTGGTACAGGCAAAACATATCTTGCTTGCGCTTTGGCACATAAAGCTTGTTTAGAAGGAAACTCTGTTTATTACAGTCGCCTCTCAAGACTTCTGCCAGATTTGGGTTTAGCACGAGGCGATGGTAGCTATAATAAAAAAATGAAACAGCTGGCAAAGGTCGAGGTTTTGATTTTAGACGACTGGGGACTTTCTCCTCTTACAGATGAGCAACGTCGTGATTTATTAGAGCTACTAGACGATCGTCATGAAAAATGCTCTACTATTGTTACCAGTCAACTGCCAATTAAACTCTGGCATGAAGCCATTGGAGATAAAACTTTGGCTGACGCTATTATGGATCGACTGGTACACAACGCTTATCGGTTAGAATTAAAAGGTGACGACTCTATGCGTAAATTTCGTAATGAAAATCTGAATAAGAGGGATAAATAACTAAATTATAACAAAGGTCTTTCGCTTTGATTTTTTTGATCGGTTTGGATCGGAATCGTTAATCGATTTGGACTGGAATTACTGATCGGTTTGGACTGGAATCATTGATCGGTTTGAATCGGAATGATTGATCGATTTCATCGGAATACGCACAGGTAGAGCACGACAACAAATATCTGGTTATTTTGTCTTAGATGTTTCTGGTTATAGTATTGTTATTTCCGGTGGTTCATGGGAGGCTTGTGTCCGTGATCAACAGGAGAAAAATAAAAACAGAGTAAGCGTCCAAGCATATTTTTTGCCAGCAGGGTCATTGCTTACTAAGAGTAAAATAAAGGAATTAGCTAAGTATAAAAAACAACAAATACCAGTTCAACTTCAAATGCCAATGGAATGGTACGATAGCGATACAATAAATAATTTAATGGATTTATATTTTAGAAATGCGGCTCTTGAATATACCCATGCTATTAACGCAGATACCGAAGATGGAGAAGTTTTTAGAAGAAATTTAAGGCAGAGAGAAGAACGCTTAAAAGAAGCAGATAGGTTTACTCAAGCATTCACACCGCGAATACTTATTCCAACTCATATTAACGGCAACCATTGGGTTGGATTAATAATTGACCGCCCACATGGTGATATTAATGCCACTATACATTACTTTGATCCGATGGGGCATACTATGCCACTACAGCTAATACATGTTCTTAACGAAATATACCCAGGTGCTAGGTTTGATGTTAATACTAATGTGTTTCAATATGATTGGTATAATTGTGGACCGTGGGTTATAGAGTTTTTTAGAAACCCTGATAATTTTTTTGGGCAATTTTACTCCCTTGGTGGTGTTAGCTATAATATTCAAGCGGCTAGGGCGGAGCAATTGCGTGATATACGTACCCAACAGTTATTTGACAATACCAACCAAGGTAATCTAGGTGAGATATCGGATTCTTTAAATCAGGGAATTTATAAATCAATTCTTGTTTCTCCGGTTAATAGAGAAGATGAGTTTGCATTAACAGCTGGGGTGGGGCAATTATTTTACAATACCTACCAAAATAACTTAGGCTATATTTTACCGAACGCTTGGTCCTTGTCCCAAAGGTACTATGATGTGGCTTTGCCTTTGTTCAAAAGGTACTATGATATGGTTTTACCTTTGCAAAAGTACTAGCGCGCAATATATTGGTATGCGAAACTTTATGTGTTTCCAGTCTGTTTATTTTAAGATAGTGGTAATAGGTTAAGTCGCTTTGCGATTACCGTTAGCATTAACAATGAGCCAATGCCAAATAAGAGAATTAATAAAAAGTGTCTATTTAATGGAACGCGGTAAGTTGATTGTAGTTTGTTATTGCTTCTTAATCGATAAACCAAAAGTGTTGGTAGAAATACTTCTAATATAATTGCGAAGAAGGCAGAATATTCTAACGCCATAATGAAGCCATTTTGATAAAATAATGCGAAGAGTATTGGCGGTAAAAAAGTTAAAATTGCTGTTTGTAAACGTCCTGTATGTGTATTTGTGCGTTTGAAGCCATCTGCCAAAAAATCAAACAAACCAAGAGCCACGCCTAAAAATGATGTTGTCATTGCAATATTAGAAAAAATATTGATACAGGAAGCAGTGTATTTATTTTTTGTAATGCTGTTTAAGGTTTGGATTAATCCTCCAACAGAGGTGTTTTCGTATGCAATGGTGGCAAAACTCAATTTGCCTGTTATGGGTATTATGCCAAATGTAACAAGTAACCACAGGATATAGATAAGCAATGGTATGGTTGTAGACGCAATAATAACCCGGCGCATGTTTTTTGCATGTTGATCGCAATAACTGCTAACACTAGGAATTGCAAAGTGAAAACCAAATGCGTTGAGAAAAATTGGAGCGGCAACCCATAAATATTGTGCAGAAAAAGACTGATTTAATAGCTTGCTTGAGTCAACATAGGGAACTAAAACAACAAGTGCAACCATTAGCAAGATTGCTTTAGCGCTTAATAAAAACCGTATCGAATAGTCAACAATGCTGGTGCCTAAGAATACAATCCCACCAAAAAACAAAGTAAATAAAGTGGTACTAACCCAAAACGGGAGTTGGATATGGATAGTATTTTTTAGAATTACATCTAATAAGGAAGTGCTGCCGCATATGTATGCGGCAGTTGTAGCATACAGTAGTAATAGATAAGAAAACCAGGTGATGATTTGTCCGGGTCTTCCTAAAATTTTTTGAGTCATTGTTCCAAAGCTGTTGTTATACGGTTTAAAAGCTAACGTAGCTTCCAGTGTAAGCAGAGCAGTGAGCGTCATGAGGAGCCAATTTAGTATTAATAATATGGTTGAATAAAAAAAACCGGCTGAAGCGCCAACGAGTGGTAGTGCCAGCATGCCAGCACCAATCGCTGATCCGGTCAAAATAAATATACCGCCTATCGTTTTGTTAAACATGTTTAGCCCTTTGATTTTTGAATAAATATTCACTTTTCTGTAAATGTTAGCGTATAATCACAATATTAACAAATAATTATTCATAATCTTGAGTTTTTATTCGTTTTTGGTATAGTTGGTGCTGGATAATACGGTTAACTAAGGGTTTGAAAATGATTGCAGATAAAAACAATAAAGAAAATTTAATGATGGTGTTGCGAGATTTTTTATTAGAAGGATCAGCCAGGACACAAGAAGAAATTTGCCGGGCTTTGGAAAAACAAGGCTACGAAGTGAATCAAACTAAAATTTCTCGTTTGCTCAGAAAGCTTGGTGTGGTGAAGGTAAAAAACGAATGTGGAGAAGTGGTTTATTGGTTACCAAAAGAACCACCACCTCCGGAGTCATCAACCACCGTGAATAGTTTGGTTACTGGTGTGGTAGCAAATGAAACTATGATCATAGTGCATACCAGTCCTGGTGCAGCGCAATTAATTGCCAGAGTGCTTGATTATTGTAATAACGATAATGAGGTTTTAGGAACCATAGCAGGAGATAATACTATTTTTATAGCGCCTAAATCTGTTAGGAATATCAAGAAGATAGTGAAAAAAATAAGAGTGTTGTTGGAGTTTTAGGTTGTTTTAAAGTACTATGGTTCTATGAAGGAAAAAATTTATAGCGATATAACTGCGCTAATAGGTAACACTCCACTTGTTTGTTTACGCAATCTCACCGCTGATCTTAAGGCTACGATTTTAGTCAAACTTGAGTTTATGAACCCTGGTTCAAGTGTAAAAGATCGTATTGCTTTAAATATGCTGAGAGTTGCAAAAGCTGCAGGAAAAATTAAAAACGATACGGTAATAATTGAACCAACGAGCGGAAATACCGGAATCGGCTTGGCGATGATAACTGCCGCTTGGGGTTTGAAACTTATTCTTACTATGCCAGAAACCATGAGTTTAGAGCGTCGCAAGTTGCTTAAAGCTTATGGAGCTGAGTTAATTTTAACTCCGGGAAATTTGTATATGCAAGGAGCGGTAATTAAAGCCCAAGAGCTCGCAGAGCAAAACTCTAATTATCTTTTATTACAACAATTCGAAAATCCAGCCAATCCAGAGATACATCGTCAGACTACAGCAGAAGAAATCTGGAATGATACTGCTGGTGCAATTGATATTTTAGTAGCAGGTGTTGGTACTGGTGGGACAATAACTGGAGTGGGGGAGGTACTAAAACAGCGTAAACCAACACTACAAGCCGTGGCGGTGGAGCCGAATGGAAGTCCTGTGATTTCCGGAGGCAAGCCCGGTGCGCATAAAATACAGGGCATAGGAGCTGGCTTTATTCCCAAAAATCTTAATCCAAATATAATAGATGAAATAATTACTATTGAAGATGAAGTTGCAGGGGCAATGGCCAGAAAAACAGCTAAAACCGAAGGGATTTTAGTTGGTATATCTGGAGGCGCCGCGATTGCTGCTGCGCTAAAAATAGCTAGTAGACCTGAAAATACCGGCAAAACAATCGTGACTGTTATTGCGAGCAATGGAGAGCGTTATTTGAGTACTTGGTTGTATGATGGGTGTTGAGAAGTTTCTATGAACAGCAAAACAAAAAAGTTTTTAGATTGCGATGCGCAATTAGAAAATACGGCAAAACAATTACAACAAAATTTTGATGCAAAATTAATTGTGCTACAATCCAATAACAATAAGAACATTTTTCCTTCAGCACAAAAAGTTTTAGAAGTAATCTGCGAACTACAAAAAATACTTTTTGCTGAGTATTTTCAGAGCAATACTTTGCGGGGGTTACGTAGTATCCAGCCAGTAATTAAAGATTTAATTTGGCAAAGTCTTTATTGTGTTCATGCCGAATCGGGTTATCAACAAAATATTATAGATGAACAGGCTGAAGAATTCAGCAGACAGCTATTGCAACAGTTGCCACAAATAAGATTTTTATTGAACACTGATGCTACAGCGGCATATAACGGTGATCCTGCGTGCGAAGTGCGATTCTTACCGGTTTTATGTTATCCAAGTATGTTAGCGCTATTATATTATCGGATAGCACATGTTCTTTATCAATATAAAATCCCGATATTGCCACGCATTATTACTGAACTTGCGCATAATCAGACGGGAATAGATATCCATCCGGGAGCGCAAATTGGTGAGAGTTTTTTTATTGATCATGGTACAGGCGTAGTTATTGGTGAAACTACCATAATTGGTCATCACGTAAAAATATATCATGGTGTTACTTTAGGTGCTAAAAGTTTTCCTACCGACGAAAATGATAATCCTATAAAAGGTATAAAAAGACACCCCATAATCGGCAATTATGTCACGATTTATTCCAATGCAGTTCTTTTAGGAAGAATTAGTGTTGGAGATGATTCTGTAATCGGTGGTAATGTTTGGTTAACTGAAAGCGTGCCAAATAACAGCCAGGTCTACCAGCACTCTAAAAAATAGTAAATCATGAATAATAAGTAAGCGTATTGTATAACAGTATAGGTTTGACTTAAAAGGCTACAGGTTTAAGCGCTAGTGAAATGGGCAAAATTTTGAGAGATACTGATTAATTATAGAAATTAATGTTAGGCAAACGGTCGGAGCTGCGATATGAAAAAGCACGATACTGCAATTATATATTTTCGCCGAGCCCTTAAAACAAATGATGAATGGATAAATGAAGAAAAGAATCGTTTGGCTGTTATAGAAGGACTTAATGGCTCTAGCTGTATTAATAGCTGTTTTCCCGGTTTTTAATGAGATAACTAAAATTTAGTTTCGGTCACGTTGTGCTGCTAGCCCTTACCGCTGACTTATGTTGAACTAATTAACCGTATTGGAGGTTTATTTTATGTCAAAAAATTTCGTTGAATTAACTAATGAAAATAACCAGTATTTTTTAGCATTACAAAAAGAAATTCCGGATATTATGAAAGGATTCAGTACAATGCACGCAGCAGCTAATTGTGATGGTGCGTTATCGCATAAAATCAAAGAATTGATTGCACTTGCTATTGGTGTTTCAGTCAGATGCGATGATTGTATTGGAGCTCATGTTGCAAAGCTTATCCAGTTGGGTATAACACGTGCTGAGCTTTTAGAGATGTTGTCAGTAGCAATATACATGGGTGGTGGCCCATCATTAATGTATGCGATTCATGCTTTGAAAGCTTTTGAACAGTTTAGCGAAAAATAATGAAGCGAATTCTAGTAGAAGTGGCTGTGTTGACTCGCAAAAACAGGGAAAAATTAGAGGATTTTTATTAGAGATCTAATATGCCAAAAATTATTACTGCGATAGTTACGCCGCGAAACAATGGTATGGTTGATATAGCATCTTTGGCTAGCTTGATACAATTTCAAATGAATAGCCATGTATCAGCGCTATTTTTATTAGGTACAACTGGCGAATTCAATAAAATGTCTTTAGCTGACAAAAAAGCTTTACTTGATGGGTTCTACAAAATAAAAAATAATAATAAAGAACCAATATTTTCTGTGATAGGCATATCTGCCCAAAAGTCCGCGGAGACGCTTGATATAATCGAACATTGTGCCAAGAAAAAATATGATGTAGATGTGTTTGCAGTGGCTCCTTTATTTGGGGAAGGCGACTCTGAGAAGAAGGTGAGTTTTATTTTGCAGCATACTACCACGCCAGTGATGTTATATAATAATCCGGCAATTCATGGTGGAGCAAATATTCCCGTCGAATTAGTAAAGAAATTTACTACTCACCCACAAATTATTGGTATCAAGGATAGCTCTGGCAATCGAGAATATTTTAATTCTTTGTTGTTATTTGCAAGTGCTAAGTTTCATATTTATCAAGGAGCCGAAGATAATTTAATTAATGATTTAAAGCATCCAAAATTAACAGGATTAATATCAGGTAGTGCCAATATAATTCCCTTGGTTTTTTACAGCCTGGTCGAAGGTATTAACATAGATTTTGAGCAAAGACAGTTGCTTGCAATAAAAAGGCAACTGGCTAAATATTCGAATTATATTCAAGGTATGAAAGAGATGCTTTGTAATGGGGGTGTATTAGCCTCTTCGGATACTTTTGATTAGAGTTTAAAATTTACCTTTGAGATTGCCAGAAAAATAACAAATTAATCTCCAAATATTGGTTGGAGAAATTAGGTATAAATTCCACATTTAGTATAAGTAAGACGCTGCTAAGGGTTGAGCATTATCAAAATCATAAAAGCAAACTTCATATTTTTGACATAAAATTGCAAATGCACCAACGTAACCGTCCGCAGGGTTTAATGCTTCTAACGACCAATCGTTTGCATTGTATTCTGGATCGGTAATTTGTAATTGTAAGCGTCCTGCTTGCTTATTAGAAACCTCAACTGAAAATTTATCTAGGGCAAAAAATATACCTTTGCCAATTGCCTTGATAAAAGCCTCCTTGCGTGACCAACAATTAAAAAAAGCGTAAAGTTGCTCCGCTGGAGGCATGGCCAATAAATCCGTATCTTCTTTTTTAGAAAAAAATCTTTGAGCAATCGGGGCGAAGTCAAAATCATTACGTATAAGCTCTATATCAACCCCAATTGGATGATCTAAGGTAAAAGCAAACAATGCGAAGTCATGTGAGTGCGAAATATTAAATTGGAGCGTAGAAGAATCGAGATATAATTTTCCATATTGATTTTGTTGGAATACTGGGTCTTGCGGTTTAATCAGCAAATATTTTGCTAGTAACCAGCGTAGGATTCCGCGTGCAACAATAAAATTATTTCTCGCATGTTCTGCGATAAATTTAGAGCTTCGGGTTTTTTCTTGGGTGCTGAGCAGGTTTAATAACTCAACTAATTCCTTTTTGTCCTGTTTGAGCGATGCACGCCAAACGTGAACTTGGTTGGTTGCTAAAATTGGAAAAGTTGGTGGAGATTGCCAAGGCATAAGAATAACTATACCTTGCTGTGCAAATAAGCCAAGCGCAATTTTTCCGGATACTTTTCAATTGCATATCTAAGCATGGTGCGTGGCATATTTTGATAGTGTTTACGTAAAAAATTATCTAAAGTCGCAAAGTCACGTTTGCCCACTTCGCGCAACATCCAGCCAGTGGCTTTATGGATCAAATCTTCTTTATCCAATAAAGTTTTTTCTGCGAGCGCCAGCGTTTCCTTAAAGTCATTATTACGGATAAATTGCCAGGTTGTTACAATCGCAATTCTACGCTTCCATAAATTTTTTGCGGTAATTAATTTATGCAAAAACTTCTTGTCCTTATCCAGTAAATACAAACCCACAATGTATGGCGCACTTAAATCAACTAAATCCCAATTATTAATCCCAGTGACATTCGCAAAATAAAAGTTATAAATTTGTTTTTGCCTAAGGGCATCGGCTTTTTCGTACTGTAGCACTAAAATCAAAAGGGCGGTTAATCTTTCTTCATGTAAAGGTGAAGCTAGCAAAATTTTCAGATCATTGTCAGACAATTCGCGATGGGTTTTAGCGAGTTGACGTTGCTCTGGGACTGTTATGCCCAAAAACTTATCACCCTTGCCCCTATCCTTAAAAAAACGCTGTAAAGACATGGCCTTAATTGGGCAAGCCGAGTCCTGCAAACATTTTCGAATTTTTTTCAAGGCATGCATAACATTTCCTGAGTAAGTTTGTTATAATTTTGCGCGATTCTAGTCCTAACTAAAACTAACAACCACAAAATAATTTTTATAACCAAAAAAGAGGATCCTATGCTTAAAACTACTGAATTAATGGCGCAAAAAGCATGTGAAGCCATGAAAAATGCCTATGCACCATATTCCAAATTTCATGTTGGCGCGTGTGTACAAGCCGAAGATGGTACGTTATTTATCGGTTGTAATGTCGAAAATGCAGCTTACGGTCCAACCAATTGTGCCGAACGCTCAGCTATCTTTTCTATGATCTCTGCTGGTAAAAAACGCATCAAAGCTATTGCTGTTGTTGGTGGTTCTGGCGATACATTATGTACTCCGTGTGGAGTTTGTCGTCAGGTAATTCGTGAGTTTGCCGCGCCAGATGCTCCAATATACCTTTGTGATCCACGTACCCAAAAAGTTGTGAAGACAACTAGTATTGCAGAATTGCTACCAGATTCATTTGGTCCAGAAAGTTTAACGTAAATAATAAAATAGGAGAATAACAATGCCAACCACTAATGCAAGTATTAAGAAATGTGCAGCAATTATTGCTAAGCGTGCTCCAGGATTTAAACCGAAAATTGGTGTGATGCTTGGTTCAGGTCTCGGCGCAGTATCTGATCAAATCAAAGACGCAGTTATTATTGATTATAAGGATCTTCCCGGTTTTTATGTAACCAGCCTTGAGGGTCATTCCAAAAGAATGCATTTGGGTATGTTAAAGGGTGTTCCAGTAGTTTGCTTGGAAGGGCGCACGCACTACTATGAAGGTGAGGGCGCGACAGAATCTATTCGAATCATTATTAGAACTTTAAAAGCCATAGGCTGTGAAATATTGCTTTCAACTAATGCGGTTGGTTCTTTGCGACTTGAGCATGGTCCTGGAAACTTAATGGTAATTGAGGACCATATTAACTTTACCTTCCAAAATCCCTTGACAGGACCAAACGATGATGAATATGGTGATCGTTTTGTTTCTATGGATAATGCTTATGATGCTGAGTTACGACAAAAATTATTAGATATTGCAAAAAAACTAAATATTTCGCTTAGTTCTGGTGTTTACGTTGCTACTTCTGGCCCGACCTTCGAATCCCACGCAGAAATTAGAATGTATAAAATGCTGGGTGGACATGCGGTTGGTATGTCGACCGTACCAGAAACTATAGTAGCTAGACACTGTGGTTTAAAAGTGGCATCTGTATGTGCTATTACCAACATGGGCGCTGGTTTGAGCAAAGAAGTTTTAAGTCATGAAGGAACTCTGCGCGGTGCAAAATTAGCAACAGATAATCTGATTAAATTGTTTTTAACATTTATTGGGGAAATATAAAAATAAAGAAGTTTTGTTGGAAGCAACGCCCTACTTATTCTATATGAAATTCGTAGTTTGGTTGAGCGTTGCTTTGAAAACTCAAAAAAGCTAAAATAAACGACGTAAAAAGTAGCGTGAATGGATGCGAAAATAAGCTATGAGAAAACAACTGCTTTTATCAGTCCTGATAGCAATAGCGACACAGGTTTTTTCAGAAGACAAATATGTTCTGAAAAAAATTATTGCTGATAGACCGAATATAGTATGGCAAAATTCATCTGTACATGGAGTCACCTCTTTGTTATCTGAAAAAATTTCGGAAATTAATAGCATGCTCAATATTCATAATGCTATTGTTACCACTCCTCTAAAACATCTCGACTCCATAAGTGAGATAGTGGGCAAAGAGGTGTATTTAAAAGATGATTCTTTACAAAATACTGGCTCTTTTAAGGTGCGGGGAGTTGCTAATGAGGTGTATGCAGCAATAAGTTCCTACATTGAACGAACAGAATTTCTACTTGATGATGGAATAAAGCCGCCACTAAAACCGTTTTATGTTGTAACCCAAAGCGATGGCAATCATGGTATTGCTATGATAGCAGCAGTGGCATTTATAGTTCATAATCAAGTAAGGTTGCGTCCGGAATTAGCTGAATACATAAAGAATATAGAGCCCATAGTTTTTACGATAAAAGCGCTTCCAGAAGTTAAAAAAGCCAAGATGTATGCAGCATTAAATCATTATAGGGATACGGTAGGAAATCATAAAAAGGGAAGTATTATAATTAGAGGTAATTACCTAGAAGCTAAGAATGCTGGAAAAGAATTTGTGTCTAAAAATTTCGATAATGCTGCCTATATGGAACATGGTGGCTACCACATAATGTGCGGACATGCCTCAATAGGAGTAGAGATAGATAAACAATTGCATGAATTGGGTGTAGATAGTGAAAAGAAAGTGGCTTTTGTCGTTCCTGTTGGTACCGGTGGTTCAGTTGGTATGATATTGGGACTTAAAGCTAAGAGGCCAAGATCCCTGGGCATCATAGTTCAAACAAGACCTTATTCTGCTCTAATAAGGTCTTTGAAAGCCCAAAAGCTTGTAAGCAATGAACCCAACCTCGAACCGACCATTGTTTTAAAAGGAAAAAAATTGTTTTTGAAGATAGCCTAGCAGTAGATGCTCCAGAACAAAAAGCTATCGATCTTGCGAGGGAAATAGTAGATTGCGGCTTAGTTGTTGATGATAAAGCAAATCTACATTTTGCTGCGCCACTACTTTATAAAGATTTAAGTCATTACTCAAATCCTGTGGTAGGGGGTACAACTGCAGCTACCCTTGAAGCCATTTTAGAATATCCAGATATAGCAGCGATTAAAAATGCTGATGTTATTGTATTATTAGGAACGGAACAAAATGTCGACAAAGAGATAACCAACTATATAAAGAGTTTGACTAATTCGACCAATAATATAGTTAAGCGCTGGTTTTAAAAATGCCAGTGCGGCGCGATGTTTTCGGTTGCAGCAGAGCCGGAAGCTGTTTTTGATAAATAATGAAATGATTGCTAAAACTTAACAGGGGTTTATGGTCAAACGTTCGGTCTCGGTTGTTTCATTGCTCTTCGCATCAATAAGCGCAATCATCGGCTCAGGTTGGCTTTTTTCCAGCTATTATGCTGCAATCTGCGCTGGGTCGGCATCAGTTTTATCGTGGATACTAGGCGGATTAGCTATTCTCATTATAGCATTTGTATTTGGCGAAATATGCTCTCTTCTACCAATAACCGGCTTTAGCGCACGCGTTCCTCAATATACACATGGCACTGTTGTTGGTTTTATCTTTTCTTGGATCATTTGGCTTTCTTATGCTGCGATGACACCGACCGAAACGCAGGCAATCATACAATATGTCAGTTATTATTTTCCACAACTGGTCCATGGTGATAATGCATTAACCAAATATGGTTATATAACAGCAACTTTTTTAATGTTGCTTGTCAGTGTTATCAATGTATATTCTCTGCGCTGGCTAATTAGAAGTAATAATTTTCTTACTGTTTTTAAAATGGTTATTCCGCTTTTTATAGCATTTGTGTTGCTTTCTGGTAATTTTAGTATTGAAAATACCTTTCACCCTGTTGATTTACCGTTTGCGCCCTTTGGGCTCAAGGGAGTATTTGCTGCTTTATCATCAGGAGGAATAGTCTTTGCCTTTAATGGTTTCAAACAAGCGGCAGAAATGGCAGGGGAGACTAAAAAACCACATTTAGCATTACCCATAGCCCTTGCTGGTTCAATTGTAATTTGTTTAGTTATATACCTTTTTCTTCAAGTGGCTTTTATTAATTCTTTACAACCAGATAATCTGAAATATGGGTGGAATAATTTAATGTTAGCAGCCAGCTCGAGTCCCCTTGCTTCTGTTATTGCAGAGAGTCATGCGGAGTGGCTCCTGCCTTTTCTTTATTCATGCGCTATTATTGCACCGCTTGCTGCTGCTATGATGTATTGTAGTAGTGCAGGACGTTCTCTTTATGGAATGAGTAAAAATAGATATGTGCCATTTATACTTCAAAAACTAAACCCACACGGTAATCCAGGGTATGCTATCACAGCTAACTTTTTTGTTGGCATGCTAATGTTTGCTCCATTGCCTGGTTGGAATAATATGGTAGCTTTCTTGTCTTCTCTTATGGCCATAACTTATGCAATTGGTCCAATTAGTTTATTGTCTCTACGTAAACAAGCACCTGATCATCCGAGACTTTTCCGGCTTCCTGTGGCCTACATTTGGTCTGCTACTGCTTTTTATCTTTGTACCCTACTTATTTATTGGTGTGGTTGGCATATCGTCTATATGCTTGATATAACCATTTTAGTAGGATTAACAGTAATACTTGTTTATCAATACATAAGTTATCTACATAAAAAACCCGTTGAATTACATTGGCGCGCTTCCATTTGGCTGTTAGTATATTTTAGTGGTTTGAGTTTAATTTCTTATTTGGGTAGTTTTGGTGGAGGGTTGAGTATTATTTCATTTGGAATAGATTTTATAATGCTGGGTATTTTTAGCATTTTTGTAATTTATTTATCTTTAGAATTTATGTTAAGCCCAGAAAAAACACGTGCATACATAAAAGAATTACAAGCAGAAATATAAGGTTGGCGTGTTGGTGTGTTACTATTTTTGGTGTTACTGAAAAATCATCTGTCGGTAGGGCTTTCTGGTTTTTCACTATCTGAATTGCAAGTAAAGTAATTTGACCGCTTGCTTTCTATTGTAGATTTTATATGATGTAACACTTAATTTTAAATTTTTAGGAGAATTCAAAATGGCTGATGCTTTAGGTATGATTGAAACAAAAGGCTTTATTGGCATGGTTGAAGCGGCAGATGCAATGGTTAAGGCTGCTAAAGTCGAGCTAATTGGTTTTGAAAAAGTTGGCGGAGCTTATGTTACTGCCATTGTTCGTGGCGATGTTGCTGCTGTTAAAGCAGCTACTGAAGCTGGCGCCCGAGCTGCAAGTAAAGTTGGCGAATTAGTTTCGGTTCATGTCATCCCAAGACCACATGATAATATTGATATGGTTTTACCGCTAGGCAGACAAGGTAAAAAATCAAAGTAACGAATTAGCACATGGGTTTATCCGCTTTTTGGGCGAATAAACCTGAAGCGCTGGTAGGCGCGGGCTTTTAGCTCGCGCGATTCAAATTGAGGGGCGAGCCTATGCAACTTGGTAAAATAGTGGGTACGGTGGTTTCAACCAAAAAAGACGAAAAACTCGAAGGCTTAAAACTCCAAATCGTCAAATTTATTAATACTGATGGTTCTTTTACCGGAGGATTAGTGGTTGCGGTTGATTCAGTTGGTGCTGGTGTTGGCGAAGTTGTGTTAGTTGCTGCTGGAAGTTCTGCACGCCAAACACAAATTACAAAAGATAAGCCAGTGGACACTGTAATCATGGCAATAATTGATGAGCTTGAGATAGCGGGGAAGCACGTCTACATTAAATAGCGCTTAGAGTTATCTTATGATTTCTGATAAACAAATCAATTCTATTGTTGATCGCGTAGTTGAGCAGCTTGTTCGGCCATCTACTAAGGTATCAACATCAGCAGAAAATGTTTTTGTCAAAAGCCAAACTCCAGGGGTTAGTGTGTCAGTTTTTTGTGCCAATGATGCTTTAGGTAGTTTTGCAACCATTGAAGAAGCTATTGTTGCCGCAGAAAAAGCATTTTATGAGTATAAATCAGTTTCTGTTGAGCAGCGCAAGAAAATTATCGCTGCTATTCGAGAAATCTGCTTGGAAAATGTAAATAATCTTGCGCGTCTTGCTTTAGATGAAACTAAAATGGGTCGATTTGATGACAAAGTTCACAAAAATGAACTTGCCATCAGGAGAACCCCAGGGATCGAAGATCTTGAACCAATTGCCTTTACCGGAGATAATGGGTTAACCCTGTTAGAACGTGCTCCTTATGGAGTTATTGGTTCAATTACGCCAAGTACTAATCCATCAGAAACTATTATCAATAATACGATTAGTATGATTGCTGGTGGTAATGCTGTAGCTTTTAATACGCATCCTGGTGCAAAAAAAACCTCCGGCTTCACCGTAAATTTAATTAACAAAGCAATTATTTCTGCAGGTGGACCGCCGAATTTAGTAACAACTGTAGCCAATCCAACTATTGAATCTGCAAATACTTTAATGACCCATCCTAAAGTTGGTTTATTAGTAGTTACTGGTGGACCAGCCGTTGTAGCCAGTGCAATGAAATCTGGTAAAAGAGTAGTGGCTGCCGGTCCTGGAAATCCTCCAACTGTTGTCGATGAAACCGCCGATCTTGATAAGGCGGCTAAAGATATCGTTACTAGCGCTAGTACTGATAACAATATTATCTGCGTAGTTGAAAAAAATATTATTGTTACTAAAGCTTGTGCTGATGAATTTAAAAAGGCACTGATCAAGCATGGAGCTTTTGAATTAAATAGCTACCAAACAAGTAAATTAGTTAAAGTTATTGTTGGTGCTGATGGACATCCTGATAAAAAATGGGTTGGTAGGGATGTTCAATTAATTTTGAAACAGATTGATGTAGATGTTGGTTCAGAAAAAAGACTGGCAATTGCCGAAACTGATGCTAATCACCCATTTGCTAAATTAGAATTATTAATGCCAGTGTTGCCATTTATTCGTGCCAATAATATTGATGAAGCTATTGAGATAGCCTATCAACTTGAAGGCGGTTGTTTTCACTCAGCATCGATTCATTCGCGTAATATCGATCATTTGCATCGTATGGCGGTGAAAATGAATACAGCGATTTTTGTGAAGAATGGGCCGACATTATCTGGTCTCGGCTTGAATGGCGAAGGCCCTGCTTCGTTTACCATAGCTGCACCCACCGGTGAAGGAGTTACAACCGCAAGGCATTTCACTCGAACCCGCAGATGTGTGGTAAGCGGGCATTTTAGAATAGTATAATTGGTAGGCATAGGCTTTAGCCTGCGATTCGAGGAACGCAAGCTAAAGCTTATTGCTACCAAGCCTGGGGCGCCGCCTGACAATAAAAATTACTTTTTAGATTTAGATTAACTTTATTATCATTAAATTATGAATATATCATCCGCTCAAATAATCCAAAAAGTAAGATCCGCTGGTGTCATCGGGGCTGGTGGTGGCGGCTTTCCGACATATGTAAAACTGCAGGCTAAAGTCGATACTATTATTGCCAATGGTTCCGAGTGCGAGCCATTGTTGTCAAGCGATTGCTCGATGATGGAGCAAAAACCAGATTGGTTGATTGCAGGGGTGCAAATTGCTATGCAGGCAACTGGTGCTAAAAATGCAGTTATTGCGCTTAAAGCACACTATCACGATGCTATTAATGCCATCAAAGAAGTTTTACCTAAAGATAATTCTATTAAATTGCACTTACTTGAAAATTATTATCCTGCTGGCGATGAGTTTTTATTAGTATATGAAGTAACTGGTAAAGTCATTCCTGAAGGTGGAATTCCGCTCAATGTTGGCATTATAGTGAACAATGTTATCACCTTGATGCAAATATATCAGGCAGTCAATGGCAAACCGGTTACTGAAAGGGCGATAACTTTAGCCGGGGAGTTTAATGAACCCAAAATAGTTACTGCTTCTATTGGTACAACCTATGAGAACCTAATAAAAATTGCTGGCGGCCTAAAAAACGTAGATGCCGTTCTGATTGATGGTGGTCCAATGATGGGCAAGATTGTTGATAATTGGGATCTGGGTATTGCCAAAACTACCAGCGGTGTTTTAGCTTTGCCCAAAGATCATTTCATTGTGGCAATGGCTCAGCAGTCACTATCGCAAATGATTAAGCGCTCTAAAGCTGCGTGTTGTCAGTGTTTTCGTTGTAGTGATCTTTGTCCGCGTAATTTAATAGGACACGATATTTATCCACATATGACTATGCGCACCATTGATTATAATCAAGCAGAGCCAGCAAAGCATATCACTTCAACTTTTTTATGTAGCCAATGTGGAGTTTGTGAACTAATTGCTTGTGATTTTATGTTGCTGTCACCGCGTAAAATTCTTGGCGCCTATCGCAAAGAATTAATTAAAAAAGGTATAAAAAATCCGCATGCCAGAACCAAAATCATACCAAATTCACAATTTGAAAATCGAAAAATTGCCATACCAATGCTCCTTAAAAAACTGGATTTGAAGAAATATGATGTTGAACTGCCGTGCGTAACAGGCGTGCAGCCAGTTAAAAAAGTACGAATTTCTTTGAACAAACACATTGGCCTGCCAGCATTATCCCAAGTTCAAATGGGACAAAAAGTAAAAATGTGTGATATTATCGCTAGCACTCCGGATGATATATTGGGAACGGTTTATCATGCTTCAATTGACGGTAAAATTACTGATGTAAATAATGAGTGGATAGAAATAACTGAATAAAAAATATGAAAGAACCAGCTCTAGGACTAATTGAATTTAAATCCATCGCAAAAGGTATTTTTGCTACCGATGCTATCGTAAAAAAAGCCCCGGTTAGGATTTTAAACACGAATCCAGTTTGTCCAGGAAAATATTTGGTAATATTCGCAGGTGAAGTTGCGGATGTCGATGAAGCGCTAAAAGCAGGTCTATCCGCTGGTGGCGATATGGTAATTAATGAATTGTTTCTGCCATATTTGCACGAAGATGTGATCCCTGCAATTTCTGGTTCAACAAAAACAGAAGAATTTGGTGCTCTTGGCGTAATTGAGGCGTTTTCTGTAGCGTCGTGCGTTGCTGCAGCAGACATTGCTGCTAAAAATTCGCCAATTAAATTAATTGAAATAAGATTGGCAAATGGTTTAGGAGGCAAAGCCTTTTTCGTTATAACTGGAGAGCTGGCTGATGTTGAATCCTCAATTGCCGCAGCTAAAGAATACATTAAGGCAGAGGGTCTGTTAGCGGGATGTGAAATTATTGCAGCGCCTCATGCTGATTTGATTGAAAAAGGTATGTATTGGTAGAGGGATAAAAAATGCAATTGGCTAAAGTAATCGGCACAGTAGTTGCCACAACCAAAGATTCAGCTCTTGCTGGGTTAAAAATAATGATGATTCAGCCATTGACTGATGAATTGAAATCGTCGGGCGGACCAATCGCGGCTATAGATACGGTGCAAGCTGGAGTTGATGATTTAGTGCATTGGGTCACTGCACGTGAGGCAGCGCTTGCACTCCCTGATTCGTTTGTCCCAGTAGATGCTGCTATTACTGGAATTGTTGATCAAGTGAACTCTGACAGTAAGGGGATAGAAGATAAACAAAAAATTTTTGAGAGTAATTAATTTCTATGATATTAGCGCGTATTAAAGGAAACGTAGTTGCCACCATAAAGCATCCTTGCTTTGCTGGGCAGCGGCTTCTTATTGCTCAACCTGTTGATGAAGAAGGTAATGACAAAGGCGACTCGTTTTTAGCTTGTGATACCGTGCAGGCGGCTCCGGGCGATGTGGTATTAATTGAGCGCGAAGGAAATACCGCGCGGCAACTTTTAGGCACGCCAAATGATCCTTTCCACTCTGTGATCGTTGGTATTGTTGATAAGGTAAATACTGAAAAATAAATATAGAGATAAAATATGACAGACAAAATTGATGAGCTGGTAGATTTAATCACAAGACGTGTTACCGAGCGGCTACAAGCTATGAATACGTCACAAACAAGTTTTGAGCATAAAAACTGCGATTGTACTGGATCAACCGGATCCTGTACTAACTGCGGTCTTTGTGTTATAAAAAAACCCGAGGCAGTTGGTAACATTATCAGCTTTGGTGCTTCTCGCATTGGTGCCAATGCTGGCATCACCGCGCAAATAGATACCAAGCTCGCAAGTATGATCGATCATACTTTGCTTAAGCCAGATGCTATCCAAGCTGAACTTACTAAAGTTTGCAGCGAAGCAAGAGATTACCATTTTGCAACCGTATGTGTTAATTCTAGTAATATCCCTTTTGTGGCACGATTGCTGAAAGGTAGCGGCGTAAAGGCAATTGCGGTTGTCGGTTTTCCACTGGGAGCTGCAACATCGCAAGCCAAGGCTTTTGAAGCCAAAGAAGCAATACATGCTGGTGCTGAAGAAATTGATATGGTTATTAATATTGGGGCAATAAAATCTAAAGATTACAAAACGGTTTACGAAGATATCAGACAAGTAGTTGAAGCCTCAAGGCCATATGTAGTTAAAGTTATTCTTGAAACCTCAAGTCTCGATCATGATGAAAAAGTTATTGCATGTACATTGTCAAAAACTGCTGGTGCTGCTTTTGTAAAAACATCAACTGGGTTTGGTTCTGGCGGTGCAACCGTAGAAGATATCGCATTAATGCGTAAGATTGTCGGTGAGAATATGTACGTTAAAGCTTCTGGTGGAATCCGCACCAAAGAAGATGCAGAAAAAATGGTAAATGCTGGGGCGGACAGAATTGGCGCCTCAGCAAGCGTAGCAATTGTGACTGGCAAACAGGCAAAAGCTGGCAATTATTAATTATAATAAAGGATCAAATATATGTTCGAACTACGTACCTTGACATTTATAGATAATTTACAACTCCAGCTTGCTCATTTTATTCCAGAAGAGCATATAGTTCATGTTCCTGCTGAAAATGATGCAATGCTAATTATAGAAATAGCTCCAGCGATGGAAATTCATTCTATGGTTGATTTGGCATTAAAGAGAACTAAAGTACAACTTGGCGCGTTAATAACCGAAAGATATTTTGGCCAGTTATTTATACAACATGCAGATCAAGGAGAAGTGATAGAAGCCGGGCGCGAAATTATGCGTGCTACTGGGCTTGATGAAAATAGCCGTGCTAAGATTGAAGTTCTTACGAGCAAAATTATTCGTGGCATTGAGCCAGATCATGCAAAGTATTTCAATATTGATGCAGTGAACAATAAAGTGGTGCCGGGTGAATCAGTTTTGCTTATGGAGACAACTCCAGCAGCATATTCTGCTATCGCTTGTAATGAAGCATTAAAAGCCGCAAATATAAAGCTAATAACAATTAGACCTTTTGGCGCCACAAGTAGATTGGTTATGAGTGGGCCAGAATCAGAAATTGATTCAGCAGCTGAAGCAGCTATTAGAGTAATCGATAAGCTTAATGAAATGCGAGCGAACAAAACCCACAAACAATTAGGCGCCTAACACATGGGCAATCGACGTTCATTCATAGTAAATGAAATCGTAAAATACAGCCAAAAACTGGATCAAAAAGGTTTTGGTGCTAATCATGATGGCAATATTTCTGTTAAATTCGATGATGCGTTGCTTGCTACGCCAACTGCTGTTAGCAAAGGTAATATAACAGCTGATCTAATCATAACTTTGGACAAAAGGGGCAATAAAATCTCCGGTTTCGGCAAGCCTTTTTCTGAAATTAAACTACACTTGGTTGCTTATCGCGCGCGTCCTGAAGTTAATGCCGTTGTGCACGCGCATCCACCGTTTGCTACTGCGCGTGGTTTATTGAATTCACCGATTAAACCAGCAATTCCTGAAGCAATTATTTCAATTGGTGATGTTGTTCCAGTTGTTGCATTTGCCATGCCTTCAGCTCGCGAAAACGATGATATTATTGCAAAGGCTCTAGCTGAGGTTGATGTTTTTATTATGCCAGGAAATGGAGTGTTTGCGGTTGGTGATAGTGTAGAACAAGCCTACTTGCGTCTAGAATTGCTAGAGCATCTAGCTAAAATAGATTATTATATGCAAGGTCATGGAACACCAATGAAACTTGCAAATGAAGATATTTCTAGTCTTATGAAAAAGCGCTCTGATATTGGTCTTGGACCAAAGAAAAATATTGTTGTCCCGACGCAAGGATCTGGATTTACTAAAAATCAGGAGCAGCTACCCGAACTTAAAAAAATAATTCTAGAAGAAATTAAAAAAGCATTACAAAGTTAATCGGAGGGTTTTAGAATGATGAACAAAAAACTACAGCAGTTTGTGGCCGCAGCGTTTTTTATGGTGGCATCAATGTTTGTATCAAATGTTAGTGCGGAGCCGATAAGCATAGTAAACGAAATCGTAAAATACAGCCAAAAACTAGATCAAAAAGGTTTTACTGCGAATCATGATGGCAATATCTCTGCTAAACTTAATGAGGCATTACTTGCCACGCCAACTTCTATTAGTAAAGGTAATGTTACTGCTAGTCAAGTCATAATTTTGGACAAAAAGGGCAATAAAACAGCAGGTATTGGCAAGCCTTTTTCCGAACTTAAGTTGCATTTGGTTGCTTATAGTGCGCGTCCGGATATCAAGGCAGTTATACATGCACATCCACCGTTTGCTACTGCTCGTGGTTTATTGAATTCACCGATTAAACCAGCAATTCCTGAAGCAATCGTTTCAATTGGTGATATCGTTCCAGTTGTTGCGTTTGCCATGCCTTCAGCTCGCGAAAACGATGATATTCTTGCGAAGGCTTTAGCTGAAGTGGATGTTGTTATGATGCCGGGAAATGGGGTACTTGCCGTTGGTGATAGTGTAGAGCAAGCTTATTTGCGTTTAGAGTTAGTAGAGCATTTAGCTAAAATTGATTATTATGCTCGTACTATGGGAACGCCAATGAAACTTGCGGGTAAGGACATTGCTACTCTGCTTGCAAAACGAGCGTCTATTGGTCTTGGACCAAAGAAAGATATTGCTGCTCCGCAACAAGAAACAAAAGCTGTTAAAAAAACTAATTAAAAAATTTAAAATAGGGGACTGGAGTTTATGAGAACACCACTTATTGCTGGCAATTGGAAAATGAACAAAACCATCAACGAAGCGCTAGAATTAGCCAAAGCATTGCACTATGGTTTGCAATATCCTGAAGCAACAAAGTTTGAAATTGTTGTAGCACCGCCGTATACCGCACTTAGCAAGACGGCAGAATTTTTAAAAGACTCTTTTATTGGTGTTAGTGCTCAAGATCTGTTTTGGGAAGATGCTGGAGCTTTCACAGGTGCAATTTCTGCTCCAATGGTAAAAGATGCTGGAGCTGAATACGTAATTATTGGTCACTCGGAAAGGCGCCAATTGTTTGGTGAAACTGATAATGCCGTAAACAAAAAAATAAAGGCTGCGCTCAAAGTTGGTCTGGTTCCAATTTTTTGTGTTGGTGAAACTCTGACAGAACGTGAAGCAGGAAAAGTAAATGCCGTTATTGGAATCCAGTTTTCTGGTGGGCTTGTCGACTTAACTGCAGAAGATATGAAAAAGGTAGTGATTGCTTATGAACCTGTGTGGGCAATTGGTACTGGCAAAACTGCAACTCCCCAGCAAGCCGAAGAAGTTCATGCCATTATTCGTAAAATGTTAGTTGAAAAATTTGGCCAGGTAACTGCTGATGTGGTTAGGCTTTTATATGGCGGTAGTGTTAAACCTTCAAATAGTAAAGAATTATTGTCTCAACCCAATATCGATGGAGCGTTGGTTGGCGGTGCTAGTCTGAAAGCAGAAGACTTTATTGGTATTATTAAAAACGCGATCTAAAAATTAGCATAATAGCTTGTCACCAATCTATTATTTATATGTTTACATTTGATTTGGGTGCGTTACCTGAGGCTTCACGTAAAAATTTCTTTTATAAACAGTTCATGCTTATTTTTAGTCAATAACCAATTCTCTAGCCACTGGATGACTCAAAAACAATGGCATGCTTTCGGTAAAGCCATAAGCTCCAACATTTAATATCGCCAATATGTCACCTGGTTTTGTAATACATAATTCCGCAGCCTGATCAAAACAATCAAGCGCAGTACAAAGTGGACCAGCAACCATATATTTTTCTATACCGGATCTATCAGCTAGTAATCCGGTTAAATTTATGATTGGATGTTTTTGTCCAATTAATATTGGGCGTGCCAAGTGATTTAAGCCGCCATCAACGATAGCAATATTGGTTCCTTGGGATGTTTTGGTGTATAAAACTTTAGTTAAATATATACCAGCAAATCCGGTTAGAAAACGTCCCAACTCAAGAACTAGGTTAGCGTGGGTGTTGTGATTTATTAACTGTTTCAATGCCAATCCCAATGCCGGTACATTAAGCTCTCGCTCTTTTTGCGAATAAGGTATGCCGAATCCTCCTCCCAAATCAATATAAGAAAAGTTAAACTGATATTTTTTACCAAGAGTTTTTGCTGTGGTAATAACATTTTTGGTACTGGCAAAAATTTTTTTCCAAGCCAATATTTGTGAGGAATTAAAAATATGGATACCACGTAAAACAACATGACGTTTAGTTTTTAACGCGTGGAAAAAACTTTCCATTTGTTCAATGTCTATACCAAACTTGCTTACGCCACTACCACCAATAATCTTAGTAAATTCTCCAGCCGCATAAAGTGGGTTAATCCGCACTAAAATTGTTTGTTTAACACCTAAATCTCCAGCAATCTCATCAATGATATCTAATTCTTGTAGTGACTCCACACTTAAAGATAAGATTTTATTGTTGATAGCATCACGAATTTCTGCTGGGGTTTTACCAGGCCCAGTAAACATAATATTTTGCGGTTTAAAACCAGCAGCTAAAGCCAGCTTTAATTCACCACGCGAAGCAATGTCGCAACCAATACCAAAATCGCAAATGTGTTTAAGAATATTTTTGTTGGGATTGCTTTTTACCGCATAAGATATTTTAAAACTTGCTGGAAGAGACTTTTTTAGTAGTTCGTATTGCCATGTTATTACTTCTTTTGCATATAAGTAAGCTGGGGAAGTGTAGCTAGCACAATATTTTTCTAACGATGCTATTGGTCGGCATAGAAAAAATGGATGGTGTTTTAGTAGATTTTTAGTATACAAGGTTACCTCAACATGTCTTCTAAAGCTGTGGCTGTCGATGTTTTGGCATCTTTATATTTAATAATAATAGGACAATAAATATGCATATTATTTTCTTTACCGAAACCTGAGTTCATCGGTCTACTGCCAGCAACTACTACAGCATTTTCTGGAATGATTAAGGGGTGGGTGTTGGTTTTTTTGATAAATACGCCGGCAATACTGTCAAACACTGGAGTAGAAGCATTCAATACTACACCGCTACCTAGTACTGCCCCTGCTTTAACTATAGTACCCTCATAGATACCACAATTGCCACCAATAAACACATTATCCTCAACAATAACTGGCATAGCGCCAATAGGCTCTAAAACACCGCCGATTTGTGATGCTGCAGATAGATGCACATTTTTACCCAGCTGCGCACACGATCCCACTAAAGCATGCGAATCGATCATACATCCAGTATCGACATATGCACCAATATTGACATATGCAGGCGGCATTATGATCGTCCCTGAAGCAACATAAGATCCGCATCTTATTGCTGACCCTCCAGGAACCATTCTGATCCTGTCATTTGGAGTTATTTGTTTAACTGGCATGGTATCTTTATCACAATAATTCCAAACAGAGCCAGGCAAAGTTATAAGTTTTCCATATTTAAATCCCCAAAGAATTACTGTTTTAATCCAACCATTAACTACCCATTTCTCATCAATTTTTTCTGCAATACGAATCGTACCTAACTCAAGCGCTTTTATTACTTCTTTATATAACGCAAGAGCGGTAGCTTCTACTTGATTTTTATTTTGCAGATATTGTGTAACTTTTGTTTTCAAAGTATTCATAATAAATTTAGCTCTTGAATGGTCTTGGTCATAATAGCCATTGTTTCTTCAGTAGCAGCATAAAGCGGCGGATGTAACACATTCTCTATTAAACTCATTTTGTGCATACCGGCTTTTACTGGAATGGGATTGGTCTCAATAAAACAATTGGCAAAAAGGTCAGAAAGTTTATGATGTAGCTTGCATCCGGCTACAAAATCATTTAGCAAAAGTAATTTAGTAAAATCGCACATTGCTTGAGGAGCTATATTTGCTACTACACTAATCACCCCTTTGGCGCCAGTAGCCATTAAAGCTAAAGTCTCATTATCATTACCAGAAAAAACCACAAAATGAGGCGGAGCGTTTTTAATTATTTTACTTATTTGCGCATAATTACTAGAAGCTTCTTTGATTGCAACAATATTTTTAATTTCCGCAAGCTGTAAACATGTTTCTGCTGATAAATTTACCGCAGTACGGCTGGGAACATTATATAAAATAATAGGCTTGACAGTCGTTGCTGCAATTGTTTTAAAGTGGTTGTATAACCCCGTTTGGGTTGGTTTATTATAATAAGGAGTAACAATTAAAAAACCATCGACACCAAGTGGTTCAAATAGTTTTATGTTTTCTATTACACTTTTGGTGCTATTAGAACCCGCGCCGACTATTACCGGTATTTTACCAGCAACTTCTTCAACAGTTATTTTTACTAACTTCATTTTTTCATCATCGCTTAAACATGCAGCTTCACCGGTTGTTCCTAGTGGTACCAAAAAATCTATACCTGCATCTAATTGTCGTTTAACCAAACTTTTAAAAACTCGGCAATCGATAGCACCTTGTTTATCAAATGGAGTTACCAGCGCTGTTCCACAACCTTTTAATTGTCGCATTTTAATATCTCCCGGAATTTGGTTGCTAAAAGATCTTGAAAATTCCATACACCAGTTATGTTGTCAGTCCATTCTGCCGCGAGCACTGCCCCTACAGCAAAGCCATCTCGTGTATAAGCTTCATGTTTTATTACAACCTTATCTACCATTGATTCATAACCGACTTCATGAATTCCTCTAATCCAACCACTTCGCACCGATACCGGATTAATCTTTTTGTTAAATACTGGTTGCAAAATATCAACCACGGTTTTTGCCGTTCCTGAAGGCATATCTTTTTTTTCACGATGATGCATTTCAATCACATATGGGTCGTACTCACCAAAACCCGCGAATAGTTTTGCCGCTGTTTTTATTATCTCAAAATAAATATTTGCCCCAATAGAAAAATTACTGGCATAAATTAAGGTTTTTTTCTGCCTCACAAAATAAGCTAAAACCTCTTGCTGTATGTCCTCCCAACCTGTTGTACCAATTACCATAGCCCTGCAATTATCAGCAATGGTTTGGTAATTAGCACGAAAGGCTTTAGGACTGGTAAAATCAATACAAACTGCATCGTGCAAAATGGCACTATCCAAAGCATTTTTGGTATTAAATTTGCCAACAACTTGATGCCCACGAGTTAAAGCAGCCTTATAAATAGATTGTCCCATTTTACCGTAACCTATTAGTGCTAATTGCATTTAATTATCTCCGAAAAGTTCATCATGCAATTTCTGCACGACTTGCGACAAATCACTACTTTCGACTACGAAACTTAAATTAATTGCCGATGCACCCTGCGAAATCATGGTGATGTTAAAAGCGCCCAAAGCTTGAAACACTCGTTTAGCAATTCCTTTGGTTTGTTTTAAATATTGGCCAACAACACAAACTAGAGCCTTATTTTGCGCTACATCAACTTTAGCGAATTGAGACAAGGCGGTGACAACCTCAGAAAGATTTTCTAAGCCATCAACAGTTAAGGAAATATTTACCTCAGATGTAGTAATAAGATCTACCGAAACGTGGTACTGATCAAAAACTTCAAATACCTTCTTCAAAAATCCGTATGAATTAAGCATTCTGGTTGAATATATGTTTATTACGATTATATTTTCTTTGCATGCAATAGATTTTATTCCCTCAATATTGGCTTTGTTATTAGGCAAAATAAGAGTTCCACTCTTAGCAGGATCCATTGAATTTAATATCCGCACAGGGATATTTTTTTCCATCGCCGGTTGAATTGTTAATGGGTGTAATACCTTGGCGCCAAAATAAGCCAGTTCAGCAGCTTCAGCGAAAGAAATAGCCTCGATAAGTTTTGTGCTTTTTACTTTCCTCGGATCAGCTGTTAGCATGCCATCAACATCAGTCCAAATTTCGATTCCTTCCGCACCTAATGCCATACCTAGCAACGATGCGCTGTAATCGGAACCACCTCGACCCAAAGTAGTAGTAATACCCTGTTTAGTATTAGCCACAAATCCTTGGGTAAGAACCACCTGCCCTTGTCTTAGGCAATTATTAATCAAAGTTGGCGCTCTTTGGTTGATCAGCTCTATATCTGGCTCGCCTTTGAGATAATTATCGTTAGTAACAATAAGGTTTCTTGCATCAAGCAATGAGTTATTTATCCCATTTACGGTCATAACGGATGATATAATTGTTGATGATAAAAATTCACCATAAGTAATGATTTTAGCGATACTACGATTCGAAAGTTCAAATAACAAATTAACTCCACGCAATAAACTTTCAATTTCACTAAAATAATTATTAATTTTATCGGTTGTTGTCGCTAATATTTCTTGCTGGCTAATTAATTCGCGAGAAATATCTAAATGAATTTTTTTCAACTCACCAATCTTTTCTATTGCTGCTAACAACCCACCGCTTGCTGCTAATGTAGCAGCTTGCAACAAACCATCTGTGGTTTTTGCTACTGCTGAAACTACTACTACTGGCTTTTTCGCAAGCCGAGATTTAACGATAGCAATCAATCTAGTAATTGCCTGTGCATTTCCTACAGATGTTCCACCAAATTTCATCACTAGCATAAATTATTCTCGACAATATATTCTGCATTCAAAATAGCAACCCCTGCTGCACCACGAATAGTATTGTGTCCCAAAACAGTAAACTTCCAATCTAAAACATTACAAGATCGAAGATTACCTACTGATACCGTCATGCCATTACCAGTATTTACATCCAACAATGGTTGCGGACGAAACTTATCGTCATAATATTGCAAAACTTCTTGTGGTGAAGATGGTAGGTCAAGCCGCTTCATACTGTACAGTGATTTAATCATATCTTTTGCGGTTGCTTTCTTGCAAGTAGAAAAAGAGACCGCTAAAGTATGTCCGTTATATACCGGTACGCGATTGCATAGAGCAGAAACCTTGAAATTAGCGAGCTTAATTTTATTACCCTGATAATTACCAAATATTTTCAAAATCTCTGTTTGAATCTTTTCTTCTTCGTCTTGAATATGCGGGATAACATTGCCTAAAATATCTAAAGATGGAACGCCTGGATAACCAGCCCCCGATATTGCTTGCATCGTAGTAATCATAACCTTGCCAAGACCAAATTTTTTAAAAATAGGAAATAGGGCAACTGCCAGCATTACAACTGCGCAATTGGGATTAGTGACAATACAACCACTACCTTTTTTTTCTGTAACCAAAGCCATATGGTCAATATTTACTTCAGGAACAACTAATGGAACATCCTCATCCATGCGGTGATTTTTAGAATTACTAATCACAATATGACCACGTTTAGCATAATAAGTTTCAACTTCACCAGCAACTGATGAGTCTAGACCTGAAAATAAAATTTTCGCTTGTAAATTATCAAAGCATTTTTTTATTTTCATGCTGCCAATTTTCTCTGGTATAGCAGTTGTTTCTTTCCAATTTACATGCTGAACATATACCTTGTTTGCGGATTTTTCTGAAGCAATAATTTCTTTAACCTCAAACCATGGATGTTCAGCAAGTAGAGAAATAAATTTTTGCCCTACAGCGCCAGTACATCCCAAGACACCAACAGCTATTTTTTTGCGCATAAAACACCTTTCTGCGATGTTAAATAATAAAATATTTTTTTAAAATCTTGTACTGCTCGTTCTAGGGCTCTCACCTTAATGTGTTCATTATCCGCATGTGCTGTCAGTATACTTCCGGCGCCATATAGTAGCGATTTACCTAAATTGTAGAGTTCTGGGGCATCACTACCAAAAGACACAACATTGGTTGCAAAACCAGGAATAGTATAAAATTCTATAGGGCGATTATCAAAGCCAAACTGCAATATGGTATGTTCATCAGCTAGTGGTTTTAACATGTCTATAATAAGATCATGAGTTTTGAATGTGGTACGAAAAAATATCTCACAAGTTACTTTATCGGGCGTGATGTTAAACATGTTGGGTGCGCTTAGTTTACCTATGTTATAAGTTGTAGCACCCAACACTCTATCCTTTGGAAATTTTAAAGTAGTTAGCTTGTTTAAAAATACCCTTAGTCTTGCAACCGCGTCATCACCATATTGCGGATAACCAGAATGTGAAGATTTACCTTTAATGGCAACATTAACTAGCAAATTACCTTTGGCTGCACGAATAAGTTTATTTTCTGTGGGCTCACCAATAATTATATATTTGCAGCCAGTTATTAATTGATTAGCAAGCTTGGCTCCATAGGATCCAACTTCTTCTCCCGCAACCATTAGAAGCCCGAAGTTGGTCTTACCTTCCGTACATAATTGGCTACAAGCCTCATACATGGAAGCTATTTGTCCTTTTGCATCACATGATCCTCTGCCATATATAACTTTGCCATTGTATTTAAATGGAATATACGGTGGAACTGTATCAAGATGAGAGCAAAAAATTATATGCGGTATTCCCCACTTAAAAAAGACATTTTTTTTACCATTAAAAATCCTTTGTACTTCAGTTGTTGCATGTTTTGGTTTATAGTTTTTTACTACATAGTCAGCAACAACGTTTTCTTTACCGGAGGTAGAATCGATCGCTAATATTTTTAAAAGAAAGTCTAACATAGGTAAAAATAGTATAAAAATTATTTAATTAAGAGACACGGTATATGAAAATACTTAAAATATCAAAATTAACTGTGGTCATTTTGAAAACTAGAAAACTATAACCGTCGGATTTATATAGGAATAAATTTTTATCAAATTGAGCTTGACAATAATCTAAAAAAGTTTCTCATTTCATTGACAAAGTGTTATTAATCAGTGAGAATGACCGGCTCAAATTTTTTTATAAAGAAGGGGAGGGGTTCCCGAGCGGCCAAAGGGATCAGACTGTAAATCTGCCGGCTTACGCCTTCGTAGGTTCAAATCCTACCCCCTCCAAAAGATTGATTTTTTGGTTGGTTTTATGCGGGCGTAGTTCAATGGTAGAACTTCAGCCTTCCAAGCTGATAGCGTGGGTTCGATTCCCATCGCCCGCTCCAGTTTCGAAGGCTTAAAAATTTTTGTGTAAATGTGAGGTTGAACGTATTCGCCCATATAGCTTAGTCGGTAGAGCACTTCCTTGGTAAGGAAGAGGTCACCGGTTCGATTCCGGTTGTGGGCTCCAGGAAAAATTTTATTTCTAATAGGTTATAAAAATAGGAGTATAACAATGGCAGAAAAAGAAAAATTTGATCGAACCAAACCGCATATAAACATCGGTACCATAGGGCACGTAGATCATGGCAAAACAACGCTAACTGCAGCGATGACGATGGTGCTTGCCGCGAAATTTGGTGGTGAAGTAAAGAAATTCGACGAAATTGATAATGCCCCAGAAGAAAGAGAAAGAGGCATAACAATTGCGACTTCGCATGTTGAATATCAAACAGCGAAATTCCACGTTGCTCACGTAGATTGTCCAGGACATGCTGATTATGTTAAAAACATGATCACTGGAGCGGCGCAGATGGACGGAGCCATTTTGGTTGTAAGCGCAGCTGATGGTCCGATGCCACAAACCAGAGAACACATTCTTTTGGCCAGACAAGTTGGCGTGCCAAAAATTATTGTATATTTAAATAAAGCTGATATGGTAGACGATCCTGAATTACTGCAATTGGTTGAGATGGAGATTAGGGATTTATTGACTAAATATGAATTTCCAGGAGACACAACACCAATTGTTATAGGTTCTGCCTTAAAGGCACTTGAAGGAGATAAGAGTGAGTTGGGTGAGCCATCGATATTAAAATTAGCCCAAACGATTGATGAATATTTTGTAATACCTGAGCGCGCAAAAAACAAGCCATTTTTGATGCCAATAGAAGATGTGTTTTCTATATCAGGAAGAGGTACGGTAGTAACTGGAAGAATTGAAAGAGGTATAGTCAAGTCTGGAGAAGAGGTAGAGATAGTTGGAATTCGTCCTACGCAAAAGACAATATGTACTGGGGTTGAGATGTTCAGAAAGATTCTCGACCAAGGAGAGGCTGGAGATAATGTTGGAGTGTTGCTGCGTGGTACTAAGAAAGAAGAAGTTGAGAGAGGCCAGGTATTAGCGCATCCAGGTACGATAACTCCGCACACTAAATTTGAAGCTGAGGTATATGTGTTGTCGAAAGAAGAAGGTGGAAGACACACAGCATTTTTCAAAGGGTATCGTCCACAGTTTTATTTTAGAACTACTGACGTAACTGGAGCAGTAGAGTTGCCAGCTGGTGTTGAGATGGTAATGCCGGGAGATAACATTAAGATAGCAGTAACATTGATTGTGCCGGTTGCGATGGAAGATGGGGTAAGATTTGCGATAAGAGAAGGCGGCCGAACAGTTGGCGCTGGAGTTGTAACTAAGATTATTGAATAGGGTTTAAAGGTCAGTAGCTCAATTGGCAGAGCGGCGGTCTCCAAAACCGTAGGTTGGGGGTTCGATTCCCTCCTGGCCTGCCAATGCAGTGTGGTTAATTTGTAAAAATAGAGACATACAAAGATGGAAATAACAAATAATACACCACGTTCCAAATTGGACACAGTATTGTGGACGCTGATATTAGTGTTAATTGCAGCAGGCGCTTTCGCTAATTATTATTTTAGCGAGCTAGCCTGGGCCTTGCGTTTTGCTGGTTGGATTATTTTAATTTGTGTTTTAGTTGGATTGGCAGCTGCGACGCTGCAGGGTAAAAAAACCTGGGATTTTGCTAAAAACGCTCGAATAGAATTGCTCAAAGTTGTGTGGCCAACGCGTGAAGAGACTGCAAAAATCACAATGGTAGTTGCAGCACTGGTGCTTGTTGCATCGATAATTCTTTGGGGTATTGATTCTATTTTGCTTCGGACTGTTGCTTGGCTAACAGGAGCATTAACTTAAAATAATTTTTTGTAACTATTTTATTTTTTTAGTGATACTGTTTTTTATGAATACTGAATCTCAAAAGTTAGATGAAACAAAACCAAACATCAGATGGTATATCGTCCATGCTTATTCTGGTAAAGAATTAGCGGTAGTGCGTAATATTGGTGAAAGGGTCAAATTGCACAACTTGGGAGATAAATTTGGTGAAATTGTTGTGCCAACTGAAGAAGTTGTGGAAATGCGTGGTGGGCAAAAATGCAAAAGTACGCGTAAATTTTTTCCTGGTTATGTTTTGGTTCAAATGGAAATGAACGATCAAACTTGGCATTTAGTTAGAAACACACCGTGGGTTATGGGATTTATTGGTGGAACAAGTGATAAGCCTGTACCGGTTGATAACAAAGAAATTAATGATATTTTACATCGGGTACAAGAAGGGGCTGAAAAGCCGCGGCCAAAAATTTTATTTGCACCTGGTGAAGTTGTGCGTATTATCAGTGGTCCATTTTCAGACTTCGATGGTGTGGTTGAAGAAGTTAACTACGAAAAGAGTAGGCTCGTTGTCTCAGTGTTAATTTTTGGACGTTCGACGCCAGTAGAACTGGAGTTTGGGCAGGTGCAGAAGTCTTAAATTTTTTGGGGAGCTCGATGAGCGTTAAAACCCAGGAGGCAATATGGCAGTAAAAAAAGCAGCAAAGCTAATCAAGTTGCAGGTAAAAGCCGGTGAGGCAAATCCAGCTCCACCAGTTGGCCCAGCTCTGGGACAACATGGCATAAATATAATGGAATTCTGTAAAGCGTTTAATGCACAAACACAGAAATTAGAAAAAGGATTGCCAATTCCTGTTATTATCAGCGTTTATGCTGATCGTAGTTTTTCTTTTATTCTAAAAACTCCGCCAGCTTCAGTATTATTATTGAAAGCTGCCAATTTGAGCAAAGGCAGCGCTACGCCGCATAGCCTAAAGGTTGGTAAAGTTACTTTAGCTCAGGTAGAAGAAATTGCTAAAACTAAAACATCAGACCTCACTGCTGCAGACTTAAAAGCAGCAATGCGTACTATTATTGGTAGTGCCAGAAGCATGGGAATTATTGTGGAGGGTTCTGAAAATGTCTAAAATTACTAAACGTCGTAAAGTTATTAATGATAAGGTTGTTTTAGGTAAACAATATCCAGTAATTGAGGCATTAGACTTGCTTAAATCTTTGCCACCACTAAAGTTTGCTGAAGGTGTTGATGTTAGCATTAATTTAGGTATTGATACCAAGAAATCTGATCAGACTGTGCGTGGTGCAATTGTATTGCCACATGGCACTGGGCGCAAAGTTAGAGTTGGTGTATTTGCTCAAGGTGAATATGCTGAAATTGCAAAAACAGCTGGAGCTGATGTTATTGGGTTTGAAGATTTATCAGAAAAAATTAAACAAGGTATTATTGATTTTGATGTGTTAATTGCAACACCAGATGCAATGCGTGTTGTTGGTCAATTAGGTCAAATTTTAGGGCCGCGTGGTCTGATGCCGAATCCAAAAATAGGCACGGTAACGGCAGATGTTGCTGGCGCTATTAAAAATGCAAAGGGTGGTCAAGTAAGTTATCGTGCTGATAAAGGCGGCGTAGTGCATTGTACTATCGGAAAGGTGAATTTTGCTGTCAACGCTTTAAGAGAGAACTTGATTACTTTGCTCAATGATTTGAAGAAGACCAAACCAAGCGGTGCTAAAGGCATTTATATTAAAAAAGTAGTGTTATCAAGCACTATGGGTCCTGGTTTGATTGTTGATCAGGCTAGTATTGAGGGATAGGGTTTTTATCCCGTTTTTTTCGCGGCTGAGATTGTTGTTAATTAAAAATAACATAAATCTCTACCGTTCGAGACCGTAGGCTACTGGCAAAAAAACTATGACCCATATTTTGTTGGGGTTTTGGTTTTTTTGTTTCTGTGTTAATTGAGAGTTTTCAACCTACGTAAACGGTGCCGTAGATGCAGATTTTATGTGTAACGGCATTAAACGAAGATAGGGGATGTGCTAGAGCATGTTTAAGAAGTATGTCCTTTGTCTTTATATTTATCCGGAGGTGTATCAGTGGCCCTGAGACTAGAAGATAAAAAAGCTATTGTGGCTGAAGTGGCGGATGTTGCTGCGAAAGCGGTATCTGCTATCGCTGCTGATTATCGTGGTTTGACTGTGACAGAAATGACCGATTTGCGAGCGAAAGCACGTAAAAATGGCGTTTATTTGCGAGTGGTGCGTAATACTTTAGCGAAAAGAGCCCTAGAAAATACTGACTTTGCTTGTATGCAAGATTTACTTGTAGGTTCTGTATTTTTAGCGTTTTCGCAAGAAGATCCTGGAGCTGTAGCTCGTTTATTGAAAGATGCAATACGCGACTATGAAAAGCTTACGGTTTGTGCTTTGGCTTTAGGCGGAAAGCTCTTAAATATAGGAGATATTGAAGCTGTAGCCAAGTTACCAACTCGCGATCAGTCATTGGCAATTTTAATGTCAGTGATGCAAGCACCAGTTACCAAATTGGTACGAACTATGGCGGAACCATATGCCATGTTAGTACATACAGTTGCAGCAATACGCGATAAAAAAGCTGCTTAAATTTTAATGTTAATAAATTTTTTGAGGAGAAATTAAATGACCGTTACTAAAGATCAGATTTTAGAAGCAATTGCAAAAATGAGCATTATGGATGTTGTTGAGTTGGTTAAGGCAATGGAAGAAAAATTTGGTGTTTCAGCCGCCGCGGCAGTTGCTGTTGCAGCTGCGCCAGCAGCTGCAGCTGTTGTTGAAGAGAAAACATCGTTCAACGTTGTTATGACTAGCTTTGGTGCAAATAAAATAAACGTAATTAAAGTTATTCGCGAGATCACCGGGTTAGGTCTTAAAGAGGCTAAAGATATGGTTGAGGGTGTGCCATCAAATGTTAAAGAAGGTGTTTCTAAAGATGATGCGGCCAGCATCAAAAAGAAACTTGAAGAAGCCGGTGCGACTGTTGAAGTTAAGTAATCGAGTAGTTTATGAGTTCTGTGCCTACTAAGAATAGGCACAGAGCAGTTCCGTGTTGTTTATTGGTATTAGTAGTTAGCATAGAGGGTAGTTGATGAATCACATTCAGCAAGTCAAAACTCATGGTTTTAATCGAGCGGTATTGTCCTACACTGAAAAGAAACGCATTCGTAAAAGTTTTGCTAAGCATCCGATTACAGTGGTGCCGCCTAATCTTTTGGCAGTACAGGCAGATTCTTATCGTGATTTTATCCAAACTGGAGTTCAGCCCGAAAAACTGAATGATGTTGGGTTACATGCGGTATTTAAATCCATTTTCCCGATTGTAAGTTATGCCGGCAATGCACAGCTTGATTATGTAAATTATAGCCTTGGGGAGGCGGTATTTGATGTTAGAGAATGTCGAACCCGTGGTCTAAACTATGCCGCAGCACTTAGAATCAAATTACGCCTCACAGTTTACGAAAAGGATTCTGCTGGTAATAAAACTGTAAAAGACATTAAAGAGCAGGAAGTTTATATATGCGATTTGCCTTTAATGACCGATACGGGAAGTTTCGTAGTTAATGGTATTGAGCGTGTAGTAGTGTCACAACTGCATCGTTCGCCTGGAGTATTTTTTGAGCACGACAAAGGTAAGACTCACTCTTCCGGTAAATTACTTTTTTCTGCGCGTGTAATTCCATATCGTGGTTCTTGGCTTGATTTCGAATTTGATCCTAAAGATTGTGTTTTTGTACGAATTGATCGTCGCCGTAAATTACCGGTGACTGTTTTATTGCGCTCGCTGGGTTTTACGACCGAGCAAATTTTGGATATGTTTTTTGAAACGAATACTTATCGTATGGTAGGCGAAGATATTATTTTAGATTTGAATCCTGAGCGTTTGCGTGGTGAGCTTGCGGTCGTAGATATTAAAGGCAAATCTGGAGATATTATTGTTGAACAGGGTAGGCGTATTTCACAACGCCATGTGTCATTAATGCAAAAAGCTGGTATTAAAACTTTGAGCGTGCCTCTGGAATATCTGCTCGATAAAGTTATTGCCAAGCCAGTTATTGATAAGAAAACTGGAGAAGTGTTAGCAGCAGCGAACACGGGGATTACCGCAGAATTAATTAATCAATTTCATAAAGCTGGTATTGGATCGTTTGAGGCGCTTTATGTTAATGATCTAGATCGTGGGCTTTATATTTCCGATACGCTGCGTATAGATTCCACAACCACGCAACTAGAAGGACTGGTAGAGATCTATCGGATGATGCGACCAGGTGAACCGCCGACTAAGGAAGCGGCTGAAACATTGTTCCGTAATTTATTTTTTTCGAGCGAACGCTATGACCTATCCACTGTTGGACGTATGAAATTCAATCGTCGTCTAGGTCGACCAAGCTTTGAGGGTCCAGGGGTATTGTCCAAAGATGATATTGTCGAAGTGATTAAAACATTGATTGGTATTCGCGATGGTAAAGGTGAGGTTGATGATATTGATCACTTGGGTAATCGTCGCATACGCAGTGTTGGTGAGATGGTAGAGAACCAATTTCGGATGGGTTTGGTACGAGTAGAGCGTGCAGTAAAGGAGCGCTTAGGCTTGGCCGATACTGAAAACTTATTGCCACAAGATTTGCTTAATGCTAAGCCTATTGCTGCTGCAATTAAGGAATTTTTTGGTTCTGGTCAGTTATCGCAGTTTATGGATCAAAATAATCCGTTAACCTCAATCACGCATAAACGCCGTATTTCAGCATTGGGACCAGGTGGTTTAACCAGAGAACGAGCAGGTTTTGAGGTGCGTGACGTTCACCCAACTCATTATGGTCGTTTGTGTCCAATTGAAACGCCTGAAGGGCCGAATATCGGTTTAATTAACTCTCTAGCTATTTATGCGAAGATTAATAAATACGGCTTTATTGAAAGTCCATATCGTAAAGTAGTAGCGGGTAAAATAACCGAAGAAATTGTGTATTTGTCAGCAATTGAAGAAGGAAATTTTTATATTGCTCAGGCGAACACTACAATCGACAAGCACGGTAGTTTAGTGGATGAGTTAATTCCATCTCGTTATAAAGGCGAGTCTATTTTAACCACAGCAGAGCATGTAAATTATATTGACGTGTCACCCAGTCAGATTGTTTCAATAGCAACTGCATTGATTCCATTTTTGGAACATAACGATACCAGTCGTGCGCTTATGGGATCAAACATGCAGCGTCAAGCGGTGCCGACCATACATGCGGAAAAACCATTAATTGGTACTGGTATGGAGTATAGAGTTGCTATCGATTCTGGTGTAACTGTAGTTGCGCGTCGCGGTGGTACAGTTGATTCAGTTGATGCTTCTCGTATTGTGGTTCGTGTAAATGAAAGCGAAGTTGTTGGTGGCGAAGAAGCTGCCGTAGATATTTACAATCTTATTAAATATGCCAGGTCTAACCAGAACACTTGTATTACGCAACGGCCATTAGTTGAAATTGGTGATCATGTTGCGATTGGTGATGTGCTTGCCGATGGTCCAAGTACTGATCTTGGCGAGTTAGCTTTAGGTCAAAATTTATTGGTCGCATTTATGCCATGGAACGGTTATAACTTTGAAGACTCAATTATTATTTCCGAGCGCGTAGTGCAAGAAGAGCGTTTTACTACAGTGCATATTCAAGAATTAACTTGCGTAGCACGTGATACCAAAATTGGACCAGAAGAAATTACTGCCGATATTCCAAATGTTGGTGAAAGCGCATTAGCTAAGCTTGATGTATGCGGTATAGTGCACATTGGTGCGGAAGTTGTGGCTGGTGATATTCTTGTAGGAAAAGTTACTCCTAAAGGAGAGACCCAATTAACACCAGAAGAAAAATTATTGCGTGCCATTTTTGGTGAAAAAGCATCTGATGTTAAAGACACTTCGCTTAGAGTGCCTTCCGGAACCAATGGTACGGTTATTGATGTTCAAGTATTTACGCGTGATGGTGTTGAAAAAGATGAACGTGCTATGGCTGTTGAAAAAGCGAGCTTGGTAAAAATTAAAAAAGATTTATCTGACGAGTTGCGTATTAAGGAAGATGTGGTTTACCAAAAAATCGAAAATATTTTGCTTAAGCAGAAGGCTGAAAGTGGTCCAAAACGGTTGAAAAAAGGGATCGTTATTGATAGTGAGTATTTAGAGAAACTTCCGCGTGAGCAATGGCTTGAAATTAGTTTAACTGATGAATTAGCTAATCAGGGGTTAGAAGCAGCGGCTAAACAGTTAAAACAGTTATTGAAAGAGTATGACAAAAAATTAGACAGTGAGCGTAAAAAGCTCTCGCAAGGCGATGATTTGGCGCCAGGAGTGCTCAAGGTCGTTAAGGTTTATTTAGCGGTCAAACGTCGGATGCAGGTTGGTGATAAAATGGCTGGTCGGCATGGTAACAAAGGTGTTATTTCGATTATTGCTCCAGTCGAGGACATGCCATTTCTTGCCGATGGTACACCAGTTGATATTGTTCTCAATCCCCTTGGGGTGCCGTCGCGTATGAACGTTGGCCAGGTCTTAGAAACGCACTTAGGTTGGGCTGCAAAAGGCCTAGGATTAAAAATTGGTAAGATGCTAGATGAGCATTATAAAATGGCTGAACTGCGGGAATTTTTGCAAAGGATTTATGATGTGGGTCAGGGTGAAAAAATTGATTTAGAGCAACTTACGAACGACGAAATTAAAGTATTGGCCAATAATCTGCGTGAAGGTGTTCCAATTAACACGCCAGTATTTGATGGTGCGACTGAAAAGGAAGTGCGAGAAATGTTACGTTTGGCTGAATTGCCAGAGTCAGGGCAGACGTGGTTATTTGATGGTTGTTCTGGTAAGAAATTTGATCGTCCAGTTACGGTTGGCTATATGTATATTCTTAAATTAAATCATTTGGTCGATGATAAAATGCACGCGCGTTCGACTGGATCGTATAGTTTAGTGACACAACAACCTCTTGGGGGTAAGGCCCAATTTGGTGGCCAACGTTTTGGTGAAATGGAAGTGTGGGCGCTTGAAGCTTATGGAGCTGCTTATACGCTGCAAGAAATGTTGACTGTTAAATCGGATGATGTTGTTGGTCGTACCAAAGTTTATAAGAATATTGTTGATGGCGATCATAGCATGGATGCTGGAATGCCGGAGTCATTTAATGTTCTGGTTAAAGAAATAAGATCGCTTGGTATAGATATCGAGCTTGAAGGTGAGTGACGGTAGCCGCAGGCTTTAGCCTGCGTTCCTTATTAATTTCGCTGAGGTGGTAACTTGAGAGATCTACTTAATTTAGTAAAAAAAGGTCAGTTCGAAGAATTTGATGCTATTCGTATTGGTCTTGCATCGCCTGACATAATTCGTTCTTGGTCTTATGGCGAAGTAAAAAAACCAGAAACCATTAATTATCGCACTTTCAAACCAGAGCGTGACGGTTTGTTTTGTGCCAAAATCTTTGGACCAACCAAAGATTATGAGTGTTTGTGCGGCAAATATAAGCGTTTAAAGCATCGTGGTGTTATTTGCGAAAAGTGTGGTGTTGAAGTAACGATTTCACGTGTGCGTCGTGAGCGTATGGGTCATATTGAACTTGCTTGCCCTGTAGCGCATATTTGGTATTTAAAATCTTTGCCATCACGTATTGGCATGTTGCTTGATATGAGCCTACGTGATATTGAACGTATTCTTTATTTTGAATCATATGTTGTTGTCAATCCTGGGATGACCCCGCTTACGCACGGTCAATTGCTTTCTGATGAAACTTATCAAGAAGCATTGGAGCAGTATGGTAATGATTTTGAGGCAATGATGGGTGCTGAAGCGATTCAGCGTATTTTGCAAGAAGTAGATCTTTCTGCGCAAATTGAAGAGTTGCGCGGTGATTTAGCCAAAACAAATTCTAGTACTAAATTCAAAAAAATTAGTAAGCGTCTGCGTGTGCTTGAAGCGTTCCAAGAATCAAGTAATAAGCCAGAATGGATGATTTTGACGGTATTACCGGTGTTACCTCCAGATTTACGTCCATTAGTGCCGCTTGATGGTGGTAGATTTGCGACTTCAGATCTTAATGATCTATACCGTCGTGTCATCAATCGTAATAATCGCCTTAAGCGTCTTTTAGACTTGAATGCGCCAGATATTATCGTGCGCAATGAAAAGCGAATGTTGCAAGAGTCAGTCGATGCTTTATTGGATAACGGTCGTCGTGGTCGTGCTATCACTGGTGCCAATAAACGTCCATTAAAATCGCTTGCTGATATGATCAAAGGTAAACAAGGTCGTTTTCGTCAAAATCTTTTAGGTAAACGAGTTGATTATTCTGGACGCTCAGTAATTGTTGTTGGTCCAGCGTTGAAATTACACCAATGCGGCTTGCCAAAGAAGATGGCGCTCGAGTTGTTCAAGCCATTTATTTATAGCAAGCTACAATTCAGGGGACTTTCCACCACAATTAAAGCTGCAAAGAAGATGGTAGAAAGCGAAGTGCCAGAAGTTTGGGATATTTTAGAGGAAGTGATTCGTGAACATCCCGTTCTTTTGAATCGTGCGCCAACCTTACATCGTTTGGGTATACAAGCATTCGAACCGCTGTTAATTGAGGGTAAAGCGATTCAGTTGCATCCGCTGGTTTGTACGGCTTATAACGCTGACTTTGACGGGGATCAGATGGCGGTGCATGTGCCTCTAACGGTGGAAGCGCAAATTGAAGCGCGAACGCTGATGATGTCAACCAATAATATTCTTTCGCCGGCAAATGGCGAGCCAGTTATTGTTCCCAATCAAGACGTGGTTTTGGGTTTGTATTACATGACCCGTGAAAAAATTAATGTGCTGCGCGAAGGTAGTGGTTTATTTGCTGATCCGACCGAAGTATTGCGTGCTTATGAGACTGATAATATATCATTACATGCCAGAATCAAAGTAAGGCTCAAAGAAATTGTTTTTGATGATAAAGGTGAGCGTCATGAAAGCACCAAGCTGGTTGACACAACAGTTGGTAGGACATTGCTTTGGAATATTGTTCCAGAGGGGTTGCCATTTAAATTAATTGACCGACCTCTTACTAAAAAAGTATTGTCAAGTCTGCTTAACAGTTGTTATCGTGTTTTGGGAACTAAAGCCACAGTAATTTTTGCTGACCAACTCATGTATACCGGTTATAAATATGCAACTGGTTCTGCGATTTCAATTTGTCTTGATGATTTAGTTGTGCCTACGGAAAAACGCAGCATTATTGCTAAAGCCGAAGCAGAAGTTTTGGAAATTGAAAAGCAATATGCTTCAGGGCTAGTTACCCAAGGAGAACGTTATAATAAAGCAGTTGATATTTGGTCCCGAGCTAGTGATCAAGTTGCCAAGGCAATGATGGTAAATTTATCTACCGAAATTGTTGTCGACAGCAAAGGTAAAAATACCAAGCAAGATTCGTTTAATTCAATTTTTATGATGGCTGATTCTGGAGCAAGAGGTTCTGCTGCTCAGATTAGGCAGTTGGCTGGTATGCGCGGTTTAATGACTAAACCAGATGGTACCATTATCGAAACGCCAATTACGGCAAATTTCCGCGAAGGATTAAGTGTATTGCAGTATTTTAATTCAACCCATGGAGCGCGCAAAGGGTTGGCCGATACGGCCTTAAAAACCGCTAATTCTGGGTATTTAACCCGGCGTCTAGTTGATGTATCGCAAGATATGGTGGTTAGAGAGTTTGATTGTGGCACCGATAAATATATTATTATGAAACCACTAATCGAAGGTGGTGATGTGGTTGAGTCATTACACGAGCGCGTACTTGGTCGTGTTACTGCAGAGGAAGTGATTGATCCAGTAAGTGGTAATGTGCTAATACCAGTTGACATGTTACTTGATGAAGCTAAAGTTGAACTTGTTGAGAAATATAGTATTGATCAAATTAAAGTACGTTCACCAATTACTTGTGAAACTTTGCATGGCGTTTGTGCAATGTGTTATGGCCGAGATTTGGCTCGTGGCCATTTGGTGAATATTGGTGAAGCAGTTGGAATCATGGCAGCACAATCGATTGGTGAGCCAGGAACGCAGCTAACCATGCGTACTTTTCACATTGGTGGTGCAGCTTCGCGTGCTACTGCAATTAACAGTGTTCAAGTTAAGTCTGGCGGAAATGTAAAACTGCATAACATGAAAACGGTTAAGCACACTAATGGTAATTTAATTGCGGTTTCGCGTTCCGGTGAAGTGGCTGTTGTTGATGGTGCTGGTCGCGAACGTGAACGTTACAAAGTTCCATATGGTGCAGCGTTAACAATTAGCGATGGTAATGTTTGTAGTGCTGGTCAAACAATTGCACAGTGGGATCCACATACTCACCCAATTGTCACTGAAGTTGCGGGTACAGCGCGGTTTGTTGATTTAGTCGAAGGTGTAAGTATGCGCAGGCAAACTGACGAACTTACTGGATTGAGTACCATTGTTATTATTGGGTCCACGCAACGTAGTAATGTGAGCAAAGAATTACGTCCTATGGTGAGATTGGTCGATAAAAAAGGCAAGGAACTTTGCTTAAGTGGTACTAATATGCCGGCGCATTATTTTTTACCTAGCGGCGCGATTTTACATATTGAGGATGGTTCATCGATTGAGGTTGGCGATGTAGTTGCACGTATTCCACAAGAAATTTCCAAAACGCGTGATATTACCGGTGGTCTGCCGCGTGTTGCTGATTTATTTGAAGCGCGCAAACCCAAAGAGCCATCAATGCTCGCTGAAATTTCAGGGGTTATTAGTTTTGGTAAAGAAACTAAAGGTAAGCGACGCTTAGTAATTACTGGTGCAGATGGTGCGATTCATGAAGAGCTGATTAACAAGTGGCGTCATGTTAGCGTATTTGAAGGAGAGCATGTCGAAAAAGGTGAAACTATTTCTGATGGTCCATCTGATCCGCAAGATATTTTGCGTCTACTTGGTGTAAATGCTTTAGCTATTTATATTGTTAACGAAGTGCAAGAAGTTTATCGTTTGCAGGGTGTAAAAATTAACGATAAGCATATCGAAATTATTCTGCGTCAGATGCTGCGCAAAGTTATAATTATTGAGCCAGGTGATACTAAGTTTTTAAAAGGTGAACAGGTAGATAAAACTGCAGTGCTAGAGGAAAATAAACGCATGCTCGAGCAAAAGGGTATGCCGGCACAATTCGAGTTATTGTTGCTTGGTATTACCAAAGCTTCGCTTGCTACAGAGTCGTTTTTTTCTGCTGCTTCGTTCCAAGAAACTACTAGGGTGCTTACAGAGGCTTCAGTTACTGGGAAACGTGATTATCTGCGTGGACTAAAAGAAAATGTTCTTGTGGGACGTTTGATTTCAGCCGGTACAGGTTATGCTTATCATGCTGAGCGTCATAAACAGCGTCAGGCAGAGATAAAAACTGAGGCAATGATTGAGGCTGAAGCTGAGATGGTAGCTAAAAAAGCAGAGCAGGCACTAAGCGATGCTTTAAAGTCTTCTGAGATGGAAAATCAAGCTTAAAGATGAGTTTGGTAATAGTGTTTAATGTTTTTATGTTTTTTATATGTTTTCTCTTGACAGGTTGGGTTTGGCTAATTAGAATCGCGCCTCCATCCTGAATGACCAGTGGAAGTTGGGTTAAAATCATGGCAACTGCAAATCAATTAATAAAAAAACCAAGGCGACTAAGAACTTGGAAAAACTCTGTGCCAGCATTGGCTGCATGTCCGCAAAAACGTGGGGTTTGTATGCGTGTTTATACAACAACCCCTAAAAAACCAAACTCAGCACTGCGAAAAGTTGCGCGTGTGCGTTTGACCAATGGTATGGAAGTAACAACCTATATTGGTGGTGAAGGACATAATCTGCAAGAACACTCAGTAGTGTTAATTCGAGGTGGTCGCGTTAAGGATTTGCCAGGGGTACGTTATCATATTGTTCGTGGAAGTTTGGATACCACAGGTGTTGAGGGTCGCAAACAGGGAAGATCCAAGTACGGAGCCAAGAAGGCAAAGAAATAATTCAGTTTTTTAATTTTTAATGTAGCTAAATTTATGGCAAGAAGAAAAGCAGCGGCAAAAAGAGAAGTTTTACCCGATCCATTATTTGGTGGCATGTTATTGACTAAATTTATGAATGTTGTAATGCGTCGTGGTAAAAAATCAATTGCTGAAAAAATTGTTTACGGTTCTTTACAAAAAATTGTTGAACGTAAAGCAGGTGGCGAAGGCGATATATATGCCAGCGAAAATGCGCGCAAAGTGGCAATTGAGATGTTTGAAAAGTCTTTAGACGCTTTAAAGCCGACAGTTGAGGTTAGATCTCGTAGGGTTGGTGGTGCAACTTACCAAATTCCGGTTGAAGTAAGGCCGGACAGAAAAATTGCTTTAGCAATGCGATGGTTAGTAGAGGCCGCGCATGTGCGTAGCGAGAAAGGTATGGTTTTGCGTCTCGCTAACGAGATTTTGGATGCGCTTGATGGTAAAGGCGGTGCAGTTAAAAAGAGAGAAGATGTTCATAAAATGGCAAAAGCGAACCAAGCATTTGCTCATTACAGATGGTAAAGAGAATTCATGTCACGTACACATCCATTAAAATATTATAGAAACATTGGTATTGCGGCGCACATTGATGCGGGTAAGACCACGACCACCGAGAGAGTGTTATTTTACACTGGTGTTTCGCACAAAATGGGCGAAGTGCACGAAGGTACGACCGTTATGGATTGGATGGAACAAGAGCGTGAGCGTGGTATTACGATTACTGCTGCAGCGACTACATGTCGTTGGAGCGGAATGAACAAACAGTATCCCGAGCATCGTATTAATATTATTGATACTCCCGGGCATGTTGATTTTACTATTGAGGTTGAACGTTCGCTTCGTGTGCTTGACGGTGCTGTAGTAGTGTTTTGTGCAGTTGGTGGTGTTGAGCCGCAATCAGAAACCGTATGGCGTCAAGCTAACAAGTATAAAGTTCCGCGAGTTTGTTTTGTTAATAAAATGGATCGTGCTGGAGCTGATTTTTTCCGTGTTGCAAAACAAATTATTGAGCGTTTGGGTGCTAATGCAGCGATTATGCAGGTGCCGATTGGAAAAGAAGAAAATTTTAAAGGCGTAATAGATTTAGTTGGTATGCGTGCTATTTTTTGGAATGAAGAAGATAAGGGGATGACTTATAAAGAAGAAAATATCCCAGAAGGTTTGCAGTCTATTTGTGACGAGTTGCACGAAAAATTGATTGAGCAAGCGGCAGAAGCTGATGAGGAATTGATGCATAAGTATTTAGAAGGCCACAAGTTATCTCCAGAAGAGATTAGAGTTGGTATCAGAAAACGTACTATTGCCAATGAAATTGTCCCAGTATTTTGTGGATCAGCCTTTAAGAATAAAGGTGTCCAGGCTGTATTGGATGGTGTTATTGATTATTTACCTGCGCCAAATGAAATTGCGGCAATTAATGGCGTGCTTGAAAACGGTACCGAAGCAGTACGTAAGGCTTCTGATGAGGAGCCATTTGCTGCTTTAGCTTTCAAAATTGCTACTGATCCGTTTGTTGGTGCTTTAACGTTTTTTAGAGTTTACTCCGGCGTTTTGCGTTCCGGAGATGGTGTTTATAACCCAATAAAATGTAAAAGAGAGCGCATTGGTCGTATTGTGCAATTACATGCAGATACGCGCCTAGAAATTAAAGAGGTTTATGCTGGCGATATCGCTGCAGCTGTTGGTTTAAAAAATGTTACTACCGGCGATACCCTTTGTGACGAAGATAATATTATAACTTTAGAGCGTATGGAGTTTCCGGAGCCAGTTATTTCGGTAGCAGTTGAACCAAAAACTAAGGCTGATCAAGAAAAGATGGGAATTGCGCTGAATAAGCTGGCACAAGAAGATCCATCATTCCGCGTTCACACAGATGAAGAATCTGGTCAAACAATTATTGAGGGGATGGGCGAGTTACATTTAGAAATTATTGTTGATCGTATGAAACGTGAGTTTAGTGTTGATGCTAATGTTGGTAAGCCGCAAGTTGCTTATCGTGAAACCATACGCAAATCTGTTGAGCAAGAAGGAAAATATATTAAACAATCTGGTGGTCGTGGTCAATATGGACATGTTTGGATCAAAATTGAACCATTAGCGCGCGGTGCTGGATATGAATATGTTAATGATATTGTTGGTGGTGTGATCCCAAGAGAATATATACCGGCAGTCGATAAGGGCGTTAAAGGGCAAATGGAAAATGGAGTTATCGCTGGTTATCCAGTAGTTGATGTTCGAGTTACTTTATTTGATGGTTCTTATCATGATGTTGACTCCAACGAAATGGCGTTTAAAATAGCCGGTTCAATGGCTTTCAGAGAAGGAGCACTTAAAGCAGACCCAGTGCTTTTGGAGCCTATAATGAGTGTTGAAGTAGTGACACCTGAAGAGTATATGGGCGATGTGGTCGGTGATTTGAGTCGTCGTCGCGGTGTTATTCAAGCGATGGATGCTGGTCCGTCAGGAAAAATTATTAAAGCTGAAGTTCCTCTCGGTGAGATGTTTGGTTATGCTACTGATGTGCGTTCAATGAGTCAAGGGCGAGCGACATATACAATGGAGTTTGCGAAGTATAATGAAGCTCCATCTAGTGTAACGGAAACAGTAGTTAAGAAAAAATAAATATTTAAAAAACCTATAAAAATAGGAGTATAACAATGGCAGAAAAAGAAAAATTTGATCGAACCAAACCGCATATAAACATCGGTACCATAGGGCACGTAGATCATGGCAAAACAACGCTAACTGCAGCGATGACGATGGTGCTTGCCGCGAAATTTGGTGGTGAAGTAAAGAAATTCGACGAAATTGATAATGCCCCAGAAGAAAGAGAAAGAGGCATAACAATTGCGACTTCGCATGTTGAATATCAAACAGCGAAATTCCACGTTGCTCACGTAGATTGTCCAGGACATGCTGATTATGTTAAAAACATGATCACTGGAGCGGCGCAGATGGACGGAGCCATTTTGGTTGTAAGCGCAGCTGATGGTCCGATGCCACAAACCAGAGAACACATTCTTTTGGCCAGACAAGTTGGCGTGCCAAAAATTATTGTATATTTAAATAAAGCTGATATGGTAGACGATCCTGAATTACTGCAATTGGTTGAGATGGAGATTAGGGATTTATTGACTAAATATGAATTTCCAGGAGACACAACACCAATTGTTATAGGTTCTGCCTTAAAGGCACTTGAAGGAGATAAGAGTGAGTTGGGTGAGCCATCGATATTAAAATTAGCCCAAACGATTGATGAATATTTTGTAATACCTGAGCGCGCAAAAAACAAGCCATTTTTGATGCCAATAGAAGATGTGTTTTCTATATCAGGAAGAGGTACGGTAGTAACTGGAAGAATTGAAAGAGGTATAGTCAAGTCTGGAGAAGAGGTAGAGATAGTTGGAATTCGTCCTACGCAAAAGACAATATGTACTGGGGTTGAGATGTTCAGAAAGATTCTCGACCAAGGAGAGGCTGGAGATAATGTTGGAGTGTTGCTGCGTGGTACTAAGAAAGAAGAAGTTGAGAGAGGCCAGGTATTAGCGCATCCAGGTACGATAACTCCGCACACTAAATTTGAAGCTGAGGTATATGTGTTGTCGAAAGAAGAAGGTGGAAGACACACAGCATTTTTCAAAGGGTATCGTCCACAGTTTTATTTTAGAACTACTGACGTAACTGGAGCAGTAGAGTTGCCAGCTGGTGTTGAGATGGTAATGCCGGGAGATAACATTAAGATAGCAGTAACATTGATTGTGCCGGTTGCGATGGAAGATGGGGTAAGATTTGCGATAAGAGAAGGCGGCCGAACAGTTGGCGCTGGAGTTGTAACTAAGATTATTGAATAGGGTTAGGTTCGAGAAATTTTTTCAATTTAAATATAGATAAAAAATATGTCAGCTGTTATAAAAAAGAGTCAAAGAATTCGTATTCGCTTAAAAGCATTTGATCATCGATTGATTGATCAGGCGACATATGAAATTGTTGAAACTGCGAAACGTACTGGTGCACAGATTCGTGGGCCAATTCCGCTACCGAATCGCATTGAGCGGTTTACTGTTTGTACATCGCCAAACGCAGATAAGGACGCGCGGGACCAGTATGAAATTCGTACTCATAAACGCTTGCTCGATATAATGCTTCCAACTGATAAAACAGTTGATGCGTTGATGAAGCTAGATTTAGCGGCTGGAGTTGAGGTTCAGATCAGCGTTGACTAATTCGATTAATAAAATTTAAGTTCTAAGGTTTAAGAAAATGACGATTGGTTTAATAGGAAAAAAATGTGGCATGACTAGAATATTTTCTCCTGCGGGTGAGACAACCCCGGTGACGGTTATTGAGGTTTTGCCCAATCGTGTTGTACAAATTAAAACCAAAGAGAACGATTCTTATGGTGCTATTCAAGTTACTACCGGCACCAAGAAGCCTCTTAAGGTCAATAAAGCCATAGCTGGTCATTTTAGCAAAGCAAATGTTGCGGCTGGAGACGGACTGTGGGAATTTCGTTTGGTGGAAAATGAAGGTAAGGACTTAGTAGTAGGCAAGGAGCTTACGGTTGATTTGTTTAAGATTGGACAGGTAGTTGATGTTAATGGCGTAACAAAAGGTAAAGGGTTTGCTGGCGTAATTAAGCGTCACCATTTTTCCGGTGGCCCTGCTAGTCATGGGAATTCTTTGTCGCATCGTGCTCCAGGATCTATTGGTCAGCGCCAAACCCCGGGTCGTGTATTTAAAGGCAAAAAAATGGCTGGGCATTTAGGCAGTGTTAATAGAAGTATTCAAAGTCAAAAAATTGTTAAAATTGATAATGAGCGCAATTTAATTATGGTTAAAGGTGGGATCCCCGGCGCTCCAGGTGGATATGTTGTAATAACACCTGCAGTTAAAGCAAAAAGAAAAGGAGAAGGGGATGGAACTTAAAATATTTAATACATCTGGAGCAAGCTCCGCTGGCAGCGTCCAGGTTGCAGATGAGATTTTTACTAAGAAATTCAATGAGGACTTGATTCACCAGGTTGTTCAAGCTTACCGTGCTGGTGGTAGATCTGGTAATCGAGCACAAAAAAGTCGTTCTGAGGTACGTGGCGGCGGTGCAAAACCAAGACCGCAAAAGGGTAGTGGCCGTGCGCGTGCTGGTACAATTCGTAGTCCGATATGGCGCGGTGGTGGTGTTACGTTTGCAGCAAAACAAAGAGATTTTTCGCAAAAGATTAATAAGAAGATGTATTCTGGTGCGATGTGTTCTATTTTGTCTGAGTTAGTGCGTCAAGATCGGTTAGTATTGGTAGATAATTTTACTGTTGCTAGCCAAAAGACTCGAGATTTTGCCAAAAAATTGTCCGGGCTGGGTCTTAAAAAAGTTTTAATTGTAGTCGACGAAATTGATCCGAATTTATACTTAGCTTCACGTAATTTAACAACGGTGGATGTGTGTGATGTAAATGGTGTTAACCCGGTAAATTTAATTGGTTTTGAAAAGGTTTTATTTACGGTACCAGCGCTAAAAAAAGTTGAAGAGAGATTGGCATGAATAAAGATAAATTAATGAAAATTATTCTAGCGCCTTGTGTATCAGAAAAATCAACAGGTGTAAGAGTAAATCGCCAATATGTTTTTCGTGTACAAAGTGTTGCAACCAAGCCGCAAATTGCACGTGCAATGAAATTATTGTTTGATGTCGATGTTGATGCTGTGCGCATAAGCAATGTAAAAGGTAAAACTCGTAAATTTGGTAATATTCAAGGACGACGTAAAGATTGGAAAAAGGCTTATGTTACCATCAAAGAAGGTCAAGTGATTAATTTGGGTGGAGCTTAATTTATGGCGATTGTAAAAACCAAACCAACTTCTCCGGCAAGACGCTTTGTTATTAAAGTTGTCAATCCGGATTTGTATAAAGGTAAGCCGTATGCTCCGCTTTTGGCTTCCAAGCAGCGTGGTCGTGGTAGTGCACGTAATAACCTAGGCAGGATTACCGTCAGACATCATGGTGGTGGTAGTAAAAGGCAGTATCGTATTATTGATTTCAAACGTGATAAAGATGGTATTGCTGCTCGAGTCGAACGATTAGAGTATGATCCAAACCGCAGGCCTTATATTGCTTTAGTTTTATATAAAGATGGCGAGCGTCGATATATTATTGCGCCAAAAGATTTAAAAGTTAATGATGAAGTAATGTCTGGTTCAGATGCGGCGATTAAGACAGGCAATTGTTTGCCGTTAAATAATATACCAGTTGGTACCATGGTGCATTGTATAGAAATGCGACCGAAAAAAGGTGCACAAATAGCCCGCAGCGCAGGTGCTTCGGTGCAGCTTGTTGCTCGTGAAGGAGAATATGTAACTCTACGCCTGCGTTCTGGTGAAATTAGAAAGATTTTAGCAACATGTAGAGCGTGTATTGGAGAGGTATCCAATGCTGAGCATAATTTACGCTCTCTTGGTAAAGCTGGTGCTTCACGTTGGCGCGGTATTCGCCCAACAGTTCGCGGTGTTGCTATGAACCCTGTTGACCATCCACATGGTGGTGGTGAAGGTAAGACCTCTGGAGGTCGTCATCCCGTAACTCCTTATGGTCAACCAACAAAGGGTTATCATACACGCAGTAATAAACGTACTAATTCGATGATTGTTCGTCGTCGTCATGCTAAGTGAGGATTAAAACGTGCCACGTTCGGTTAAAAAAGGACCTTTTGTTGATGCTCATCTACTAAAGAAAGTAGAAGCAGCGCAAGAGTCTAAAAGTAAAAAGCCAATTAAAACTTGGTCGCGTAGGTCAATGGTTATTCCAGATATGGTGGGTTTAACTATTGCGGTTCATAACGGCAAAGATCATGTGCCAGTTTTTATTACTGAAAACATGGTTGGCCACAAACTTGGCGAATTTGCACAAACTCGTACTTTCCGTGTTCACTCCGGTGAGCGTAAGGTGCAAAAAGAAGATACTAAGGGTAAAGATAACAAGAAGTAAAATAGGTAACTAGAAAACGATGGAAACAATAGCTAAACATAAACATGCACGTTCTTCCGCACAAAAAGTGCGATTGGTTGCCGATCAAATTCGAGGTTTGAAGGTTGCACGTGCGCTTGATATTTTGAATTTTAGCACTAAAAAAGCCGCGTCTTTGGTTCAAGAAGTTTTAAAGTCGGCAATTGCTAATGCTGAGCATAATGCTGGTGCGGATATAGATGAATTGAAGGTGTCTCGTATTTTTGTTGATGAGGCTACCAGAATGAGACGTATGCATGCGCGCGCTAAAGGTCGAGGTTGTCGCATTTTAAAGCGCACTTGTCATATTAATGTTGTGGTTACCGACGGCAAGGGGAATTAGGCATGGGTCAAAAAGTAAATCCGATTGGTATACGTTTAGGAATAGTTCGGGATTGGACATCTACTTGGTATGCTAATTCGAAAACATATTCTGGTTATTTAAACTCAGATATTAAATTACGTAATTATTTAACAAAAAAATATGTAGGGGCTTCAATTAGCCGTATTCAAATTGAAAGGCCTGCAAAAAACGCACGTATTACAATTTATGCTGGTAAGCCGGGTATTATTTTGGGCAAAAAAGGTGGAGATGTTGATGCGCTTAGGAAAGAGCTTGGTGCTATGCTTGGTATTCCAGTGCATGTCAACATTGAAGAAATTAAGAAAATAGATTTAGATGCTAAATTAGTTGCTGAAAATATTGCGCAACAACTAGAACGTAGAATTATGTTTCGTCGTGCTATGAAGCGTGCAGTGCAAAGTGCTTTAAAAGCAGGAGCTTTAGGGGTAAAGGTTCACGTCAGTGGTCGTTTGGGTGGATCAGAAATTGCTAGAGCCGAATGGTACCGTGAAGGGCGTGTGCCACTGCATACTTTTCGTGCCGACATTGATTATAGTCTTGCTGAAGCAAATACCACCTATGGTATAATTGGTGTGAAAGTGTGGATATTTAAGGGTGAGAAAATCGGCAAAACTGTTCTTGCCGCAGAAGTGCCTCCAGTAGCCGAAGAAAAAGGTGAAAATTAATAATTAGCATAGACTGCACAAATTTAAAATTTAATTGGTGAAAGGTATTAAGGTATTGTTATGTTGCAACCAAAGAAAACGAAGTACCGTAAGCAATTCAAAGGACGCAATCGTGGTATTGCTACCCGTGGTGCTGCGGTAAGTTTTGGTGAATATGGCTTGAAAGCAGCTGAGCGTGCTCGCCTTACTGCCCGGCAAATAGAAGCGGCACGGCGTTCTATCACGCGCCATATTAAACGTGGTGGTAAACTATGGATTCGTATTTTTCCGGATAAACCAATTACCAAAAAACCACTTGAAGTTCGTCAAGGTAAAGGTAAGGGTCCGGTTGAGTATTGGGTAGCCTTGATTCAACCAGGAAAGATTTTGTTTGAGGTCGAAGGTGTTCCCGAGGCACTGGCAAGAGAAGCATTTGTTTTAGCAGCAGCTAAATTGCCAGTGAAAACAGTGTTTGTTGCGCGGACGATAATGTAATGAAAGCAAGTGAATTAAGAGCCAAAACATCTGATGAATTAACTGCCGAGTTGGCGACTTTACAAAAAGAGCAGTTTAATTTGCGTATCCAGAGAAGCACTGGCGAAGCTCCGCGTACGCATAATTTCAGGCAAGTGCGACGTAAAATTGCGCAAATTAAAACTATTTTGAACGAGAAAACACGAGAAGGTCAAAGCTCATGAATAAAAAGGATAAAGTTGTTCGTACCTTAAGTGGCAGTGTAGTTAGTAATAAAATGGATAAAACCATTGTGGTACTGGTTGTGCGTAAAATTAAACATCCTCTTTATGGTAAATATATAAAGCGCTCAACCAAAATTCATGCGCATGATGAAAAAAACATTTGTAGAGAAGGAGATGTTGTTGTTATTGTAGAGTCTCGTCCAATTTCCCGTACTAAGCGCTGGAAGTTACACGAGGTAGTTAAAAAAGCAGATAACGCTTAAAATTATGGTATGGTGTGAGGAATTTTGATGATTCAAATGCTAACAGTGTTGAACGTGGCAGATAATAGCGGTGCTCGCCGAGTTATGTGTATTAAGGTGTTGGGCAGTACCAGAAATCGTTATGCTCATATTGGCGATGTTATTAGAGCTTCGGTAAAAGACGCTATTCCTGATGGTAAGGTTAAAAAAGGCGAAGTGGTGTTTGCTCTAGTAGTTCGTACTAAAGAAGGAGTACGTCGTGACGATGGAGCCTTAATTCGTTTTGATGACAATGCAGTTGTTTTATTAAATGCTCAAATGCAACCCATTGGCACACGTGTTTTTGGTCCAGTAACGCGTGAGCTTAGAAATGAAAAGTTTATGAAGATCGTATCACTTGCTTTAGAAGTGCTTTAGTTTAGATAGAAATAAGATAATTTGGTAAAGTAGGATTTATGCGTAAGATAAAAAAAGGCGATGAAGTTATAATATTAACCGGCAAAAGCAAAGGCGTATGTGGCAAGGTTTTACGCACTCTTGAAAAAGGTGCCAGGGTTATGGTTGAAGGTGCAAATATGATTAAGAAGCACGTTAAGCCAAATCCGAATACTAATACGCAAGGTGGTATTATTGAGCGCGAAGCGCCACTGCATATTTCTAATGTCGCTATTTATAACCAAGGTACAAAAAAAGCTGATCGCGTTGTTTTTAAGGTTTTGCAGGACGGAAAAAAAGTTCGCTGTTTTAAATCTAATGGCGAATTGGTAGAGATTTAACGGGTATCTGGTGGTAATGTGAAAACTATGACAGCAAGATTTGAAAAATTATATAAAGACACGGTCGTCAAGCAATTGATGAAGCATTTTAATTATAAAAATGTTATGCAGGTGCCTCGGATCACTAAAATCACTCTTAATATGGGTGTGGGTGAAGCAGCAGCAGACAAAAAAGTCATGACTAATGCGCTTGATGATCTAACCAAGATTGCTGGGCAAAAAGCCGTTGCAACTTTATCGCGCAAATCAATTGCAGGTTTCAAAATTCGCTCTGATTGGCCAATTGGCTGTAAAGTAACTTTGCGTAGTAAGCGCATGTATGAGTTTTTTGATCGTTTAGTTACCATAGTTATTCCACGTATTCGTGATTTTCGAGGTTTGAATGCTCGCTCATTCGATGGTCGTGGTAACTACAGTATGGGTATTAAAGAACAGATAGTTTTTCCCGAAATTAATTACGATAAAATTGATACTTTACGTGGTTTAGATATTACCATCACCACTACGGCGAAAACCGACGAAGAAGCTAGGGCATTATTGCGAGCTTTTGGATTACCATTAAGAGAGTTGAAATAATATGGCAAAAACATCTATGATTGCTCGTGAAGCTAAGCGCCATAGGCTTGTAAAAAAAGCAATGGTTAAGCGAGCTGAGTTACGCGACACTATTAAGAGTCCAAATACGAGTTTTGAAGAAAAAATGATTGCAGTGGATAAGCTTAGTAAAAGTCCGCGTGATGAATGTGCAATTCGTATACGTAGTCGTTGCCAGATATGTGGACGTCCTCGTGCTGTATATAAAAAGTTTGGTTTATGTCGTATACATTTGCGCGAAGCAGCAATGCGCGGTGATGTACCTGGATTAGTAAAGGCGAGTTGGTAAATAATATTTTGTAAAAGGCATTAAATTATGAGTATGAGTGACCCGATTGCTGATATGTTAACGCGGATTAGAAATGCACAGGCTGCTCGTAAGCCAGATGTTTCTATGCCCATGACAAAACTTAAGGCAGCAATAGCAGAAGTTTTAAAAACCGAAGGATATGTTTTAGACTATAAGATAGAAGAAGTTAATAACAAAAAGCAGTTAGTACTAAGCTTGAAATATTATCAAGGTAAACCGGTTATTGAGAATATTCGGCGTATTAGTCGCCCAGGGCTGCGTGTTTATCGGGACAAGAATAAGCTACCACAAATTATGGGTGGCATGGGGATTGCTATTATTTCTACATCAAAAGGAATAATGAGCGATCGTGCAGCACGCCTTCTTGGTGAAGGTGGCGAGCTATTATGTAGTGTGAATTAAAGGGGCTTAGATGTCGAGAGTTGCAAAAAAACCGATAGTTATCCCAGCTGGGGTTGAAGTGAGTATTCACGGGTCAGAAGTTAAAATTAAAGGACCCAAAGGTACCATGCAGCTGCATTCTCAAGAAATGGTCGGTATTAAAAAAGAGAATAACGAAATTACATTTGCGCCTAACGAAAAAGTTGAAAATTCTGGCGCAATTTCCGGTACAACCAGGGCGCTACTCGGAAATATGGTGACCGGAGTTACCAAGGGTTTTGAGCGTAAATTAGTATTGGTTGGGGTTGGTTTTAAGGCTCAGGCTCAAGGTAAAGTTTTGAATTTAGCTCTTGGCTTTTCGCATCCAATTAAATTTTCAATTCCGATTGGTATAACAATTGAAACTCCAAGTCAAACAGAGGTCATAATCAAAGGTATAGATAGGCATATGGTCGGTCAGGTAGCAGCAAAAATTAGAGATTTTCGACCACCAGAGCCATACAAAGGAAAAGGTGTAAGGTATGACGGCGAGGTTATAGTTAAAAAAGAGGGTAAGAAGAAATAATGGATAAGAAAAAGACGCGTATGCGTCGTGCTAAAAAAACTCGTTCGAAAATTAATGAATTAAGCATGCCACGCTTAAGTGTGTATCGCACGCCTAGCCATGTTTATGCACAATTAGTTATGCCAGGTGGTAAGGTTGCTGCTAGTGCATCTACACTTGATGCTGATGTAAAAAAAGATTGTGTATATGGTGGCAATATCCAGGCAGCAGCTGTGGTTGGCAAGACAATAGCCTTGCGAATTAAACAAATTGGGATTGTTAAGGTGGCTTTTGATAGGTCTGGTTTTAGATATCATGGCCGGGTGAAAGCACTTGCTGATGCTGCACGTGAACAAGGTTTAGAGTTTTAGGAAATATAAAAGATGGCAACTACAGATAAAAATACAGCTGATGCGTTACAAGAAAAGTTAGTGTCGGTAAAGCGTACTGCTAAAGTCGTAAAGGGTGGTAGAATTTTTGGTTTTGCTGCCATTGTAGTAATTGGCGATGGCAAAGGAAGAATTGGTTTTGGTATGGGTAAGTCACGCGAAGTTCCAGCGGCAATTCAAAAAGCCATAGAAAGCGGGCGACGCAATATGTATCGAATTCCTTTAAAAGGTAGCACGATTCAGCACCCCATAATTGGACGGCACGGAGCAACTAAAGTTGTGATGATTCCTGCTGGTGAAGGTACGGGGTTAATTGCAGGTGGTGCCATGCGTGCGGTTTGTGAAGTTATTGGTATTCGCGATATTTTAGCTAAGTGTATCGGTTCAAGAAGCCCAGTTAATGTTGTGCGTGCAACGCTGAAAGCTTTAACTGAGATGACAACACCTGAAGATATTGCGGCAAAGCGTGGTCTTAGTATTGACGAAATAGTAAAAAAGTAAATTTATGACTACTGACAAGAAAAAATTGAAAGTTACTTTGGTGAAAAGCACTAATAAAAAATTGAAGTGCCATAAAGCGTGTGCTCATGGTTTGGGGTTATTTCATATTGGCCAAACAGTAGAGGTTAAGAGTACCCCAGAAAATTGTGGTATGATTAATAAAGTTAATTATTTATTGAAAGTTGAGAAAATTTAAATGCGCCTCAATACATTAAAACCAGCAGTTGGGTCAAAACAAGAGAGAGTACGAGTTGGTCGTGGCATGGGTAGTGGTTTAGGTAAAACATGCGGCCGTGGTCATAAAGGAGCAAAAGCTCGCTCTGGTTATAGCTGTAAAAGTGGTTTTGAAGGTGGACAATTACCTTTGCAACGTCGTCTACCAAAATTTGGATTTACTTCTTTGCAAGCTAATGAAAATGCAGAAATACAATTGCGTGATTTAAATAAGGTGAAGGCAACACGTATTGATCTTGCTGAATTAGAAAAAACAAATTTAATTGGCAGTAACATTAAGCGTGCCAAAGTTATTTTGGCCGGCAACATCGACAAAGCTATTACTTTAGTTGGTATCAAAGTTACAGCTGGAGCTCGCAAGGCAATTGAAGCAGCCGGCGGAAAGATAGAATAGTTTTATTTTATAATTTAGTGATTAATAATGGCACAAAAAGGTCCAGCTGGAGCAAAAAGCGGTTTAAGCGAATTAAAACAACGTTTGTTGTTTTTGTTGCTTGGCATTTTGGTTTATCGCATTGGTTCTCATATTCCAGTTCCAGGTGTAGATCCACAACGTTTAGCCGATTTTTTTAATCAGCAAAAAAACGGACTGCTAGGTTTGTTTAGCATGTTTTCTGGCGGTAATTTTTTTAAATTTACAATTTTTGCCTTGGGAGTGATGCCGTATATTTCTTCCTCTATTATTATACAATTGTTTTCCTCTATAGTGCCACAATTAGAGCAGTTGAAAAAAGAAGGCGAGATTGGAAGGCGGAAGATTAACCAGTATACGAGATATGGAACGCTTGCACTTTCACTTTTTCAGGCATTTGGTATTTCTAAGTATTTAACTGTTTCTGGAGTGGTGTTGATTCCAGGACCATATTTTTATTTTGTTGCAACGCTAACCCTGACTACCGGTACTATGTTTATAGTGTGGCTTGGTGAGCAAATGACCGAGCGTGGTATCGGCAATGGTATTTCGATGATAATTTTAGCTGGAATTGTCTCGCGTTTTCCAGAGGCTGTAGTGAAAGTGATAGGGCAGGTTCGCCAGGGGCAAATGCAAGTTATAACATTGTTCTTGTTGGTAGCGGTAGTTATTGTTGTAACAGGTTTTGTGGTTTTTATTGAACGTGGCCAACGACGAATCACGGTAAATTACGCCAAACGGCAGACTGGGAGAATGCTTTACAATGCTCAAAGTAGTAATTTGCCGCTTAAAATAAATATGGCAGGGGTGATCCCGCCAATCTTTGCTTCAAGTATTGTTATGTTTCCTGCTACTGTGGCGCAGTGGTTTGGGCAAACTAAAGGGATGGAATGGCTAGGTCAGTTTGGCCTTTTCATATCAATGGGACAGCCGCTGTATTATATTTTTTACGCTGTAGCGATAGTTTTTTTCTGTTTTTTTTATACCGCGCTAGTTTTTAATCCAAAAGAAATAGCGGAAAATTTGAAAAAATCTGGGGCATTTATTCCTGGAATTAGACCGGGTGAGAATACGGCATCGTACATTGACTTAGTTATAACGCGTTTGACATTTTTCGGTGCAATTTATATTACTTTGGTTTCGTTGTTGCCAGACTTGTTGATGTTTAAGTGGCATATGCCGTTTTATTTCGGAGGTACATCTCTTTTGATTGTGGTCGTAGTATTGATGGATTTTATGTCGCAAGTGCAAGCACATTTGTTGTCACATCAATATGATTCAATCATGAAAAAATCTCGCTTAAAAGGCGGTGGGATGATGGTAAGGTAAAAATATATAGAGTATTAATATGAAAGTAAGAGCATCAGTTAAAAAAATGTGTCGCAATTGCAAGGTGGTTCGTCGTAAGGGCGTGATTCATATTATTTGCAAGGAAGCAAGACATAAGCAGCGACAAGGATAGCTTAAAATTGATTTTTGATTTATTTAATGTATTCTTGACGTCCTTCCATATTTTATATATGGCAGGTTCAGAGGTGCTCCGAAGGAGCAAAATATTTATAGCCCAGGGGTGACAGAGCTACGTAGTAGCGAATGGGAACCCTGGGTAAAGTGTACCCCAAGGGTTGCAAGAGCCATGAAGGGGCGTGATAACCGTCGTGTTTAGACGTAACAAAGGTGGAGTGTTTTAATGGCACGTATTGCAGGTATTAATATTCCGGTGCATAAGCATGCGAGCATTGGGTTGACTGCTATTTTTGGTATTGGCAGGAAGCGCGCGCTTGTTATTTGCAAAGAAGCAAAAGTCGATCCTTCGCGTAAAATTAAAGATTTGACTGAAGCAGAAGTTGAGGCTTTGCGCGTTCAAGTAAGCAAGTTCACCATTGAAGGAGATTTGCGTCGTGAAGTTTCTATGAGTATTAAGCGACTTATGGATCTTGGGTGTTATCGTGGAGTGCGCCATCGCCGTGGTTTGCCTGTGCGCGGTCAACGTACTAGAACCAACGCGCGTACCCGTAAAGGCAAAAGAAAAGCAGCAGTAACACTGCAAAAGGCTCCAGCAAAAGGATAATGGGGGGTTTATTTTCATGGCGGAGTTAAATAGTTAAAATTTAAAAACAGAGAATTTGTTATGACAACACCAGCACGTGCACCAGTTAAGAAAAAAATAAAACGTAATATTGTTGATGCGATTGCGTATATCAGCGCTTCTTTTAACAATACAATCATTGCGCTTACTGATAAACAGGGAAATGTTTTGGCTTGGTCATCGGCTGGTACTTGTGGTTTTAAAGGTTCACGCAAGAGCACACCATTTGCTGCTCAGGTTGCTGCCGAAAAAGTTGGTGTTATTGCTAAAGAATATGGTGTTAAGAATATAGAGCTTTATGTTAAGGGTCCGGGACCAGGAAGAGACTCTGCAGGTCGTTCGCTTAATGCTCTGGGATTTAAAATCACTAGTGTTACTGATAAAACTCCTCTGCCGCACAACGGTTGTAGACCGAGAAAAAAGAGAAGAGTGTAAGAACTGATTTGAACCTAGAAGAATTCTAGGACTAATTTTTATTTTATTGATTTCGAGGATTGTTTAGATGGCAAAATATATTGGTCCGAAATGTCGCTTATCGCGTCGCGAGGGTGTTGATTTACAACACAAAAGCAGGGTGCGCTCTTTAGAATCAAAATGTAAGGCTGATACTCCTCCCGGACAATTTGGTGATAAGGTTGGCAAAAAAGCAACAGATTATAGCGTACAGCTGCGCATGAAGCAGTTGGTTAAGCGTTATTATGGAATTTTAGAAAAACAGTTTCATAACTATTATAAGCGAGCTGATAGCCGCAAAGGATCAACTGGTAAAAATTTAATTCATTTGCTCGAATCAAGGTTAGATAATGTGGTATACCGTTTAGGATTTGCCGCAACACGTGCTGAGGCGCGGCAATTAGTAAGCCATAAAGCGATAGCTGTTAATGGCAAAACTGTTAACATTCCATCATATTTAGTTGGTGTGAATGATGAAATTTCAGTTAAAGAAAAAAATAAAAAACAAGGTCGCATTTCTTCATCTCTAGAACTCGCTGAAAAAGGCACAACTCCCGAGTGGTTAACTGTAGATGCTAGCAAAATGAGCGGTGTTTTTAAGCGTTTTCCAGATATTAATGAATTCCCACCTGAATTTCAGGTTCACTTGGTGGTTGAGCTTTACTCAAAATAAAGAGGATAGAATGCAGGATATTTATCGTAGTTTTTTAACGCCACGCGTTATTCAAGTTAAAAAAATTAGCTCGACTAGAGCTGAGATTGTGCTCGAACCTTTTGAACGTGGTTTTGGACATACGTTAGGCAACGCCTTGCGACGTATTTTGTTGTCTTCGATGGAAGGAGCGGCAGTAACAGCGGTGCAAATCAACAATGTATTACACGAATATAGCACTATTGAAGGGGTGCGTGAGGACGTGGTTGATATTGTGCTAAATTTGAAAGGCGTTTATTTTAAAATGTATGGTCGTCGCGAGTTAGTATTGGAGTTGAATAAAGATACTCCAGGGCCAGTAACGGCACAAGATATCAAGCTTGAGCATGATGTTGAAATTATAAATCCAGAACATGTGATTGCACACATTACTGGAGGTGGTAAGCTGGGCATGCGTATTACAGTAGCTTTGGGTCGTGGTTACCAGCCATCAAACGTGCATACTCAAGACGAAGAAAAAGGTCGTGCAGTTGATAAGATATTGATTGATGCTTCTTTTAGTCCTGTACTAAGAGTTGCTTACCATGTTGAAAATGCCCGTGTTGAAAAACGTACTGATCTTGATAAATTGGTCATTGATTTGGAAACTAATGGTATTTTAGATCCTGAAGAAGCGATCCGTGTTGCCGCTACGATTTTGCAACATCAACTTGAAGCATTTGTTGAATTACGCAAACCTGAAGAGCCGAAAGCCGAAGAAAAAAATGATGAAATGAATCCAATATTAATGCGCCCAGTTGATGATTTAGAATTAACTGTACGTTCTGCCAATTGTCTCAAAGGTGAAAATATTTTTTTCATAGGAGATTTAGTGCAGCGTGATGAAAATAGTTTGCTTAGAACACCAAATTTAGGTAAAAAATCATTAAACGAAATTAAGACTATCTTAGCTACGCGAAGTTTGTCGCTAGGAATGAAAATAGAAGGTTGGCCACCTCCTGGTTTAGAAGTGCCTGTGGCTGAACCTGACTATGATGTTGAATTGGAAGCGGAAGAAAAATTATCAAAGAATAAAAACCTGAAATAAAAAGAGTGGTAGGAAATTATGCGCCATCGTAATAGCGGTAGAAATTTAAGTCGTACTAGCAGTCATAGAAAAGCTATGTTTTGCAATATGGCTGCTTCATTGTTTAAACATGAAGTAATTAAAACTACTTTAGCCAAGGCTAAGGAACTTCGTTGTGTGGCTGAGCCATTGATTACTTTAGCGAAAGAAGACTCAGTAGCGCATCGTCGTTTAGCTTTCGCTCGCCTGCGGGATGATGTTGCTGTTGGCAGATTATTTGCTTTTTTGGGTCCACGCTATAAGACGCGTCCTGGCGGCTATTCACGTATTATTAAATGTGATGTTCGTACTGGAGATAAAGCGCCGATGGCAATTGTTGAATTGCTTGATCGTAAGCCAGAATCCGAAGAAGACAAATAGGCGTTGTCATAAAATAAAATAAAAAAACCCCCAGCTTTCTGGGGATTTTTTTATAAAACCAACCGGTTTTAAATTCGTCGATCAAAATGGGATATCATCATCAATAGATGCATGTGGCATTGCTATGTTACCCGTTGATGTACCGACGCTTTCTAAGTGGCCATTTGTGGGAACTTCGGCAGACTCATGAATTGGCGGCGCAGTCTTTTCTCTACTACCACCAGAGTTAGAACGGCTATCAAGCATGTGCATTTCGTTTGCAATAATTTCAGTGGTGTAGCGATCCATGCCAGTTTTATCTTGCCATTTGCGGGTACGTAATGAGCCCTCAACGTATATTTTTGAACCCTTATGTAGGTATTCACCAACAATTTCAGCCAAACGATTAAAAAAGACTACTCGATGCCATTCAGTTCGGTCTTGTAATTCACCAGATTGTTTGTCTCTCCATGTTTCGCTAGTTGCCAATGATATAGTAGCAACTGCATTGCCATTTGGGGTATATCTAACTTCTGGATCGTTGCCAAGATTGCCAATTAAAATTACTTTATTTACTCCTCGGGCCATGTTTTTTCTCCAATAAAGTGTTTAAGTGTATCTTATATAGTATATACTTAATATATATACAAAATCCGATACATTCTACCTGCTATTTATTGTTTTTGCATCCCCTTTGTTTTTACTGTATTAGTGATATATTGCTTCTACAAAACGGGGCGTGGCTCAGCTTGGTAGAGCACTGCTTTCGGGAAGCAGTTGTCGGAGGTTCAAATCCTCTCGCCCCGACCAAAAATTTTTGATGATGCTGGTATTTATAATGACGGAGAAGTTATAATCGATGCATTTAGAAGTAGAGGTGCTATGTTAAAAAATAAAGTGAAAATTTTTACATTGACATTGTTAGTCGGTTTGATTTTTGGTGTGACAGGTTGTGCTACTAGTAAAGAACCTGTCGATCCGCAGGATCCTTATGAGCATTTTAACCGCAAGGTTTTTGCCTTTAATATGGCTTTCGATCGTGCATTGATTAGACCAGTAGCAAAAGTTTATGATACCGTATTACCTTGGCCGGCAAAAAAAGGGGTACACAATTTTTTTGATAACATCGGTGATGTTACCTCAGCCGCAAATGAAATTTTACAATTGGATTTTCCTCAAGCTATAGCAGACCTTGCTCGCGTAGTTATTAATACGATAGTTGGTATTGGTGGTTTATTTGATGTAGCTACTCGATTGGGTGTGGAAAGAGATGTCGGAGATTTTGGTTTAACTCTTGCGCATTGGGGATCGAGAGATACCCCATATATAGTGTTGCCTTTTTTGGGGCCAGCTACTGTAAGAGATGCTGTTGCATTACCCATTAATTACTTTTTGCTGAGTCCTTGGGGATATGTTAAGTCTCAAGAGGTGCAGTATATTTCTGCTGGATTATACTTCGTCCAACGTCGCTCAGAGTTATTGATAGGTGACAAAGTTGTTGAGCAGGCATTCGATCCGTATGTGTTTATACGTGATGCATATTTACAGCGCCGAGAGTTTTTAATCAATGAAAATGATGCACACCGTGTTGAGCGTTATGTTGCTGACGATGGTACCAAGCATCGAAAAACTCAAACCATACAGCCTGTAAGTAGTATCGTATATTAGGATATGTACCACATAATTCTTTTTCAACCGCAAATACCACCCAACACTGGCAATATAATTCGCCTGTGTGCTAATACTGGTGCGCATTTACATCTGATTGAACCTTTAGGTTTTGATTTAGATGATAAACATTTGCGTCGTGCTGGCTTGGATTATCATGAGCTTGCTTTGATTAAACAATATAAAAACTTAGAAGAATTTATGTTTTTACAAAAAACCACACGTATTTTTGCTTGTTCTACTAAAGGTAAAACCAATTATGCGCAAATTGCTTTTCAAAGAAATGATGCATTTTTGTTTGGGCCAGAAACAAGCGGATTACCAGTGGAAGTGTTGAAGCAATTTACTGTAGATAAAATTTTACATATCCCGATGGTGCCACACAGTCGTAGTCTAAATTTATCAAATACAGTAGCAATAGTGTTATATGAGGCTTGGCGGCAAAATAATTTTTTATCGTAGTTTCGCTAGTCTTTGTTTTTGTCTTTCCCAATCACGACTTTTTATAGACTCACGTTTGTCGTATTGTTTTTTGCCGCGAGCCAGGGCAATATCAATTTTAACTTTATTTTTCTTCCAGTGTAAATTAAGCGGGATAATTGCATATCCCTTGCGTGCAACTGCGCCAACTAACTTACTAAGTTCGTTTTTATGGAGCAATAATTTACGTGTTCGATCGGCAGCTGCTTGAACATGCGTTGAGGTAGTAGGTAATGGCGCAAAATGAGAATTTAGTAAAAAGGCTTCACCATTTTTGAGAATTACATGGCTTTCGCTAAGTTGCGCCCTGCCCGCGCGCAGGCTTTTTATTTCCCAACCGGCGAGCACTAACCCGGCTTCAAATGTTTGCTCGATACTATAGTCATGGCGTGCTTTACGATTTTCGGTAATTAAATTTGTCATTGGTTTATTTGTACTAGTTTATCTTTTTTGAACTCGAGTATTAGTTTTTTCTTTTCTATTTTTCCGCCATTGATTTGATTGGTATAGACATAGGTCCAGGTGTTGGTGTTAAACATATCGGTAAGTAATGGCGCTCCCAAAATAGCGGCTACTTCATTTTTATTCAAGCCGGTATGTAGCTCGGTTGCTGTATGTTGATCAATAATATTGCCCTGTTGTACATCTACACGATAGGGGCGTAATTTGCTACATCCACCTAATAAAAGCAATAAAGACATGGTTATAAATATCAATAAAATTTTACGCATGATAATGTCGCTCCGCTATTTCTGTTACAGGATGTGATCCATATAAAATCGGATCTCCAGGCTCACATGATATGTCAACTATGGTTTTTTGTAAATTCAACTATAATTTGGTACAATAGCGCCAGGGAAGTTTTTCTTTTGTTAGGTTTGTAATCTAAATTGAGCGACTAATCACATGGTAGAAGAAACCTCAGTTTTTAATATTTGGAGTGAGCGTGATCTTGGTGTTGATGCGGCCACGGATCAGATTTTTGATGTGGTATCGGAAGCTGATGTTGAGTATTGTCGCAATTACTTTTACCCCTTTATACAGCTTGTTAATACTAATGCAGTATTTGATGAAGAACTACCACTAACTTTTGTTAAAGCATCAACTGGTTGGGTGATTCACGATTACGGTGAAGCTATTAGTACTTCCGCTCCTTATTTAGCAGAACAACAAAAAACCGCCAGTAGTATTCTTGATCAAGCAAAAACCATTGAGGAAATCGGAAAGCTTATCGCCACAAAAGGCTGGATTTCAGTTGAGGCAATTGCAGGCACACAAATGATGAAGCGCTTCGTCTGGATAGAAGCAAAAAGATCCAAATTTGATTTAGTTGGATATGTGCCGAGTGCTAGCGATGAAAAATGCTACGATCGTTTGGCCAAGCGTGCTAAGGATATGGGGTTGATTTGGGAGCATCCTATAAAAATCAAACCGCCGCAATCGGAAATAACTACAGCGACATAAAAGACGTATTTTTTGTAGAATCTAATGTTATAGAACTAATTGCAGGTGGCAAAATATTAAAAACTTTTTAGTTGGATAAGGAGCTTTATGAACCCACAGCAGGATCAGATTGTAGAAATAAAATTGCCGGGACAAGAAGTACCAAAAAAAGGGGATGTATTGGTACCAATAACTGTGCCGCCTAAAGATGATCAAAAAGACATATCAATAACTGTGCCGGCTAAACAAGAAGTTGGTGATCAAAAAGACGTATCAATAACTTTGCCTGCTACGCCCCCAAAAAACCCAAAACCATCGACAGATATACTTACCCGTGACCGTGCTTATGGTATTTTTAGTCTTGACTTTGATGCGTCAAAAAGAGCCAACAATGATAAAGAACTGATTGATCAAATGGCGGCTACTATAAAGGAGCCTGGCCCTGATTGTGACAAAGTTAAAGCTACTGATCTTAGTGGGCTATCAGAGGGTGAAGAACCATCTTTGAGGAAACTGCTCGATCGCATAGTGGAAGGTAGTGGAAATAGATTGTTTCTAGCTATTCCTGGCATAGATTATACCGATAAAGCAGTTGCGAAGAAAAAAATTGAAGACAGTATTGGAAAAAGTATACCAACATTCGAGGAGTGTTTAAAAGCGACAGGAATAGAAATTAAAAAAGATGTTGCAGTTAAAGCCAAGATTGACGCTGATGCTGCGCGGAAGGAGTTCGATCAGTTATCACAGGGTGATCCCAAGCGGGTAGAAACATTGGCCAACGTTACACAGCTAGAAAAAGTTGCGGGCGAAGCTGAAAAACGGCAGCAACAGCTTAAAGACTTTGGAAAAAAATATACAGATATGCGCGAGGCAACGATTGAGCTGGATGTTAAGTTGTATCTTACCGGTGCAACGTATGGAACAGTGATAGAAGAAGATGTTGATGCAGCCAAGAAAACCGCTATTGCTGCCGATGAGAAAGAATATAAAGAAAGGATTAAAAAACTGGACACCGATGAAGAGTTAACAACTCTTTCAGGACTGGGTCCAGTAGATGATGCTTTTATGAAACAATTGACCCATTTTAATGCAAAAACAGCGGGTTACAGTAGCCTTGAGGAGCTGCTAAAGGGTACGGCTAAAGAAGTTGGCAAAGGATTGTATGTCAAGCTAGACAGCAAGGGCGGAAAATTTTTTATCATTACAAATCCTAATGCAGAAAACACTAGGAAAGTTATTGAGGCAAAAAAAAACCAGGAAAAAATTGAGTGGACTAATGTTTCTACGGATGGTGGTAGACAGAAGGAAATACAGAGGTTGTGTTTAGCAGCGGGGAAGCGGGTATTTATTAATGGAAATGAAACTCAGCTATCAAAAGTAATGCCACCCAGAGACCCGGAAAACTATACTCAGTGGATTAAAAATATTAGAGCGATTAGGGATAAGGATCCGAAGAATCCGATAGCGTATGACCAGTGTCTGAAAGATTTGGGTGATGTTCTCGACGAGAAAGGACCGGAAGCAAAAAGGCAATTTTGGTCTCATCTAAGTCAATATGGTTCAGTAGAAGATCGTGCTGCAGCTGAGGTAGTTATGAAGGGTAGGCATACGCATATATTTGGTAAGGCGCCCCTGCAGGTTCGTGCTAAAGATGTAGGTATATTAAAAACAGGTGTTGTTAAACGATTAAAAAATATAAAAGCACAGCGAAAGAAACGAAAAGCAGAAAAAGCGGAAAAGGCGGACGAATCAACGGCTACAAAAGCTGAAATAAAGCAACTTAACGTAAGATTTAATAATGAAATTGAAGATTTTATGAAGCTTGCTGAAGGCGATCTGGAAGGAGCAGCGGAGCTTGGGACGGATGCAGGAAAAGAAATAGTTGATGTTGTTAGTAGCAAGTATCTTAAACGATTCGACAAAATTGCGAAAAAATTAAAAACAATAGAAGAAACACAAGGTAAGGAGCTTGAAAAAGAGAAAACTCAAAGAGATTTGACATTAGCAAAAGTAACAAAGCTATCAGAAACAGCCAAGCCGACACCTGCACAAGTACAATTAGATAACTATCTTGTAAAACGAGCGTTGCTGAAAACTGTTAAGCCTAATGAAATTGAAAAGCTGAAACAGGAACTTGCCGTCTTAGCGGAAGCGCTACCAGAGACTGGAGATGAAAGAAAGGCTGTAGTTGCTTTGGAAAAGCAAGATAAAGCGGTTCAGGATGTAGTTGGAAAAGTGAAACAAGAGGAAGGTAAAAGAGATGTGGTATTAAAAGATGCAGAAACACTACCACTATTAAAGGCGTATCTTGTAAAACGAAAAGATCTGGAAGATGCAAAAAACGTTGCTAAGCCCGATGAGAGTAAGATTGAAGGGTTGAAAAAGGAGCTTGACTTAGCGAAAGAAGCATTGCCAAAGGATAGTGAGGTTGGAAAAAAGGCTTTAGAGGCTGTAAATGCTTTAGAAGAACGAGATAAAGCGGTTCAGATTGTAGTTGATGAAATGGACAAAGCGAAAAAGGAGATGGATTCGGTATTAGAAATAGCAACAAAACTATCAACGACACCCGTACTAAAGGACTATGTTGAAAAACGAGCAAAGTTGGATGCTGCAAAAAAAGATAATAAGTCTACGGAGGAAATTGCAAAGCTGGAAGGTGAGGTAATTGCCTTAGCGGACAAAATAGCGTTAGAGGGCACTCCGGAGGAAAAAAACTCTGTAGATCTTTTGGGAAAACAAGATAAAACATTTCAGGCTGTAGAGGAGAAAATAAAGCTTGGAAAGGAGTTGAGAGAGGAATTTATTTCTGCGCAAAAAGGTTGTTTGGCACTTGCTGGAAGCGATCTAGTTTTGTTGAAAAGGTTTGTGAGTAATTTGATCAAAAAGCATCCAGAAGAACTCAAGAATATCGACAGTTATGTTACTGGGGATGATAAAAGCAGAGCTTCGCAAATAGAAGCTTTACAAACAATCTGTATTAAAGAATTAGACGAACTTTTAGAAGTAGAGCCGAAGCAAAAAACAGGACAAAAACCGGAAGAGTTAGCACAATTTAAGGCACAAAAAGATGCTATAGCGCAAGCGCTTTTAAGCCCTACTGCATCAAAGAAGCTTTGGGTTGATATTAAAGCTAATCATCCAAAAATGGTTGGTCTACTTGTCCAGCATTTGAATCAAGATCAAAGAATTGCTTTGTTAAAAGAAGAAACCAAATTATTACGGGCTTCGCAGAAAAAAGAAGACAAGGTAGAGCAAGAAAAAGTTAAGGGGAATATGCTGGCGATTATCGCTGTGGTAACAGATCCGAAACAATTACAGCAACTTTGGGTTGAGCTTAGTAAAGATCTCAAACCAGAAGAGTGTGGAGAACTTTTTAATAAGGAGAAAAAAGGTATTTTGCAAAAACACTATACTAATGAATCACAACGTCTTGTGATGGAATTAAAAGAAGCAAAAGCGAGTAATAAGGATTTAGCTAAGCTAGATGCAGAACTTGCTGAGGTACGGAAAGAACAATTGCAATTTGTTGGAGAAGATCCAGAACAATTAGACAAACTTTTAGACGAGCGTTTAGATGAAAAATTGTCAGCAGTAGACACTAAAGCACAAGAAGTTACAGAAGCCACAAGCAAAGTGGAAGTGCAATTAGATGCCATAGATAAAGCCTCATTGTCTGGTATGTACTATGAGAAGCGAAAGGAACTAAATAGCGAAATAGTAGCACTACAAAATGCGGATCAGAATATTGACAATGATAGGGTTAATAAATTGAGAGGAGAAGTTGCTGAATTAGAGAAAGATGTAAAGCTACACGTGAAATCAGGAGGGAAAGAAGAAGAAGGGACTTTAGTGGAATTGTTAAAGATCGAAGACAAAAAAATACAGGAAGTAGGACAGGAAATTGGGGTACTCACTGATGGTTTCTCTGATAAACAAAACAAGAGTTTGAAAGAGCGTTACATAGCTGAGCTAAACGATGTTCCAAAATTGGAAGCAGAGGGACTAAAAAATACTCCAAAATTGACATTAGAGGTTGAAGCGGCTAAAAACACTCTAAATGGTAAAATAGATGAGGCAAAAAAAGTCCTTGATCCTAAGTCTTATGAGTTAAAGGACTATTTGGACAAACGAGATAAGTTGACAGTCGCGCAAGAAACTTTAGAAAAACTTAAAAGTGAGTTGCAAGGAGTGCAGCGCTCGTTAAAAAAAGCAATAAACGATAAGCCTCCAAAACCTGCTATAATTGAGGCTCTTAAACAAAAAAAATCGGAACTAGAAAAAAAGATAGCAGTGGCTAATAAAGAAGTCGGTGGATTAAAAGATAAAGTTACTGAGGCGGCAAAGGTGGTAAAAAAAGCAGTGGACAAAAAAACAGAAGGAGACGCTGTAGATGCAGTAGAAAATGCAGATACGAAGTTGCAACAACAACGAGAAGAATTGACAAAGGCTCAAGGAATGCTTGCAGCTACAGAGAGAAGGTTTGGTTTGTTTGTTATTAGTGCAGCTAAAGGAGTACCTGGCAAAATTATAGGGTTGGTAAATGGGATTACAAACCCTATGACTCGGATAGAAGTACTAAATGGATTACCTGAGCCTTATAAGACGAGTGTAAAAAAAGGGCCAGCTTATAAAAAAATAGAAGAACTAATAAAACAGAAGAAAGATGAGCCGCGCGTAGATCAAAAACCTAAACCTAAACCTAAACCACCTAGTGTGGGATAGTTCCTATCTAATCTGACACATGGTAAATACCTGCAAAAAATGAGGCTATCTGTTTTGGTAGTTATGCATTTAGCTCTCTCCTGGCCTTAAAAAAATCCGACAAGATTTTGCCGCATTCGGTGGCAAGAATGCGGTTTTGATGCTCAATTATGTGATTTGAGTTTTTCTCATCCAATAATTTAAAAATACTCACAACTGCGCCTGTTTTTGGATCTAGTGTTCCAAAAACCAGGCGTTTAATGCGCGCGTGCAGCATTGCGCCAACACACATCGCACATGGTTCTAAAGTTACATATAAAGTTACTTCAGGTAAACGATAATTATTCAATTTTTGTGCAGCCTGCCTTAAGGCTATAATTTCAGCATGTGCAGTTGGATCGCAAGTACCAATAGGACAATTAAATCCTTCGCCAATTATTTCATTATTTGCAATTACAATAGCACCAACTGGTACTTCATTTGCGCTTTTAGCTTTTTCTGCCAGATCAAGCGCGCGTTGCATAAAAAAAACATCTTGTGAATTTGAGTTAAGCATTTGGTACCTCTTTATATCGTCTTGCTACTAATTCTATAGTAAAATTGAAAATGATAAATATAAAGTAACTGAAAAATTATTTGAAAAAATTGGCCAAGTGAGAGTGACGATGAGCATAATCTCAGAACGAAAAATTTTTAAAGTATCGCAAATCAACGCCGCAGCTAGAGCAATTCTAGAAGCTAACTTTGAGCATATATGGATCGAAGGCGAAATATCAAATCTAGCCGAACCAAGTTCAGGCCACATCTATTTTTCACTTAAAGACGAGTTGGCTCAAGTTCGTGCAGCAATGTTTCGCAATAGAAAATCAACTCTCAAGTTTCAGCCAAAAAATGGCACGCACATAATTGTTATTGCACAAGTTAGCCTCTACGAACCAAGAGGTGATTATCAACTGATTATTGAACATATGGAACTTGTGGGCGAGGGAGTTTTGCACGCTAAATTTCTGCAGCTGAAAGCAAAACTCGAAGCTGAAAAACTTTTTGATGTTAAATATAAAAAGCTACTGCCAAAATTACCGCAATGTATTGGTGTGATTACTTCGCCAACGGGTGCTGCAATTCGCGATATTTTGAGTGTGCTCAAGCGCCGCTTTGCAAGCGCTGCTGTTATTATTTATCCCACGCAAGTACAAGGCAGCGAAGCAGCTGCGCAAATTGCTTTAGCATTGCAAACTGCAAATGTACGCCACGAATGTGATGTATTAATTTTAGCGCGCGGCGGTGGGGCGTTGGAAGATTTGTGGCCGTTTAATGAAGAAATTGTCGCGCGCACGATTTTTGCAAGCACCATTCCAGTGATTAGCGCAGTTGGACACGAAACTGATTTTACGATTGCTGATTTTGTTGCTGACATGCGGGCGCCGACACCATCAGCTGCAGCAGAACTTGCAGTTCCAGATGTTGTGGAGTGGTTAGCAGCTTTAGTGGGTTTCAAGCAGAGGTTAGTTAATCTGATACAGTATAAATTGCAACAAGCGCAGTGGTTACTAGAAAATTTAAAAAACCGTTTGCGTCCCCCGCAGTATTATTTAGTTCAGCAGGCACAGCGTTTAGATGAGGTAGAGCGTCGTCTTTATTTGGCGATGCGGCATCAACTAACTTATTGGCAATATCGATTAGCCAAAGCGAGCACTGCACTTGATTTAGTGAGCCCACTCGCAACACTAGTGCGCGGTTATGCGATTGTTAGCAAAGGTAACAAAATAATACAAACAACCAAAGATGTTATTGTTGGTGATACAATACAAACAAAGTTGGCAGATGGAACGCTTTGTTGTTTGGTGGAAAAAATAATCTAACAAGTTTTGGATAGCTCAATGATATTTTGGTTGCTTGAACCGCGGAAGGGTAAGTTAGGATCATTTTTGGTTGCATCATATGGTCCGTCAATTAAAATATCGATTGATTGCAAAAACCCTTTAATCGCAGGATCTTTTATTGCCATAGCAAGTAACTCAGTATAATAATATCCGCTATAGGTTATAATATTTAAATCGCTTCTGTTTTTTTTTATTAATTTAGCTAATTCCGCGCAGGCAGCTGCTTGTGCGAATGGTTCTCCGCCAGAAAAGGTTACGCCATCGATTAATTTTGCTGCGTTGATTGAGTCCAATAGTTTAGCGATGGAAATATCGTAACCGCCAGCAAAATTTTGGGTATCCGGATTGTGGCAGCCGACGCAGTGGTGCGGACATCCTTGGGTAAAAATCACATAACGCAGTCCCGGGCCATCGACGACACTTTCTTTGGTTATTCCAGCTATGCGAAGTTGAGTCATATTTTATAAATGGGCAAATCTTTGTTTCAACTCCGCTTGCTTAGCATCGTTGAAGCGATCAATAGTGCTTAAATAGCCGGTAATGCGGCGTACACGTTTAATTGAAGTTGAAGCACAAATAGGGCAAGCATCATCAATTATCCCTGAGTGACCACAAACATTACAAAAATCAATTGGAAAGTTTATACCGACATATCCCATATTTGCTTCTTTCATACACCGTAGCACTTTTTCTATAGCTTCTTGGTTGTGCTTTGGTGGTGAACTGAATTCAACATAGCTAATATGTCCGGCATTAGCATATTTATGATAAACGCCCTCAATTCTAACCTTATCATAAACGCTAATTGGGTGGTTGACCGGAACATGAAAAGAGTTAGTATAATACTCTTTGTCAGTAACTCCTTTTATAATCCCATATTCTTCCTTGTCTAGTTTTACAAAGCGTCCTGACAGGCCTTCAGCTGGAGTTGCCAGCAGGGTATAATTTAAATTATAGCGTTCGGCTAGAGCATCAATTTTATTACGCATGAATGCAACTATTTCTTCGCCCAATTTTTGTGCTTCTGGGCTCATGCCATGATGCTGACCAATTAGTGCCGTCAATGTTTCGGCCAAACCAATAAAACCAATGGAAAGAGTTCCATGTTTAATTGCTGGCTCGATGCTGTCATCTGCTTGTAAATTTTCCGCATCTAAATATAAGTTTTGTCCCATTAAAAATGGCATGTCGCGCACTTTTAGCTTTGCTTGGACGCTATAACGGTGATGCAATTGCTCGGCGGCTAATTCAAGCGCAGCATCGAGTTCTTGATAAAATTTAGATATATCATGCTGCGCTTTAATTGCTAGACGTGGTAAATTCAAAGTAGTAAAACTTAAATTGCCGCGTCCATCAGTTACTGCAGGACCCACGCGGTTAGCTATGACGCGTGTGCGACATCCCATGTAGCTAACTTGGTCGCCAAATTCTTTATTGAAGGAGGAATCCATAAAACTAAAAGTTGGATTCAGGCGCTGGGTTGCGACGCGGATTGCCAATTGAAACAAATCATAATTTGGATCGATAGGATTATAATTTATTCCTTCTTTTATGCGGAAAATTATATTAGGAAAAATCGGCGTTTCTCCCATGCCAAGACCTTTCTCGTAGGCTAATAATACATTGCGTGTTACGCGACGCCCGGCTTCACTGGTTTCGGTGCCAATATTTAGGCTGGAAAATGGTACTTGCGCGCCAGCGCGACTATGCATGCTATTTAAATTATAGATTAAGGCTTCCATTGCTTGGTAGGTTTCGTTGTCGTCAGCATTTTCTACAAAGGGTGCCATATCGCGATCGAAAAAAGCAAAACTTTGTCCACCATGCATGTCGTTTTGCGAACTTTGCAAAATAATAGCGGCTAATGCTGTAGCTGAACTAGGACGTTTTGGCGGGCGAATGAAGCCGTGGCCATTGTTAAAGCCATTGGTTAAAAGTTTGCCCAAAGGAATTTGCACACAAGTTAATGTCTTGCCGTAAAAGTCCAAATCATGAATGTGATAATCTCCGCGTTGATGAGCGAGTGATAGATGCTTAGGGATCAAACGGTGCAAATAGTAAGCGCGCGAAGCGGTGCTCGCAATTTGTAGCATTTTAGCTGAGGGGGAATTGGAAATATTAGCGTTTTCGCGATTGGTTTCAACCAAAATATCTGCAACCATGTCCATTAATTTTGATTTGCCTTCGCGAATGCGATTGCGTTCAGCACGATATAAAATATAGGCTTTGGCGGTTTTAGCGTGGCCACTTTCAATTAATATTTTTTCTACAGCGTCTTGTACGTCTTCAACGCTAAATAGTTGGTTTTGATATTTTTGTTTTAAATATTTTAAAACTTGTGCAGTTAGTTCCAGTGCCGTTGCTTGATCCGAACCGCCAACTGCTTGTGCTGCTCTTAAAATAGCATTAGTAATTTTGCTAGAATGGAAATCCGCTTCACGTCCGTCACGTTTTTGAATTGTAGTAAACACCTGTATTGCTCCACTTGAGTTATTTAGCTTTGTTTCTTAATTTAGAGAAAAACATTCATTTGATTAAATCAGAATCGCCTGTTTGTATAAGCCAGCATAATACTACATTTTGTGGTTTTAACAAAAAGAAATCACAAGATGTAGTAAAATTTTTGTAATTTGATAATTTACTGATTTAAAAAGAAATGTAATTGAGAAAATATTGGCCACTATGTGAAAATCGTAACAACCGTTCCCAGCAAGAATAAAATCCCGGCAATAGCTAGTGGAATGTGAAAGCCAAATGCGAGTAATAGGCCAGCGAGTGGCGGTGTTACTGCCCATGACAGCGCTGCAAGGCTGTTACTAATTCCCATGATCCAGCCTTGTTCGTGCTTCGCTGCAGTATTAGAAAAAGTAGTAACCAGGGCGTTTCCGCCCAAGGCAATAGCAGTCGCCATTGGGAGCATGCTAAGCCATATACCTATTTCGCCACCGTAAATTGCAACCACGCAGCAAATAGCTGCCATAATAAGATTGATATAAATAATTTTTTTTAATTTTATAACTCGCGTGATTATGCGTATTATTACTAGTAAGTTAAGGCAGAGGATAAGACCCATCCATAAATAAAAATAGCCAAGTAAGCGGCCAGAGTAATTGTATTTTTGGATCAAAGAAAGTAAATTGGTTTGAAGATATAGCGCCCATCCCACCTGAAAACAAACATAAATGAAAGCGAGTGTGCGAATATTTTTGTGTGCTAGAGCGCGGACAAAAACTTTAAAACTTTTGGTTATTTGTAACTTTTTTGCAGCTCGAATTTTGAGCGTTTCTTTATACGTTAGTAGCAACAGCAAGGCATTTAAAAGAGCGAGCATTGCGGCAAAATAAAAAGGGGTGGTAAAACCAAACCAGCTTACCAAAGTGTTATCAATTAATAAGCTACCAATTATCGGGCCGACAATAAAGCCTAAATTATTAGCTGCAGAGACTGTGCCGAGCAAAGATGCTTTGTTTTTTTGGTTGCTGATATCAATGATAGCTGCTTGAGCTATTATTTGGCTGGCTGCGATAGCTCCAAGCCAAGCGCGGCCAAGCATTAACAAAAATACCTGGTTAAAAATAATACCAAGCACTGATATGCCCATGCCACAGCTTGTGCCGAGCAGACAAAAAAGCAATACTTTGTGTCGGCCGATGTGATCAGAAATATTGCCAAGAATTGGCGCGCCTAAAAACATAAACAGCGAGGCAGTTCCCATGGTGATGCCGTATAAAATATTGCGCCATTGCATGGATACGTTGCTGGTAAATAAGGTTGTAGTTTCACCCGTAAATAATTTACCAAATATTGGCCATGGAAAACTAATTCCCATGGTATCGATGGTGATGACTAAGAATAAAACTATAACCATGTAATTGGGTTTTACTTTGTTAGTTGACATGGGTTTGAGAAAAGTACAGCCCTGTTATGTTTTAAATTAAGGCTAAATTAGCGCTGGGTAGTTTTTATTCTTGTATAACGACCCATTAATGTCGCAGTTTCCAAGATATGTCCTTGCATAGCTTTACGTAATTCTTCACCAGTTACTGTTCCTGATAAATCAAGCATTGTATCCAAAGCATATAGATTAAAAATATAACGGTGTTCGCCTGAGGGTGGACATGGTGCACCATATTTTGTTTGAGGCCAACTATTGGTGCCGACTTTGGTTTCTGGTGGCAATGTAGTTACATTCTCTTTTAGTGAATTTGTTTTTGGGGGTAAATTGTATAATACCCAATGAATCCAAGTTCCCGATGAGGCATCGGGGTCGTCAAAAATTAAGGCAAATGATTTTGTTTTAATTGGAGCATCTTGCCATTGGATTGGCGGGGAAATACTTTTGCCATTGCAGGTATATAAGGTAGGCAAAGTACTGCCATTGGTAAAAGCTGAACTAGTCAGTTTCATAGCACAAACTCCTTGGTTTATTAGGATGAAAATAAGAAATACCAAACTTAAATTTAACAGTCGAGAATGTATTCGCATATCTATTAGCCAAAATTATAAACCGAAACTATGGTGTAAAGAGATCCAGCAGGTCGAGGTTCACTTTTGAACAATTTTAGCTCAATTATATCAAAATTCATAGCGGGTAATGCGATATTGTCTAAAAACCCGGTTTGAATTTTATGTTGGTTGTTAATGCGTCCGAGGGTGAGGTGCGGAGTAAATGGACGATTTAGTGTTAGTTTATAAAACTTGGGTTATAAAGCCTTTTAAATAATCTGTTTCAGCAATCGCTGGATGTATGGGATGATCTGGTGCTTGGTGTAGCTGTTCGATCACAACGGCGCTGCGTCTTTCTTGTAATGCTGCTTGGCGCAGTGTATCAAGCAACATGTCGCGTGACAAATGCAGCGAACATGATGTGGTAATTAAAATTCCGGCTGGCCGCAAAACCTTTAATGCCAAACGATGCAGGCGTAAATAAGCATTTACCCCGGTTTCAATGTCTTTGCGTCGTTTAATAAATGCAGGCGGATCTAAAATAATTACATCGAATGATTTTTGTGCTATATGCAAATCTTTCAAAGATTGGAAAGCATCAACACAAATTATTTCAATTTTAGTGCTGATATTGTTTAGGTCAGCATTTTGTTTTATTTGATTTAAAGCAAATTCAGAAGCATCAACACAGGTAATGTTTTGGGCACCATGCATTGTAGCGTTTATACCAAAACCTCCGCTATAACTAAAAACATCAAGCACATTTTTATTTTTAACATAAGGAGCTAGGCGTGCGCGATTGTTGCGTTGATCGTAAAACCATCCGGTTTTTTGCCCCTCTTTTATGGAGGCAATGAAACGGATATTGTTTTCTTCGAGTTCAACATGTTCCGGCGGATTGCCATATGCTGCTTCAATGTAACCTGGCAAATTTTCAGTGGTACGAATAGAGCTCTTGTTGCGCCATAAAATAGAAGCAGGCTTGATTACGCAAACCAGCGCTTCGACAACTAGTTCTTTTAAATTTTCCAGGCCGGCGGTATTTAATTGCGCAACTAATACATCATTAAAGCGGTCGACGATCAAGCCTGGTAATTGATCGCTTTCGCTAAAGATTAAGCGGTAAAATGGTTTAGCAAAGCAAAGTTCGCGAAGTGCTAGAGCCTGCCTAATTCTAGCAATAAAAAAAGCGCAATCAATTTTTTCGTTTGGATTGTGTGTTAATAAACGCGCACAGAGGAGGGTGTTTGGATTGATGTAACCTACACCTAAATTTTGATTGCGCGAGGTATTAACCGTTACTAGCTCACCTGGTTGGAAATTTTTTAGGGGTGAGATTTTGGTGTCTATTTCATTGCTATAGATCCATAAATGTCCAGCGAGCAGTCGACGTTCTTCGTTTTTTTTTAATGTAATAGAGTTCATGTTAGTTTTTAAACACAATTCTTATTGGGGTTCCAGATAAATCCAAGGCTTCGCGATAAAAATGTTCTAGATAGCGACGATAATTTTCTGGTAGGTATTCAGTGCGCGCGCCATGAATGATAATAGTTGGTGGGTTATGGCCGCCAACATGAGCATAGCGTAATTTTATTTCTTGGCCACGAGCAAGAGGTGGTTGGAAGTTTGTTACTGCTTTTTCTAAAATTTTAGTTAGCTGCGGGGTCTTTAGCTCTCTGGTCGCGCTGGTATATGCTTTGTTTATCGCGCTAAATACATCACCAACACCGCTGCCGTGTAGTGCCGAGATAAAGAGGATTTTTGCAAAGTCAATAAAAGTTAAACGGCGATCAAGCTCGCTTTGGATTTTGTCGCGCTGTAGTGGTGGCAGGTTATCCCATTTATTTACTGCGATAACCAAGGCCTTACCCGCGTCTAAGACAAATCCGAGCAACTTTAAGTCTTGATCGGTAATGTTTTCGGTGGCGTCAATGACAAATACTACGACATTTGTAGCTTCAATCGATTGCAAAGCTTTAATTACAGAGAATTTTTCTACACGTTCGTTTACTCTGCCGCGGCGTCTGATACCTGCAGTATCGATCAACACATAATCTCTGCCGCGACGATTAAAGTTAACAAAAATACTGTCACGTGTGGTACCTGGCTCATCATAAACAATGACGCGTTCTTCGCCCAAGATACGATTGACTAAAGTTGATTTGCCAACATTGGGGCGACCAACAAAGGCGATTTTAATTGCGCCGAGGGGGAAGGCTGGTGTGCTCGCTTCTTCTTTTTGCAGTAATTTTGTTTCGATTGTAGCTATTAAATCTCCAATGCCAATATTGTGTTCTGCGGAAATTGTCATGGGTTCGCCCAAACCTAATTTATAAAAATCAGCTAGAACGACTTCAGTGTCTTGATCCTCAACTTTGTTTACGATTATAAAAATGGGCTTATTTAGTTTGCGTAGTTTACGGGCTAGAGTTTCATCGGCACCGGTAAGGCCACTTCTGGCATCAACTAAAAATAAAATCATGTCTGCTTCTTGCAGGGCTTGCTGGGCTTGTTTTTCCATTAAGATTTCAATTGGCGTGCTTGCTTCACCTATGCCACCAGTGTCAATAACGATGATATTCTGTTCATTGATTTGGATTATGCCATATTGGCGGTCGCGCGTGAGTCCTGGCATATTACCGACCAAAGCGTTGCGGGTGTGAGTGAGACGATTGAATAGTGTCGATTTTCCGACATTAGGGCGTCCTACGATAGCAATACTAGATGACATTTATTCTATTACCTCTGCTGTATATCTTTCTATTTTAATGGTATCTGACCAATAATTTTCTGGTAGGCCAGCTTTTAGTTTGAGGTGGCGTAAAAATAATTCTGGTGTTGCTAAGGATTCCCAAACTGCTGGCAAAAAAGTACCACGATAACCTTGGTCTGATAAAATTAGACCGTCAATGCCCGGGCGTATTTGATCGAGCAAATTTTTTTCCGAAGTAAAAGACATTGGCTGGGGTTTAGATAAAACTGAAATATGTTTGGTAATACTTGGGTACTCTTCGGCGGTTAATGGGTAAAATCGTGGGTCGCGAAATGCTGCAGCATAAGCATTTTGTGCAACATCTTGGATCAGTGGTTGATAGGCTTCAAGCGAGCCAATGCAACCGCGCAGCTCCTTATTAATTTCAAGTGTTATGAAGCTCGCGCCAGGGCTCACTAGTTTTTCTGGATAATCTTCAAGTTTGACTTGTAAAACCTGATGTTTTTCCAGGCCAAATTTAATAGCACTATCAGCCGTGCTCAATAAAAGCTGTTTTTCTTTTGGTGTAAAATTGCTCATAAAATTTCCTATAAACTTTTCTACATGCTATACCAATTGCAAATAGATGTCAGGTTCTAATTATAATTCGTAAAAAACATTGATTTTACGAATTATAATTAGTAAAATTAGCATCTCTTTAATTGGTAAAGAAAAAATCATGGAAAAAATTCTAAATATTCAAAACCCTCATTGGGGAGATGTGTTGTATAAGCAAATTTATGAGCGATCTATGCTTGATCAGTTAATAAAAAAACTATCGCTTAAAGAAATGCAAGTGCTTTTGGGTGTAAGACGATCAGGAAAATCTACTCTATTTAAACTTTTAATCAACCATATGTTGAAGCAGATAGATGGAAAAGAAATTTTTTATATTAATTTGGATGATCCGTTTTTTTCCGAAGTTTGGAATGATGCAAAAAAGTTATACGCCGTAGTAGAAACAGCAGAGAAAATAACGGGAACCAAGGTTAAATATCTTTTTTTGGATGAAGCTCAAAATGTAGAGGGTTGGGAAAAGTTCGTTAAGAGCTGTTACGACAGCGAGCTGTTTGTCAAAATATTTATTACTGGATCTAATTTTTCATTATTAAGAGGAGATTATGCAAAATTATTATCTGGTCGTTATGTTGAAGATCATGTTTTTCCTTTAAGCTTTCGAGAAATTCTTGCTATCAACAATATTCATACGCATTTAGACTTGCTCAAGCATAAGGCAAAAGTTATTAATTTAGCCGAAGAATTGCTTTTTTATGGCGGTTTTCCGCAAGTTTTTAAAACCAAAGACAAGGAATTAAAAAGAGAGATTTTATTAAATTATTACGAAACCATTTTATTGAAGGACTGTATTAGCAATAACAAAATTCGCGATACTAAAACCATGCAAGAATTGGCCATGTATTTAATAACCAATAATTCTTCTTTATATTCTTATAACAATCTAGCTAAAGCTTTAAGCAGCAATGACAACACCATTAAAGAATTTGTTGGTGTTTTGGAGGGAAGCTTTTTGATCGAAGAAGTTACAAGTTTTTCCTATGCATTAAAAAATCAAATAAGAGGAAAAAAGAAAAGTTATTGTATCGATAATGGAATAATAAACACAGTTTCATTTAAATTTTCTGGAAACCAAGGAAAATTATTTGAAAATTTAGTTTATACCGAATTAAGAAAAAGTAGATATCAAGAGATTTGTTTATATCATGGCAAAAAAGAGTGTGATTTTATCCTGAAGAAAGACAACAACGAATTAGTTCCGGTTCAAGTAGTTTATGATTTTAACCAAGAAAATCGTACCAGAGAAATCACAGGATTAACCGAGGCAATGGAAAGCTTGGAGTTAAAAAAAGGTTACATTATAACTTTTAACCAAGAAGAAAAAATTAACGAAAAAATAGCAGTTATTCCTTTTTGGAAGTGGTGGTTAACTTCAATTGACATTATGTAGAAAATGAAACGCTCCATAACCTACTACTTGATCTTTTGATCCGGCAGTGTCACCCGAATTGCGTAGATCAATTTGCGTTGCATGCATTTTTTTCTTGGCAGCAACAGCTAGCAAACCCTTAATAGCTGTTGCGCCACAGGCATGTTCGGGTGAAAAGCCTTGTGGATCCAGTGCGATAATAGCATCTGCTGTTTTTTTGTCTAAGAGTTGTGCCAGGTTGTAAGGGGAATAATGACTCAAATCGGAACTAATAACAATTAGGGTTTCGGATCCATCCCATAGTTTCTCTAAAATTTTTTCTACTTGTGTGATTGTAGCTAAGCCAACTAACAATGGTATTAAAGAGAAGCTTTCTAGAGTTAATTGCAAAAATGGTAGATGTACTTCGATGGCATGTTCCGAAGCGAAAGCTTCTTCGACTGCTTGTGTATAAGGTAAATCTATTTTAGCTATGCTTTTTTGGTCGATGGTAATTTGCCCTAGTGGAGTCATATAAAATTTAGCGTTGGTTGTAGCTACGCCATCTACTGGATATTGATGCGATGGTGCAAGCAATACTACGCGATGAATTTGTTTTTTGGCTTTTGCGAGGCTTGCATAAGCGGATGCAGCAATTGGTCCTGAATAAATGTAACCAGCGTGTGGAGCAATAATTGCTTTTGGGGTTGGTAATGCGGCTTTATCAGATGCGTCCTCAAGCATTTTTAAAATGTCTTGGCGCAGCACATCAGGATCGGTTGGATAAAACTTGCCTGCGACGTTTGGATAAATTACCATATGGATGCCTTTTAATTGCAAGAGGAATGCGATCATGTTATCACAAAACTATCCAACAAAATATTGGCATAAGTTAGAAAATGGTAGAATCCAGTGTGATCTTTGTCCCCAGGCTTGCAAGTTAAACGAAGGGCAGCGTGGTATTTGCTATGTAAGGATGCGGCAAAATGATCAAGTTGTGCTTACCACTTATGGGCGATCGAGTGGTTTTTGTGTTGATCCAATAGAAAAAAAACCGCTAAATCATTTTTTGCCCGGTTCAACCATTTATTCTTTTGGTACTGTTGGTTGTAATTTATTATGTAAGTTTTGCCAAAATTGGGATATCAGCAAAGCACGCGAAGATGATGGTTTAGCAGCTAGTGCTACGCCACAAAATATTGCCAAAACTGCTAAAGAACAACAATGTAGGAGTGTTGCTTTTACCTATAATGAGCCAATTATTTTTATGGAATATGCTATTGATGTTGCGAAAGCTTGTCATGAACTAGGCGTTAAAACCGTGGCGGTAACTAATGGTTATATTTGCGATGAGCCACGTAAAGAATTTTTTTCCTACATGGACGCAGTTCGTGTTGATCTTAAGGCCTTTACCGATAAATTTTATAAAAATATAACCGGTTCGCATTTGCAGCCAGTGCTGGACACTCTTGTTTACTTAAAAAAGTATACGAATGTTTGGCTTGAGGTTATTTGTCTTTTAATTCCCGGTGAGAATGATTCTGCCGCTGAAATTGAAGAGTCAACCAAGTGGCTCGCAGAAAACTTAGGGGTAGATGTTCCTGTGCATTTTACTGCTTTTCATCCGGCGTGGAAGATGCTTGATAAACCAGTAACGCCATTGGAGACTTTAATTCGTGCACGTAATATCGCCATGAAAAATGGAATGCGATATGCTTATACGGGTAATGTCTATTATCCCGAAGGCAGCAAAACTTTTTGTCATAATTGTAAAAAATGCATAATCGATCGTGCTGGCTATACTATTGCAGAATATAACTTGAGCGAGATGGGAAGTTGTAAGTTTTGTGGTGTTCAATGTGCTGGAGTATTTAACTAAGAGTCTCTCTTTGCTTTTCAAAAATTTGTTTAAGCCCGAACTTTGCTAGATCAAGCAGCGCGTTTAACTCGTGTTGATTAAAGGTGCCGTGTTCTGCCGTTCCTTGGATTTCGACAAAATTGCCATCTTCGGTTATAACAATATTCATGTCAGTATCGACGTTGCAGTCTTCGGCATAATCAAGATCAAGTACCAGGCTGCCTTTGTAAAGACCAACTGAAACTGCTGCGACCAATTGTTTGAGTGGATTTTCTTTTAATTTAAGTTTTTGCTGTAGGTAACCAAGAGCATCAACCAATGCAATGCAACTGCCGGTTATAGCCGCGGTTCTGGTGCCTCCATCGGCTTGAAGTACGTCGCAATCAATAGTAATGGTATTTTCACCGATAAGTTTTAAATTAACTACAGATCGTAGTGAGCGGCCGATAAGGCGTTGAATTTCCAGGGTGCGCCCCCCTTGCCGACCACGTGCTGCTTCGCGGTCAGTGCGGGTATGAGTAGAGCGTGGCAACATGCCATATTCGGCAGTTAACCAGCCTTGATTGCTATTCTTAAGAAATTTTGGTACGCCACTTACTACTGATGCGGTACACAGTACTTTAGTGTCGCCAAATTCTATTAATGCTGAACCTTCGGCATGTTTAGCATAATTGCGGGTAATTTTGATGGTTCGTAATTCATTGAAAGCACGGTTGCTAGGGCGCATGACGATTTTCCTCTTACTATGGAACAAATAATAAACTTTTTATTGCGGTTAGAATAGTTAAATAGTAACTTGGTGTAAATTTATTTCAGAAAGGCTATCTATGATTCAAAGCATGACCACGTTTGCAAGATTTTCTGACCAAGGTACTTGGGGTATGGCGACTTGGGAAATACGCGTCGTTAACCATCGGTATTTTGATTGTAGTATTAAAATGCCGGAGATTTTGCGGTCGCTTGAGACTAATATTAGATTGCGCCTGCAACAACAGCTGCATCGTGGGCGTATTGAATGTGCATTGAAGTTTCAGCCAGGTGAACAAAGTGGTTTGAATTTAATGTTAAATATCAGTTTGGTAAAAAAGCTAGCCGATGCGATTGGTGAAGTGAAAAATTATGTGTCAACAAAACCCGTAGTTGACCCCATGAAAATTTTAGCCTGGCCACAAGTTTTGCAGGTTGTTGAAGAGGATGTTGAAGCGGTGCATAAAATAATTTTGCAACTATTCGAAAAAACATTGGCAGATTTAATTGCTGCGCGTGTGCGTGAGGGGGCAGCGCTTGCGGAAATAATGCAAAGTAAATTGCAGGAAGTTTTAGCTATAGCGAGCAAAGTGAAAACTAAAGTTCCGTTAGTACTCGCAAATCAACGCGCAAAAATTATGCAGCGGTTAGATGCGATAAAGAGTGAGTTAGACCTGACTCGTTTGGAACAGGAGATGGTATATATTGCTCAGCGGATGGATGTTGCTGAAGAGCTTGATCGTTTAGAAACGCACAGTAAAGAAATTGGACGTATATTGACTGCCGGTGGCAATGTTGGTAAGCGGCTTGATTTTTTGATGCAGGAATTAAATCGAGAGGCTAATACCTTAGCATCAAAATCTGTGGATGTTGAAGTAACGCAAGCTGCAGTGGAATTAAAGGTATTGATCGAGCAAATGCGCGAGCAGGTGCAGAATATTGTTTAAAAAACAATCTCATCCATCACTACATCCCATGGGTTTGGTTCAAATTCGACTTGCTGCCATTCATATCCAACTCCAAGCAGGTAAGGTCCTGCTTTAGGGTTTTGTTGTTTAAACGCAAAAGTACGGTCATAACAACCAGCACCCCGTCCAAGACGAAAGCGATTGTTGTTGAAACCAAGTAATGGCACAATCACTAGATCTAATTTTTGTGGTGCGATGATTTTTGTTGAACAAGTTTTTGGCTCGGGAATTTTGCGTTTTGTTATTGTTAATTCATCATGCTTAAGAAACCTAATGAAGTGTAAGGGGTTTTTTATTTTTGGATCACAGACTGGCAAATAGCAGTTTTTCCCTTGTTGCCAAATAGTTTCAATAATTGGCCAAACGTCGATTTCGTTGTCAATTGAAATGTAACAGGCAATGTTTTTACTGTGGACAAATATCTCACTTGCCACGATTTTGGTTTTGATTTTTTGCGAAGCTACAAGGCAAAGATCTGGTGTTAAGTTGCAGAGTTTTTTTTTGATTTGTTGACGTAGGTTGTTTAGATCTTGTGGCATTAAATTAACTCCGCAATATCGCTGTAAGTTGCGTTCTGAACCCCAAAAATTATGGGCGGGCTTCTTGGCAACATTTCAGGCTTCCTACTAAATCAATGTAGGCTTGCACAACAACGTTAACACGCAAAACCCATTATGCAAATTTATCGATTCAAGAATTTAATTCCTACTGGCGTATATTGCAGAGCAGGGAAAATTATACGCTTGTTATTTTATGTTTGCCAATGTTTGACGCAGTTTGTTTAAGCGTATGTTTAAGTCGCAGTTGTCTAGTTGAGATTGTTGTTTTGCGAGTATTGCATATTCCGATCCAAATCGATCAATGATTCCAGTCCAAACCGATCAGTAATTCCAGTCCAAATCGATTAACGATTCCAGTTCAAATCGATCAAAACTTTCATGTCGAATGACCCACAATAATCAGATTTAAAACCTGATTGTTTTTTCAAAATAAGTTGTACTTCCAAGATTAATTAAAATTTGGAGATACAAAATGAGAGGTCATATAACAATGAGAAAAATTCGGGAAATATTACGTTTAAAATTTGCTCTTGAAATGGGAAACCAAAAAATCGCCAATAGTTTGGCAATTAGCAGCAGTACTGTACATGAATGTTTGCGCAGGGCTAATTTAGCTAATCTTAGCTGGCCGCTGCCAGATAACATAGATGATGAGATATTGGAGAAACAGCTTTACTCTCCGCCAAGACAAGCAATACCAAAGGAAGAGCGAGGTGAGTTGGATTGGTCTAAAATTCATGATGAGCTAAAACGCAAACACGTAACGTTAATGTTACTGTGGAACGAGTACAGAGAATCGTATCCAATGGGAATAGGCTACAGTCGGTTTTGCGATCTTTACTTGCTATGGAAAAAGCCATTAGACACATGGATGCGTCAAGATCATAAAGCTGGCGAAAAAATGTTTGTCGATTATGCAGGAGGCACTATTCCTATAAGCGATGGGCAAGGCTATATACATCAAGCACAGATTTTTGTTGCTGTGCTTGGCGCGTCTGGATACATCTACGCTGAAGCGACAATGACACAATCTTTGCAGGATTGGATAGAGTCACATTGTCGAGCTCTTAAATTCTTCGGCGGTGTTCCAGAGATATCGGTGCCTGACAATTTAAAAAATTGCACTGTCCTTGCCCATCGCTATGAGCCAGATATTAACCCAACTTATCATGACCTGGCAAAGCATTATGGGTTTGTAGTTATGCCTGCGCGCGTAAGAAAACCAAAAGATAAAAGTTTGGCGGAAAAAAGCGTACAAATTATACAGTACCAAATTCTAGCAAAATTACGCGATCAAACTTTTTTTAGTTTGGTAGAAGTAAATGAACCGATAGCAATTTTATTGAAAAAAATTAATTCGCAAGCTTTCCAAAAATTATCAGGATCACGGTTAAGCCAATTTGAGAAGTTAGATAAACCAGCTTTAAAACCACTACCAAGCACGCCCTACAAATTCGCTGAATGGGCAAAGGCAAGACTGGGTCCTGATTATCATATTGAATTGGATAAACACTTTTACAGCGTTCCGTATACTTTTATTAAAAAAATTTTGGATGTGAGATTTACTGATCAAACAGTTGAAATTTTTTATCGTTCAAAAAGAATAGCGGTTCACATGCGCAGTTACATACATAGACGACATACAACATTGAAAGAGCATATGCCTAAGGCTCATCAGAAATATGTCGAGTGGACTCCGGAACGAATTATTAATTGGGCTCGAAAAATAGGAATGGCAACAGCGCAATTAGTTGAGAAAGTTATCGAAACTAAAGAGCATCCACAATTAGCCTTTCGTGCATGCCTTGGGATCCTGCATCTTGGTAAGAGCTATACTGAACTACGGTTGGAAGCAGCATGTGTCCGCGCTTTAAAAATAGGAGCCTACAGTTATCACAACATAGCGTCTATTCTAAAAAATAATTTAGATAACGTGCCAGTAAGTTCATCGGAAACTTTAACAGCAACAAAAGAAGAACATGAAAACATTAGAGGAGGTGATTATTTTGAATAAGGGGACGCTGTCCCCTTAAACCCCTGAAGTATTTAGAGACGTAACTTGTAATTGATGAGGCGGGATTAGCCGCCTCAAGTTACGTCACTGTCATCAGCGCTTCCGCCTGTACAGTAATTTAATAATATAGGAGAAAAAATGTTAATACATCCAACAATTGAAAATTTAAAAAAACTACGTTTACTAGGAATGGCTAAAGCATTAGAAAACCAGCTTGATCAACCGCAAGTAGAAAGTATGAGCTTCGAAGAACGATTAGGGTTAATAATTGACCGTGAAATTTGTGATCGTGAAAATAGAAAATTACAAACAAGGCTTCGCAATGCAGCTTTAAAACAAACAGCGTCAGTAGAAGATATTGATTATCGCGCATCACGTGGTATTGATAAAAAGCTCGTATTTACTTTATCTAATTGCCAATGGATAAAAATGCACCGCAATGTTTTAATTATTGGTGCAACTGGTACAGGCAAAACATATCTTGCTTGCGCTTTGGCACATAAAGCTTGTTTAGAAGGAAACTCTGTTTATTACAGTCGCCTCTCAAGACTTCTGCCAGATTTGGGTTTAGCACGAGGCGATGGTAGCTATAATAAAAAAATGAAACAGCTGGCAAAGGTCGAGGTTTTGATTTTAGACGACTGGGGACTTTCTCCTCTTACAGATGAGCAACGTCGTGATTTATTAGAGCTACTAGACGATCGTCATGAAAAATGCTCTACTATTGTTACCAGTCAACTGCCAATTAAACTCTGGCATGAAGCCATTGGAGATAAAACTTTGGCTGACGCTATTATGGATCGACTGGTACACAACGCTTATCGGTTAGAATTAAAAGGTGACGACTCTATGCGTAAATTTCGTAATGAAAATCTGAATAAGAGGGATAAATAACTAAATTATAACAAAGGTCTTTCGCTTTGATTTTTTTGATCGGTTTGGATCGGAATCGTTAATCGATTTGGACTGGAATTACTGATCGGTTTGGACTGGAATCATTGATCGGTTTGAATCGGAATGATTGATCGATTTCATCGGAATACGCAAGTATCAATTCATGGGCGATGTTTAGAGCGGCGGTAACAGCAACACGATCAATAGTTATGAGTTTATTGCCGTGATGAACCTCTTGCATTTTGTCGTTGAGGTAGACGGCAGCTTTTTTTAATTCAGTGACCTTGTCCTTGGGACACCTGATCTTAAATTCGCGGTCTAGAATATTGACGGTTACGGTGTCTGTTATTGAATTTATCATGACAGTTTATCTTGCAGCTGCGTAATTATTTTTCGTATTGATTCGGCTATTTTTTTCTTTTTATTTAATAAAGAGGTACGCTCATGATGCAAGTGAGCTACCTCTTTGTGCAATGAGTTATTTTCAATGGTGAGCTGTCGAAAAGATTTAGCAAAATCATTTACTTGTAATTCCAAGCTGTTTAGTTCAGATTCGCTCATAGTGTTTATAACTTGTATTGTTTTATATGCCCACTGCTGATGATAATATATTGCTTTTACAAGGCCTGGTCAAATTTTATGCAAAATAACAAATTCAAATTACGGCGTGGTGAATTATTGAAGCAAATTGGCGCCAATGGTATTGCCATTGTTTTTGCGGCAAAAGAATATATTCGCAATGGCAGCGAATATTATCCATATCGGCAAAATAGTGATTTTTATTATTTAACGGGTTTTACTGAGTCCGAGTCAATTGCCGTTTTTATTTCTGGTCGCACTGAAGGAGAGTTTGTTCTATTCAATCGGAAGCGTGATGCAGTAAAAGAGTTGTGGCATGGTTTACGCGCGGGTCAGGAAGGAGCTTGTCGCAATTTCGGTGCGGATCAGGCATTTTCTATTGAAGAGGTTGATGCTTTGTTGCCGCAATTATTGGTTGATCGAGAATATGTCTATTTTAATATTGGCTCAGATCGTGATTTTGACTCGAGAATTGATTTTTGGATCAATCAAGCTGGGAGCGATGGTGCTGCAGTATCGCACAAACTGATTAATATAGGTGAGGTTTTGCACGAAATGCGACTGAAAAAAACATTGCATGAGTTAGAGTTAATGCGTAAAGCGGTAGAAATTACCGCAGCCGGTCATTTGAGAGCCATGCGAAAATGTCGCCCTGGAATGTATGAGTTTGAACTGGAGTCAGAATTGATGTACGAGTTTATGCGTCTTGGAGGTCTGGACAAAGCTTTCCAAACCGTAGTTGGAGGTGGTGCGAATGCTTGTACGCTACATTACTCAAAAAATACTGATAAGTTAATTGATGGTGATTTAGTACTGATAGATGCCGGTGTTGAATATAAATATTATTGCGCCGATGTTACCCGCACATTTCCCATCAATGGGAAATTTACCCTAGAGCAACGTGCTATTTATGAGGCAGTGCTTACAGCGCAACTTGAAGTAATTAATCAAATTCATCCGGGGATAAAGTTTGATAGTTTGCAGCTCTTGGCCGAGCGCATAATTACTGAGCACTTAGTGAGTTTGGGTTTGCTCAAAGGCAAGGTAGAGGATTTGGTCGCTAGACAAGCCTTTAAGCCATTTTTTATGCATAAAATTGGTCATTGGCTCGGGCTTGATGTACACGATGTTGGTAAGTATCAACTTGATGATACGTGGCGTATTTTGGAGCCGGGCATGGTGCTTACAGTAGAACCTGGGATTTATATTATGCCAAATACCTTGGTTGATGATAAGTGGTTAAATATTGGGATTAGAATTGAAGATGATATTTTGGTTACGGAAAATGGTTGTGATGTTTTAACTAAGATGATACCAAAAACCATTGCAGAAATTGAAACAACAATGAGAAAGTTTTAAAAAGTGTTTTTAGGTTTTTAGTGCTATCCGTTGGAGAAATAACAAAACGCTTGCGTGCTCGATTTTTTTTGATACAATAGCTTCTGCATCAATCAATTATGTTGATTGATATTTTAGGGGTTCGCTGAGGAGAATTGGTACCGATTCGCAGAGACAGTGAATACCCACAAAACAGACGCACCTGCGCATAGAAGTTACGCAGAGCTCTGAAGGAAGTAGCGCTTTTTATCGGAATACAATGGTGCGCTGTTTTGAAACCATATTCCAAATTTAAATTTAAATTAGGAGAGAAAAAAGGATGAAACTTAAACCTGTAGTTGCTTCACTAATTATGCTTGGGCTAATGGCTCCGGCTTTTGCTATGGATAAAGCAAAAGACGTCTTAGCTCAACAAGCAGTTTTGGACCAGAATTCACCCGTTAATAAAGTTTGCAGTGAAGGCTGGTTTAATCGTGTTACTGTCGGTGGTATGGCAAATGTTGTAGGTATTATGGGTAACCATGATCTTCCAGGTGCATTTACTACGACTGGCAGTGGTTCAGATCTTTATGTAAATAACGCCAATTTATTGGTTGATGCTGCTCTAAGCAAATGGTCAAAGGCTTCTTTGAATTTGGCTTATTTGGGAGCGCCAACTGCGTTTAATATGATATCTGATGGCGCGACGTTAAATAACTATACAGTTAATCATCAAGTTTACGTTGATGAGGTATATGTTACTTTTGCTGATTTTGCTAAATATCCAGCTTATGCAAAAATTGGTAAGACATATGTCCCATTTGGTGAATACAATGATCCTTATGTCCTATGGCAAATTGAAAGTCCAGCACAGATGATCTCCCAAGCAAATGGCCCAACTGCAATTGTTGGTGTAGCTTCTGATTTTGGTTTCTATGCCAGTGTGTTTGCTCTTAAGGGTGACACTTATCCACAAGGTTCTACCACTAATAACATTAGAAACTTTGGTGCTAAAATAGGCTACAAGGATAATTTGGCGCATTTCGCATCACCAGATACCAGTGTAAACCTCAATGTAAGTTACCTCCGCAACATGTGGGATAGTGTGTTCTTTACCACAAATACGAGTAGTCCTTCAGGGTTGACTGGTGGTAATGCTAATGCTCCAGCACGTGACCCAGTTGGTGCTTTAGCGGTTCACTTTGACATGTCTTATAAGTCGCTTAGTGTTTATGCTGATTGGGCCGGTGCCTTAAAGAATATGGCGTCGACCTATTATACCAACGTAGGAGATGCTGCTACATTGACGTATGCTAATAGCTCCAGATTCTGGGGTGCTAACGTGAATGCGGCCTATGCATTTGAGACTCTAGATCATGATTCAAGTCTTGCTGCTGGAGTCCAGTTCTCAGGCAATGGTCAGTGGTTCAATACTTCTACTGCTGGCGCCAGTGTTAACCCTAACGTCAATGGCGTGTCTTATAACGCTAATGCAAATGGTGGTTTATTTGATTACATTATTCCAAAGTGGAGAGCAATTGGTGAGTATAAGGTCAATTTGGTTAAGCATACCGATTTGAGTTTGGTCTATGCTTATAGCAAGAGTTACGATTTTGCTGTAACTGGCAACAATGCTCGTTCTACCAATATCGGTCTTGCTCGTTTAGGGGTAAGATTCTAGTTTGTTAAAGTTAGTAGTTTAGGTAGATATACCGTAAAAAGCCCGCATATGCGGGCTTTTTATTTGTCATTAAGTATCCTTATGTATACCTCGTCATTATTGGGTTTTGATGAATTTGTTTCATAAAAAATATGCACAATGCAACTTGATTGAAATTATTTTCTTTATTTTCTTTTATTATCAAATTATACTCCCCCCGCTTATAACTTCTTACCGGAGAAAAACAGTGAAAAATAAACTTATACTTATATTTTTTACTACAGCATTATTTAGCAGTATGTCGATTTTTGCTGCTGACAATGATGTTGTTGCTAAGAAATCAGTTAGTAATTTAGCTGCACGTACCAATGCGTTAGAGGATCAAATTCGTATTTTAAAAAGTCAAATTGGTCAAACGCAACGCAAGGAAAATAAAGAGAACAAAACTAACAAAGGCGATGTGGGTGTATCAGACAATAGTCCGTTTCAGACCTATTCACTGCTTGAGATGTATGCTCACGGACCAGCGGTGGTAACTTCACCATCCTTCGGTGTGCGTCGTCCCGATGATAATTATTCTGATTTGATGAATAAGCTATCATCAATGAACGAAGATTTGGTTTTGCTAGGACTGCGCAAGAAAATGGATAACCATGCAAAGGAGGAAGGCATTCCTATTCCATCTCGCCCAATTATTGCCCTAAGCGGTGCTGTTGAGGGGCAAGTTATTTACAATAGCAATGATAGCTTTACATCAACCTCAAAGTCAGATATTAATCTAAATACGGCAGAAATAGATGTTATTGCCGAAGTGGGGCCATGGGCAACTGCTGCGATGATTACTAAGTATGAAGATAAAAAAGACACTGCCTCTGTCGATAGTGTAACAAGATGGAATAACTCCCGCATACTCATCGATCGTGGCTGGGTAACATTTGGTCAATTAAACAAAGCGCCAGTTTATTTTACGATAGGGCAAGTTTATGCTCCATTTGGTAGCTACAGCAGCAGCATGGTAACGACGCCGTCAACGCAGATTTTGGGTAGAGTTAAAGATCGTATGGTTATTTTAGGTTATAACCAGTTTGGTGCTTATGCTCAAGCTTATACTTATGCTGGTGAAACGAAACCAGCTAAATCAGAAGTTATTAGGCACGTAGGTCTTAATTTAGGATATAAGTATGAATGTGAGAATTTTATGATGAATGTTGGTGCCGGTGCTATAGGCAACCTAGCTGAATCTCAGGGTATGCAGAATAACATTTTTGGTAAAAGCCCAGTATACTCTTCTGGTAATGAACAAATGATCTCTCGTGTCGTTGGTCTCAGTGGGCATGTAAAAGCCGTCCTCTATAATACGTATACCTTAATGGCTGAATATGTAGGCACTGCCAAAGCTTTTGATCCGACGGATCTTACGTTTAATGGTTATGGTGCCAAACCTCAGGCATTGCAGATCGAAGGTGCTATTAAGTTTAAAGCTTTCGATAAGCCAGGTTTTGCATTTGCAGGCTATGGTCTAACCAATCAGGCTTTGGCTCTTCAGGTACCAAAGCAAACATTTTTTGCCGGATATAGTGTATCCATAATAAAATACACTCTTGCTAGTATCGAATATCGTCATGATGTTGGTTATAGCTTGGCTGATACGTCAGGATCTACGGGGTTTGGTAGAACTGTTTCTTACCCAACTAAGACGCCTACCCGTAGACACAATAACAAGATAACTGCAGAGATAGGTGTTTATTTTTAATTATTATTCTTACCAGAAAAAGTTCGCATATGTGGGCTTTATTTATAATTTTATATCGGAGAAAAACAGTGAAAAGTAAATTTATATTTATATTTTTTACTACGGCATTATTTAGCAGTATATCGGTTTTTGCTGCTGACAGTGATGTCATTGCTAAGAAATCAGTTTCAAAAAAATCTGTTGGTAGCTTAACTGCACGTGCCAATGCATTGGAAGATCAAGTTCGTATTTTAAAAAGTCAAATTGGCCAAATGCAGGGCAAAGATGACAAAGTCAAAAAAGAGGTGAGTGTTATATCAGATGATAGTCCGTTCCAGACCCATTCACTGCTAGAAATGTATGCTCATGGACCGGCCGTGGTAACCTCACCAGCTTTTGGTGTACGTCGTCCCGATGATAATTATTCTAACTTGATGAGTAGGTTGCCATCAATGAACGAAGATTTAGTTTTACTAGGACTACGCCAGAAGATGGATAACTACGCAAATGAAAAAGGTATTCCCATTCCATCTCGCCCAATTATTGCTTTAAGCGGCGGTGTTGAGGGGCAGGTTGCTTTTAATAGTAATGATGGCTATACATCAACCTCAAAGTCAGATATTAATCTGAGTATGGCAGAGATAGACGTTATTGCCGAAGCAGGATCATGGGCAACGGCTGCTATGATCATTAATTACGAAGATAAGAAAGATACTGCCTCGGTTGATAGTGTAACCAGATGGAATAACTCACGCATACGCCTTGATCGTGGCTGGGTAACATTTGGTCAGTTAAACAAAGCTCCTGCTTATTTTACTATAGGACAAGTTTTTGCTCCGTTTGGTAACTATAGCAGTAATATGGTTACAACACCTTCGACGCAGATTTTGGGTAGGGTAAAAGATCGTATGGTTGTTTTGGGCTACAATCAATTTGGTGTTTATGGCCAGGCTTATACTTATGCCGGTGAAACCAAACCAACTAGCTCAGAGATCATTAAACACTGTGGTTTTAATTTAGGATATAGATTCGATCATGAGAACTTTGCGATGGATGTTGGTGCCGGTGTTTTAGGTAATCTGGCTGAATCTCAGGGTATGCAGCAAAATATTTTTGGCTTAAGCTCAACGTATCCTTCACCAAATACCAATTTTAAAGGTGGAGAAACGATAGTTTCTCGCGTCTATGGTCTCAACGGGCATGCTAAAGCTACTTTTTATGATATGGTTACTTTGATAGCCGAGTATGTAGGTGCATCTAAGTCTTTTGATCCAATAGATCTTACGTTTAATGGACATGGCGCCAAGCCACAAGCGTTAAATATTGAAGGCTCAGCTGCATTTAAAGTTATGGGCAAACCAAGCACTGTATTCGCAGGTTATGGTATGACCAGTCAAGCTTTAGCGCTTGGTGTACCAAAAGAAAGCTTTTTTGCTGGGTGTACTATGAACATCGTGAAATATACTCTTGCCAGTCTTGAGTACCGTCATGATATTGGTTATGGGAGCGATAGTTCATCATCTTCACCTATTAGTGGCACTAGTAGTAAAGATAGATTTGTTTCTTATAACTCCTTTGCTTCCAGCGCTGGTGCTGCTACTGTTCCAGCTCCTGCTAGAAGACACAATAACAAAGTTACTGCTGTTATAGGTGTTTATTTCTAGTAGTATATTTTTGTCAGAAAAAGCGCATCTTTATGATGCGCTTTTTTATTTATATGGTTTTAAATTGATAAAGACATAATCTGTTAATACAGCAAGCTGAGCATTTTGGATTTTTTGCAGTACATACATATCTTCCATGCAGTAATAGCAGGCTTCCTGCAGTTTTCGCAAATTCTTTAGGAGTAATTTTTAGTAGTTGTTCTTCAATTTCTTCCGGTGTTTTTCCTTTTGCGAGACCTATGCGGTTTGCAACTCGAAATACGTGGGTATCTACCGCAATAGTTGGCTTGCCAAAGGCAATATTCAAAATTACATTTGCGGTTTTGCGGCCAACGCCAGGCAGTGCTTCTAATTCCTCCCTATTTTCTGGAATCTGCGAATTGAATTTTTTTACTAAAATTTCGCAGGTTTTAATTATATTTGCCGATTTTGCATTATAAAACCCAATGCTTTTGATCTGTTTTTTAATACCTGCTACTCCAAGTTTAAGCATTTTTTCTGGAGTGTTGGCAATTTTAAATAATTTTGCGGTAACTTTATTTACGGTTTTATCAGTGGTGCGTGCGGAAAGTAAAACCGCTATTAATAATTCAAAATTAGATGAATAAATTAACTCTGTAGTTGGATGTTTTATAGTCGCTGTTAGCTTTTTAAAAATTTGTACAATTTGGTTTTTATTCATGGGGTTTCTAATAACAGTTCAATATCCTTTATGTCCACTCTTTGCATCAGTGGTCTGAATTCAGCGGTCTTGTGATTGAGTAGTGGCATTTTGCGGTCTTCCCAGGTAAGGGGCGCGACTTGCAAAAATTCTTCAGCATTTGTCGCTAATTTTGGCAAAATTGGTTTTAAAAAAATCACAAGCAAGCGAAATAAGTTTAAACTCATTGTGCAAACATCTTGTATGGTTGGATCGAGTGAGTTTTGCTTGTTTAAACTCCATGGCTTTTTATCGTCGATGTATTGATTAGCAAGGTCGGCAAGTTGCATAATATGGCGTACGGCATTATTAAAATCACGTTTCTCATAAAATCCGCTGATTTTTTCTGCCAGGTCTAAGCCAGCGGTAAATAATTCTGGTGCTGCTAAATCACTGGCCAACATGCCGCCAAAGTTTTTATTGATAAATCCAGCCGAGCGGCTGGCAATGTTTACTACTTTACCCACTAAGTCACTATTTACGCGCTGCATAAAGTCAGTAAAATTTAAATCGATATCGTCGATTCCATTCCCTAATTTGGCGGCGAAATAATAGCGTAAATATTCAGGATCTAGATGTTTTAAATACTTGCCTGCTAAAATAAAGGTACCGCGTGATTTGGACATTTTTTGGCCATTAATCGTGAGATAGCCATGGGCAAATACGCTTGTTGGTTTGCGGAAGTTTGCGCTTTCAAGGATTGCTGGCCAAAAAATGGCATGGAAGTAAATAATATCTTTGCCGACAAAATGATAAAGTTCTGTAGTGCTATCGTGTTGCCAATATTCCTCCCAGTTAATTTTTTTACGTGTGCACAAATTTTTAAAACTGGCAATATAGCCTAGCGGAGCATCGAGCCAAACATAAAAATATTTCCCTGGTTTATCGGGAATTTCGAAACCAAAATAAGGACTGTCGCGTGAAATGTCCCAAGGTTTTAGGCCTTGTTCGAACCATTCATTCAATTTATTAATAATTTCTGGTTGCAAGCTTCTTCGTCCCCACATTTTAAGCATCGTTGTATATTTATCGAGACGGAAAAAATAATGCTCAGACATTTTTTGGACTGGACATTTTCCAGAAATAATAGAGATTGGATTAATTAAATCAGTTGGTGTGTAAGTAGCCCCGCAGTTTTCGCAATTGTCGCCATGTTGATCGTGCGCGCCGCAGCGTGGACAAGTTCCCTTAACAAAGCGATCCGGTAAAAACATATTAGCGCTTTCGTCAAATGCTTGCTGGATTGTTTTAGTTTCAATATCGCTGTTTTGTTTAAGATGTTGATATACTGAATTAGTGATTTCGAGATTCTCTGGTGAATGGGTGGTGTGGTAGTTGTCAAAATCGATAAGGAAGCCAGCAGAGTCTTGTTCATGCGATATTTTTACTTCAGCTATTAACTGCTCTGGGGTGATGTTTTGCTTTTGGGCGCTGATCATTATTGGCGCACCATGAGCGTCATCTCCACAAATATAAATACAATCATGTCCTTGCAGTTTTTGCCAGCGTACCCAAATGTCTGTTTGGATCTGTTCTAAAATATGACCCAAATGCAGTGGGCCATTAGCATAAAGTAAGCCAGAGGTAGTTAGTATTTTGCGCATATTTTTATTGAGTTTTTATTTTTAAATTATAATACCTTTTTATGTTTCACTTTTCATCTGTTACAGTTAAAATTCTAATGCATGGAAACTCCAGTGCAGATAAACGAACGAGCGCAAAAGTTATTAAAAATTCTGGTCGAGTGTTATATTCGCGAAGGGCAGCCCGTTGGTTCAAAAACATTGGCCGAGGGGGGTGAGCTTACCATGAGTTCAGCAACCATCAGGAATATCATGATGGATTTAGAAACGGCAGGTTTTATTAATTCGCCCCATACTTCGGCGGGGCGTGTACCAACAGTTCGTGGGTATAGGTTTTTTGTGGATAGTTTGATTAATACCCAGGCGCTTACTGAATACGATAAAACATCGCCTGCTGCGCAGTTGCCGCAATGTACTAACACTAAAGAATTAATTTCTGCGGCTTCGTCGCTGTTATCAACGATGACGCAATTGACTGGATTAGTAATGTTGCCGAGGCGGGAGAGCATTGTTTTGCGTCACGTGGAGTTTTTGCCATTATCGGGTAATCGGGTGCTGGTGATTTTAGTATTAAATCAGTATGAAGTGCAAAATCGGGTGATTTATACTGATCGTTGTTACACTGCGAGGGAGTTGCAGCAGGCAGGAAATTTTTTAACTTCCTGGTTTAATAATAAAGATCTCCAGCAGATACGGCAGGAGTTATTGATGGAACTTAATCGAGAGCGTGGCAATATTGAGCAACTGACGCAAACGATTATGGATATGACCAGCAAGGCATTGGGAGAGCAAGAGACCAATGATTATATAGTTGCTGGCGAGGCCAATATCTTTAATTTTGCGGATTATTCTGGTTTGGGTAAGTTGCGAGAGTTGTTTGAAGCCTTTGCGCAAAAACGCGATATTTTGCATTTACTCAATCAATGTTTACATGCTGATGGCATAAAAATTTACATTGGTGAAGAGTCTGGTTATGAACCTCTAGGGGATTGTAGTATGGTTACTGCACCTTACCGTAAAAACAATAAAGTGGTTGGTGTATTAGGGGTGATTGGCCCAACGCGGATGCCATATGAGCAGACCATTGCGGCGGTGGATGTGACGGCAAAACTACTTAGCACTGCACTGATGTATACTGAATAGCAACTATTATTTATAGGAGTATTTTATGAATGAATTTGTTGAACAAAATAAAGCATCTGATCAACCAGAAAAAGCTGAGCAGCTTTTGCTTGAATCAGAAATTTCTGAGCAATTGGTATTAGAACATCCAAGCTATAAACAGCTTGAAGATAAATTAAGCCAGATTGAGCAAAAATCACGAGAATATTGGGATAATTGGTTACGTACGAAGGCCGAGCTTGAAAATTTACAACGTCGCAGTGAGCGTGAGATTGCTAATGCGCACAAATATTCTTTAGAAAAATTTGCGAGTGAAATATTAATTATTGTTGATAATCTTGAGCGCAGTCTTGCGGCAAAAGCAGCTGATCATGAGAAACTCAAAGATTTTTATGATGGTATTGAGCTCACTTTAAAGCTGTTTTTAGAAACTTTGCAAAAATTTGGTATTACTCCAATCAGTCCTTTGGGTGAAGTATTTAGTTCTGAGCAACATATGGCAATAATGACTAAAGAAGATGCCAATGCTAAATCAAATATAATTTTAGAGGTGGTGCAAAAAGGTTATCGGTTGAAAGATCGTCTATTGCGACCAGCCTTGGTTGTGGTGGCGAAGTAGGTTAAATACTTGGAGTAAATTATATGTTAGATCCCAAAACAAGTTATCAAGGTAAAAGTTTTCTTGGTGCAATTGGTAATACCCCTTTAGTTAAGCTTGATTTTGATGTTAAGCCAACTATTTTAGCTAAAATGGAGCATTTAAACCCAGGTGGCAGTATTAAAGATCGGTCAGCATTGTTCATGCTTCAAGAGGCTGAACGTACGGGAAAATTGCAACCTGGTGGGACAATAGTAGAGGCATCCTCTGGTAACCAAGGTATTGCCTTAGCTATGATTGGTGCGATTAAGGGATACAAAGTTATTATTACTGCTCCCGATAGAACTAGCAGCGAAAAAATAGCGACATTACAAGCCTATGGCGCAAAAGTTTTTGTTTGCCCTGATACTGATAATCTACACGATCCTAATGGTTATCATGCAAAAGCAAAAACCCTGCATGAACAAATAGAAAACTCCTATATGCCCAACCAATACTACAATACTGAAAATCCCAAAGCTCATTATCTAACAACTGGTCCAGAAATATGGGAACAATCACAAGGACGGCTAACGCATTGTTTTATGAGTATGGGAAGTTGTGGGACTATTTCAGGTGTAGGGAGATACCTAAAAGAAAAAAATAAAAATATCAAAATAATCGGTATTGATGCGATGACTTCTAAGCTATCGATGCCGGATGCGCCAAAAGCATACAGAACTGAAGGAATGGGGGTCGATGTTATAACTGATACGTTGGATAGAAGCGTAATTGATGAGATTGTTCCTGTCAGTGACGATGTGACTTTTTCCATGACAAGAAATTTAGCAAAAAATGGCTATTTGGTGGGTTTGTCTAGTGGGGCAGTGATGCATGTTGCTTTGGAGCATGCCAAAAAGCTTAACGCATCGGACACTATAGTGGTTATTTTTGCCGATTCAGGGCGTGCTTATTTGAGCAAGGTGTTTAATTCATAAAAAATACCTATTTGACATAAGTAATTTTAGTGTTAACATTTGCCAGTACTATTAATAGGGAGAAATTCTATGTCTAAAATATGTAAATTGATGGTTTTTGTTGCTGTTTTTGGTCTTGCTTTTGTAGGTAATGCTTTTGCTGGTGAACCAGTAAAAGCACAAGCTGTAGCTCAAACAACTGAAGTTGCAAAAGATGTTCCAGCTGATGCAAATAAAGATGTTAAAGCTGCGAAGCACAAGAAAGCGGAAAAGAAAGCTCATAAAAAAGCTGAAAAAGCCCAGAAAGAAGAAGCAAAGCCAGAAGAAGTTAAATAAGGCTTCTGTAGGTTTTAGATTGATTTTAACAAGTGCCGCCACCCTTAAAAGTGGCGGTGTTTGTTTGTGGGGCAGGGGTAAGTAGATAACTATCTACAAATTTTTCTGTAGAATGCGGTTCATCGTTTCTTCTTTTCCAACTATGAGTAGCACATCATGTGCTTTTAGAATTGTAGTTGGGTCTGGATTTAGAATGCGGAATCCATTGCGTTCTAATCCTGCGATCAGACCGCAAGTTTGCTCTCGTATTTTTGAATTTCTAATTGATTGTCCAATCAGTGGATTGCCGGTTTCTAGCAATAGCGCTTTTAGAGCGAAATCTTTTAATAGGTTTTCGTTTTTTGGTTCAAAAAATATGTCTTCAATGTTTTTTTTGAAAGAGTCTATTTGTTCGTCATTTCCTAAAACGATAAGCTTATCTTGTAATAATATTCTTTCGTTTCCCCGGGGTGCTAAAATTATCCTAGATCCGCGGAGAATAGCTACGATATTGATGCCAAATCCCTGCCTTAATTGAGATTCTTCTAACGTTTTTCCTACCAAAGACGTTGGGTTTTCGTTGGTTGCTAGTACTTCAACTAGGTGTGTATCCCATGGTGCTAGTTCTTCATATCGAATTTGTTTTTGCTGTTTTTTTCGAAGATTGCGTTCCAAACGAAGTTCAAACCAGTGATAGGATTTTTCTAGTTGTTGATAGGACAAGCTAAAAAGCATTATAGCGATTATGGCAATTACTAAAGCGATATACCAAGTGTGAAAATAAGTAATACTCAAGATAATAATTTCAATAGCGGTAAGTAATCCTCCTAAAAACAATGATGACAGTTGTTTGGTTTTATCGGTAGGCGTGATTGATTTGAAAGCAAACAACATACCCCAAATAAATGGTGAGGAAAGTATTAGGGCAATTACCCAACTTAGTATTTTAGAAATATTAACAGGTGTTGTTAAGTTGGCAAACTGTGGTAAAACAAAATCACGGGTTAAGGTAAAAATAACTGCTACGATAACACCATTAATTACCAGTCTGGCTATAAATTTGTGGTAGATTGATTGTTTTTGATAGCTAGCTAAAGTACGGTATACCCATGCAGAATAGCTTACCAAAAAATATTTGGAGCGTTCTGAAAGATGAGTTTCTATTTTTTTAGAGATCTGGCTAGATAAATTTATAAGGAATGGTGCGGTGAGGATGGTAATAGCTGCTGTTCCAATAATTATTTGATAAAGCAAGCTGCTAATGACATTTAGCGCTAGTCCTAGACTTATTATAATAAAGGAAAACTCGCCCACGGGCGGCATGCTAAATCCAACGCGCACAGAGGTATTTATGCTTTGGCCGGACAAGAAAGTACCAATACTAGTTATTAAGATTTTGCTAATTATGGTTAAGGCAGATATCGCCAATATCAGAGGCCAATGGAGAAAAAGTATTTTTATGTTTATCAACATTCCGATAGAAATAAAAAACACAGCAGCGAATACATCACGTAGGGGGCTAATCAATTGTTTGATGCGATCGGCTAGAGACGTTTCTGCTAAAATAGATCCCATTATAAAAGCACCAAGGGCTGTAGAATAATGAAAATAAGCGGCAGTAACTACTAACATTAGGCACAGTGCAATCGATATGATAGTTAAGGTTTCTTGATTAACATACCTCATTATTCTACGAAATAAAGTCGGTACTATGAAGTAACCAGATAAAAACCAGGAGCCAACAACTACAACCAGTTTTATAGTTGCCCAAAATATATCAAATGAAAAAATATTCTTTGTGGCAACTATAGTTGAAAGTACAGCCAGTATTAATATAGCTAATAAATCTTCTATGATTAGAACGCCAAAAATTATATCAGTAAATCTTTTTCCTTGTAGTTTTAACTCGTCCAGGGCTTTTACAATTATTGTGGTCGACGAAATTGCGAGTGCTGTGCCGAGGAATAAACTATCATAAAATGACCATTGCAGGAGCCAACCAGCTAAAAATCCCAGTGCTGTTATAGTAGAAACCTTAAAGAGTCCAGTAATTATAGCAGAAAATCCTACGCTTTTTAGTTTGTGAAAACTAAAACCTAAGCCTAATGCAAACATTAGGAAAATTACCCCTAATTCAGAAAGTGTTTCAATTTGTGTAAAATTGGATATAAGAGAATATGGCGGTGTGTAAGGGCCAATAATAATCCCAGCAACTATATACCCAAAAATAACTGGTTGACGTATTCTTTGAAACAATAAGACTACTACGCTGGCAATACCCAGCATTATGGCTAAGTCTTTAATGAGAGGAGCTAAATCATGCATATAATAGTTCGTTTAACACAGCAACGACGAATAAGTCAAGCACTTGATAGATTCAGCATTTAATTTGCAGCATGAATGGTTGTTATTGGGTGGAGCAATATTATGACTTTACTTTAAAGATTATAGGTTTGTTTTTTAGTTTATTGATTCAATATGTTATCGCTTACAAAGTTACCCAAGAACTGGTGCGCCCGGAGAGATTCGAACTCCCGACACCCTGGTTCGAAGCCAGATACTCTATCCAACTGAGCTACGGGCGCATGCTTGTAAAGCGTAGTTTACATCGTAACCGCTTAATTCATCGGAGTCAATTTGTGGAACTTTTGTGGTGGCTATGTTTCTATGCACCACACTCTTTTATGGTGGAGCAGCTATAATTTTTCGGTAAATTTGCTTATTTGTTATATAATTCGGCCGCTGACTTTTTTAAATAACGAAGGCTGAATTTTGCACAACCAAACCAATTGGTTGTTAAAAGAAACTAAACAATGCGTTGAGTGGTAAAGATGAGACCAAATCTAAAAGAACTGATTTTACCCATAAAGGAAACTTTAAATAAAAATACTATAGGTGGTGGAATTGGCACGTTATTAGAATGGTTAGAATTTAGTTTATATGGATATTTTGCTTATACTATTTCCCACTTATTTTTCCCAAAATTTAATCAGGCTACAGCATTGCTTGCAACTTTTGGAATTTTTGCCATTAGCTATTTGGCACGTCCGGTTGGGGCTATTTTATTTGGGCATATAGGAGATTGCTATGGTAGAAAAAATGCGCTCATAAGTTCTATCATATTAATGTGTATAGCTACATTTTTTATTGGCGTTATCCCTACTTATGATACGTGGGGGGTTTTTTCTCCGCTATTGTTGATGCTCTTTCGTTTTGTTCAAGGGATAGCGGTATCAGGGGAGTTTATAGGCGCAGCTATTTTTACTTTTGAACATGCAGAAAAAAAATATGCCTATGTGGCTAGTAGCTGGACAAGCACATTTTCAGCGATAGGAATGTTGCTTGCCGCATTTTTTGCTCTTCTGGCCTCTGCTTCTTTTGTGCCTAGTTGGGGGTGGAGAGTTCCTTTTATTTTCAGCGCATTAGCTTGTTTGTACGGATTTTTTCTAAGAAAGAATTTGACAGAAACCCCAGTGTTCGATTCCATGAAAAGAAGTAATCAAATTGCAAAAGCGCCAATAATTGAAGCGATAAAATATAATTCACTAAGTATAATAAAAACCATGGCAATTGGTTCTTTTGTAGGAGTATACGTATATATATGCAATATTTGGTTATGTACTTTTTTAGTTGAAAAAGAATATTTTGATTCGTACCATGCTAGATTGCTCGTGTTAATAGGACAGTTTTGCGTAGTGTTCCTGACCCCGATAATTGCATTATGTGCGGATAAATTTGGTGGAAAATTTTTCAGAGGAGCTGGGTTGCTAGGATCAATAATTGCTTCTAATTTGCTTTTTTCAAGTTTCGTAAATTCCTCTTTTCTATTTGCCAGCATTGCACAAATATTATATGCGGTAATTAATTCTTTTGTTACCGCTACAATGTTTAAATATCTTTCCACGTTGTTTTTACCAAACACCAGATATTCTGGTCAATCATTTGGATGGGCGTTAGCCGTAGCCTTTGTAGGAGGTACAGCACCTTTAGTAGCTCAATTTCTAGTACAATGGAGCAATCAGTGGCCAGCAATATATGTATCATTTATTGGGTTTGTTGTGTTTTTAGTTACGTGCCTCAATAGATGCGTTTCTGAATTAGATTAATTTGTTTGCGCGCCCATTTTTTTTAAAACTATACAAACTTTAATAACGAGATGACTTTGGTTGGTGTTGAATACCTGTTTTAGCATGTATACTTTGTGGACAATATTTACAGTCTTCAGAGCAAGCGCCGGTCTTAACGCTTAAGCATGAGCTCTTGTAATAAATATTTGGATTAAAGTTATTACGATTTATGCTCATAGCGTTGAATAGTAGTTCTGGGAATGTAAGTCCAAATATCTTCTTTATTTCCTGGTATGTCCAATTGTGCTTGGTTGTGAAACTATCTTGAATTAAATTCAATTTATCCCCTTAATCTTAATCAACATATTAAACTAAGTTCAGCAAAAACTCATAATAACCTGATAAAAAAACCCTCAAGACGATGCTTGTTTTGTTATTATGTATTTAAGAATGATTCTGCTTCTTCACATCCTTATTTTTTAGAAATTGGCTAACTATAATCACACCGCACATATTGCCAAAAATATTTACTACAGTTCTAAACCGGTCGATAAGTCTGTCTAGTGGCAATAAAATAGATATTGCATTCAGTGGTACATTAACGATTTTAAACACTACGACTAAACTGACTAAACTGGTTTCGGGAATGCCGCCTTCAGCCATACCGCCTAAAATACTAGCTAAAGCGACTAAAATTTGTTGCGATAAAGACAGATCTACTCCTAGCACTTGAGAAAAAAACAAAGCAGCTGCAACTTCATACATCATCATGCCACCAATGTTAATTGAGGCACATAGGGGCAGCATAAATCTTGTTACAGTAGGATCGGATTTTAAACTATCTGCTGCATACATAGCGGTGGGTAAAGTGGCAACAGAACTTGAGGTTGCAAATGCGGTAGAAAATACCGGAATACTATTTTTAAGTATTTTCCAAGGGGCTTGTTTGCTCGCTACGATAACAAAAACAAACTGCCATAACGCGTGAATTAACAAACCTATAACTAATATCGACACAAACGCTATTAAAGCCGTAAAGCTGTTCTCTAAATGTCCGCTGGTACTTGAAGCTGCTATACCGGCTCCGACTAAAGCAAAAATTCCTATTGGAGAAAACATCATCACGCCGTGCAAACAGGAATTGGATACATCACGCACCGAAGCGCATACATTGATAATAGCTTGTGATTTTTCTCCTATGGTGGCACAGCCTATGCCAAACATAGTAGAAAAAATTACAACAGGTAATAATTCAAACTTGGCCAACGAGTCAAAAATATTTTGTGGAAATATAGCTAGTAAAAAATTGGCTATACTCAAGTTATTGGCATTGCTTACGGTATATTGACTGCCTTGCAAAATTAAATTTGGATCTACGCCTTTTCCAACATCAAACAAGTTAAATAATGTCAAGGCGAGGGTGACAGCAATAATCTCGCTAAGTAACATATAACTTGTTACCCCGCCAACCAAAGATTTTAAATTGTTTAAACCTTTCTCCATGTTCCCTAAGGTAACAATTAAAGTAGAGGCAATTAGTGGCAATGCAAACAACTTCAGCAAGTTGATAAAGATATCGCCCAAAAATTTTATATGGACAAATAGGCTAGGGGTGTATATTCCTAATATAATCGATAAAATTACGCTAATTAAAATTAGCTGGGTATTATATTTTTTAAGTAATTTAAGCATGATCAATTTTCTTTTTTATGGTTTGCCAAACATCAGCAGCGCCCAATTGTTCAAAATTAGTCATATGAATTTGGTTCTCTCCAACTGTACCACAGAGATTCGGATCAGTTGTGCCATACAATGAAATTGTCGGGATTCCCAAAGCAGCTGCCACATGTCCCAATCCCGTATCAACCGCAACAGCACCTTTAGCGTTTAGTAGTAGTGCTGCGATTGCTGATAAACTCAAATTGGGCAAAATTTTTGCTTGATTATTATTCTGCGTGATTCGTTTGGCGCGTGCAAGCTCTGCGTTATTTCCCCATGGCAAATAAACAATAAAACCATTGGTAGTTGCGAATTGTGCCAGTTCAATCCATTTTTGTTCATGCCAACATTTTTCTTCGCGACTTGTTCCGTGGAAAAATACTATATATTTTTCGCAACTGTTAGGTAGTGGAAAGATTTGTTTGTTAATCCCATAATCTGGGGCAGTGGTTGGCATTTCATAGTTTAGTGCAGCAGCAAAAAGTTGACGCGTGCGCGTAATTGCGTGTTGGTCTTTAGCGATGGCAAATTTATTTTTGTAAAAAAATGTTGCTTGTGATTCACGAATGCTATTTTTATCGTAGCCGGAGCATTCGCCGCGTGCCATTTTTGTGATAATAGAACTTTTGATTAAACCTTGAGCATCAATGATCAAATCATATTTTTTTTGGCGTAATGTTTTTATAAACGTTTGTAATTTTCCTGAAAAAAATGCTTTGGTGAAATTTTTACGCCAGAGGCGCAGAGCAATCGGAAGTGTATTTTTTACTGCTATGTGCCACTGTGGAATTTCAGCAAATGCTTCTTCTACCACCCAGTCAAAACTAATGTCTGGAATGGCTTTTTTTGCATCAGTTAATGCGGGCAGAGTATGCACTACATCACCCAAGGAAGAAGTTTTTATGATTAATACATTCATTAAATTTACCGTTTGTTTTCCCCGAGTATAATCACCATTATATTAATTGCAAAGCTCATTAATCGATTGCAGCACTAATTTTGGCGGCAAATCATTTAAACATTTTATGTGTTTTAGTGGACAATTACGTTTGAAACATGGGCTACATGATAGATTTAACGAAATAATTTTCGCTTTGTCTGTTAGTGGCGGTGTGAATTTTGGTGACGAAGACCCATAAATTGCGACTAACGGTCGGTTGAGAGCGGCAGCGATGTGCATTAAACCAGAATCATTAGTTATTACTACAGTTGCTAAAGATAAAAGTTCTATGGCTTCGCTCAAAGTAGTTTTACCGGTAAGATCAAGGCAAATATTGCTACTTTGAGCTTGAATTTCCTGGGCGAGAATTTTATCTTTTGGTCCGCCAAAAATCCAAACTTCCCAGTCTTCGCTTTTTTTAATTTGAGCAATTTTGGCAAAATAAGCGGTAGGCCAGCGTTTTGTTATGCCATATTCTGCCCCAGGGCACAGTGCCAAAATTTTTTGTTTTGGTAGATCAATTTTTAATCGTTCTAAAGTGGCGCCCAGATTTTTTTGGGACACATGTAATTGTGGTAGTGGCGTTGGCATTGGTAATTGCGCGCTCGATTTAATCCCCAGTGCAACCAGGCGTTCTACCAGACGTGATGTTTTTGCCACTGGTGGTTTTATATTATTTAATAAAATATAACGGTGTTCGCCGCGCCAGCCAATTCTTTGTGGGATATTCGCCCAAAAGGGAATCAGCGTGGATTTGAATGAGTTTGGTAGTACGTATGCGTGGGTGTAAAAGTTTTCACGTAGTTTTTTCGCAAGCCAAAAGCGCTCAAGTAATTTTAATTCACCATGTTCAAATGGCAAGGTTAAATAATTGTCAACTTCTGGCATGTGCTCTAAGATTGGGTGCAGTGCTTTATTGGCCAAAACATCAATTGAGCAATTTGGATCTTGTTTTTTGAGGAGTTTGAATAGCGCTTGCGACATTACCAAATCGCCAATCCACGACGGTGCGATGATAAGAATTTTTTTTTGGTCAGTCATTGAAAACATTATCGTATAAAAAGGCAGGTAAGTCCTGCCTTTTTACTGGAGTGGATAAAACTAAATATTGATCTTATAGGTTAGGCCCAAAGCAAAAAGGTCGACTGTTGGTAGATCGCCAATAGTCATGGTTTTAGTCCATGAAAGATCAGCAGCTATGTTTGGTGCAAACCAGTAGCTAACGCCAAATGCGCCGACAGGTGTAACTTTGCTATTTGAGTCTTTTTGGGCAAAAGTTCCAGCGTTGCTGTTTAAAGTACTGCGATGTATCCAGGCCAAACCACCTTTGATATAGAAACCGAATCCATAATCAAGAGGCAGGGTTGCTTTACCAACCAAATCAAAACCTTGTTGTAGAATATCTTGAGTGTTGCCATTGGCATTTTTAAATCTTGGATAGCCGTAGTAGTCATAGCCTAGTTCTGCCGCTATAAATTGTGAAAACGCATAGCCGAGATAACCGCGACCGGCGAATTTAATGTTTTCTACGGAGTTATTGGCGATGAGGTATTGCGAGCTGCCGTAATGTAAGTTGCTCACACCTAATTGACCACCAAAATAAATTCCTGCATTAGAACCAATGCTGGTATATTCATTGCCACCAGGAGTAGGTTCATCGGCAAGTACAGCGCTGTTTAAACTACAGGCTAAGATGCTTATACATAATATTCTTTTATACATGGTAGTACCCCTATTAATAAAATTCTATAATTGCTGCTAGTCTATGTGAAGTAGTGAAGAAATCAAGAGCAGGTCGCAGAAAATTGCAACAGAATAGATTGTAAATAACAAAAAGGCGGATTTTATCCCGCCTTTTCTTAATCAATAAACCCGATCTACTAAAAATTAAACATCGAACTTATATCTCAGACCGATCATGAAAGCATCGGTGTTTGGTATAAATTTTTCAGAAGTAACTTTCTGAGAACCGGCAATGCGAGTCCACTCGAGATTAGCAATAACATTTGGTGTAATGTAGTAGTCAGCACCAGCACCGAAAGCCACATTGATGTTATTATTATTACCACCCGCATAGTTATTTGCAGCAGGATTATTTTGGGTCATCAAGTAACCGGCACCCAATTTGGCATAAAGATCAAAGCTTTCAACAACTGGAAGCTTACCTTTGAAGTATGCATCAATTGCTTGGGTTTTAATCTTATTTATGTTATAGGTTGTATTCCACTCTGTATTTGCTTTATTGAAGAAGTACGAATAACCAGCTTCAATCGCAAAGTATCTATTGATATCATAACCTGCGAATACACGGCCTACAAAGCCACTATCGTTGCTAACATTGCCGTACCCACCACTGTTATCATTAGTAGCGCCATCATAATTCTTCCAGTTGGTGAGTCCCAAACCACCCTGAAGACCTAAATAAATACCAGTATCTGAAGAAACAGCAGCTGGAACAGCTGGCATTTCTTCTGGGAGACCACCGGCAAAAGCTACTGATGTTAAACCTAGTGCAGCGATTGCACTTACGACTAAAAGTTTTTTCATAATATTTCCTCTATATTTTTTCGAAAAAATGGACAATAAAATTAAATCAACTAACGCTAGTATATTACCTATTTTTATATGAATAAGCAAGCACCAGTGCCAGCCGTCCATTTTTCGCTTATGGCTAAAAATGGAACCAGCATTGTAATTAGGTGAGTTTTAGAAGTCAACTAAAATTATATTTCAGTTCACAATGAGATAAAATGGTGGTTATTTACAGTGATGCAAAAAACAAAAATAAAAAGAGAGTCGGGAATTAAAGATCAAATTTATATCTTAGGCCAATCATAAAAGCATCGGTGTAACGTTGCAATTTACTTAAGTCACTATTGTTAACCCACTTTAACTTACCATTAACGCGCAGCCATTCAATGTTAGCAATAATGTTTGGTGTAAAATTATAGTCGGCACCAATACCGTAAACTACATTAAATGCAGTGCGGTTATTGGCAAAACCTGACATGGTTTCAGGACTAGTTTGTGCTCTAACATTGCTTAGTAGGCAGCCAATACCAAATTTAGCAAAAAGACTAAATTTATCAAGGATTGGGAGTTTACCTTTACCGACTAGGTCAAAGCTTTGAGTATTAATTTTGTAGTCATTTACTGCGATTCGTGTAATTTTTGTTTGGTTAAAGAAATATGAATAACCAAATTCAGCGGCAAAATATTTGTTAAGGTCGTATCCCAAAAATGCACGACCCACAAAGCCACTATCATTGTTGGTTGAGAAAGATTGTTTCCAATTGGTTAATCCCAAGCCACCTTCAATACCTAAATAAACTGCTACCGGAGCGGCTGACATTTCTTCTGGAAGATCATCAGCAAAAGCTATTGTTGATGTTAAACCAAGAGCGGCAATTGCACTAACAGCTAAAAGTTTTTTCATAATTATTTCCCTATAATTAATATATTATCTATTTTGCATGAACAAGCAAGTAATAGCGTTAGCTAGTTTAAACTATATTCCCATATTTTTCTTTAGCGCCGATCCATCTTTTGATTATTGGGTCGACGACCAGCGGGTATTTTTGTGTTATCAAATGAGCTGTTTTTTGTACCTCAGGTATTAAATGTTGGTCGCTGATTAAATCTGCAATGCGCATTTGTAAAAGTCCAGTTTGCTTAATACCAAGTACTTCACCTGGTCCGCGCATTTCAAGATCTTTGCGTGCGAGTACAAAACCATCACTACTACTTCGGAGTAATAATAATCTTTGTCGTGCTGTCTCTGTTAACGGTGTTTGATACAGGAGCGTGCAGTAGCTGGCAATGGTACCTCGACCAATGCGACCGCGTAATTGATGTAGCTGTACTAAGCCTAAGCGTTCAGCGTTTTCAATGATCATTAAACTTGCATTGGGTACATCAACCCCAACTTCGATAACCGTAGTTGCAACCAATAAATCAATTTCATGTTTTTTAAATGCTGCCATGATTTTTTCTTTTTGTGTGCTTGGCATGCGACCGTGGATTAATCCAATGTGTAATTCGGGCAATGTAGTGGTTAAGTCTCGGGCTAAAGTTTCTGCTGCTTGGCACTGCAGATTTTCCGACTCTTCAATTAAAGGACAAACCCAATATGCTTGTTTGGCAGCGCAGCAATTGCTACGTACATGTTCCAGGACTTCTCGGCGCCGTTTGTTCGAAATCACAATTGTTGTGATTGGTGCTCGACCTTTGGGTAATTCATCGATGATAGAGCAATCCAAATCGGCATAAATTGTCATGGCAAGGGTGCGCGGAATAGGAGTTGCAGTCATGATTAATTGATGGGGATATTGGCCGTTTTTCAAGCCTTTTTCGCGCAATTGCAATCTTTGATGCACGCCGAAGCGATGTTGTTCATCAATAATTATTAAAGCCAAATGTTTAAATTTAATTTTTTCTTGAAAAATAGCATGGGTGCCTACTATTACTTGAGAAGTCCCATCGGCAATATTTTTAATTATAGATTGGCGGGTTTTACCCGTAGTTTTACCAGTTAATAAAATGATTTTAATGTTTAATGGTTCCAGCCAGTGTGAAATGTTTTGAAAGTGCTGCTCGGCTAAAATTTCAGTTGGTGCTAAAATTGCAGCTTGAAATCCTCGGTGTACCGCCTGTGTAATTGCAAGTGCAGCAACTACAGTTTTGCCGCAGCCAACATCACCTTGTAATAGGCGTAGCATTGGTTTGGGCTTTGCGAGATCTTTGATTATTTCTTGTAGAACTTTTTGTTGTGCGGCTGTTAAAGTAAATGATAAGGATGCTAGAAATTTTGTGGCTAGTTCACTATCCCATAATATTGCAGAAGCTGCGTGGTTTTGTGTTTCGACTCGCAGCTTTAATAAGCTTAATTGCTCAGCTAGTAGTTCTTCAAAAATTAGACGGAGACGCATTGGGTGATCACGGCTAGTGATAGCGTTAATATTCAAGTTTGGTGGCGGTTTATGGACAAAATTAATAGCATCAACTAAATTTGGAAATTGCAATTGTTTTAAAATTTCAGAGGGGAAATATTCAGTTAATGTTTGATTTTTTGTTGCTATATTTAATGCCTGAGTGACTAAATTACGTAGCATCGATTGTGACAAACCCTCGGTTGTTGGGTAAACGGGGGTCAGAGTGCTTGTGATTGGTGGTGCTTCATCTAGAGCTAAAATTTTGTATTCGGGATGCGTCATTTCTGGAGTGTGTCCAGACCAGTGCGTTTCACCATAGCAATAAAGTCGCGTACCTGCTTGCAAGCGAAACTGTAGTCTTTGTTTGGCAAAATTGAAAAAGCATAATTGGAGGTAACCTGTTGGGTCGCGTAATTTGCAGATTAATTTGGCACGTCCATGATATATGGTTTCGATCATTTCAATTGTTCCTACGACGGTCGCATATTCACCAATTTTCAAGCTGCGGATTGGAGAAATTTTGGTGCGATCTTCGTAACGTAGAGGCAGATGAAATAATAAATCTTGTGCTGTGAGTAAGTTTAATTTAGTAAGACGACTAGCAGTTTTTGGTCCAACCCCAGTTAGTTTCGTGCAGAGAATGTTGTTGAGGTTAGTTGTCATTATGTTCAGACTGTAACAATCTCTAATTTCCTTTTTTTCGTGTTGCTCCAACTACAACAGATGTGTTGTTAATATGTCGTAGTACCCGTTCAAGATGCGATAGGTTTTTTACCAATAAGTGTAATGATACTAAACAATAGCCGCCACTGCGTTCACTCATGCCTATATCATCAATGCCGGCATGAGCCTCGGCAATGGCTTTAGTCAGTTCAGCTAAGGCTCCACGCTTATGCATCCGCCGAGCCAGGGAGAGCGAAGCGATGGCGAGAAGCCCGCGGTAGCCGTCGAGA
>CAXOVY010000002.1:0-79411 GCA_964213355.1 Gammaproteobacteria bacterium
ATAAATAATGAGAAGCCATTTCAGAAAAGCGTGAATTAAATTTACGGTCTTTGCCCCTGGACGCTAACAAAAACTGACCCACTTATGCTAAAAAAGATTGACCCACCAGATGCGCATCACATATATTAATCCAGCTATAGTCAGCGCGTTGATTCAAGAATCAATGTTACCAAATAGCTTTTAAAATTATTTAAAAATTATTACTGGGCCTGTGGAGTTGTGGGCAAGAAGCCAGATAGTGTGGTAAAGCTGTGGGCAACTCGTTTCTCAGTGTTGTCCATAGCTTTACCACACGGCCATCTGGCTGGTATGTGCGAGTGCTTTTTACGAGCACGTACTTGTCCACAAATCCATAGGCCTTATCTTCCTGGATAAGCTTAGTAAATTTTAAAATATGACATCGTTTCTTTTAGCTTTTGATTTGTTTTGGATCTCTAAGGCTGGCACCATTTATTTTAATGATTGTGCAGTAATGATTGAGGCGGTCCAGCATAGCATCAACGAGTTCTTTTTGTTTGAACACATCATACCAGGCGCTAACATCAAGATTGGTGGTAATTATAGTAGTTTTTTTGTGATATCGCATATCGATTAATTTAAAAAAAATGTTAATTTGCTCATTGGTTAGCGTGAGGTAGCCTAGCTCATCGATGACAATGACGTCGTAATTCGCTATGGTTTTTAATAACCTTGAAGTACTTCTATCTGCTAAAGAGGCATATAATTCGTTTAGTAAATCTTGGGCTTTATAGAAACGACCGCGGTAACCATTGATCAACGCTAAACGAAGTAGACTAATCGCTAAGCCAGTTTTACCTGTCCCGGGTTTACCGATAAAAATGACATTCTCAAAATGAGTAATAAAATCTAATTTGGCTAGCGACATGATTTGCGATTTTTTTACTGCTGGTTGTCTCTTAAATGGGAAGGTGTCAATACTCCACTCCCATGGTAATTTAGCTGCCTTTAAGCGATTCGCCAATCTACGTGCATTGCGATCTTGATATTCAGCCTCCAAAAGCTTTTGTAATACTTCTTCGATACTTTGTCCTTGATGTCGTGCTTTTGCAAGAATCGGCTCTAGAGAATCAGCCATACCGCATAAATGTAGCTGTTCAATTAAATAACTAAGTTTTTGTAACATGAGGATCCCCTCTTTTAAAGATTAAAGAAGTTATCTTTTATTTCTTTGATTATCATTTTTTCCAAGCGCTTAAGATCAAATAACCTATACTGTCTAGCTAAGATGATGGCTTTAATAAAAGCCTCAAATGGATAATTTCTTTTAAGTGTAAGTAGTTCTTTAAAAGCCCATTCCCCACGGCCACGCACTTGCGCTTTGAGCATGAGGATATAGTCGTCTAAGATGCTATCAATTCCAATGAGTTGTTGTTCTGCGGCGCTACCAACCTGACGTTTTTCACGCCGATATAGGTTAATATGGTGCTCTTTAATAATAGCTCGTTGATCTCGTTCCCCGACAATACGTGGATGCTGAGTAATTAGCTGATGTCGGTGATAAATATCAATCCTATCTAGATATTGATAGACCTCTAACAAATTCCCAATATATTTTTCTGGTACAGAATAACGATTAGTATCAACGTTAATATAACCCTGGGTATCTACAGTACGTTGGAAGCATTTATAAATCGGCAGTATTACTTCAGGCAGCGCCAATAGTGCTGGTTTTTCTTGAATATAAGCTGCTTCTGGAGTCATGCCTAATATTCGTTTGGGTTTTTGGTTGACGGCAATACACCATAGCTCAGCCTGCTGATTTAAATCTGACCAATCAGTAAAAATTCGTCCAGCTAAGAAGTTGTTTTCTACGTAGGAAAAAGGCCTCTCTATTTTCCCCTTGCGGTTTGGATCATTAACAGCGTGTGCGATAAATTCAAATCCGAAAAAACGGCAGAACATTAACATCTCTGGTGCTATCACAGCATGGCTACCTGCTCCAGCTGCTAAAATGACACTGGTATTATCGATAATACAACGTTTACAGCTACCTTGCATAAACTGCAGTGCTTGCTGCAAAAATGCTTTAACTTCAAAGCGAGTAAAACTTGGATAATACTGGATAAAAATTTTTCGGCTAAATCCTAATACTAATGCTGCACATTGCGCTTTAACTTTTTTAGCACCAAAATAGACTAGATGCGGGGAAGTATCATGCTGCATCTCTTCGCCCGGGGCAAAACAATATTCTCCCACTCGTTGCGGCGTATCTTTTAATTGATATTTGCGGACTAAATTAGTTAAGGTGCTATATGGCACTTTGCGCTGATACTGTTCTTCTAAAACTTCTCGAACTCGGACCAGATTTCCACAACAAGTTGTGATCAGGGGTTCAATTAATGGCATTAAATCTTCGTTATCATTTTTAGCAGATGATGACTTATCTTGGCGCAGTAATTTACGAACAGTATTACGTGAGATTTTTAGTAGGCGACTGATTGCACGCTTGCCTTGCCCCGCCTGATATAATTGGCGCACCACTTGAATTATGGGTTGTTGGTTCATAAATTCTCCTGTTTAAAGTGTTAATTTTAGTAAAAATCTCTTGCCAGCTTCTTGTTAAAATTGAGTACTCTTCTTCACTTTGCTGAGGGTAAAATACCGCGTGTAGCACTGAATACAGCGTATCTAACCTAGAATTAATCTCTGCTAGTTTTTTCTCCCAAATCTCTTGGGGTGATAATAAAGATAGATCCTTTGAGAAAGGCTGACTTTGTTTTGATAATTCCAAAGTCTTAAAAAATAATTGCGGAGACATTAGTAAATGCTCACGTACTTTCTTATTAGACTTTAAATAGTGATAATAAAACTCTTGGAGTTCTCTAGTACTATGGGTATGACTGCGTAGATAATTAAGTAAGCTTTTGGCAGCATCTTCGTTCGCGCGCGCGAACGGCACTAAAACTCTGTTTGCAGCCCAAGACGATAAATCTCCTTGCAACATTGCCTCTTTGATGAAATCAGGTAAGGACTCAAGCAATTGCAATCGATAACTTACCCATGCTTTACTTTTACCTAATTGTTGTGCTAACTCTGCTTGAGAATAATTATGCAGATTCCCTAACTCTTGGAGTAACCAGGCCTCTTCAAAATAATCCCAGGTACGAGATTGATTACTCCTATAAGTATGGATCAATGCTTCAGCAACGTTCGATTCCCAGATAATTATTTTAATCGTGTCATTTTTTAATGCTTGCATGGCTTTTATTCGCAAGTAGCCATCAATAACTGTCCAATTCCCAGTTAAACTTGCAACAACCATAATTGGCTCTAATAATCCGTAGGTATGGATCGACAGCATTAATCGTTGTTGCTCTTGTTGCGTATGTTTCCGCAAGTGTCGATAACTAAGTTCTAACTGATGCCATTCCGCTTCGAGAACTGATTTTGATAAATTGTTCATGAGACCTATGATTGCAACTCTCCATCACTCTGGCTATAAGGTGATCTCTTTGCAAGATTGTCCAAAGGCGACTGCATTGACCGAACTATCTGTAATTAAAGCAATTTTTACTATTAACGCGTCACTCTTTGCAAGATGAGACTCAGTTACCGGTATCAGATGATAAGTACCTGATGTAACTAGCTTGTGGGGTGTTGACGCGTCACTCTTAGCACGATACAAATCTTTGCTTTGTTGATCCCGTATCCGCTGTCGTTCTCGTTTGCGAATTACATAAGCAGGATGTGTTGTTCGATATGGTTGCCAAGAATCATGATGTGACTGCCGCCATTTTCTAGTGGCTGCATTTTGATTACTTCGATAATCACCGTCTGTACTAAGCTTATTACGGCGCCATAAATTTTTGCGTTGTCTCTGACAGGCGGCTTCAGAGCAATAACGTTGATTGGGGTTGCGATATTTAACCAAGTAGCCGCCACAATGTTGGCAACGATTTTCTCGGTTCATCTTAATACTCCTACTAATAAATTAAATTTGATTTAGTAAGAATACTCGTAGATATTTTTTTTGGGGGTACGATATACAAAAATGGGCTTTATAACTTATCAGACTGGGTCACTTTTTTTAGCAATATGGTGGGTCAATTAGATTAGCGTTGAGGTCTTTGCCAACAAATACTTTGTTAACAGCAGTCTTCATGTTGTCAAATATGCCTTTTTTTGTAGTTCCTCCAAAAAATTGAAAGGCTTTATTGTGGGCATCAAAAACCATTTCCATTTGCTCATTTCTGTAGACAACAATTAAAAACATACGGCTGTTGCGTATTCCGATGAAATCGATCAATCATTCCGATTCAAACCGATCAATGATTCCAGTCCAAACCGATCAGTAATTCCAGTCCAAATCGATTAACGATTCCGATCCAAACCGATCAAAAAAATCAAAGCGAAAGACCTTTGTTATAATTTAGTTATTTATCCCTCTTATTCAGATTTTCATTACGAAATTTACGCATAGAGTCGTCACCTTTTAATTCTAACCGATAAGCGTTGTGTACCAGTCGATCCATAATAGCGTCAGCCAAAGTTTTATCTCCAATGGCTTCATGCCAGAGTTTAATTGGCAGTTGACTGGTAACAATAGTAGAGCATTTTTCATGACGATCGTCTAGTAGCTCTAATAAATCACGACGTTGCTCATCTGTAAGAGGAGAAAGTCCCCAGTCGTCTAAAATCAAAACCTCGACCTTTGCCAGCTGTTTCATTTTTTTATTATAGCTACCATCGCCTCGTGCTAAACCCAAATCTGGCAGAAGTCTTGAGAGGCGACTGTAATAAACAGAGTTTCCTTCTAAACAAGCTTTATGTGCCAAAGCGCAAGCAAGATATGTTTTGCCTGTACCAGTTGCACCAATAATTAAAACATTGCGGTGCATTTTTATCCATTGGCAATTAGATAAAGTAAATACGAGCTTTTTATCAATACCACGTGATGCGCGATAATCAATATCTTCTACTGACGCTGTTTGTTTTAAAGCTGCATTGCGAAGCCTTGTTTGTAATTTTCTATTTTCACGATCACAAATTTCACGGTCAATTATTAACCCTAATCGTTCTTCGAAGCTCATACTTTCTACTTGCGGTTGATCAAGCTGGTTTTCTAATGCTTTAGCCATTCCTAGTAAACGTAGTTTTTTTAAATTTTCAATTGTTGGATGTATTAACATTTTTTCTCCTATATTATTAAATTACTGTACAGGCGGAAGCGCTGATGACAGTGACGTAACTTGAGGCGGCTAATCCCGCCTCATCAATTACAAGTTACGTCTCTAAATACTTCAGGGGTTTAAGGGGACAGCGTCCCCTTATTCAAAATAATCACCTCCTCTAATGTTTTCATGTTCTTCTTTTGTTGCTGTTAAAGTTTCCGATGAACTTACTGGCACGTTATCTAAATTATTTTTTAGAATAGACGCTATGTTGTGATAACTGTAGGCTCCTATTTTTAAAGCGCGGACACATGCTGCTTCCAACCGTAGTTCAGTATAGCTCTTACCAAGATGCAGGATCCCAAGGCATGCACGAAAGGCTAATTGTGGATGCTCTTTAGTTTCGATAACTTTCTCAACTAATTGCGCTGTTGCCATTCCTATTTTTCGAGCCCAATTAATAATTCGTTCCGGAGTCCACTCGACATATTTCTGATGAGCCTTAGGCATATGCTCTTTCAATGTTGTATGTCGTCTATGTATGTAACTGCGCATGTGAACCGCTATTCTTTTTGAACGATAAAAAATTTCAACTGTTTGATCAGTAAATCTCACATCCAAAATTTTTTTAATAAAAGTATACGGAACGCTGTAAAAGTGTTTATCCAATTCAATATGATAATCAGGACCCAGTCTTGCCTTTGCCCATTCAGCGAATTTGTAGGGCGTGCTTGGTAGTGGTTTTAAAGCTGGTTTATCTAACTTCTCAAATTGGCTTAACCGTGATCCTGATAATTTTTGGAAAGCTTGCGAATTAATTTTTTTCAATAAAATTGCTATCGGTTCATTTACTTCTACCAAACTAAAAAAAGTTTGATCGCGTAATTTTGCTAGAATTTGGTACTGTATAATTTGTACGCTTTTTTCCGCCAAACTTTTATCTTTTGGTTTTCTTACGCGCGCAGGCATAACTACAAACCCATAATGCTTTGCCAGGTCATGATAAGTTGGGTTAATATCTGGCTCATAGCGATGGGCAAGGACAGTGCAATTTTTTAAATTGTCAGGCACCGATATCTCTGGAACACCGCCGAAGAATTTAAGAGCTCGACAATGTGACTCTATCCAATCCTGCAAAGATTGTGTCATTGTCGCTTCAGCGTAGATGTATCCAGACGCGCCAAGCACAGCAACAAAAATCTGTGCTTGATGTATATAGCCTTGCCCATCGCTTATAGGAATAGTGCCTCCTGCATAATCGACAAACATTTTTTCGCCAGCTTTATGATCTTGACGCATCCATGTGTCTAATGGCTTTTTCCATAGCAAGTAAAGATCGCAAAACCGACTGTAGCCTATTCCCATTGGATACGATTCTCTGTACTCGTTCCACAGTAACATTAACGTTACGTGTTTGCGTTTTAGCTCATCATGAATTTTAGACCAATCCAACTCACCTCGCTCTTCCTTTGGTATTGCTTGTCTTGGCGGAGAGTAAAGCTGTTTCTCCAATATCTCATCATCTATGTTATCTGGCAGCGGCCAGCTAAGATTAGCTAAATTAGCCCTGCGCAAACATTCATGTACAGTACTGCTGCTAATTGCCAAACTATTGGCGATTTTTTGGTTTCCCATTTCAAGAGCAAATTTTAAACGTAATATTTCCCGAATTTTTCTCATTGTTATATGACCTCTCATTTTGTATCTCCAAATTTTAATTAATCTTGGAAGTACAACTTATTTTGAAAAAACAATCAGGTTTTAAATCTGATTATTGTGGGTCATTCGACATGAAAGTTTTGATCGATTTGAACTGGAATCGTTAATCGATTTGGACTGGAATTACTGATCGGTTTGGACTGGAATCATTGATCGATTTGGATCGGAATATGCAGGCTGTAGCACAGTCGTATATGTGCAACCTTAACTCGCGTTAATATACCTTGTAACTCAATCTCTTCTGTACTCCAGTCAAACTGAAATGCTTCTCCTGGAGCAAACTCCAGTGGTATAAAAACCTTTTTTCCATCAGAATGATTATTACGTCTCCAATCGGTAGTAAATCTATTTATGGTTGAATAGCTCCCCTTGAAACCATTGCTGCAAAGCGTTTGGTATAATTTTTTTGCTGTATATCTTAAACGCAACGGCTGCTTAATATTTTTTTCTAACATGCTTGTTAGCTGATCTTTGAATTCTCCCATTATTGGTAACGTTTGTTTATCCCTCACGTAAGTCTTTGATGTTTTGTCGTCTCGGATAACTTTCTTTACCGTATTTTTTGATAAATTCAATTCACGAGCTATCGTTTTTATCCCCTTGTTTTGTACATAATACAGCCGCCTTATTTTCGCAATTGTTTCCACTATTATCATCCTCTTTTATCCTCTTAAAATTAGTTAAAATTTTAAGAGTAAATTTAGTAATTAGAGGGGTCAATTTTCGGTGCAACTTTATGCTCTAGAGGGGTCAATTTTACATGGAAATTGACATTCTATAGGACTTATTCTATGTCCCAAGTGTTTAATAATATCATTCTTACGACCTACTATATATATGTATCCATCAGGGTCTTTAAATGCAACATCCCCTGTATAAAGCCAACCATCTTTTAATACTTCTTCTGTCTCTTGGGGTTTATTTAAATATCCCAGCATTATATTGCAACCTTTGACAACAATCTCTCCTGTTTCTCCAGAATCAACCTCTTTTCCATTTTCATTTACAATTTTAAGAGTAACATTTTTTATTGGTTTACCAACCGAACCAAGTTTCCTGTTTAGCATGTTCGGCTCTAAATATGTTATAGCGCTTCCCTAAATTATAGAGTCTGATAGCCGCAGTGTCTATACCAATTTGTCAAATCAGTTGATTGAATGCTCATAAAAGCAACCTTTAATGATATTGCAAATTTATCTAACGTTCTTGCTGATTCTTTACGTAAACAAGTTTTAATCTTTCCCCACATCTGTTCTATAGGATTTAGATCTGGCGAGTATGGTGGTAAATAAATTAGTTTGGCTCCAGTTGATTCGATGGCTTCTTTTACACCGCAAACTTGATGAAAAGCCACGTTATCCATAATCACAACATGACGCTTTTGTAAAACTGGACATAAACATCTCGTGATGAAGTTTAAAAATATTTCTCCATCAGCCGCCCATTCTCCATACAATGCTGCTTCTATTTTTTCAAAACTTATAGCACTTAGCATGGTTAGTCGATTACCTCGATTAAAAGGAACAGCATTAACAACTCTTTCTCCACCAGGAGCTCTACCATACAATGGAGCCATTCGTAAATTAGCACCAGATTCATCTAAGAAAATTAAATCTCGTACTGGAATATCCTTGATTACCTCAAGATATTCTTGCCGTTTTTTTTAACATCATCGCGATCTCTCTCAGCAGCGTAACGACTTAACTTCTTTCGCCGTAAATTTAATTTCAAACAAGCCCTCGACAATATAGACCTACCAGCTTTTATCTTTCTTTTTTTGTAATATAACTCCGATAGCTCTGCTAAAGTGATCGCTGGTTTATTCTGAATAATTTTTTGTATAGTTTCATACCCCATTTCATCAATCTTGCTCGGCCTTCCTTGGTTACCTTTTTTTGGCGATAAATCTCCATCTTCTCGATACTGTTTTACATAACGCTTTACGCTATTCACGCTTACTTTAAAGCTTTTAGCAACTTTAGAGTAACTTGTATTCTCATCTTGATACGCCCAAACAATCTTTTTACGTAAATCTATTGAGTATGCTGCAGTCATTTGCTCCTCTCATTCAGAAAATAACGAGAAGACTATAGCATGTCTCTGCAATTTAGGGAAGCGCTATAAACGCGCACTTGCTTCAGTTTGCCCATACATTACGTATATCTTTAAATCTTTATTAACACTTTGCAGTTTAACCAAATCAAACTTAGATGTCTGTTCTCCAGCAAGAGTTATGTAATTAAGCTTCCTGAAACTATCACTCGTAAAATTGTTTTGTTTAAGCAGTATTTTTAAATATGAACCTATAGTGGAAAATCCAGTAATGTCTTCTTTTTCTAAGGTAGATAGTACCACTTGAGGAAACGTTCCTCCTTTACTTAAATATAATAATCCACCAACCATGGTATGTGTTAACAACAAGGAATTACCATACGAATAACTAAAAGGTAATGTTACTAAGACAGTATCACTGCTATTAAGAGTCAGATAACCCAATATCGATTCGGTATTTGCAATCAAATTTTCATGAGATAGCATAACTCCTTTCGATTTGCTTGTTGTGCCGGAAGTATAAATAATCATTGCAAGACTTCCAGTAGAATATTGTATATCTAAACCGGAATAATCTAATTTACTCAATCCATTTACATTTATTACTATAGTACTGGTTTTCTTAGCTATATCACTCTTTTCAATACGTGAAGCAAGAATGTTTGAAGTTAATAAAATTGAAGGCTTGCAATCGTCTACAATATCACTAATATTTTCTAAAGTTGATGATGTTGTAATAGTAACAACTGTTGCGCCCATATATAAAATTGCAAAATACGAAACTATATATTCAATTGAATTTTCCATATACAGAACTATTTTATCATCAACTTTAACACCTTCTTTAGTTAACTTAGCAATCATCAACTTTACATAATGGTATACCTCACTATATGTCCAATACTTATTGTAAAAAATATAATGCTTATTTGGATATTTTTTGTAACTAGTATAAAAATAATCAAACAAGTTATTCATCCCTTTAAACTCCTCGTCTCAAAATAACTTTATTTTTAAAAAATTATGGCTTCGCCTTCATCAATACGATTTAATTTTTTCTCAACATACTCTATAAGCTGAGCGTCTTCGTCTTGGACAATTCTACTTAAAGCCTCTTCTCTATCCATCAAATTATTTCTAACTAGATATGCTAGTTCTAACGCATATGGGTGAAACTCATACTTTTTTTTGTGCCTATGAATGGCATATGCATTAAGCAAACAGTTTGTACTATTTCCATCAGTATTATTAGGTTTTTTCCATCCAATACTATGAATTTTATCAATTACTTGTTTTTCGCTATAATTATCATTGGAAAACGGATAAAACAGGGAAGGTATATTATCTTTGCACTTATCCAAAACATCATCAGCTAACAAAATCGAGTTATAACTTTCTCCAAATTCTTTAATAATATTACCTTTCATTCTTGCGAAATTGGACTTAACAATTTTATAATCCAGCTTGACAACTTTCTTATTCATGTTTATCTGTCCAGGTGTCCAGCCAAATGCGATAAGTGGAATTTCTCGTAATATCGCTTCCTTATACACATTCATTTTTACCAAACCGATACAATATGTACAAATTGCACTGGCACGCTCAAGAGATTTTTTGGGTAATAATTCATCTTTATCTGCGTATTTAAAAATTGAATTCAGTTTTTTTATGGATGGAGAAATAATCAAGTTATTAACACTAAGATTTGAACAAACATTTTTTATGTTTTTGTATGTTTCATCTGCTAAAAAACCATTATCAAATGTAACGGCTAAAACATTTAAATTGTACTTTTCTTTTAATAGGCATAAGGTATACGTACTATCTTTTCCTCCGCTATAAGCTAATATTATATCGTGCTCAGTTCCTCTTTTGTATTTGCTTAAATCTATTTCGTATGACTCATTACAACTTATTGTTTGAGGTTGAGATACACAATAATTACACAAACCATCATCGTTTATCGTAACAGAGAAGATATTTTCTGATAAAATGCATTTAGAACAGTATTTCACTTTATACCCCCATAAATACAATTATTTATTTGGCTTTAAAAATAACTTTCACTAGAAGTTATGTGCTACATTTTTTTAATAAAAACTTTGTAACACAATCAACCGAACCTAAATTCTCAGGAATAATCTCTTCATCTGAAACTGAAATTCCATATTCACGTTGGAGATATGCGACCAACTCCATTATACCCATTGAATCCAATACGCCAATTTCAAGAAATGATGTATTGTCAAGCAGTTCATTCTCCCTATAACCAAATAAAAAATTTTCGAGTATATAGCTACGAATCTCGCTCTTTATTTTTTGTATATCTACCGACATTAGTTTTAGCCTATTATTTTCCATGTTTTAAACATATCACAACAGCATTCGCAAAATCACCATATCCTATTATTAATGCAATACTACCTTTTTCTATCATGATATTTTCGTAAACTAAGTGTTTTGAGTCAACCATATCTGACACGGCAAATAAATTACTGGGTAAACAATAACTAGACATCCTGCTCAACATAGCCATGGATAAAAGCGGAAAGGGAGCATGGCACTCACCGGTATAACTTTTCATCAAGAAAGTAGGCACTGGCCTATTGAATATACTTACAACTCCCCTGCTTTCTTTTTTGTAAAATTCACTTGGCGAACTGGAATTTGATATTATAAAAGAAACATCTTTTTCATTGATATTACTTTCTTTAATCGCATTAGATAATGCTATTCCGACGGCAATATCTGTTTCAGGGCCAACTCCCAAACCAATACCTAATACCTCAAATAACACATTATTCTGATTAACATCTTCTCCTAACTGTACTTTTACACTTGCTGCCGCTTCGCTATATTTGATATCTTGAAAAACGCCCTCAGACGGGAATCTCTTTTTTTGCTCAACAGTATCAGTAATAACATCAAATGCACTAACCACCATTTCATTTGCCATTCCATCTCTTATACATTTAACAGCTTGCCAAAGGCCTGTTAATGATGCATCGGAGGCACCAACATAATGATTGGTAATTCCTTTTATACCACATTCGATTGTTGCTTGGGAATTTGGTATATTACATATAGACTGTACAAAGTCCTTAGGGCTTGCATATTGCGGTTCTTCAAATGTCTTTAATTGTTCTAAGTATTTGGACTTTGATATAGGGCAACCATTTTTAGATGCAGTAATTAACCCTATTAGGTCATTACCATACATTGATTTTTCTTTCAAAAGCTGAGCAGTTGTATGAATACATAATTGACTGCAAATATCTATTCTAGTCTTTACATCGTAATGATAATCGTAAAAATTAAAGTCTGAAATATGATTGAATTTTCCTGTTTGTAGATGTTTCTTTTCGATAATTAAATTATTAAAAATAGAATTTATATCATTCCCAAAAGGAGATACAGCTTCTACATCAGATATTACAATTCTTTTTTTCATAACCCGCACCTCTTTCCAAGAGTATACATACATTGGCACCCCCAAAACCAATCGAGTTAGAAATCGCGTATTTTAAGTCACAATCAATACTTTTTTCAAAGCAATAGTTCAAATCACATTCTACATCGTTACCTGAAAAGTTAGCTGTCGGGTGAAGCTTGTCTTTATTCATTTGCATAACAGTAATCACTACTTCTATAATACCAGCAGCTCCTAATGTATGTCCAATAAGTGATTTTGATGAATTGATAAACAAGTTATGAGCATGATCCATAAAAACTTCTTTTATGGCTTTCGTTTCTAATACATCATTCAATTTAGTTCCTGAACCATGGGAATTAATATACTTAATTTCATTCACAGATATATTTGACATCTTAATTGAATTTTTCATTGCTTTTATTAATGATGCCCCAGACGGGTCTGGCATTGTAACATTATAAGCATCACTGCTTATACCGTATCCAATAATACTTGCAAACACATTGGCTGACCTTTTTTCCACACTAGCAGAACTTTCAATAATTAGTACACCAATACCATCCGCTAAATCTGTACCAGTTCTTCCGGAAGAAAATGGCGCAATTTTATCTTTCGATATAGCTCCTATTCTCTTCATTCCATTTTTAGGAATTTCCGACTCTATGTCATATCCAATCACAATCACAATATCGGTCTTATTATCATCAATTATTTGGCATGCTGTAACAATAGCGCTTGCTCCAGATGAACAAGCAGTAGAATTGCATAAAATCATCCCATTAACAGGGTAGTCCTTCTTCAAAGAAACGATAATATAATTCCCATCATGACTAATTGAACTGCCATCATTTATTTCCCAAAACCTGTTCTCGAAAAAATTAGACGCAATTATTAAGCTTTGTGTCCCTCCTGAATTGATATCAAATCCTGCGTTTTTTATTGCACGGTCTATTGTTTTCTGAATGCATTTATAAACGTGCTGGATATCACTGTTATCTACACAGTTTGTCCAGCCACGATTTATTGACTCTGTATATCCAGTAGATCTTTCGCAATCAAAATCACACTCTGTCCCCGCAACTGTATGCATCGCATACCCTGTTATATGCATAAAACTACCCAGAATATCTTTAAAAAGGCTAGTAGACACATGGAAGAAAAACAATAAGGTTATTATGAATTAAAAAATAGTATTAATCTATGATAAAAAATTTAAAGACGAAAAAGATGCATTTCTAGGAAAAGATTATCTTAAACCGTCTAATTTACGTGAAGAATTCGCTATTGTACGTAAAAAGATGGTAACTATATGCAATTAAATTATTATTTTTCTAATATGGGAATAAGAAAATCGTTTGACTTCAAGGTCCATTCTTTGGGTAATTTTTCTATAAAAAAAGGACAGAACGTACTTTTTTTAAAAAAAGATTTTAAAACTTTTTCCCGAAAAGAACTTAGCGTCTTACCATTCCAAAAAAAAGAAAAACGTCCATCCTCAACAAGCGATTCTTTACAAACAATAGACACAAAGTTGTAAAAATCTTGATCGTCACACCCATCTGGAGGCCAACCATCATACATAATGATATCGTATTCTTTGAGTTGCCGTATCGCTTTCTGCCAAGGTTGATCAATTATATTAATTTTAATGTTTTTATTTCTTGCCCATTCTTTAGCATAAGCAACAACTTTTGGGTGTGGTTCAATTACAGTATAAGAATCAATATTTAGATCCACTATTTCTTTAGCAAAAACACCAGCTCCAAAACCAATCTCAAGAACATTTGTTTTTGTTTTATCTTTTGTTAGTAAAAGCGCATGCTCTCTCATCAACAATTTTTCGCAAAAAAACATGATATATGTAGTACCAATCTTCAATCCTATTTTATCCATGATGATTGGTTGCGAGATTATATCTTTTATATGTTTAAAATGAATATCTGAAAATATATTTTTTTCTTTATAAGATTGCAAGATTAATTCGCCTTAATTTAATGAAAATGCTCTGCTAAATAAGTAGTATCTGATAATCGATGAAATCTGCGCAGTAAAATTATCGATCCAACACCATAACCAATAATAAATCCCCACGGCATCCCCAAAGCACCAAAGTGCATAATAAAAGCCAAAAAATAACTGACTGGCAAGCTTAAAACACATCCCAAGCCTACAAAAATAAGCATTGGATTAACCGTATCGCGCAAACCGCGTAATGAACACACAGTTATAAAACGTGGAAAATCGAAGATGTTCAAAATCCCGGCCAACATTAACAAAGACACAGCTAGTTTTAGTGTGGCATTAGCCATAGGTGATGAAAAATCCAGGTAAAAATTAACTAAGTATTTATAAGTAAGAGCATAAATAATGAGAACCAACAAAGCCGCTATGACACCAATCATTGTAGCTGCATAACCCAAATTACGAATTGAACCATACTGTTTTGCGCCAAGTTCTTGACTAATTAATACCGTAACTGCCTGACCAATTCCTTGGGTTATCATAAATGCCATAATGTTTAACTGTATGGCTATATTTTGTGCCGCTAATGCAATCTCCCCAAGCCAACCATACAAGATAATAGCTATGGCAAAAATCATTAACTCGCCAGCAGTCATTACTGCAATTGGCCAGCCAATTTTTATAATTTCTCTTAAGTAAATAAAATTATCTTTTTTAAAGAAGTCGAATAATCGATATGGCTGATACGTAACATTAAAAAATAAATTCGCTAGAATTATGATAAACATTATAGCATTCGTAGCAGCGCTGGCATATCCCATACCGCTAATACCTAATGCTTGTATACCCAAATGACCAAAAATAAACACATAGCCTAAAGACATAACCAATAAAGCAGATAGTGTAGTAACCATTAAAGACATTTTCTGTTTGCCCACACTTATGAAAAACTGCGTAAAACAAGCGTCGAATAAGCTTAGAATTATACCCCATGAATTCGCCTGATAATAATCTTGAGTTAGCATTGATAAATGATAGTCTTGACCAAAAAATATCAAAACTGCACCAATATGCCGTAAAAATATCGTGGTTGGCAAACCGATAATTACCCCTAAAAACATACTTTGGCGCATAACTTTGCCAATTTCAGCATATTGCTTTGCTCCGTACTGATGTCCAGCAAGGGCGCCAACAGCACAAAAGAATGCCCATAATGGCACCATAACCGACAACATTACCGAATTAATCAAAGCACCTGCAGCAAGCTCAGCATGTCCAAGCCTAGCAATCATTATCATGCTAATGAATCCACCCATATTGGCGTTTATACATGATATAACAATTGGCAGAGACAAATGAAAAGTTTTGTGCGTAGCCGCTTTAAAATCGGCAGAATGCGAGGAACGTAACCAAGCAATTATTCTTGTCATAATATTATTCTACGTATCAACCTATTGAATATAGGTAGATTGACTAAGTATGCGCGACATTAAGTCAGATTGATTTACTTGTCAAACACTTTAAGACTAATACAATTTGTTGATACGCTCTCTCACTTCTGGCTGGCTAAAGGTTATTTTATGCATAGCTAACTCTGCCTCTATAATCTTAGGAAGTTCTTTCTGTATTTTTCTGTTTAAAAATTTTTTTAAAGTCATAAGAGATAGACGGGGCTTATCTGCAAGTTTTACCGCAAGCTTTCTGGCAAGAAGAAGTACTTCTTGCTTTTTAACAATTCGTAGGGGAGCGCCCATTTCTTTTAATTCCTTTCCATAATAAGTAGCTGCGCTCATTAACATTTCTCTGCCCAGTACTTCTCCAAATTTGGTCGGAATAATAAGATTGGCTCCCATACCTGGAGTAAAACCATATTTCATAAAGTTAGCACTATATATACTCTCTTCGCTGAGAATAAGTACATCAGCATAACTTCCAAAAGCAAGACCTCCACCTAAAGAATGACCTTGCATAGCCGAGATCACAGGTATTTCACATCTAAGCAAAAGATCGTAAAAATTTAAGTCAGTAAACTGCGTGGCTCCAGAATTAATTTTTAATAATTCTTCTTTGGTCCCACCACAACAAAAATAATTATCATATCCATGCACTATTACCACTTTAATATCTTGATCTTTTTGAATATCCTCAAATACTGATATAATTTCTGTGATGAACTTATGTGAAAATGTGTTTTTGGATTCCCTGTCTTCTAATATCACTGTCGCTACTGCTCCATCTTTCGATAAGTGAATTACTTCATTCATGATGCTTTCCTCTTCTCCCAGGGAAAAATCCCTTGGTTTATGAAACTATGAATATTCTCCATAGTCCTTGGTTCTTTCATTAATCTAGTAATTTCGGTTACTGCAGTCTGTTCCATCTCTCCCTTTATTATCCAAAGTTTGCGAAAGTACTGTTTTAAATCATGGATTGTTTTTTCTTCTAGCCTAGATACACGAAGATAGAGTTTCCGTAGGGCCTCATCAAGATTCTCGTTTACCTCATCTACTAAATGGTCTTTGCAGGCTTGTTCTGCTGATACTATGTTAGTAGTCAACACCATTCGGTACGCTATTTGAAACCCCACCCGCCTTATTAAATATGGCAATACACATGCTGGCAACAATCCCCATAAAGCTTCAGATAAACTAAATTGACTACGAGAGGTTGCAATCGCATAGTCACTACTAGCAACAAACCCTACGCCTCCTGCCACTACCTGTCCATCTACTTTAGATACTATTATTTTAGGTAAAAGACTTATACGCTTTAAAGTTTCCATATATTGGGAAAACGAAGAGGTGTCAACCACCTCTTTATTAGTTATTTCTTTAAAATCCATACCAGTGCAAAATAAACCCTCTTTTCCTTCTATCGCTATTATTTTTATCGCCGGGTTTTTTTCAGCAATTGCTAAAGCTTCGTTTAGTTCCATCATTAAGATTTCGTTGATACTATTTCCATCTAAAATTCGATTTATAGTAATGGTAAAAATACCTGAGTTTTCTTTAATTAAGATCGTTTTCATTCTTAACTCCATGCATATTCACGATGATATTTTCGAATACCTTTTAAAATCAAAAGTCCTTTGCCTTGTAAAGAATGTTCATATATTGTGTGATATGCTGCAAAATCTACTTCTTTATTTTCTTCTGGGATTATCCATTCGGCATATAAATCGAGTAACTTATCATATTCTTCAAAATTAAGTTTATAACGGTTATCTAACTTTTCTCTGATTTTCATTTGTGAAAGTACTTCCTGTGATTTGGGTGTGATTGTTCCACTATAAAACTCTGAAGCACAACCCGAGCCGTATGAAAAAAGACCCACACGTTTCATTTCTTGAATTTGTACGCTATCAATAATTCCACATAAGGCTAAATATAAACTGCCACCGGCTATATTTCCTACTTCTGCACAATAGCTAAGAGATGGATTTACTCGTTTTAAAAAATCTTCTTCAATCAAGTTAGGTAGTAATTGTGGATACATGCTTCGCATCATTTTTCGGTGCGCACCTTTAACCATTCCAGCAAATGGAGTATGAAACGCTAAATAATCAAAGGTCTTCTGATAATCTACATCTTTTATCCGCTTTCTGTAATTTTTATAACTATTTTCTACACAATCTAAATATGAAAAAATAGTTAAATCTATATTTGCATATTCGCATGTGGGAGTAGGCCTTACAAAATCCATCACTTCATAGCCATAATAACCATTAGCTCCAAAATCAAGTTCTAAAATTTCTGGCTTAGCACTAACAAGCATAGCTACTGCTCCCAAACCTGTTGAAGGTTCAGCATAGGTATTTTTGAGGTTTGGTAGAGAATCGGAAGCAAGAACTAAAGCCTTTGCCCCTGGTGAGGCTTGCGAAGCAATAAAGCAACTCGCCATCTGTAGCGCACCAGTACCTGAATAACAACACTGCTTTAGTTCCATCAGTCGACAGTTACGATTAAGTTTTAAATAATCATGAACATAAGTACTTAAAGATTTCCCTACATCTATCGCCGACTCACTGCCCGTTATAACCATCTCGATTTTATCCTTCTCTTCTGGACTCAAGTTGTCAATAATTGGTTTTGCTGCATTGACCGCATAGGTAATAGCATCTTCACATGGAAGTCCTACTGTTTTTTTCTTCATCATTAAGTTGTTAAATCTTTCTAAATCCAAACCACGCTTTTCAAATATAGTTTTTACATCAATATATGCTAGGCCACCATAAATATTAATCGCTTCTATACCTACATGCATAACCATCTCTCCTATATTTTTAATATTATGCTAGTGCTTATTCCACCAAAACCAAATGAATTGTTCATTGCTGTTGATATGGAAACTTTTTCCTCTTTTTTACCACAAAATTTACATTCAGAATCTATTGGGTTATCTAGATTTTTATTCGGATGCAAAAAACCTTCTCTCATTTGGACAATTGTTGTGATCGCCTCCATCACCCCTGCTGAATAAAGGCAGTGACCTATTAAACCTTTAGTTGCATTAATCCATATGTTTTTCGCCCCATTCCCATATACTGCCTTTATCGCTTTAATTTCTGTCTCATCACCCAAAGGTGACGAAGTTCCATGAGCGTTTATATATTCTATATCTTCTGATTTTTTTTTTGCGTCTTTTAAAGCTAACTGCATTGCCTTAATTTCCCCATTTTCACTAGGATCCGATAATCTATTGCCATCTAAATATATAGCTCCTCCCAACATCACCGCTTGTGGGTGTATCCCACGAAGTTTTGTAACCACTTCAGATTCCAGTATCAAACATCCACAGCCTTCTCCATAAATAAACCCTTCATGTGCTTGATCAAATGGGCGACAAGCTTTCTCTGGACTACTCTTAAACCGCTTTCCACCCATAGCTCCCAAATTATAGAATGCTTGCAATTCTAATGGCCCCAAATTCGCTGGAGGTGCTACTAGTATGCATGTGTCTAAATATCCAGCTTTTATGCTTTCATATCCTTTTACTAAAGCAACATTCCCACTTGCTGAAGCTCCTCCCACCGTAAACCCTTGACCATGGATATCAAATATCTCACTAATTGTTCCTAAATAATCACTATCCATAAATTGCATTGCATAACGAGGATTGATGTATTCGGGAGCATTTCTATGCCTGTTATGACAATCAAAAGCCAAATTATTGGTAAGATTGTGCCCAGCAACGATTAGTCCTATCCGTTCTGTGGGGATAGAAAATGTAGTAGTAAAACAAGCGCTATCCCATGCCTCCAAGACACTTAATATACTTGCCTGCATTGCTAAAGATGCTCTTTGTCCAGCTACTAATGCCCTTTTGGTTATTTCAGAATGATGTGAGTAGCTTTTAAGAAGATCTTGGAAAGAAAAATCCGGAATTTCAGCAACACATGGTATCTTGGAATACCGAGCTATTCTATGAGCACTTTTTATCCCACTGATTCCTTTTTTTAATGATTGGGTATATTCAATTACACCATTCCCTATAGAAGATACAACACCCAACCCTGTAACATAAACCATTCAATGCCTCCTTGGGATTGTTTTATTTTTAACACTTTATTTTCAAAAATGTAGACTTAATATTATTGAATTTATATTAGCTCTTCTGCCTTATGTAATGTTAATTTTTTATAAAAAAAATTGATCAAACCCTCTAAATTTTTAATTTCTGCAAGTTCTATTAATGGCGATTTAATCCCCATGCTTTCCATACTAAGTACTACTATTTCCATACGATCTATAGAATTTGCTCCTAGGTCTTTTAAACTTTTTTCAATCTGAATACATTCTTTGGCTAGATCCGGCAAAACCTCGATAGTATGTTTTTGGACAATTGCAAAAATTTCTTCTTTACTCAATGTGCTACTCATTTTATTCCTCACCATCATCTAATAAACCTTATACTTACAGCTCAGGAATAATTTTTAATTCTATGGCAATACGGGAATCATTAACTATCTAAAATTAAAAAGCCAGTTTTGTTTTTTACGTTCACGAAAAGATACAAAATCTTTTTCATTTTTAAACTGGAAATATATGTTATTTTTTATCAGATCCTCAAATATTGCTCCCGGTTGTTTGCCATAAGAGTGGCCAGGATATATGCGCATGTCTTTAGGGATGATATTTTTTAATTTCTGAATAGATGCATACATTTCTTTAGCATTCCCTCCTTTGCTCCAGCACAGTCCACATCCTTCTATAAATACCGTATCTCCAGTAAAAAGATTTTTTTCAATGGAATAACAGATACCACCTTTAGTGTGCCCAGGCGTAAGGATACCGGAGTGACGCTAATTTAAGCCCATTATGGCACATCCCTGCTACCATAATGCTAAAATTAGCGTCACTGTTTGAGTTGCCGCGGACGTCCTGCGGCTGGGAAACGCCACAATGACTGGTCGCCGTCGGTCTTCACTCGCAAAAGCGGCTCGCTCTCGACGGCTACCGCGGGCTTCTCGCCATCGCTTCGCTCTCCCTGGCTCGGCGGGAGTAATAAAAATATTTCCAAAAGAAAATGCCACAGAATCATTAAACACATCAAGATTATCGCTATTAAAATTATAATATTCATGTTCAACTTGTGACATACAAACCGGTGCATTATATTTTTTTACTAGTGCATTTACCCCATGCACGTGATCATAATGAGAATGTGTAAGCAAAATGGCTGAAAGAGTTAACTCGGCTTTTTGTATTTCCTCTATGATATTTTCAACCTGCCAAGAAGGATCTACTATAATACTGTTCTTACTGATGGTATCTAATACTAAATAACTATAGTTTTTTAAAAAAAAAATTTTGCGTTTTTATTGGTATTACTTCAATACTCATCAAGTTCTCTTTTTAATAAGTTGGTTACGATTTTTTCAAAACGATCCTACTACTATTTAGTAGATACATCTAAGAAAAACAAAGAGTATGATTTTTGTAATTTTTAAAGGCGCCATTATGAATGAAAAAAGAGTAAGAATCTACGACGATAAAGAACTTAACCCACAAGATTAACAGGCCTTGGTGTATTGGGATCAACATCCTGAGAAACCACTTCACCCTTCTCCTTCTGTGCTGCAAAACCACGACTAATTATTTCTTCGATAAACTTTTCAATTTGCTCATGATATAGAACTTTATCTCCGCTCACTTCTTTGATCGTTTCTAGCAGATACTGACGTATCAAAGCAGTTGCGTATTCCGGATCTTCAGATATTTTTTTCAACTCATCTGCAATTTTGGGATCTTGCATTGCTAAATTCTCAAGATAAGTTTTCACCTGCAAAAATTGAAACTTTTTAGCACTATCTTTTGCCACGTCAGAAACAAATGAAGCCGCTTTAAGAGCTATCATGATCGCTATAGCATACTGCCAAGTAAGTGCTTTTGTACCAATATCCACGAGGCAACTTAAAGCAACGTTATTAGCCACTGCTCCTATACAAATATTGAATAGTCCTACTGCAGGACCTGTTACTGCATCAGTAACACGCCGCTTGATACGTCCCAGCGTAGGGCCCACGGTATCACTAAAACGCTGCGCCGCATCACTTATAGCACCCCTGAACTCGCCATACATATAATGCATACAAGCCGAAAGATCACTCTCAGGCTCGGGATCTTTTGGGGGATGTTCTAACTGCTCTGGCTCCACTGCTTCCTGTGCTTCCTGTTCCTTATGCTCGCTCCACTCTATGAACTTATTGGCATACGTATTTGCAAGATTAGAAGAAATATCTCCAAGAGTAGAAACAAATTCAGCCCTCTTCTCTTTCCACCACTTAGCTACCTTGTCAGGCGTAAGCAAATCAAAAACAAAATTACCAGCAAAAGTTAAAGCAAAAGTACGAACATCTTTATCAGACAATGTGATTTGATTTGTAGCAATCTTTTCAACATCAATACCAATCAAATGATCCACACCAACATCCTTCAACATCCCTGTAACTTTTTTTACGCTATCCACTTTAGATACGTAATCTATAACACCCGGTACTTTAGGTATCTTCCCATAACCAACAGTCTCAACAGTAGCCTGCCAGAATTTCGACTTGAATCTCGATAATATACTACATCCAATGTCGTAGGTGTATGCCTTCCAACCACTACTTTTTGGCGCTTCTGTTTTTACTGGTTCACTGCACATAAGTTCTCCTAAATTTTTTAAAACCCTCCCTTGCAAGGCAACGCTATGAAAGCGGTTTGCCAAGATTTAGCTTCCTAACGCCTAACCAATTCAAATAATTCTCCACCATTATATGTTGTAAAGTTTTTCTCATCACTTCATCTATATCACTAAGCTTCCCCTTTGCTGTACCCAATTTGATAATGGATATAAAAAACGCAAACGAAAGGTCTGGAATATCTGCAAAAGTTTTTCTTAATATAGGGTCTAAAAGATATCCCTTTACATATCCAGAACAAAAATCAATTAACTGTCTATTGCTTGCCGTTTGCAAATCAACTTCACGTCCATATTCTATCCATAACGACAAATCAGTTTTTTTATGACCCAAAGCGAGCTCAGACCCAATATGAGCATATAGAGCAAGAGCTGCCTCATATATATCTTTTTGTTGCTCTATAGATTGAAACTCTGGAATCCCTCCAAAAATAAGAGCTGTCCAATCGCTAGGCATGCTTAGACACGGTGAAGAAGCTACAGCATACAAGAGACCTTGAGTCATAGTGATATTCATACAAAACTCATTGCGATATCTACTCTCGGTTAGGAAATCACCTAGGGCTAGTATCTTGGATGTTTTACTTTCAGGTTTTTGAATGGCTTGTGAAATTTTTTTCATATAATACTCATCTCCCTCCTAAATGTCTGGCAACTAGCAACACTCTCCAATACGCACTAACTTATTGGAATATTTTAAGCTTTTTTTTATATTACACAATAAATATTATCTACTAATTGAATTAGAATGAAAAATATAGATGTGATAGCATATATAAAAATATGACAATCAAAAATTCATTTGCTAAAAAAATCACTCTTCAAGCAATAATTATTATATTGCTTGCCGCTTGTTTTTATCTTTATGAATTCTACATGCAAGTTGCGCCCGGGGTAATTCAGCAAGAACTTATGCGCGATTTTGCCATTGATGCGACCAAATTAGGCCTGCTGTCGGGATGCTTTTATTTGTCTTATACGCCACTGCAATTACTATCTGGCTTACTATTAGACCGCTATAGCACTCGCGTAATTTTAACATGTATCTGTAGCACTTTTGCTCTTGGTGTTTTATTGTTTGCCCATGCCTCTAGCATTTACGTGGCGGCAATAGCTCGTTTTATTATGGGCGGAGCTGCATCATGCGCTTTTATTAGCGTGCTTCATCTTGTTGCTCGCTGGATACCACCAATTCATTTCGCTCTATTTGCTGGTATTGCTGAAACGATGGGAGCAATTGGCGGATATGGTGGAACTGAACATGTAGCAATACTACTAAAATATTTCGATTGGCGCACCACTATTACAGGCTTTGCTTATGCTGGATTTATGCTAGCAATCTTAATTGTGCTTATTGTACGCAACCAACCAATAGAACATAAAAACATACAAACACAAACAAATAATCATTCTATATGGTTTGATTTAAAAACCATCCTTAGTAACCGCGAAACATGGACTATAGGCATTTATTCACTTCTCATCTGGACACCAATCTTAGGCTTTTCTGCACTTTGGGGAGTGGAATTTATACGCATTGGTCACAATTTCGATAAAATAGCTGCAGCCCACGCTGTTGCGTTTGTGTGGCTTGGAGTGGCACTTGCAAGCCCTGTTCTTGGTTGGATTTCAGATTTTATTGGTAGACGCTGTATTCTTATGACTATTTGCGCTTTGGCCGGAGCAATTGCAATGACAATTGCAATTTTTATCACGAATATTCCAACAACTATTTTATACTTTTTAATGTTTTTAATTGGATTTGCTTCAGCTGGACAAACATTGTCATTTGCACTGATTAAAGATAATAATTCACCATATACCAATAGCGCCGCCAATGGCTTTAACAATATGATTTTAGTTGCAAGTGGACTTTTTCAGCCATTAATTGGTAAAATTTTAGATCTGAACTGGCAGGGAACAATTCAAAACGGTATCCATGTATATAGTTTGCACAGCTACCAAATAGCACTTTTAATGTTGCCAGCTTGTTGTTTCGTCGCTGCACTTATCAGTATATTCTTGATTAAGGAAACGCGCTGCGTTGCGATTTGGCAAAAATAAAGGAGATATACATCAATGAGAATAAAATCAACTATAGCAGCTCTGTTAATAGCTCTTTCGACACTTCCAAATGTAGCATTTGCTTCCAAGTATTACAGCAGACAATTGTGTTCCAACCCAGAATATACCTGTATCAAAGTGAAGCGGCACGATTCTTGGGATAAATTATTTCCCGACAAAGAAGAACAATATATTATAAGAAAAATTAATCGCATGAATATTGAATTGGAACCAGGATTAATACTAGCAATACCAAATAATCTAAGAGAAAACGATCCACTAGCATTTGCGCCTTTTCCCGATCGCATTACACCACTAGACCGAACCGTTATAATGGTTGATTTAGAAAAACAGGCCTTTGGTGCCTATGACGCTTCTGGAAAACTAGTACGTTGGGGACCGGTATCTGGTGGTCAAGATTACTGTCCTGATATAGGCAGGCCTTGTCACAGTCCAACTGGAATCTTCTATGTTCAATACAAAGAAGGTCCTGATTGCTTTTCATCTAAATTTCCAATACCAGATGGCGGTGCACCTATGCCTTATTGCATGTATTTCCATGGTGGTTATGCTATGCATGGCTGTGTGTTACCAGGATACAACGCCAGCCATGGATGTATTCGTATGTTCACCGAAGATGCTGAATGGCTAAATAAAAATTTCGTTGAATTCGGCGCAAAAACCACTGAGGTTATTGTGCAGCAATAATTTGAATTCTAAATCGGTAATTGCAATGTCGGATCCAATAATAACAACTGCTCCTTAAAAATGTTTTGGATGCGTTTTAGTGCCAGAGCAGTATCACCCTCAAACCTCATAATCAGGTATGGTGTGGTATTTGAAGGCCTAACTAGACCAAAACCATCTTTGTAATCGACGCGTAAGCCGTCGATTTTGTTGACATCACCACCGGGGAATTTGGCACTCTCTACCAGTTTTTCCATAAATAGGAATTTTTGCGTTTCAGCAATAGCGATTTTTAGTTCTGGGGTGTTAACACTATTTGGCAACTCAGCAAAAATTTCACTGCAGCTTTTTTTACCGCCCGCAAGCATTTCCAAAAATCTCGCAGCCACATAAATACCGTCATCAAAACCAAACCACCGCTCTTTAATGAACATATGTCCACTCATTTCACCGGCAAGTAATGAGCCTATTTCTTTCATCTTAGATTTAATCAATGAGTGGCCAGTTTTATACATTAGAGGGATACCTCCATGCTTAGCAATTTGCTCGGCTAAATGACGCGTACATTTCACATCGAATATGATCGTAGTTCCAGGGTGGCGCGATAAACAATCAATCGCAAACAACATCAACAAACGATCAGCTTCAATGATCTCACCTTTTTCCGTAACCACGCCAACACGGTCAGCATCACCATCAAAAGCCAAACCAACATCAGCTTGTTTTGCTTTAACCAAGCTAACCAAATCTTTTAAATTTGCAGGTACTGATGGATCAGGCTGATGATTCGGGAAACTACCATCAACCTCACAATAAAGCTCGGTCACTTCAGAGCCAAGCATCTGAAATAACTTTGGCGCAACAATCCCACCAACGCCGTTACCACAATCGATTACTACTTTTAACGTCCGTGGCAACTTAACATCACTCACAATGCGATGTATATAATCCCCAATAACTTCTATCTTTTCAGACTTACCGGCACCAAATTTAAAGTCTTGGGTAACAATACGCTGACACAATTTTTGGATTGCCTCATCGTACAGTGTCTCACCGCCAATCACTATTTTAATTCCATTATAATTTGGCGGATTATGGCTGCCGCTTAGCATGGCTCCCGATTGTGATTCCATAATTGCTGCAGCATAGTACAAAATAGGCGTGGTTACTTCGTCGACATTAACTACATTACAACCACTGGCTAAAATTCCGGCCTCCATTGCTTGAAGCAACTCTGGCCCAGATAATCTACCATCGCGACCAATGGCAATTATATTTTTACCACGCTCGATAGTTTCGCTGCCAATTGCCAAACCAATAGTATAAATATTATCAGGGGTAAAACCCTCATTGACAATACCCCTAATATCATAAGCACGAAAAATTTCTTTCGGTATTGAGTTAACAATTTTATAATTTGCCATAATCAATTTCTCCCAGTATGTCCAAAACCGCCCTCACCACGTTTAGACGTAGTGAAATCAGTAACCACTTCAAAGTTAGCGTGTAAAACTGGAACAATTATTAATTGCGCAATACGCTCACCTGGCGCAATAGTAAAGGCTTCGGTTCCCCTATTCCAGCATGAAACCATAATTTGTCCCTGATAGTCAGAATCGAGCAAACCAACTAGATTACCAAGCACAATTCCATGTTTATGCCCAAGACCAGACCTAGGTAAAATCATTGCAGCAAAACCTGGATCAGCAATATGAATGGCAATTCCCGACGGAATTAATTCAGTACCTCCCGGCTTTAACGTTAAATCTTGATCTAAACAAGCACGTAAATCCAGACCAGCCGAACCAGCAGTCGCATATTGCGGCAATGGATAAACACTGCCAATATTTTTATTTAATATTTTAAACTGAACTTTGAGCATGATCTTTTGCCTTACGGTGAATTATACGGTCCATCAGCTTATAACACAATTCTTGGGTCCCGATTTTTTTTATGGCAGAAATTTGAAAAACCTTACCTTTCCACTTGAGACGCTTAACAATATCGTCTGCTTTTTCTTTGAGTTCTTCTTTGGATAGCAAATCGATTTTGTTTAATACCAACCATCGATCTTTTTTAGCAAGTTCTGGACTAAATTTTTTTATCTCCCTAGCAATGGTCTTTACCGCTACAACTGGATCACCACCACCAGCTGGTGCTATATCGATCAAATGTAGCAATATACTGGTACGAGCCAAATGCTTTAGAAATTGAATTCCAAGCCCAGCACCCTCAGCAGCCCCTTCAACCAAACCAGGTATATCTGCAACTACGAAACTGCGTTCTGCATCAACACGTACTACCCCAAGATTAGGGTATAAAGTTGTAAATGGATAATCAGCAACCTTGGGACGTGCAGCAGAAATAGATCGAATAAAAGTAGACTTGCCTGCATTGGGTAATCCAAGCAAACCAACATCTGCTAATAATTTTAGTTCAAGCCTTAACTCATGCTCTTCACCAGGCTTACCCTCAGTCGTCTTACGTGGTGCGCGATTGGTACTGGTTTTGAAATGCAAATTGCCAAAACCATGAAAACCACCTTTCGCTATACAAATTTTTTGCTCATCCTTTGTCAGATCGGCTATTAACTCGTCAGTGCTAGCATCATAAATTAAGGTTCCAACCGGTACTCGAATAATTAAATCATCTCCGTTTCTACCCGTACATTGAGTTCCCATACCATCCTGACCGCGCTGAGCCTCAAAGAGCTTTTTGAAACGAAAATCAACTAAAGTATTTAGATTGCGATCAGTAACAAAAAAAATACTACCCCCATTGCCGCCATCACCACCATTCGGACCACCAAAAGGAGCAAATTTTTCTCGACGAAAACTCATGCAGCCATTGCCACCTGCACCAGCTTCAACTTTAATTTTAACTTCGTCTACGAATTTCATGAGAATATGTTCCTATAAAATATTATAGTAAGCTATAAAAAGAATATGTTGGCATTTTTTTGCAAAATAAACTAGTCTCTGAGTGATTTATCTAATCTTTTTGTTTGTTTGTTTGCGATAAATCAATTAAATGGTGTCATATCAACTACTTTCAATAGGAGAAAAAATGATAAACACAATCGTTGAATTAAATCAAAACCAAATTAGTGCAGTTTTCGGTGGTATTGAAGATGACAAAGACAGCACTGTTACATCACCAGTGGCGGAGATAGATAGAGAAAAATATGTTGATCTATCTCCAGGCGGAGTAGCATGGAGAATCTTTCAGGGTACTAGCATAGCTATTTTTACCTTCGTAGTTGGATCTCTTTTCCTAAAGGGCTTAAAAAAACTGAAAACACTGAAAACTCAGTAGAACCTATAAAATTATATTGCTAATTAATTATTTTACTGGAGACAATTATGATCAACAAAATCGTTGTTTTAAATAAAAAAGAAATTGATGCCATTTCAGGAGGGGTTTTATTATCTAAAGAATTTGGACAAGATTTAGATACCACATTTGCACTGGTTTTACTAGGCTTACCGCCCGTAGCCTGCACTATTATAGGCTTACCGCCCCCAGTCTGCAGCGCTGTTATACCCCTAGGTATGCTTGTAGCAGGCTTCCTTGGATTCGTGGAAGTACCAAAGGTTAGCAAATATTTAACAAACCCACCACCAAAAAAAGTTGCAGCTAATTGATCTTTAGCAGCTAAAAAACAGCCTCTATTCAGAGGCTGTTTTTCTATAACCACTTCATAAACACTGTAGCAACAAATCTAAAGCTTCAGGCAACCAAACAGTATATTTTTGCGGGTTTTCTTGTAGATCGACGCGCAGCATAAAAATATCTACCCAGCAACAATTTTGCACTTCATCTAAATTTACTTGAAATTCATTACACTCATAAAAACCAATTAACACATGATCAAGTTCATTTTCAATTAAACCAACATTGGGAAGCTTTGCTGTATAATGAAATTGGCCTATTTCTTGTAACTCAGCACTAAACCCCATTTCCTCACACAAACGTCTTTCCGCAGCTTCGATTATATTTTCTCCAGGCCGCGGGTGACCACAACAAGTATTCGACCAAAGATTAGCGCTGTGATATTTAATTGAACTTCGTTGTTGGAGTAATACTTCTATCCTACCTTCTAACTTACGCAAAATGAAAACAGAAAAAGCTCGATGTAATTGGCCCTGAATATGCGCAGCTAGCTTTTCACTGGCGCCAACTTCAATACCTTTTTCATTAACTAAAACAACTTGCTCAGTGCGACTCACAGCAAACGGCAACACGACATCCAGCTCGGGAAAAACACGCAAAACTATTGATTCATGTTCCGCTAAAAACAATAATTGCAAATTAGGCCCAGCATCTTGCGTAAAAAATATCGGGATGTTTTCTGATCTAAGCTCTCGAACCTTTGCCATTGCCTCAACGGTTTGTGGCAAAGCATAAATAACTGGTGGCTCAGCTGATTGCATCAAAGAATGCATTGCGATGGCGTTATTTTCAGCAGTTTGGCCAAGCAAGACAAAGTCCTTACGCGCTAAAGCTAGTTTGATAGCATCTAAATCCTGCGCCACTTGCTCGGGCCAAGCACTATAAAACGGTGACGTATTTACCGTATGCTCCATCGCAACAGTTGATGAAATTGGTTTTTCTCGTGTTGAAATGGTCAAGGCACCAATATGTAGCTTGGGCCAAATATACTCTAATTTAACACCATAACTGTCCATACCATCATAGGCATCACCTTGTTGCCACTCGACAAATCCTGTAAATAACGAACGACAAGCGCTACCACTACCTAAACGTGCCAAAATCGAAAGATCTTTTTTATGCAGCTGCCAATCGTAGAGCTGATTCAACGCCTGGACTAGAGCAGCAAAACCGCAAGCTGACGAAGCAAAACCCGCAGCAATCGGCACATTAGTGTCAACACTAACTGAGTAATGTGTACCATGAGGACGAAATAAATTTAAAAAACTTTGCAGACGCTTGGCAAACTTACTCGTTAAACTAATAGGTATACCATTAACAATATAATTATCAACTTCACCTTCTTGCTTAACTTTAGTGAAAGCACCTTTATTGCCAAGTGAAATTGACAAACTCGAAGTAACTGGCAAGTTTAATTCAATATCGCGCTTGCCCCAGTATTTACAAAGTGCAACATTGCTGGGCGCCCACGCGCAGCCACCGGCACTATTAACAAATTGACCATGATTGGTATTACGCAATATGTGTTTTACTATGTCGATTTTTTCCATATCACCTTTTTTTAATCAACAACCAATTCTTCGGGTCATTTTTAAAACCAACCAATACCCAAGTACCAATCAATTTTTTGCCATGCAATATAAATTCTAGTTTTCTTTGTTGTAATCCAGCTTGTACATCATTGATCGGCTCCCATGTTCCTTTATCCCAAATTTCTACAGTTCCCGCACCATATTCACCTTCAGGAATTACACCTTCGAAATTCGCATATTCTAAAGGATGATCTTCAGTCATCACCGCCAATCGTTTATCTTTAGGACTGAGGCTTGGGCCTTTAGGAATTGCCCAGCTTTTAAGCACGCCATCAACTGCCAACCGAAAATCATAATGCAAATGACTAGACTGATGTTTTTGCACCACAAAAACATTCTGCAGAGCATGAGCGGAAGTTTCACCACTCGGCTCTGAGGTTTTTTTGAAATTTCTTTTTTTGTAATATTCAACAAGCCTCATAATTAAAACCCGTAGCACTAACCGCAACCCTAATCTGTTTTATTCCAAGTTTTTGTTGTGCATTATTTCTTGGAAATGTATCTGCCATTATTTCACCCAAACCTATCGCACAATCCCCCATACCTGCCCCAGAAATTTTGGCACCATAAATATTTTGCTTGGCACGTAAATCCAAAATTAACTCAGCTAAAATATTATTATTTACACCAATCGCATCTTGTAATCCTTGATGAATATTCATGAGCTCACCTAACCTCGCCAAATCATTTTTTTTGATAGCCAGAGCTGCATTTTTGGCACACTTCCCCATTGCATTATATAAATCGGCAAAAATAGCTGGAAATTGCGCGCGTTTTTTTTCAACTGCAGCAATAACTTTAAACGTAGGAGTTTTCCAACCAGAATAAACTGCTATCAAAGGTAAATGAGCATTATTAAGCTTTTGGATTTTTAGCGGCTGCATTTGGTATACAATTAATCCACCAAACACACTTGCTGCAACATCAGCTCCGGAGGCAATACTATGCACCGAGCGAATCACTTTAACCGCTTGTTTATATAACCACATTAAATCTGGTGCTTTGCCTTCTAACCATATAGCTAAGGCACCAATAGTTGCGACCGTAACTGCAGCAGAAGAACCAAAACCAATATTAGGAGGAAATTCAGATCTTATATGCAGCAGAAAACCACAGTCAATTTTGGTTAAATATTGTTTGATAGCAGTAAGCACATAATCATATGGACTAGTAACGGCAAACTCATCAAGCGCAACCACGTGTTCACCAAATTCGGCGGAAACAATGCGGATACTACGATCAAAACTAGGCACTAGCTCAACCTGAATATAATTATTAACTGCGGTTACCACTGCTTGCCTACCATGCAAAACGGCATGCTCACCAAAAAGCATCAAACTACCAGGAGCTGAAACTTTATAAGATCTTAAGTCCACTCAGCTCCCCTTGCACTGGTAAAATTTCATAACCATACTCCTTGGCAATATCTACAACCGCAGCCTCCCCTACTACCAAAACTACGCCAGCATTAGTACCACTTACAGCACCCGCGCCACTAATTTTAGCGGCACTGCCTAACTCTTCCACATCTGCAATAAATTTGGCTACTCTACCCGGAACCACACCTATATATTTTAAGAGCTGGTGATTTTCCCGTATACATTCTTGTATTGCAGGCAAATTACCCTGCTGCAATGCTAAATCCATAACCGTTGTTACCTCAGTAAAATCATCAGTAATTTCACTATCTTGAAAATACTTAGCAATAGCCGCTACACACTCACCGGTAGAAGTTTGTGGTTTTCCCGTATTTACTAAAACCAAAGGAATATTCGGCAAATTACGCTGACTCATATTACCATCAACAAAAAAATAACAGCCACCATGCAAGGATAAAAATAAATCTAAACCACTCGATCTGCCATGCTGCAAATTTTCTATCTCGCGCCCAAAATGCAGATATTTATCCACTACCAGCGAGCAACCAAAGTAATTGACTAATGCATGCATTAAGCTTAAGATCACAGCCGCTGAAGCACCCATACCACACCCAATCGGCAAAGTTGATTGCACCTGTATTTTAAGGCCATCTTTTATGGTTAAGGATAAATTTTCCACCAGGTAGATAAAAGCATATTGGATTAATTCCAGCGGATTATGAATAACATTTTTGATGTTACATTTACCCGCAATAAAATCCTGATAACGCTTGTCTATTTTTGTTTGCAAAACTTGCAATTCTTGCAGTGTTAATGCATGACTTAACTTATCGTGCATAAACTCAAACTTAATTTTATGATCCAAGTGCTGTGAAATAGTAGTTTCAACAAACCGATTTACCGCAACCGCTAATGCTGGTTTACCATAAACCACTGCATGCTCACCCGATAAAATTATTTTCCCAGGAGCACGAGCAGTAATTACTATGTTGTGTGATTTTGCGCTCATTCTACTTGCTCATAAACACGCTGATGTTGTTCTAGCGCTTGCAGGCGAAATTTTCCGGTCTGCCAGGCAAACAATTTTAGACAACTACCATCAACTGGTAATTTAAAGCTATAAAATTCCTCATATTCAGCAAAAGTAAGTTCCAAACGCGCTGCTAACATTGCCCGGTGGTGATCGCGCAGCAATCTGGTTTGATAATTATTTACCACACGTGCGGCAAAAAACTCACCGCTGCTACCAGAGCCATAACTATATAAACCAATAAGCTTTCCTGAAAGATCAGTTGTTACATTTTCAAGCAAAGAAAGAATACCCAAATATAATGATGCTGTGTAACAATTACCAATTTCGCGACTATAAATTAATGATTGACCAACTTGATAATCCACTTCTTCTTCGCTTATGTTTTTTATGCCATTCACTCTTGCCAATTTTTTATGTGTCCTTTCCACTAATTTTGCAACTGGAGAGTGATAACAAAAGCGATCATGATCGGTAAATTTACGCCCAGTTAGCGCTGCATATTGTTGCCAGGTTTCTTCGGCAAAACGTATATAAGTGTCACAAGATAAACGCCCATCGACTAACGCAACATCCGAATAATTCGGCCGCCAAAAATCCATTGTTTCTCTAGTACAAAATCCAGCCACAGGTTCAATCTCAAGCAGGCGTGAATTCGCGCTCAATAGCATTGCTGCTGCCCCCGAGCCCTGTGATGATTCTGCAGCAGTGTTAAACTCATATCGCGCAATATCAGCAGCAATCAATAAAACTTTTTTACCTGGGTTTTGCCGTAGCCAAGCAAGCCCCATTTGCAAACCAAACGTCGCACTATAACAAGCCTGCTTTAATTCAACTACCCGACAACGCTTTGGCAAATTAAATAATTTGTGAATGTAAGTTGCTGCTGATTTTGAAAGGTCAACTCCAGTTTCAGTTGCAAACAAAACCATCTCAATATTGGCAACATCTTCGTTTTTTAAAAGAGGTTCTATTGCATTAGCTGCCAGTGTCACCACATCTTCATTTGGCGGTACAACTGCCATTTTCTTTTGTCCAAGATCATCGTAAAACTTAAGGTAGTCAATGCTGCGCGCGCTAGCTAAGGTCTTAAGATCGATATAGTAATTTGAGGTATAAAAACTAATGGCATCTATTCCGAAATTCATAACTTACTCTAACCAATTGATTTTTAGAAGATGAATTATAGGATGAAATTGAAAAAATGGCTATTGAATTGTTTTGTTTTGTCAGTTGGTTACTAAAAATCAGTAGTTAGCTCTTGGGATAATTTTATGTTATAAATAACCATGAAATTAAATTTATGGCAAAAAGTTCTCATTGGTATGTTGCTCGGGGTATTGTGCGGCTATCTATTCCGAGATCACTTTCTAGTGTTTAAACCTATTGCAATCATCTATACCAACATGGTGAAAATGATTGTTGTTCCAACCGTATTTTTCGCTATATTGTTCGGCATGACCAATATTAGCGATATCCACGCCCTTGGCCGCATAGGAATAAAAGCATCGATAATTTACGCTAGCGCAACCATATTAGCGGTAACCTTGGGAATTATATTTACCTTATTTTTTGAACCTGGAACAGGTGTCAGTCTAATAAACAACCATGGCCAGGATATAGGCAATGTTGTCACTGCGCAGCAGAAACTAAGCGATATTATCACCAACATAGTACCAACCAACCCCATTCATGCTATGGCTAGTGGCAATACCTTACAAGTTGTTGTTTTTGCTTTTTTCTTGGGACTAGCTTTAATCTTGGTTGGCGAAAAAGCAAGCGATGTTAGAAAAGTAATTGTATCAACTACCAATGTAATTTTTAAAATGGTAGAGCTAGTCATTAAAACAACACCGTATGGCGTATTTGCCATCATGGCGTGGATCGTTGGTGAATACGGATTTTCTTTGGTGCTGAGTTTGGGAAAACTTATTTTTGTTATTATGGCAGCGTTTGCCTTGCAATATGTAATATTCGGAATAATGCTGTTGCTAGCCAAACTTAAACCAGTTCAATTTTACAAAAAAACATTTAACATTCAAACACTAGCATTAGCAACATCAAGCAGTAAAGCGACAATCACAACTGCAATTCACGACCTACAAGAAAAAGTAGGCGTATCAAAAAATGTGGCTGGGTTTATATTACCGCTCGGTGCCTCTATAAACATGACTGGCTCTGCAATATATATTGCCGCTTGTGCTATATTTTTTGCCCAAGTAGCTGGGATACACCTAACAGGGAGCCAATATTTAATACTCATTGTTACATCAACTATCGGATCAGTCGGAGCAGCTGGCTATCCAGGCGGCGGAGTTATAATGCTTAGTATGGTGTTATCATCTTTAGGCTTACCCATCGAAGGAATACCTTTGATTTTAGGCATTGATCGTTTCATAGACATGTTCAGAACCATGATTAATGTTACTGGCGACTGTGCAGTAACGGTAATTGTCGATAAAATGAATAATACACTGAATGTTGATAAATATAATAGCTTAGAATAATTGAAACTGCGCATCACCAGTACAATAGCAACCAATAACAGCAATAATTTCACTGCCACAATAAACCAACGGAATACGATCGCGTAACCAAGGTGGAATTTGCCATTCTTGCATTAATTTTTTAAGCTCGTGTGTACCTTGGCGTTTAGATAACTTTAACTTCTCACCACCTTGGCGAAACTGCACTGTAAATCTTTTGCCTTTAAAATCAGCCAAAAATTTCTTGCTTACTTTTGCACGCAACACTCCCAAATTACCTGGCAATTTTAATGGTCGTTTTAAATCAAACCGCAAAACTTGTTTTTTGTCATGCAACAATAATGGCGACATTGCATACAAATAATTTTGAAAACGTCGTATTTCTGTTCCCTGCCACCCAACTACCGGGCTTGCATCACTACGCGAATTTACCATGGTACGTATAACTTCATTTAATTTTGCTTCACTTGGAGTAGGTAAATGCAAAGTATGCAGCCAAAAACGTAGCACATTACCCTGCCTAGCAGGTGGAAGTTTTTTTAACGCCTCGATATTTATGGTGGCTCTAGCTTCACCGATAACTTTCACCAAATCCTCTGCAGCTAAATTTTCAAGCAGCTCATTTGCTGCAGCACATAGACTTGCCACTCTATTTAAAGTAGTAGTAATTCCTGGCCAATTTTTTCTAATTATTGGCATTAATTTATGCCGAATTAAATTACGACGAAATTTTATGTCGGCATTACTTTCATCCTCAATCCATTTTAATTTATATTCTTTAGCATATTGCAATAATTCTTCCCGTGAAAAACTAAGCAGAGGCCGCATGAGCCAACCTTTACCGAATTTTACTTTTATAGGCATTGCAGCCAAACCCTTTGGCCCAGCACCACGAAATAGCTGCAATAGCAAAGTTTCAGCTTGATCATTTGCTTGATGCGCAGTTACTAAAACAGCATTCTTTGGCAGGTTTTCAACAAAAGCTTCGTAGCGTAATTTGCGGGCAATTTCTTCGGGGCTATGGTCTTTGATTTTTATTTTTGCATTGACGTTTTTAACAATGCACTCAACACATAATTCTTTACAGATTTTTTTACAATGTTTAGTCCACTGTTTTGCGTTTAAACTTAAATTGTGATTAATATGAATAGCTGTTAATTGCAACTTGGGTTGAGCCCTGCGTAGCTGCACCAGCAAGTGTAACAATACATGCGAATCTAGACCGCCACTGTAAGCAATAAATATTTTTTTAATTGTTTGACTTCGCACGGGGAATAAATCCCCGCGCTCGCCCAAGGAGAAGAGCTCGCGCTTCTCCCCCTTGGGAATCCCCCATCGCTTTGTTCCCGCGGCAAGCCGCGGGGAATTTTTAATATCTGCTTTCACCTACCAAAACTCATTAGCTTTTCATAGCGCGTAGCTACTAATTGATCTGGAGATGATTTTCCCAGCTGCTGCAAATTATCAACTAATGCTAGCTTGAGACGCTCGGCCATCATATCATAATCACGATGTGCACCACCAAGAGGCTCTGGAATAATTTGATCAATTAATTTTAATTTATAAAGCTTATTCGCAGTCAAATTCATGGCTTCAGCTGCCTCTGCTACTTTATCCTGACTACGCCATAAAATTGATGCACATCCTTCTGGGGAAATAGTTGCATAAATACTATATTGCAACATCAATATCCGATCTCCAACACCAAGAGCTAAAGCACCGCCTGATCCACCCTCACCGATCACAGTGCAAATAATTTTCGTGCGCAATTTGGACATAACAAATAAGTTACGCGCAATAGCTTCACTTTGGTTGCGCTCCTCAGCATCGATTCCAGGATAAGCACCTGGAGTATCGATAAAAGTAAGAATTGGCAACTGAAATTTTTCTGCAAGTTCCATCAAACGTAACGCCTTGCGATATTCTTCCGGATGAGACATAGAAAAATTACGTTCAAGATTTTCTTTGGTGGTACGTCCTTTTTGTTGTGCAATAATCATAACTGGCTGATTTTGCATACGGGCAATACCACCAACAATAGCTGACCCCTTAGCAAAATGACGATCCCCAAACAATTCATCAAAATCATTAAAAATAAGTTTTATATAGTCGAGGGAGTGTGGACGTTGTGGATGCCGTGCTAATTTTACGATTTGCATCGCCGTCAATGATGAAAAAATTGATTTAGTTAAATCACGAGATTTTTCTTCAAGGCGCTTAATTTCTTCACTAATATTGAAGCTATTATCGCTACTGACGTAACGCAGCTCTTCAATTTTGGCAAGCAACTCGGCAATCGGTTGTTCGAAATCTAAAAAATCTAGGTTCATTTATATATCCACTGACTGTATAGATAATTTATATTGGACGCAATTGTAGCAAATATGCTAATTTATAACAATGCTGCTAGCATACTGAATCTGGAAAATTTAAAAATATGTATTTAATTATATTTAAAACCATTGCCGCTACTGGTATTTTTTTACTTACCTTAACTGCAGGATTACTGCCTCTAAAAGTAGCAAAAAACAAAATCCACCTTCTATACTTAGGCGATGCTTTTGCTAGCGGGATATTCTTAAGTGCTGCATTATTACATTTACTCCCAGATGCCGATAAGGGATTTCATCAAGTTTTAACCAATCATTCTTACCCAACTGCACAATTAATTTGCGTTACAACCTTTATTTTATTATTGATCATGGAACGCACCGTTCTTACATATGGCAAGCATCATTTCTCTGACAGCAAAACCATTGCACCTTTTCTTTTGATATTATTATTGTCTATACACTCACTAGTAGAAGGAGCTGCAATTGGAACCAGCTTCGGCCTAACAGAAACATCGATGATATTTTTTGCTGTCGTAGCACACAAGGGTTCTGAAAGTTTTGCGTTAGCTGTAAATCTACACCACTACAATCTATCCACGAAAAACATTCAAAAAATTATAACTATATTTTCTTTTATAACTCCTCTGGGTATTTTTGTAGCTTCTCTCATTATGTATGCACTCCAAACCAGTGCAGGAAGTACTCTAAGTGCTACTGTAAACGCAATCACAGCAGGAACTTTTTTGTATCTAGGCACTGAACATATGGTTGAAAAAACAAAATCATTCGAAAACCCTATTGAAATATTAGCACTAATATTAGGTATAACACTAATGGCTGTAGTGGCTATTTGGGTTTGATTAATCCCCCTCCAAACCATGAATCGGCTTTACTGAATTCCAGCGCTTGCAACTAGGACATTGCCAATATAGTTGTTTACCAGCGAATCCACAATGGATACAACGGTAAATGGGCTTGTGTTCGGAAAGTTTATCGATAAACTCTTTGAGTAATAACAACTTATCTTTCGTATCAGGATCAGCACTATTTATATATAAACCCAGCATACGCCTTAAACCGCGTATCGAAAGTAAGCGGTGACTTTGATTTGAAAGATATTCAATCGCAGCCATCTCTCCTTGCTTATCGCAAATATAATCTGTCATGGCAAGCACAAAACAAATTCGTGGATTTTCGGCTATATATTTTGATAAATAATCAACAAACTCTTCTTCACAATTTGTTTTTTTATAACAATCAGCCAAAAGCACAATAACTTCGGACATATATTCTGCATCCTGCTCATATACATGGCGAAAAGCATGAATGGCTGGTTTATATTCACCGGACTCAATAAAAAGTTTTCCTGAAATAATACTGCCGCGCGCGCAATGTTTATCGTAAGACAGGGCCTCTTTTAAATATTCATGTGCCTGCTGGTTTCGATGATCATGGCGCGACTGCTCTGCAAGCTCACAGTAGTAATGAGCAACCGCATTATTTACATTTATATTACTTAAACTTGCCAATTTTTTTGCTGTAACAATTGCTTGTTGCCAATCTTTTTGTTGTTGATATATATTAATCAAGTTATTTAAGCTGCTAACAACATCTCCTTCAAGTTCAATCAATTCCAAAAATAAGCGTTCAGCACGATCTAATACTCCTGCACGCAGATAATCCTGCGCTAACTCAAACAATGCTTGCATACGCTGCTTTCGATCCAACTGTGGACGAGCTATGAGATTTTGGTGAATGCGAATAGCACGATCTACTTCACCACGACGCCTAAATAAGCTGCCCAAAGCCAAATGTGTTTCAACGGTATCAGTATTTACTTCAAGCATTTTAATAAAAACATCAACAGCTTTATCAGGCTGTTCGTTAATCAAATAATTTAAGCCAAGAAAATAATCATGCTGAACTACAGGGGGATCAATTTCAATGGTTTTTTTGTGACGATAACCAGCATACCATCCAGAAACAGCAGCAACAGGAAGAAGTAGTAGCAATAGCTGGAACATAAATAATTATTAGGGAGCTTATTCTCCCTTGATGGGAATTGAGCGCAAGTTTTTAACTTCTTTTTCAACAAGCTTTAGACGCGATTTTAACCGAAAATTATCTCGTTTTATCCTTATCCAAGAGAATGTAGATACCAATAAGCCAAGAAAAATTCCCCCGCCAAAGGCAAAAACCAACAATAAGGAAAGCGTGATTGTTTTTGAACCCAAGTAATAATTGAAAACAACAGGTGCGGCATTTAAAGAAGCAAATGTTAAACCAGCTAACATTATGACCAATAGGACTAGATATGAAAGTATGCGCATAAATTAACCCCGCTCATAATCACTGCAAGGAGCCGTCATTGCGAGCCTAATACTCCTCACAATGACGAGATCATTCATGTCACTTATCAACATTATGTTGAATTTGCTCTTTAAGTAAATCACCCAATTGTGTATTGGCGGGTGCATCAGAATTACCAAGTTCTGGTTGCATTTCTTTGATGGATAAATTAACCGCGCGACTCTTTTTATCAACACCAAGTACCCTAGCCTCGATACTATCACCTTCTTTTAATAATTCAGAAGCATCTTTAACTTTCTCGCGACTAACATCAGCCGCTTTAACTTTACCAGAAATACCATTACCTAAATCAATTGTTGCAGATTTGGCATTAACTTCAGTAACTACGCCACTAACCACACTTCCCTTTGGATGCTGATCCAAATAATCAGTATAGACATCACTTTCTAACTGTTTAATACCAAGTGAAATTCGCTCACGCTCAGCATCAATGGCCAAAATAACCGCTTCAATATCTTGTCCTTTTTTGTAATTACGAATGGCTTTCTCACCTGGTTCAGTCCAAGAAATATCGGAAAGATGTACTAAACCATCAATATCGCCCTCAAGTCCAACAAAAATTCCAAAGTCGGTAATTGATTTAATCTTACCACTTACTTTTTCATCTTTATTGTGTACGTTGGCATATTCTTTCCATGGATTTAGTTTGCATTGCTTCATACCCAAGGAAATGCGGCGACGATCTCCGTCAATTTCAAGAACTTTAACTTCAACTTCTTGGCCTTGAGCTACAACTTTGGCTGGATGAATATTTTTGTTAGTCCAGTCAATTTCAGACATATGGACTAAACCTTCAATACCAGGCTCAATTTCAACAAAACAACCATAATCGGTAATGTTAGTAATACGACCAAATAATCTTGTACCGACTGGATAACGGCGATTAATATCACGCCATGGATCATCTGCCAATTGTTTCAAGCCTAACGAAACACGATTTTTATCACGATCATACTTTAAAACTTTAACCTTAATTTCATCACCAAGTTTTAATACTTCATTTGGATGGCGAATACGTTTCCACGACATATCAGTAATGTGTAGTAAACCATCAACACCACCAAGATCAATAAAAGCACCATAATCTGTAAGGTTTTTAACTACCCCGGTAATAATCGAGCCTTCTTCTAAGCTACTCAACAATGCATCACGTTCTGGCGTACTTTCGGCCATTAGTGCTGCACGACGAGATACCACAATGTTATTTTCTTTTTTATCAACCTTAATAATCTTAAAATCAAGTTCTTTACCTTCAATATATGAAGTATCACGCACTGGCTTAATATCTACTAATGAACCAGGTAAAAAAGAACGAATCTTATTAATTTCCACGGTAAAGCCGCCACGAACACGCTCGGTAACAATTCCCTTTACCGTTTCCCCATTGGTAAAAGCATTTTCTAATGCCTGCCATGACTCAATACGCTTAGCTTTTTCACGTGAAAAAGTAGTTTTGCCAGTACCATTTTCAAAGGCCTCCAAAACCACATCAACAATATCGCCAACAGCAACCTCTAATTCGTTATTTTGGTTGCGGAATTCGCTAATCGATATATATGCTTCTGATTTCGATCCTGCAGCATATACGACCACAAAATCTGGGGTGATATCAACAACATCAGCTTTTCTAATAGCCCCACTTTGAAAATCTATATTTTGTACACTTTCAGCAAATAGTTCCGCAAAATTTTCTATCATATTAACTCTCATTAAAAATTATTGTGTTCCAAGTAACACGGGTTAAATTATTAAATGCATGCCCTAAAACCTTGTTTTTGCATGCGCCAAAATTAACTGCAGCACTTCATCAACACTTAACTTGGTAGTATCAATTATCACTGCAGCAGAATCCGGTTTTAAAGGAGCAACAACGCGACTTTCATCGCGAATATCACGCTCCATTAAACCCTGTAAAACCGCGTCGAGGGTAGCATTTATACCGCTACCTTGCAACTGCAAAAAACGTCTTCTTGCTCTTTCTTCAGCACTTGCAGTTAAAAATATTTTGAATCGCGCATTGGGAAATACCACTGTTCCCATATCACGACCATCTGCAACCAAACCCGGTAATCTACAAAAACTACGTAAAAAAGGGGTAAGAGCAGCACGAACCTCGGCAATTGCCGCTGTTTTTGAAGCCATAACACCGCATTCTTCGTGACGAATCGCATTTGTTACGTCCTCTGTTTCAAGAATTATTTTTTGCGGTGAACCAGGTTGATCGATAAATTCAGCGTTTAATGCCGAAGCTGCGACCACTAAAGCAGGTATATCATTCAGCTGAATATTATTCTTTATAATCACCAAGGCAAACGTGCGATAAACAGCACCACTATCTAAAAAATGCCAACCTAATTTTTCGGCCACGAGTTTGCTAATGGTGCCTTTACCGGAACTACTTGGACCATCGATAGTGATGATTGGGACATTGGTTATCATTGATGTATCGGTGGTTTTGCTGATTAATTAACCATCAAATTAATATTTGCTAATCTTCTTCTTTTTCTTCTACCTTCTGTACGCCAACAAGGCCTTCACCATCGCCAAGATTAATCAAACGTACTCCTTGGGTATTTCTGCCAATAATTGAAATCTCATCAACACGCGTTCGAACAAGCGTTCCCTGATTACTAATCAACATAATTTCATCACCGGCATCGACTTGGATAGCACCAACCGCTTTACCATTACGCTCACTAACCTGAATAGCAATAACGCCTTGAGCACCTCGATTGACAACCGAAAAATCAGAAATGGCGGTGCGTTTACCATAGCCATTTTCAGTAGCAGTTAAAATTGCCCCATTAGGATTAGCAATAATGAGGGAAATAACCTTCTGACCTGCCTTCAGACGCATGCCACGAACACCTCGTGCGCTACGACCCATCGGCCGGACATGGTCTTCAGAAAATCTAACGGCCTTACCGGCATCACTAAAGAGCATGATCTCCTGTTTACCATCCGTTAGAGCTACGTTAACTAAATTATCATCCGGCTGTAAATCAACTGCAATAATCCCATTTGAACGCGGATTAGAAAATTGCCCAAGCGTTACTTTTTTAACAATGCCTTTAGCTGTAACCATAAAAAGATAATGGTTGGCTAAATATTCTCGAATTGGCAAAATAGTATTAATACGTTCGTCTTTTTCCAGCGGAAATAAATTCACCAAGGGTTTACCACGGGAAATTCTATTGCCCCGTGGTAATAAGTAAACTTTAAGCCAATAGACCTTACCCTTATTCGAAAAACATAAAATAGTGTCGTGCGTATTAGCAATAAATAAGCGTTCAACAAAATCCTCTTCTTTAACTTTGGTCGCTGTTTTTCCTCTGCCACCACGACGCTGTGCTTGATAATCAGCAACTGCCTGAATTTTGGCATACCCTTCGTGCGAAAGCGTAACCACTACATCCTCAGGTGTAATCAAATCTTCATGAGTTAAATCTTCTTGAGTATCGATAATCTCAGTACGACGTTTGTCAGCAAACAATTCCTTCATTTCTAAAAGTTCTTTGCGAATAACTTCAAGTAATAAATTGGGCGAGGCTAAAATGTCAAGCAATTGTTTAATATTGCCAAGCAATTCCTTGTACTCATTAAATATTTTATCTTGTTCAAGTCCGGTTAAACGGTGCAATCGCAAATCTAAAATTGCCTGAGCCTGAACATCTGATAAACGATAATCACCATTCTTAGTTATCCCAAAGTTCTCTTCAAGATCATCTGGCCGCGAAATCTCAGCACCAACTTGCTCAAGCATTATTTTGACAAAACCAGTTTGCCACATGCGAGCTAATAATTCCTGCTTAGCAACTACTGGACTGTTTGATTTTTTAATTAAAGCAATCATTTCGTCTATATTGGCAAGTGCAATACTTAAACCCTCCAAAACATGCGCTCGTTTGCGCGCTTGTTTTAGCTCAAACACCGAGCGTCTCACAACTACCTCACGTCGATGTTTTAAAAAGGCCTCAAGCAACTGCTTTAAATTGAGAGTTTTTGGTTGCCCATTATCGAGAGCAACAACGTTAATACCAAAAGTAACCTGCATTTGCGTATTTAAAAATAGGTTGTTTAAAGTAACTTCGGCAATTTCACCACGCCGTAGTTCAATCACCACGCGCATACCATCTTTATCAGATTCATCACGAACTGCGGTAATTCCTTCAATTTTTTTCTCTTTGACTAATTCGGCAATACGTTCCAGCAAACTGGCTTTATTAACTTGATACGGGAGTTCATCAATAATAATAGCCTGCTTGTGACCTGTTTCATCGCTTTCAATGGTAACCTTGGAGCGCACACGAATTTTGCCACGACCGGTGCGGTAAGCTTGCTCTATCCCAGCCCTGCCGTTAATAATACCGGCAGTTGGAAAATCTGGTCCGGGAATAATTTTAATTAAATCACGTATTTCAATTTCCGGATTATCAATCATAGCAAAACAGGCATCAATGACTTCACCTAAATTGTGCGGAGGAATATTAGTTGCCATACCAACCGCTATACCAGAAGAACCGTTGATCAAAAGATTGGGCAAGCGTGTTGGTAGAACTTCAGGCGCAAACTCTGTGCCATCGTAATTTGGTGCAAAATCTACAGTCTCTTTATCAAGATCGATCAACAAATAATGAGCTATTTTCGCCAACCTAATTTCGGTATAACGCATCGCTGCTGGCGAATCGCCATCAACAGAACCAAAGTTTCCTTGACCATCAACCAACGGATAGCGCAGTGAAAAAGGTTGCGCCATACGCACAATCGTATCGTAAACAGCACTATCACCATGAGGATGGTATTTACCAATTACATCACCAACGATACGTGCGGATTTTTTATACGGTTTATTATATTCATTACCAAGCTCACGCATGGCATATAAAGAACGACGATGAACTGGTTTTAGGCCATCACGTACGTCTGGCAGGGCTCTACTTACAATAACGCTCATCGCATAATCAAGATAAGACTTCTTTAGTTCGTCTTCAATGTTAACAAGAGTTATTTCTTTGGCTGGTTGAATCATATTTTTTATATAAAAATCAAAAAGTTATAAATTAATTAGGATATTGCATTCTAGCACAAAATTAGGTTAAAAAAAATGAAAATTACGCAAAAATTCGCTCTAAATCCATATGGCTAATACGAAGCTTTAAATGAGAATTACCATACTCGTCTATTGCTTCGGATAAAATAGCGTTACTTTGATATAACGCAGCTCGAATTTGGCCAGCATGTGGCAACAAACAAATCTCAACCTCCGAAAGCTCAGAAACAGTGATTTGTTTTATGGCATCTACTAGCAACCCAACTCCCCTGCCATCAACCGACGACATCCAAACTCGTACTGGATAATCATTTAAACCTATATCAACTCGCGGTTCAAACTCATCTAATAAATCGATCTTATTTAAAACCTGTAACTCACGCACTTGAGAAGCCCCAATCTCTTTCAACACCTTATTTACTACTTCAATTTTTTCATTTTTCCGCGGATCGCTCGCATCGATTACGTGCAATAACAAATCAGCTTCCCTAGTTTCTTCTAGCGTCGCATGAAAAGCTTTAATTAGCTCATGCGGCAAATCGCGGATAAACCCAACAGTATCAGCAATAATTACTGCACCGAAACCTGGCAACTGAATACGCCGCAAAGTTGGATCCAAGGTAGCAAATAATTTATCTGCCACATAAACTTTCTCCGATGTTAATAAATTAAATAGGGTTGATTTGCCCGCATTGGTATAACCAACCAATGCAATAGTTGGTAAGGCAGCACGCGCACGTGCACGCCGATTTTGTAGACGTTGTCCGGCCAATTTTGCCAAACGTTGTTTAATATTGGTAACTTTTTGCCGCAAAATTCGTCGATCAAGTTCCAGTTGTGATTCACCTGGCCCACCACGCACACCAATACCACCGCGCTGTCTTTCTAAATGGGTCCAACCACGCACTAACCGCGTAGCCAAATGTTCAAGTTGTGCCAATTCAACCTGCAATTTACCTTCAAAGCTCCGCGCTCGCTGCGCAAAAATATCTAAAATTAAGCTAGCACGATCAAGCACGCGACATTGTAAAAATTTTTCTAAATTGCGTTCTTGGGCGGGTGAAAGGAAATTGTTAAAAATAACAAGATCAGGCTTGTGAACTAAGATACTTTCCCTAACTTCTTCGGCTTTACCACTGCCAATAAAATATTTGGGATCCGGAGCCTCGCGCTTGCAGGTAATAACTGCAACCACAGAAGCGCCAGCGGACGTCGCTAACTCATGAAACTCTTCTAAATCTTGCGTAAGCGCAGCAGATTTTTCAAAATCTACATGAACCAAAATAACTTTTTCGCGATAATTTTTAGGTTGCAGTGGTGGATACTCCTTTGTTTAATCGTCAAAAAATATTCTTGAAACCGCTGTTTCAGTATACTATATGGCGGCAACACGCTCCACTCAAATTCATCTTAAAATATTTTCTTTTAATTTCTGTGTTATAATCCAAGGACGTAGGATAATAAAAGAATTTGAACATTGCATCCTTAATTGAAAAATTCTGATCGAGTAATTCATTTACTTATAACAAGGAGAATATCGTGGAAACTCATAACGAAAAACACCATTGCAAAAAAAATAAAAAAGGAATTTTGGCTGCGATTTGGGAATCGATGACTAAAACTGGAGGGTGTTGCGGCTCCGGAGAAAGTTGCGGTAGCGAACCAACTTCAGATAAAAACAAGCCAAACCAAAATAAAATGGATAAGCAAGGTGAATCTAAAAATAGATAAATATAAAGACATCGCGATTTTATCCATTGTTCCTATTATTCTTGTGCTATTAATTCTAGCTAGCTTTTCATTGGAGCATTGGAAAATCGGACCTTACTTTATCAATGCAACTCTTGCCATTGTTGCTACTATATTTGGTGGCTTTCAACGGTTTATTTCTGGATTCAAAGATCTTTTTAAACTCAAGATTACCGTCAATGTATTTGTTGTGGTCGCACTTATCGCCACCATGGTTATCGGTGAGTTTAGACCAGCAGCCATAATTGTTTTCATTATGGCTGTGGCTGGAGCATTTGAATCATATGTGCTAGACAGAACTAAAAAAAATATACGCAATTTACTTGATCTTGCCCCCAAAACGGCAATTATTCGCAAAAACAAAGAAGAGTTTGTTGTTCCAGTTTCCGAGCTTGTGGTAGGCGACATTGTGGTCGTAAAACCAGGCGCAAGAATTCCTGTTGATGGCGTTGTAGTGTCTGGCGAAAGCAGTGTCAACCAAGCTCCAATAACTGGTGAATACATGCCAGTTGATAAACTTCCTGGAAATCTCGTATGGAGCGGCACACTTAATGAATCGGGACAACTTGATATTCGCACCGAGAAAGTAGGAGCAGAAACAACGCTCGCCAAAATAGTGCGCCTAGTTCAAGACGCTCAAAACACGCGAGCGCCAATTCAAAACATTGCGGATCGTTTTACCGCTTGGTTTTTACCAACAGTTATTGTTCTGGCAATTACCGCATATTTTTTGTCCAAAGATATAAAAACCGCTGTTGCTGTACTTTTAGTCGCATGCCCTTGTGCATTTGCTATTGCCACACCAACTGCAGTAACCGCTGGCATTTCATGGCTCGCTCGCAGGGCAGTACTCATAAAAGGCGGAATTTTCCTGGAAATTGGACATAAGATAAATTATCTATTGATCGACAAAACAGGGACTTTAACCTTTGGTAAGACTAAGTTGACACAAATAATCACATTTAATGATTATAGCGAAGAAGAAGTCCTTAAAATCGCATGTATAGCTGAACAACACTCAGAACATCCATTGGCTCGCTCTATTCTCGATGCTGGAAAAGAACGAAAACTAATTACGCCAAATTCAGAGCATTTTATGAGCACATCCGGAATGGGTGTTGAAGCAATATGGGATGAAAAAAAAATTTTGGTTGGCAAAGCATCTCTCTTAAATAATGCAGGAATCTCGTTGGATCCTCCAATAGAGCTTGAAGTTGCACAACAGTCAGGTCAAGGGCGCACGTCAGTACTTGTGACGCTCGACAATAAAATCATCGGACTTCTCGCCATCACTGATAAGATTCGTCCAGAAATCGCACAAACAATTCGACAATTGAAGATGATGGGCGTCAAACATGTCACGATGTTGACTGGTGATTATCCACAAGTTTCCAAAGCAATAGCCAAAGAAATTGGCGTCGATGATTTTAAGGCCGATCTGCTTCCAAAACAAAAGCAGGATATTGTTAGAACGTTACAGGCAGAAGGTTATATCGTCGGAATGGTTGGCGATGGTGTTAACGATGCACCTGCACTTGCTTTGGCAAACGTTGGTATTGCCATGGGTATTACGGGATCTGACGTGGCAATTGAAACATCAAATGTCACTCTTATAAATGACCATCTTTCTGGTGTAATTGATTTTATGTTGGATGTCTAAAAAAGTACTAAGACGCATTAAACTCAACATCTTCTTTTCAATGATTTATAACGCGATAGGTTTAACGCTAGGAGTATTAGGATTGATGACCCCAATCATTGCAATTCTTTTTCAAGAAGCCGGGTGTATCACAGTTGTGTTGAGTTCAACACTGCTGCTATGGACGAAGCAAGTCACACTATTAACTAATGCTGATAGCCAAAAAAACTCTGCTACCCAACCAACTCAAAATCAATTTGCCGGTCATCAAGATTAACTCTTGTTACTAAAGCCTTAACTGGGTCACCAAGGCGATAAATCACGCCACTACGTTTACCGACCAGACGATGGTGTGGCGCATCAAAATTATAATAGTCATTTTTAAGTGAAGTAACGTGAACTAGCCCTTCGACAAAAATATCTTTTAACTCAACAAAAACGCCAAAGTTGGTTACACCAGATATTATACCGACAAATGTTTTCCCAATTTTATCGCGCATAAACTCGCATTTTAACCAAGCAGTAACATCACGAGTTGCATCATCAGCGCGACGCTCGGTTTGTGAAGCATGATCGCCAAAATTTTGCATCATGACTTGTGTATAAGCATAATTTTTAACTTTACCACCATGCAATAAATACCGAATAGCTCGATGATTAATTAAATCAGGATAACGCCTGATAGGCGAAGTAAAATGAGCATAAGCCTCATAGGCTAAACCAAAATGACCAACATTTTCTGGCGTATAAGTTGCTTGGCGCAGTGATCGCAATAAAACAGTTTGTACTAAATGTTCATCCGGACGGCCAATAATTTTCTCTAGCAAACTAGCATAGTTAATGGTCTTGGGCTTATTACCACCTTTAAGCTCTAAACCTAAACCCACGAGAAAACTGCGTAAATCCGTCAGTTTTTCCAGGCTCGGACCCTCATGCACGCGGTAGAGCGCTGGAATTTTTCCCTTCAGCAAAAACAACGAAGCACAAACATTAGCAGCCAACATGCACTCTTCAATAATACCGTGCACATAATTATGCTCGACTGGTTCAATCCTTTCAATTTTACGATCTTTAGAAAAAACGATTCTGGTTTCAATTCTAGAAAAGTCCAGGGCACCACGAGCTTTGCGTTGTTTTAATAAAGCATGATACAAACTCTGAAGCTCCTGCAACTGGGGTAACAATACTGATGGCTTTTTAGTTTTCTTTTCCAGCTGTGCAAATACTTCTGTGTAAGTAAACCTGGCATGCGATTTAATAACGGCGTCATAAAACCGGTAACATCCAATTTCGCCATTTTCTGCAATCCGCATTTCACATATCATAGCCAAACGTTCGACCTTGGGCTTTAAGGAACAAAGTTCATTTGATAAGACTTCTGGTAACATCGGAATAACATGCTGCGGAAAATAAACTGAATTGCCGCGTTTTAAAGCCTCTTGATCAAGCTGCGTGTCAAAATGCACATAGTGACTAACATCAGCAATTGCTACATATAATATCCAACCGCCTTTTGCCTGGCGTTTGCAATAAACGGCATCATCAAAATCCCTGGCATCTTCACCATCAATAGTAACAAAAGGCAAATGCTGCAACTCTTGGCGCCCAGCTTTTGCCTCCTCGGTAACTACAGTTCCAACAATACCACCCTCCGCTAGCACCTCATCCGACCAAGCAAAAGGTAAGCCATGAGCCCTAATTGCAACTTCAATTTCCATACCCGGTGCCATGTGCTCACCCAAAACCTCAACAACTCTACCCATAGCACTAGTACGCTCTGTTGGATAACTAATAATTTCACTAACCACAATCTGCCCTTCTTGTGCATTGGCTTCTTTACCTTTAGGAATAATAATTTCCTGAGTGACATTTTTATTTGAAGGAACAATAAATGCCACCCCTTTTTCTTCAATATAACGCCCAACGATCTGGGTAAAACTACGCTCCAAAATTTCAACGACGGCACCTTCGCGCTTACCACGCTCATGATTGGTAGTGACACTTACCAAAATACGATCACCAGGAAAAAGACTGCGAACTTGTCTTGGATTTAAAAATACATCATCACTACCATCATCAGGAATCAAAAAGCCATAGCCTTCTTTATGACAAACTACATGGCCACGCACCAACGCCATCTGGTTTACTAACGCATAATTACCTTTGCGATTGATTAATAACTGACCATCACGCAACATCGCATTCAAACGCCGACGCAGGGCCTCTTGCGATTCTTTGCTTGTCAACTTAAAGGCTTTGATTAACTGCGAGCGCTTTACTGGCGAGCCCAACTCCTCCAAATATTGAATAATAAACTCTCGACTTGGAATTGGTTTTACGTATTTTTGCGCTTCGCGGTCAAAAAAAGGATCTGCTTTATTAATTGATTCTGTCATATGACAGCCTATATGTAGTGGTTAAAAATTCGGCTGGATTATAACACATTTTTGGGTAAAAAATCATGCAAGTTGCGCTAAGAATTATATCTGATGTTACTCTATCTATTTTTACCCCAAAATATACGAATCTCCACACTAGGACATGTAGAACTACGCAAATAATTTTACCTTTGGCTCGAAAAAGGCAATAAATAGTATCCTGTTTCAATAAATTCAAATTAACTTATCTAAAGCACTCATATCTTTTTTGGGAACCAAAGTGATATAGTCTGGTACCTCTCCTGGAGCAAAATCACTTCCAGTAAGGAGGTAGATGTTGTTGTATCCGGCTGCACTTAGTTGCTTAGAAATCTCTAGCCCTGTTATGTTGGCCCCCAAGCCGTTGTCCATGATTATTTTGACGTCTTTGGCGTAGTGTGGAAGGTCTTTTAAGAAATCATGTGGATTGTAGTATGTTTGCACAACACGGTCTTTGTCCTTGACATATCTTGCCAAAGTATCAGCAAATGACTTGATGTCGTCTATAATAACTACATCAGTCTTAGTGAGCGTAATAACTTCCCTTCCTGCTTTTACTATTGTATATGGAATTTTCGATACAAGTTGTTTAGGAAGAACCTGAACTCCAACTTTACAAGCAAACTCCAGTATGTCTTGGTCACTGTAGTTGCTAATCATAAACACGGTCTGTCCAGGTATCAGTGTTTGCCATAGCATTTGTAGAGCATTTAATTCTTTATTTACTAAATCAAAATCAGCTAGAAAAAAAAGACGATTCTTATTAGGAAACGAGTTTATAAAAGCAATTGCTTTTTCTACCGAGGTAAGATGTTCTAAAGAAATATTTTTTTCTTCTTTAAAACATAAATCCCATTCACTGTGGATGGAAGCATCACCAGATAAAACTACAACTGTATCTCCATCGTGCAATGTTATATGCTCTGCTATCCAATCAGGACACTGTACTAACGGAAATTCTAGAATGACACGAGTTTCTGAATCAGAAGACTCAATAGATACTTTACCGCTATTTTGCCGTAGGATTTCATGGATACGAGGAAAAAAGGCTTCATCGTCAAAAGCCGAATCAATATCACCAACTCCTTCTGGTGGTATTTTTTTGCCATAGTCTGTAACTGTAAGCCAAACACAACCACTGCCTGTGCTTGAACTTACTGACGAGCGTACTTCGCCCTGGTTATCCGATGCTTTGACAGAACGATCTATAATGCTTGAAATCAGAAAGTTTAAGTCTCCTGGATCAATTTTAGTAAAAGCAAATGGGCTATCATTTAACCCCAAATAATTAAACTTAACTTGTTTATATTCAACTCTTTTTTTATCAAGAACTTCAGATACAGCCAGATGAGCTAAAGTGTACGGAGGATTTTTACGATGTGTTTTTTTATCGACTTTGCTTTTGGCCAATAAATCTTCGGAAGCATAAGCAAGGCTGGTAGCTACGTCCTTAACCATGGTTCGATCCTGCTCAGACAAGCCAGTACAAGTTTTTGCTAACAAGAATAAAGTCCCTTGCGCAGAACGAAGATCACAAGCAACGCGGCGAAGATAAGCATTAAGTTCCGTGTCTCCATTAGATATGTCGGATGAACCAGACAGATTTGACAGCTCAGTTGCGTTAGTCAGCATTAGTCCCACTCCTTGATTAACTTCACTTGTCATTATATGCCTACTGAATGTTGTGTCAATTGCTATGCGCTTCATACTTATGCTAATTCACTAGCATATTTCACTATTTCATCGATATTGGATTTTAAAATCGCAGTAAGATATTCTGGTATTTCTCCCTTATCAAACACCGCACCAGAAAGTAAATAAAGCTTGGTATAACCGGCTTCATGGAGTGCTTTGGTTAGCATAAAACCACTCATGTTTTTTTTAAAACCCTCGTTTATAAAGAACTTAGTGCTTTTAGGGTAAAAGGTTTCAAAAACATTAGCACCAGCACATTTCGATAATTCATCTGAGAGTACTGCAGAATCATAATATTTAGCAACCTTAACTTTGCATTCTTTTGATATGTACTCTGCAAGCGGATCAATGAAAGTTTTAGTGTCATCCGCAATTATAATATTGGCTTTGTTTGTAATATCTTTTTTTGTATTTTCTTTGGGTGTTGAACTATCAATAATTATAGTTACTTCTGAAGCTAATTGTTTAGGTAATACTTTAATATTGTTATCCTTGACTAACTTTAACACATCTTTATCTGCATAGTGGCTAGTTACCAAAATAGAGCGAACATTGGTTTGTTTAATAACATCTACACCATTTAAATTTTGGTTCAGTAACTCAAAGTCTGCCAAAAGAAAGACTTTACTTTTGTCAGAAAATGAATTGATGGAAGCTACAGCTTCACTACCCAAGATAAAGTGTTTTATGGAAATAATATCTTTATATTTTTGAAACACGGCATCCCAAGCACCGTGAATTGAACTATCGTCATCCAAGATATATACAGTGTCTTGTTGGTTGAAATGAAGTTCTCGGGCGATCCAGCTTGGTAACTCGATTTCAGGAAATGATATAGTTATAGTTGTTCCTTGATTTAGTACGGAGTCTATGTTGATAGTTCCGTGATTGTTTTTAACGGTTTCACAAATTTGGGTAAAACCGATACCATGACCATCTTTTTTACCGCTGGTAACAGCAACATCATTTTTAAGCTTGTCCAATACCTCTTTAGGCATTCCCTTTCCATCATCTTTGATAGTGACTTCAATAAAGCCATTTTTTTTACCAAGACCTAGGTGGATAGTACCCTTTTTATCCATAGCATCTACGGCATTATTAATCAGATTTGTTATGGAACGTTTTAGAGCGAATTGATTTACGTTGATGAAAGAGAAACGGCAACCGTTAAAATCGTATGTAAATTCTATTTGTGTATTAGCTGGCTGAATCTTTTTTCCTTCTATAACCTGATAAAGAAGTAACGATATGGGGGTTGGTTGAGGACTTTGGTCTTCGTCTTTATCATTTTTGTATTTACTCAATAGATTGTCAGTTATGCCTCCTATAGAGCCAACAGCACCTACTAAGGCAATACGGTCTGATTCTGGAATAAGGGCTTTAATGATTCCTAAAATCATCTGTATAGTACCAATTGGAGTGCTAATATCATGGATTAATTTACCTACGTCTTTTTTAAAGATTTCTTGCTCGGCGATTTTTGCTTGTTGGAGTTTGTTTTCGATTTTTAGTCGTGCCGCTTCCTTTTCAGCGGTGATTTCCGACGAGATACCAATAGAACCCACTATCTTTTTATCGTCATCAAATAACGGCGCTATGATTGCATTAAAAGACCTAATTTTACCGGTTGTGAGATCTTTAATTACCTCCTCCTGTGAAAACGTTTCTCCGGTTTCTACTACCTTTCTATGGTGTTCTACCATGTTATCAGCTATATTTTTTGGATAAAACTCATAAGGAGTTTTACCAATAAAATCAGCGGGGGATGAGCCACCAACGGCTTTGACAGTATATTCATTTAAGCCTAAAACCACATTATTCGTATCAAACCAATAAACATTGGCCGGAATAATCGGAGCCAACGTTTCTAAGCTTTCGAATATCTTTGGTTTATTACTCACACTCGTTCCCTGTTAATTTCAATGAACTGAGATAATTATATGCCACTTTATTAGTAATTGGAAACCACTTAAAACCTAGTTGTTTTAAAATATGCTGTGTTCTACTTTGCAGTATCCTTATAGACCATATATCTTGTTTATCCCACCAATCTGCCCAACCTTGATGCACTAAAAATCTTACGATTAAATCATGATAATCACCATTGTTTATATATTGCTCAACACGATCAATAAATGATTCTGTTGACAACATGTTACAACCATTACCTTTTAAAACGTCGGTCATATTAAACAAATACGGGTTGAATACATGATGAATTTGGTTGTTTAAAGCTTGTTTATCAAAAAGCTTTACTATGGCTTGAGCGGTTAGATCTGTTTGTGATATCTCCACTGTATTAATTGATTGCGTACTACTTTTTATCGTAAACAAGCATTTCAACCAACTATAGAAAGCATTATCTTCTATGTTTTCTTGTGCCTTATAATTTTTGGATATAAATGCAAGATTTCCAACCCTATAGATACTACTATTTATTCCATAATCACGATATTTGACTACTTGATGTTCTCCTAGTAGTTTTGTTTGCACATAAACATTGCTTAATATCTCTGCACCGTTTGGTAAATCATCTTCAGTACATATACGTTGTATATTATGCAAAGCAGCAAAGTACAGCACTCCTGTTGTTGAAATGTAATGAAAGTTTTTTAGTTTTGTTAATTTTGCAAGTTCTAACAAGTTGATGGTTGCTTGAACGTTGGCTGAATAGAATTTATCATATTCCCCGTAATGTTTTACTAGTGCTGCTGCATGAATTACACTGTCGATATTTGTTGTCAATTTTTGATATTCTGATTGTGATAATCCAAGATGATTTTTTTCAATATTGGCATTAATTATGAATACGCGATTATCAATAATATTATCTAGTGACCTACCAAAGTAAAATTGATATTTCTTGTTTATTCTTTCAACCGCTTCTGCTTGTGAATTTGCTCGTATGAGCAAATAGATTTTATAGTTTGTTAGCTCTAATAACTGGTTAAGAAGATTACACCCCAAGTATCCAGTTGAACCGGTTAACAAAATATTGTTGATTGGCTTGGTAGAAGATATATCTACACTCAGACTTGCGACTGATTTTGTATAGACATCAAACTTTTGTCGTGATTTTGCATCGATAGGTTTATTATTAATTCGTTCTTTATACACAAGCCTGACCATCTCTAACTTATGTTGGAGAAAGTTTTTACCAAACCCAGAATCTTTCGCAAGTTTTTTAGGGGTTCGTAAATTAAAAATGTCGGCTATTTTAATATCGAAATTTGCCTGTAGTATGGAAGTGAGTTTTATTGCCTGTATTGAGTTTCCACCAAGTGAAAAAAAATCATCATTAATTCCAATCCTTTTTATCCCCAAAATCCTAGCATATTCTTCGCAAATAAATTTTTCTTGTTCATTGCTTGGCGCCTCATATTTATTATTATTTTCAAATATTGGATTAGGCAATGCTTTCCTATCTAGCTTTCCGCTTATTGTTAAAGGCAACTTATCTAAATAAACCAACATGTTCGGTAACATGTATTCGGGCAATTGGGTTGTCAGATATTTATGTATCTTCGTGTCATCTAATTTTTTATCTGCTACGTAGTAAGCTATTATAGAGCTATTATTTGCGCTTCCAACCTCATAACTTTTCACTAACGCTACTGTTTGTTTTATGCTTGGATAACCGGCTAATTTATTTTCTATTTCGCCTAGCTCTATACGGTAACCTCTGACTTTAACCTGAAAATCATTACGACCTATGTACTCAATATTTCCGTCAGACAACCAGCGAACTAAATCCCCGGTTTTGTATAATCTGCTGTTTTTATTTTGTGACTTTTCTTCTGGTGTTTGGAATGGATTTATAATAAACCTTTCAACTAATTCAGGGCGATTTAAATACCCTCTAGCAAGCCCAACTCCACCTATATATAGTTCTCCTATCACTCCTATTGGCAGTGGAAATAAATTTTTGTCTAATATATAACACTTAGTGTTGGATATTGGGGAACCTATTAAGTGTGTGTCTCCGTCTAAAACTTGCTTGCCAGTTGCATAAATAGTTGCTTCTGTTGGTCCATAATAATTGTGTAGAGTATATTTGCAAGACCAATACCCTCCTGTTTCTTTATCGCAAGGCTCTCCAGCATATACTATTCCTCGCAACGATTCATATTCTAGCCTAGGTAAAACTGATAGCAGCGCCGGTGGCAAATATACGTAATTTATTCCAACGTTTTTTATGTAATCACTGAGCAACAATATATCTTGCTTCATTGCTTTGCTTAACATATGAAGCTCTGCTCCTCTAAATAATGCAATAAAGAATTCTGACACAGATACATCAAATGTGTATGAAGTAAATGCCGTGGATTTGCCCCCTTTACTGAAATCATATACATCGCATAAAGACAATATTGTATTTATTACCCCGTTATGCTCAATCATCACTCCTTTTGGATTACCCGTTGTTCCAGATGTGTAAATCACATAAGCAAGATTGGTGCTTGCGGTTGATGTAAGTGGATTGGTTCTTTTTTGATTGGCTAATTCAATTTGTGTTTCTTTACTATCTATAGCTAATACATCCATTTTTTCTGTAATTTGTTTTATGACTTGTTGTAATTTTTTTGTGTGAACGTCGTTTGTTAACAAGACCTTAGTTTTTATGTCAGCTAGGATATATCCAATTCTATCATTTGGATAATCTGGATCTAATGGAACATATGCCCCACCTGACTTTAACACCCCAAGAATAGCAATTAGCATTTGCTCACTTCTATCTAAACACAATGCAACTAAGTCGTCTGGTTTGATGTCATAGTTTTGTCGTAGATAGTTTGCCAATTGGTTGGCTTTGCTGTTTAGTTCCTGATAGGTAAGTTTGACGTCTTCGTATACCAAAGCTATGTTACTTGGTGTTTTTAGTACCTGTTCTTCGAATAATTTATGGATAGTTTTGTCGTGGGGATACTCTTTATCGGTTTTATTAAACTCATGGATTATTTTTTGGTATTGTTCTTGAGCTAAAAGGTTGTAGCTGGATATTTCCTTGTAGTAATCTTGGCTTAATAAATCATCTAGTATTTCAAGATATAATTTTTTGTAGCTGGCTACAAAATTATTTATCAGATTCTTGTCTATGGTGTTTTTGTCATATCTTACTCTATAGTTTAGCTTGTTATTTCTCGCGTTGTGTTCAAATAATAATACATCTTTGGTTACACCGTCTGTGCTTAGCGTAGTAAATATTTCCGTTTTTGTTATTCCATTAAATTTAAATGGGTGCTCTATAAAGAATGCTTGAGTAAAATATATGTTTAATAATTGTTTGCTAGCGCCGTCGCGAATAATATCTGTTACTGGATAATAGCCATACTTAATACTATCGCGTATTGTTAGTTTAAAAAAATCTTTACTTTGATTAAATAAATCAATTATCGTTGTGGTTTGGTTAAATTGATATGGTACGAAGTTAGTATTGAGTTGTGCGCCATAAATAAAATCTAGACCTTCGTTGATTGCTATCGGATAGCTTATTGCTAATCGATTTTGGCCTGTATACTTGTACAAAAGCAATGCAAATATACATTGTCCATATACATACGGTGTGATTCCATGCTTCAACTTAATTTGGCCTAGTTTATATAGTTCTGAGTCGCCATAGCAAAAATTGATTTCTTCTTTGGGGTTGGAGGGAATTTCTAGCTCCATCTCGTTTTGTCCGTTGAAATTTTTGCTTGATTTTAGAAAACTTAAATTAGTATTTTCTATATCCGATAGTTGTTGCCTCCAAAATTCCTTGTGTTTATCTTGGTTTCGTACCAAATTTGTAGAGAGCGTGCTAGTTAAATCAGATATTAATTTTATCTGGTCATCGATGCTATATTTAATTTTGTAGCTTTCATCGCCGTAATAGTTAGAGATTGCTTCGAAAACACCAAGATCTAAAGACGCGCTTCCATCTACTACAATATGATGAAAAACCAGAATAAGCCTATGGGTATTCTCATTTATTCGTAACAGCCTAAATCTATACAGTGATTCATTGTATAAATCGAAGCTACGACTAACATACGAGAACAATGCAGATGTATTAGCATGATTATCTGAATATTCAAGCTCGCGAATACTATCGTTTTTTACCCAATGTGGCTCTTCATTAATATTTTGAATGTGACTATTAAGTATAACATGCTCTGCAACGTATTTTTTTAATGCGGCTCTTAGTCGATCTACATCTAAATTACCGTAGAGTGTTTGGTCTATTGATAAGTTATAACGGCAACCGTTTGGATCGAGTAACCATTCGGTATAAAAGATCTTGGCATATGGAGATAATTTGATTTTGTACATATCTTAATATTAGAACATCTTTTTGTTGACACTTTCGCTCCTTACTTTTTCTCTTCCTCTTTATTACTTCACTAAAGCTAAATTGAACTAACACTAGCTGCTGCAATATACACCCAATTAAAACGATTTTTCATGGTTTTTGTCCAGCGATCTGAAGGTTTTTAACCAATAAGGCTATAAGCTATGATCAACACTGTCCAATTGTATAACTGTAGCACGTCTTTTTTATAACACATTAAGAAAACCTTAACTCAAACACTACCAATTGAAATTGACAGGGCAATTGCATGAAATTTTTTTCCAAAAACTGCTTTAATTTACTCTCATTGTCTTTAACAGCTAATACATAATCAGCTTTGCAGTCATATATTTTTTCAGCTATTTTTCTTTGACAACCACAAAATTGGTTATTTTGTTGCACAACGACTATTCGGCGATTTTAAGTAAATATTTGCCAACCTATGCAAACACCTTAAAGTCCGGTAGCAGCAAGCTTTAGCTTGCGTTGCTATGACATCTATCGATTCTAGATATATTCAAAAGTTACGTTGCTATACTACAGTTGATTGACGTATAATCGAATAAATTTACAGATATTGAGGATCGTATAATGAGAAAATCTTATGCACTATTTTTATTAATACCAATATTGTGTAGCTGCTCTTACTTGAATGCAAGGAATGCGACAAACCCGCCAACCCAAAAAGAACAGCTTTGCTCAGAATTAAAACGCAATATAATTTTTAACACGGCTTCAACTCCAACTACCGGCACAGCGTCTCCGACACAATACGCCGAAATGACGCGCCTTTATAGAAAAAATGGCTGTGATAATCTAGAAAAATAAGACGCTTTCTGTCTTCTAAAGTGCCGGGGTGGTGGAATTGGTATACACGCAAGTCTCAGAAGCTTGTGGGGGAAACCCCGTGGAGGTTCAAGTCCTCTCCTCGGCAGTCTAGAAGACAGAAAGGCAAAGATCAGAAAGTTCTACGAGCGTGGCGTTTGTTCTTTCTGCGTTATTTCCACTGTCACATTGTTCAATCTTACATAACCACTACTGCTAATCCCTTTATAAACAAAACCAGGTAACCAAAACGGCGAGAAGTTAATACTAATTGACCCGTTTTTTTTCGTAAGATCATAATGGCTAGGATCTAAATATAATATATTTCCATAAAAACACGCTTCTAACTCAGTGCGAATCTTCTCATCAGTTGGTTGTTGCAATATAATACTGCGACATTGATCTTTAAAAATAACAAACTTTACTGGATTATAATCGTAATGGCTATTAAATGGAGGCATCATAACTTTACCATCATGAATACCAATTTCTAAAAACACACTATCAACAACAGTGTTTTTGTTATTTTTTATGGATTTATTAAGCTCTGCAGCAAATTTTTCATAGTTAGCAAGCAATGCTTTTTGTTTATCTGGACTATAGCCTAACCACTCAGACTCAGTTACACCAATTTTTGTAGGAGCACTGACACCGGCACAACTAGACAAAAATGTGATTATTGCAACTGTTACTAATATACGAAGGTTTTGCAAGAAATATCTCATAATCATAGGCAGCAAAAAAATGCACAAGAACCAAAAAAATCCTTGTGCATTAATCTCTCTAATAAAGTTATTCTAAAACTTAATCGTCAGTATCATCTGGCGTGTTTGGTGTAGCTTCGCTACTTGGCTTAGTTCCACTATTTGCACCTGATCCATCATCTTTAGCTGGGGATATTTTTCGAAATGATGCTTTAGTGCCAGCTACATCCGTGGTTTGACCAACAACACCTGTTGTGCCCGTAGAAGCACCTGGAGTTGGAGCTGCTAGTTGCGAATTACCGACGACACCCTGCTGCTGCGGCATTCCTGATTTTTCTTTAAGCGCACCATAAGGAACATTCTGCGCCGGGGTTGGCTCACTAGCCGTAACCAAACCACCCGTACCTGGAGTTGCCGGTGTAGCTGGACCTGAAACAACACCACCTTGTGCTACAGGGGAAGGAGTTGCCGTAGAGGTTACGGTATTACCACCAGCTGGCGTCGCAGTCGATACGGTGGCAACAGCAGGAGCTTGAACTGTTGATACATTATCCACACTTTGCTGACCGGATATCGGAACAACTGGCATTGGTTGAATCTGGTTTTGTGAATCAACAATTGGCATTGTTTGTGGTGGCATAACCACTACTTCTTGAGGTGCTTGCGGTGTAACCTGCTGCCCCGTTACTCCAACAACATTACCTTGTTCATGTGCGGGTGTGGGTGGTGCTACATTAGTAGTCGGCACAACATTGTTACTAGCATTAGGCAATGCCTCAGCACTTATAGCAGAGGTATCTATGTTTTCTTCTTTTTCTTTATTACAACCCACTAATACCAGAGCTATTGCCACAAGAAACATTATCGACTTCGTCTTCATTAAAAAACCTCCAAAAATAATTATGTGTCAAATATTAAATAAAAAACACCAAAACTACTTGGTTGTAGTTGGTGTTGGTGCAACTGATGCAGCCGGCGTGGGAGCATTTGTTGCAGTTGCTTCCTTGGTGCTGTTTGCTTCTTTATTGCAACCTACTACCCCAAACACTATTAGAGCTAAAAAAATAAGTGATTTACTATGCATACTAATGCCTCCAAAATGAGTATCTTGAATGACACAGTTTAACCGAATTACTCTCGATGGCAAGATCTTGCGATAAAAAAATCAATCAAACAAAACACATGTTTTACAAAAACCATATATTTCACGTAAAAAACAACTTTATTATAATCAATGCACTACAAAGTTCGTTGAACACAGAAAGCAAATATAAAAACTTTCATCTGGCTTTTTTAGATACACTTTGGTAGTGTCTATATATAAACTAGATTTTTCATATATAGACTACTGTACCAGAGGAAGCGATTATGGGTATTTTACAAAATAAACGGGCACTAATAGTTGGCGTAATTAACACCCACTCAATTGCCTATGGCATAGCTAAATGTATGCACCGCGCCGGTGCAACCCTTGCATTTACCTATCAAAATGAAAAAATCAAAGAACGTGTAGAAAAAATTGCTACTGAACTGGATTCCAACATTGCATTTCCTTGTGATTTAGGGTACGACGAACAGATAAGTACGCTTTTTAGCAACCTCAGCAACCACTGGGATAAATTCGATATTTTGGTTCACTCGGTAGCGTATGCTCCAAGTGATCAACTAGAGGGCAATTATGTCGACTGTATAACTCGTGATGGTTTCAGAATTGCTCATGACATTAGCAGCTATAGTTTTGCTGCATTAGCTAGAGCCGCGCACCCAATGATGCAAGGTCAAAAAGGCGCATTACTAACAATCAGCCATCTTGGTGCCGAAAAAGCTTTAATTAATTACAATGTCATGGGACTGGCAAAAGCAAGCCTTGAGGCTAATGTCCGCTATTTAGCAAACAGTCTTGGTCCTGAAGGCATAAGGGTAAATGCTATTTCAGCTGGAGCAGTTCGCACTTTAGCTGCATCAGCTGTAAAAAGTTTTCGCAAAATGCTAACTTATGGCGAAAAAGTTTCTCCACTGCATCGTAACGTTACATTAGAAGAAATCGGAAACTCAGCTGTATTTCTATGCTCTGATTTAGCTTCTGGAGTTACTGGGGAAATTCTACACGTAGACGCTGGCTTGAATATCGTTGGCTTCCCGGGAATAGACACTTTTACCTAGGTACTAACGTCTCTTCCACATTTAAAATCAACGAGGCAGTTCGTGCAGCGGTATGAAGCCAATCACTCAGACGATTAAAATAAATGCCAACAATCTGGGCATTTTTATTGCTTTCTGCTAGCTTAAAAGCAGCTCGTTCTGCCCGCCGACAGACGGTACGCGCCAAATGAATACGTAATGCACACTCACCCCCACCTGGTAATATAGAAGATTTTAAAATCGGCAGGCGTTCACTCATGGCATCTATTTCAATTTCAAGTTGGCTAATTTTATGTGGATTAATAGCAAAGGCACTGCTGGACAGTAAGTTAGAACTAAGCTCAAATAACTCACACTGGATACGATAAATTTGCTTGAACATGTCACGAAAATCTTGGGTTTCACAAAAAGATTCGGCCGCATAACCCAAAAATACATTCAATTCATCAACACAACCGTATAACTCAATTAGATCAGAATGCTTTTTAACTCGCTTATTATTGACCCCACTAGTCAAACCGTCGTCCCCAGATTTTGTGTATATTTTGCTCATTCAACTTCTTCATTAATTTTAATTTTTGCCTTGTGCATTATATTATCAATAAACAATTGATACTCAAACTGTCCCAATTGTTTTGGTAATTCTTTTAAAAAACCAGTTTCTTTTATGGTGTTATGATGTGACTGATTATCATACACTTTTAGCAATTGCAATACTGCATAATCACCATTTAAATCAACCACAGTAGCAGAAACCTCATTGGCGCCTAGTTTGTTTAAATCAAAAGCAGCTTCTACTAGTTTAGCATCTTTATTGTTTTGACTACGATCAGCATCTGTTACTACGTGCCAGGTAAAATTATACTGTTTCACCAGCTGATCTACTGCTTTACCATGGTGCAATTCTGCCAATAACTCCTGGCTAAAATCATGGGCTTTTTTTTGCATCTCTTGAATTTTTAGTTTTTTCTCAATAGCTGCTCGAACCTTATCCAGTGGCTGCAAAGCTTCTGGTATGTGATCCTTAATACGCAACACCACCAATTTACCAGGCGCGATTTCGATAGAATTACTGTTATACCCCTGCTTCAAAACTGCTTCGCTAAAAGCCGCTTTGAGAACTTTATTACTTGCTAAAATTCCACTTTTACTACCAGCCTCAGTTACTAAATCCGTTGTCTGAATTTTCAAATCAAGCGCTTTTGCTGCCGGTTCCAAACTATCAGAGTTGGTATAAGTTAAATCGACCAATGTGTCATTAGCTTCAGAAAGAAACTGAGCCAGCTGCTGATGTTTAGATGCTTGCTTAACCTTAGCAGCAACTGACTTATATGGCGCTATTATTTCTGGTTGAATTGCCAAAATTTTTATCAGACTATAACCATCTTTAGTACGAAATGGTTTGGATAGTTGACCAACATTTAATTTATCAAGCTGCGTAGCAAGATCTACTCCAACTTCATTATGGGTTAACCAAACTTTAGTTGTACGTACTCCAGCAACTTTGGTTAGATCATCTTCAGCTTTAATCTGCACCAACTTTTTGCGCGCAGCATCAAGAACTTTGGCGTCTACTGTTTGTGATAATGGCAATAACACCCTTGTTACCTGCCATTTCTTTGGGGTAGAAAATGAACTGATGTGACTGTGATAATACTGCTTAAACTGCTCTTCTGAAGTATCAACTTTTCGCTGCAATGCATCGGAAGAGAGTTCTACATATTGGATACTAATTTTTTCTGGAAGAGTAAATTCAGCATGATGTTGTTCATAATATTTTTCAGCAGCAGCGGCCTCAACTTGCACAGTTGTAGCAAAGCGCTCGGGTGATACAACAAAATAGCCAAAATCACGTCGCTGCTTGAATAATTTCTTTACCTTATCAATTTCATGCGGCAAATTAAATGAGCTTTCAACAACACCTCTTTCAAATTGTGCTTGTAACAGTGAATCTTTGAAATTATCGAGAAACGCTTGCTGGGAATAAAAAACTCTTTCGGTTACCATCCGAAAATAATCGATCGAAAAATGTCCGTTTTTTTGAAAAATTGGTAAGCCGCTAACAACTGCCCATAATGACTCTTGCCCAATATCAAAACCCATTTTGTTCATTGCTTGAGAAATAACTTCTTTTTTGATCAATTGTTGCAATGCGGTTTTTTTGAGCTCCGTTTGGGCTTTTTGATCAAAAGAGAAACCTTGCCCCATTCTAAACATCTCATTACGCTTTAATTGCTCATAGGCAATCTGTTCTTGTGCCTGCGTAATTTTCTCACCATTAACTTTTGCAACTACTTGGGTTCCACGCCCCGCATGTAAATAATTTTGAATTCCCCATAATGCAAATGATAAAGCTATAATTGCAGCAATTATTCCAGCAATCCAACCTTGCGTTTTATCGCGCAGACTTTGCATCATAAATGTTTACTCCTAATTTTTAATGCTACCTACGTAGGCAAAAAATGGCGGAGCGGACGGGGGTCGAACCCGCGACCTCCTACGTGACAGGCAGGCGTTCTAACCAACTGAACTACCGCTCCAAAAAACTATAAACTAAAAAATTTGGTGGGTGCTGAGGGGCTCGAACCCCCGACCCCCGCCATGTAAAGGCGATGCTCTACCAGCTGAGCTAAGCACCCAATCTAAAACTTAGAATCCAAAACCTAAAGCGGTTCTCCCTATCTATACTTATTTTCAATAAGGAGAACCGCTCTAATAACACATTCAAAACTATTTGTTATTGACTTTATCCTTAAGATTTTTTCCTGCTTTGAAGCGAGGCACTTTAGCAGCAGGAATAGTAATAGCTGCCCCAGTCTGTGGATTACGGCCAGTACGTTGTTTACGTTTATTAACAACAAAGGTTCCAAAACCAACTAAAGCAACTGGTTTACCTTTACCGAGTGAATCCGTAATTGCACAAATCACCGCATCTAAAGCGCGTCCTGCTGCAGCTTTAGAGATATCGACACTTTTAGCAATAACTCCAATCAAATCTGTTTTGTTCATATTTCCTCTGAAATTATCCATTGTTAACTAAGCACTGTCACTCAAAGCCATTTTTGCCACCACTGTACAACAGGCTTCAATGACGCCCTAAGAAAGCCCGTAATTTATACCAATGGAAACCCTGCTGGTCAAGGCTTATGAATCAGTAATTGTAAATTGTTGGAAGATTTGCGCTTGGGTTGTTTTATTCTGTCAAAAAAACTGATTTTTATATAAGATACAGTACTTCTTCCTTGACAAATCTATATAACTCCGTTCCCATTTACTCGGCCACAGTACCACCAACAGTTAGCTGCGATACTTTTAAGGTTGGCTGACCAACACCGACCGCCACATTTTGCCCATTTTTGCCACAGGTACCAACGCCATTGTCAAATTCTAAATCATCACCAACCATAACAATCTTATTTAACGCTGCTGGACCATTACCGATCAAAGTCACGCCCTTAAGCGCATTGGTAATCTTACCCTTTTCAATCAAGTACGCTTCACTGGTAGAAAACACAAATTCACCTGAAGTAATATCAACCTGACCACCGCTAAAATTCACCGCATACACTCCACGCTCAACCGAAGCAATAATTTCTTGCGGATCATGACTCCCGGCAAGCATAAAGGTATTAGTCATACGCGGGATAGGAATTTGCGCATACGAAGAACGCCTACCATTGCCGGTTGATTTTGTGTGCATCAACCTGGCATTTAACTTGTCATACATATAACTACGCAATACCCCATTTTCAATTAATACGGTACGCCCCGTCGACGTGCCCTCATCATCGATATTGATTGACCCACGACGACCACCTGGAATATTACCTTGGTCAATAACTGAAACTAGAGGCGATGCAACTTTTTCGCCCATTTTGCCAGAATAAATAGAACTTTCTTTACGATTAAAATCGGCTTCCAAACCATGACCAACAGCCTCATGCAACATCACCGCTGGCCAACCTTTACCAAGCACCACAGGCATCTGACCAGCAGGCGCGGGCGCGGCAGTTAAATTAACCAAAGCAATCCGCACTGCCTCACGTGCATATTGCTTAGCCAAATCTTCCTGCAAAAATAGCTTATAAGCCGTACGTCCACCACCACCATAACTGCCATGCTCTTTATGACCGTTTGCTTCTACCAAAACCGAAACATTTAGGCGCACTAAAGGTTGCGCATCTGCCACCAAGCTCCCATCAGCCGCTCCCACCAATATAACCTTATACGACCCAGCTAAATCAACATTTACTTGAGTTACGCGCGCATCACATTTACGCGCCTCAGCGTCCGCCGCTTTTAGTAAAGCAACTTTTTCATCTTCAGTTAAAGTAGTGAGTGGGTTTATTTGTGGATAAAGTTGTTGCTTTGGTGCAATATGCTGCCATACATTCATACAACCAGTTTGACCTGCATTCGCAATACGCCTAGCATAAAATGCGGCTTCTTCCATTGCAGCCGTAGTTAAATCATCGGCATAAGCAAAACCAGTTTTATCATCACTAATTGCTCGGATACCAACCCCTTGATCAATCGAAAAACTCCCTTTTTTAATTAAACCCTCTTCGAGTGCCCATGATTCACTCTGAGAATATTGCAAATAGATATCAGCGTCATCAATTCCCGAACCAAGGGCTTTAGCTAGGACCCGATGCAAATGCTTTTCTGTCAGCCCAGTTGGCTCTAATAACAATTTTTCAGCAATTTTAAATGATGCATTCATAGGATTCTTTTATTTTTAGACCTTAGTAATTGAGGAACAAAAATTTGTTTAATTACGATTACCATAGAAATTAAAGTAAACAATGGAGCTGACCAATATTCGTAATCGCCATTACCCATAATAAAAGTAAAATAACCTGACACGATGAGACCACCAATGATAAAAATCAATAACCACATTTGTTTTTTATAATTACCTGCAAGCAATAAACTTATAAAAACTCCAATCGCTGGCGCAAGCATACCATAATCATTACCTTCAGTGCGTGGGTTAAACAACATTAAATAACCTACTGCAAGTGCATACAAAAAAATCGCTGCAGTGTCTTTATTAAATCTTTGTTTGGCTAACATACCGAAGTACAAAACAAGTGCAGCAACAACCGCTCTAATAGCATCTTGAAATATTTGCGGCAGGATTAATTTTAACTGCGCTAATAAGCCAAAAAATTGCGCCCAATCAGTATGCTGCGAACCAACTGTCGCAGCAATTTGCAACATATGAATGCTACTTTGATATTGCGTACTAACGTAGTGCGGTACTTGGGTAAAAAATGGAAAAATAAATGCTGTGAGCAACCCCAAAGGCAAACGCCACCATAGTGGACGATATAAAACCCAAAGCAATAGTAACAAAACAATCATGGTGGGTTTTAAAGCAACACCAAGAGCTAAATAAAAAACAGCTTGTGACCAGCGCTCTTTAGCAATTGCATAAACCGCAAATAGCATCATTACTTCAAGAATCGTATTAAATTGGCCATTGCGTGCGCTGCTAAAAGCTAGAGGTAAAGTAACAACTGTGGCAATAAAAAAGGTTCGCCCTATAAATTTTTGCTCAACCAAATTCACCAAACGCCAAATAGCAAACACCAGTAATAATAAAGAAACCAAGCGCCAAGCAATTTCGGCTAGAGTAAAAGAAAACTGCGCCAAATAGGCCAATGGCATAAACAATACAGCTGCTTGCGGCAAATATATAAAACCACGACCGCTACCATCATATAAATTTTTTCCGTGCATCCATAAATTCGCACCATTAAAATAATTTGGGGTAACAGTATGAGATATACCTTGTTGACTAACAATTAAACAAACAACTGCAATAAAGATGAGCCACAAAACCATTGTGGTATTAATGAAAAACTTATCAGAAAGATTAGAACCCATTTAAGAACACGCCTTGCCATAACACAACAAATAAAGCTTAGTGCTAGTTTTTCCTAAAGTGTATGCACGCACAATCTTACCAAAATTAAAATCACTAATAGCAGTAAAAACAAAATAATCTTTTTTACCTGGCGCTAACAAACCAAAATCATTCACTGGAGCAATAGATGGATAATGCAAAACATTAACGTGATCAATTACACTATGCTCCATAGCACCAGCACTGGTAGTATACAAGGGGTAATTATGCACTCGCTCAACTACATCGCGTGCCACCTGAGCATAATCACCACGATAATTAGCTTGATATTGTGGCCACCAAAATATAACTGAAAGATATTTAATAACTATAGCGAGAGCAAACCAAACCAAAGCAATACGTATAGTACGTGCGTTAACCTGCCAAACAACATAGCAGCACCAAAGCACCATAAATGGATAAAGCGGTAAAACGTAGCGCGCCGAATGTTTCACTGCAATCCAATAGGGGAAAAAGCTAATACTAATAAATAATATTAAAAATTTTATTGCGTTTTTATGCTTTTCCTCAGGCCTGCCATAACCCCTACAAAAATAATAAATAGCAAGCATGCTCACTGGTAATACCCTAACAAAAATTTCAACCGAAAAAGCAGCGAGTTGAATTAGATAAGTGGAGATTTCATTATTTTGTCCTGCCGACAAGCTCCAATACCAAACATCGTGGATCAGACTACCACCGTTAGCGCCATGAGTAACAATCGACCACAACAATGGCATGCTTAAAGCAATTAAATGTAGAATAATACTTATAGGATGTAATAAAAATTTACGCTTGCCCGAAAACAACAAAAGCATAAAAGCAACTAGATAAAATGCATAGGCTGTAAGCGCTTTAGTTAAAAAGGCTGCTGTCAAAGCCAAAATCGCAACTACCAACAACCCAAAACACTCCCTCTCACATGCTACCCACAAACAAGCTATGGCACCAAAAACACAAAAGGCAAACAACGGATCAGCATATGCAACCCAACCGTGGTACAACAAAGCATCAGTAGTTAAATAAGCTAAAGCGGAAAATGCGGCAAAGCGTTTATCATGAAAAATATTTTGTACCAACCAAGCCAATACTAAACCTGTACCAACAGTGGCAGCTGCTGTTACTAAACGCGCGGCAAACAACATATGCGACCAACCTGTAACTTTGGCTACAGCGATAATAAGCCAGCTAAAAAACGGCGGCCTGCCATATGTAGCACCGTACAACATAGGATAGAGATAATGCTTTCCATACCACATTTCAAATGAACTTATGGTATATACCCCTTCTTCACCAATATGGGATAAATTTAAAGTAAAGATGAAACTAATAGCAGCTATAAAAAAAAGCAACCACATGGTTCTTGCGGAAATATCCTTGGGATTATTTATATTCATTTTACAAATTTACCATCTTCAAGCACTAACATCCGCTGCATTTTATAGGCAATTGTAAGATCATGTGTCACAATCACAAACGCAGTTTTAAATTCGTGGTTAAGATCAATAATCATCTCATAAATTTGTAGAGCAGTTTTATGATCTAAATTACCAGTCGGTTCATCAGCGAGCACACACTTAGGATTAGCAACTAAAGCTCTGGCAATCGCCACGCGCTGACGCTCACCACCTGACAACTCCCCAATCCGATGCTGCTCACGCCTAGCTAAACCAACTTTGACTAAAATTTCTCTGGCTCTACTTTCAGCATTTTTAATCGAAGAACCACCAATTAAAAGTGGAATTGCAACATTTTCTAGAGCAGAAAACTCGGGCAATAAATGATGGAACTGATAAATAAAACCTAAGTATTTATTACGTAATTCGCCCTTAGCTTTTTCAGAAAGCTTATGCACGTTGACACCATCAATCTCGACATAACCCGCAGTCGGAGAATCTAACCCACCCAAAAGATGGAGTAACGTACTTTTACCTGACCCAGATGGACCAACAATAGCAATTAGCTCCCCAGCTTTAACTTCTAAATTTATATCGCGCAAAACCTCAACATTGAGTTTGCCTTCAGTAAACTTTTTTGCCAGAGCAGTTGCTAAAATGACGGGGTGTTTATTCATAGCGCAACGCCTCCGCAGGCTGCATCTTCGCCGCACGCCATGCCGGATAAATAGTTGCCAGCAAACTCATAATCAAAGTAGCTAAACCAACATGCCACACATCAGCCCACGCTAAACGCGAAGGTAAATAATCAATCCAATACACACTTGCGGAAATAAAATGGGTGCGACAAATTTGCTCTAACAATTTCACCAACTCTGGTGCATTCAATGCCAACAAAACACCTCCAGCCACTCCAAGTAACGTACCCAATACTCCAATAATACAACCCTGCACCATAAAAATACTCATTACCATGCGTGGACTGGCACCAAGTGTACGCAAAATTGCGATATCTGATTGCTTATCATTTACCGACATAACCAAACTTGAAACCAAGTTAAAAGCAGCCACCGCAATAATAAATAATAACACTATGAACATGGTGGTTTTTTCCATTTGGATAGCTTTAAAAGTAGGACCAAATTCGTGGGTCCAATTGGAAATATGATATTCACCATTAAGCTCTGCCTCTAACTCTGCAGAAACTAGCGACGCTCGATCTAAATCTTTAATCTTAAGGTTTAGTCCGGTTATATTGTTACCAAGTGCAAATAATTTTTGTGCATCATAAAGATTTATAAATGCCATTTGCGCATCATAACCAAAACCTTCGCCGACATGAAAAACTCCAACCACAGTAAACCTTCTAAAACGGGGTTCAATACCCATTGGCGTCATAGTTGCAGTCGGCGTCACTAGCACAACTTTATCACCAACACTTGCATCTAAATATGTGGCAATTGCCCGACCAAGCACAATACCAAATTCACCAGGCTTAAGCGCAAACATTGAGCCCTGTTCAACCGTCTTTTGCATTTGTGAAACTCGTATCTCCTGCTCGGGCAAAATACCGTTTATAACCACTCCTTGCACCCTACCATCTTTGGTTAATATCCCTTGACCATCAACAAGTGGTGCACTAGCTATCACCTCTTGATTTTTCTCTACTTCTTTTTTAACCTCTCGCCAATTACTACCAGCGATAAAATTACGCACGGTTACCTGACGCGTCATACTAAAAATACGACTATGAATTTCATAGTCAAAACCATTCATCACCGAAAGAACCGTAATTAGAACAGTTATGCCTAATGCAATGCCAAGCATGGATGCAAGTGAAATAAAAGAAATGAAGTGATTACGCTTTTTTGCGCGTGTATAGCGAAGACCGATATAGAGTGATAGTGGACGAAACATTAGAATATGCTCCTAATAAAACTTTTTCTTGCTGTTTGTTTTCTAATACTTACCATTAGAGCTCAAAAAACCAAAAATGTCGAGAGAAGAGGGATCAATGCAGTTAGCCTTTGCTGAAAAATTTTAATATTCCATCGCGCCAAGGCATTACTCTAATACAATCAAATTGCTTTGCCTGAGAATCTTGAGAAAAACAAACCGATTCACACATCTTAAAATCTCTTGTTACCAACCGCAGTTGCGATAAATCACGTTCTTGCACATTGCTAGAACTTTTTATTTCAATAAACAATATTAGCTTCCCAGGGCGCTCAACCACTAAATCAACTTCAAGATCATCCTTAGTACGCAAATATGAAAACCGATATTCCGGCTTAAAATAAGCTGCCAACTTAACACATTCGAGAATAACGAAATGCTCAAAGGCTTCACCATAGACACTGGTAGAAACGGTCAAAGGTACACTCAGCGATCGACCTAATGCCCGTACTACACCACAATCAAAAAAATAAAACTTAGGCTTAGCGCTGAGCCTTTTTCGAAATAAATGTTTGAACGGCTCGAGAAAAAATCCAATCAAAGTATCCTCAAGCAAACCAAAATATTCCTTTATAGTTTTGTCATCTACCCCCGTATCATGTGCAATATTTGCATAGTTTATAATTTTAGCATTACATTGGGCTGCAACTTCTAAAAATTTCCTAAATGGATCAAGTCGACGAATAAAGTGTTCGCCCCATATTTCTTCCTTAAGATAAGTAGTAGCATAGGCTTGCAAAAACAATTGTTTTTCTTCATTTGTTTTTAAAAAAACAACTTTGGGTAATAACCCCCATTGCAATGCCGAATTTAAATTAAACTGATCCTGTAGTTCTAAAAAACTGAAAGGAAATAAATTGTAGACAAACGCTCTACCAGCCAGCAAATTAGAGCCACCGAACTTCAATTTGCGCGCACTGGAACCGGTTAAAACAAAGCTCTTTTTGGTTTTCTCACAAAGAAAATGCACTACATCTAACAATTTTGGTACTTTTTGCACTTCATCAATAATTACGTGGGTAGTTTTTTTAGAAAGGGCCAAAACCAGATTGCTCAACTCTTTTGGGTTAATCGCAAAACGCGCCTCTTGCTCTGGATCGAGCAAATTCAGCCATAAACAATTATCTGGTAAAAATAATTGTTGTAACAACGTACTCTTGCCCGTACCACGAGCGCCAAACAAAAATAGACTATGTTTTTGCGGCAATCTTAACAACCGAGCTAAATTTTTTTGCTTTCCGACCATACTCCGGAATTGTACGACAAATCTGGAGTATGGTCAACTCTTTTTATATTACTGTTATATTAACAAGACTTTCTATTTTCTTCTTACAAACTTCTTGAGTCATATCTTGCAGAATGTTAACACGCTCTACTAACCACGCAAGTTCTTCAGCTGTTATTGAATAATTTTTGTTATATCTTGCGTCAACATATCCCTTTCTTAACAACTCAAATAGCTTTCTCTCTTCTTCTGTACCTTGAGGAAAAACCTTTAAAAAAGATGGCTCAATACTAGCTACTCGTCCGCTTAGCTTTTCCAAATCGTGTGTGTTTGGTTTATATCTGGTGAGAACAAGCAGGATAGCAGCATAAAGACGCTCCGTTCTTTGATGCAATAAAAATACTGTTTCGTTGTAGTCTTTCTCAGCACATGCAAACAAAACAAATTTATTAAGCTTGTTTGCCTTCCCAAAGTAATAATCAAAATCCTCTTGGGCAAGATGTTTATATCCCTTAGGTGACAATTCTTTTTCTTCTGCAAGCTCAAAGCGTCCGGAGTTATAGAGGCACACCCCTTCTTTCTTAATATCCAAAAAGAAATATTGACCTTTACGTAAACGACGATTAAAAAAATCTATATCATGAGCAATAAGTGTTGCCGGGGTCTTAACGCAACGACGAATTTGATCTCTTAATTGGCGATCGCTTTCTACTTTGTTGGCTAATGCTTTTGTTTCTGTGACTATAAAAACATCAAAGTCACTTTGATATTTATAATGAAATCCGTCATCGTGTAATTCTTCAACCCAATCACCGCGAGCATAACTACCAAATAAAATTATCATTTTAATGTCGTGTTTTTCACAAATAATGCTAGCCAGCTCAGATAATTCTTGCTGTTTGTTTTCTGGTAAATGTGTCAAAGATGATTTCATAACACTTGACATTAAAACTTAAAAAACCAAAAATGTCGAGCGTTAAGCATTCCACATCAGCCATAAAACATATGTTTTACGGCCAAAATAGTGAGATTTATGAGCAGGTTAATTTGCGCGCGACAATTTCTTGCCAACATACCGCTCAATACCTTGCAGTTGTTTCATTTCACTATGCAAAGCAATGGAAATAGCAATACCAGTTTTACCTGCACGACCTGTCCTTCCGATACGATGTACATAATCTTCATGTGCTCGAGGCAAATCATAATTAATAACATGGCTTATATCTGTAACGTCAATGCCGCGTGCAGCAACATCAGTTGCTACTAAGAATTGAATTGCGCCCTCACGAAATTGTGCCAACGTTCGATTGCGTGCATTTTGTTTTAAATCACCATGCATAGCTGCTGCGGCATAGCCATTATCACGCATTTGCAGAGCTAACTTGTTTGCATGTCGTTTGGTCGCAGAAAAAATAATTGCTTTAAAAATATTTTCCCGGCTAAGCAATTGTCCCAAAAGCTGATTTTTGTGACGGCTATCAGAGGTCATATATACTTCTTGTTTGATAAGCGTAGGATCAATTTTTTCTTGCGATATGTTAATTCGCACTGGCTTTTTTAATAGATCTTTCATTACCGACATTAATTTATCATCAGCTGTAGCGCTAAATAATAGAGTTTGACGACTTTTGGGGGTTGCTTTAACAATAGTTTTAATAGCGTTAATGAAACCCATATCTAACATGCGGTCGGCTTCGTCAATTACCAATATTTCAATATGTGATAAATCGAGACGTTTGTTTTCCATGTGATCCATCAACCTGCCTGGAGTTGCAATAATAAAATCGATGGGACGTGATAATTCTTTTAATTGACGATCGTAGGCAACACCGCCAACAAAGCTTGCAAGGTTAACCTTAAGGAACTTGCTATACTTCGCGATTACTTTAGTAATTTGTCCAGCTAGTTCTCGCGTTGGCGCTAAAATTAAGATACGTGGTTTGCCGCTCGATTTTTTGGCGCTAAGAAGTTGCAAACAGGGCAATACATAAGCTGCTGTTTTTCCAGTGCCAGTTTGGGCTGAAGCAACTAGGTCTTTGCCGCTCAATATGCTTGGGATTGCTTGAACTTGAATTGGTGTTGGTTTGTCATAACCACAAGCTTCAATAGCTTGTAGGATTTTTTCCTGCAACTGTAATTTTGTAAATGTCATACTAATTTTTCCTCTAAATAAAAAATAAAATAATGAAACAAACAACGTGCAGCAAACTACAAGCTGTTTGTTTGGTGGAAGCTATTAACAAGATCGAAGTTTTTGGCAATGCACAATAAAATGGATCTGGCTATTAAGTAGGAGTAAGTTACAGTTTCGTAACTTCCTACTATTTCATTGCCAACATAAGTCTGAAATAAATCGTGACAGAGAAAAAATTAAATGAATAATTTCGGCTGGTAATGACTCGCTAAGTCGGATATAAACATCAATCAGGTAATAAAGCAAGTAACTTAATTAGTCTTAAGCTTTCCTTAATAATTAGGTTTTTTTATGAGCTATCTGATTCTCAAGCCACTGCAACCATTTATCAATACCTAAATTGTTTTTACAAGCGGTTTCAATTACAGGCAAATTAGACTTGAGTTTTTTAATATCAGCATAAAAATTGGTTAAACTAAAATCTACATGTTCTAGCAAATCTGTTTTGTTAAGGATTACTAAGGTTGCTTCGCGAAATAGTAGTGGGTACTTCATTGGTTTGTCATCGCCTTCAGGCGTACTCAAAATGGCAACTTTAACATCTTCACCAATATCAAACTCTGCTGGACAAACTAGATTGCCCACGTTTTCGACAAAAATTAAATCCAAGTTATCCATATCAAGCGCTGAAAAGGCTTTCTCAATACTTACAGATTCCAAATGGCAGGCGCCATTAGTGTTAATTAGGGCGATCGGGACACCATATTTTTCAAGGCGTTTAGCATCTTTGTCTGTTTCGACATCACCTTCGATCACTGCCATGCGATATTTTTCTTTTAAAAGAGGTAGGGTTTTTTCGAGCAAAGTGGTCTTGCCCGATCCAGGTGAGCTGATAAGGTTTATCATAAAAATTTTCTTCTGTTGCAGCAGCGTGCGAATTTCTGCTGCTTTTTTCTCATTTGCTTGTAAAACATTTTGCATGATTTTAATTTGCATTTTATAACCTCTTTCATAATCCTTATAATTTTAAACTTTTTCCCCGTCAATACTCTCCAAAATAACTTCCTTCCCAGTTAAAATCTCAAGATCAGAACTATCGCAGTACGGACAAATGTAAGTATTTTCTCCAACCGTAAATTGTTTGTGACAAGCTTTGCAGCGTGCTGTGATTGGGATTGATTCAATAATTAATTCAGCACTAGCCGCTATGGTGTCTTTTGCAACGGTAGCAAACGCAAACTGCAGAAACTCGTGTATAACCTGCCGCAATGCACCGACCTGCAAAACAACCTTAGTAACTGACTTTAGGCGGTTTTCTTTGGCCACGTTTTCTATAATAGGAAAAACATCTTGAATTATTTTGAGTTCGTGCATAAATTTGCCATCTAATAATTCATATTAGAGTCAGTTAGTGCTTAATTGCAAGTGAAAAATAATAGCTACTGTGCTATAAATAAGAATATGAAAAATAAATCAAATTACACAGCAGAGGCAATTGAAGTTTTAAGTGGGCTAGAACCAGTACAAAAACGTCCTGGAATGTACACTGATACCTCGCGTCCTAACCATTTAGCCCAAGAAGCAATTGATAATAGTGTTGATGAAGTTATAGCTGGGCACGCCACGAGTGTTACTGTAATTCTATATAAAGACAACACAATTGAAGTAATCGACGATGGTCGTGGCATGCCAGTTGATATGCATCCGGAAGAAAAAATTTCTGGTGTAGAGTTAATTCTCACTCGTCTTCATGCCGGTGCAAAATTTTCGGATAAACACTACCGTTTTTCTGGTGGTTTACATGGTGTTGGTATTTCGGTGGTTAACGCTTTATCGTCATACTTTGAAGTTACAGTTAGACGTGATGGCAAAATATTTGGTATGAAATTTGTCGATGGTGTACCTACAGATAAATTAAAAGTCATTGGTTCTTGCGGTGCGCGTGAAACTGGGACAAGTTTGCGCTTTTTACCTAACCCAAAATATTTTGATACTACTAAGTTTGCAACGCCACAATTAAAGCATTTACTCCGTGCTAAAGCATTTTTGTGTCCAGGGCTAAAAGTTAAATTCCAAAATGAACAAACTGATGAAGCTGACACATGGTATTTTGAAGATGGCGTAAAAGGATACCTAATGTCAACCCTTGCCGACGTCAATTGCATCCCAGAAGCTCCATTTACAGGAAATTTTTCCACGGAAAACGAAGTTGCTGAGTGGGCACTAACTTGGTTTCCAGAGGATAAATCCCAAATTACCGAAAGCTATGTCAATTTGATTCCTACCGTGCAAGGTGGTACGCATGTCAATGGATTGCGTTCTGGTTTAAGCGAAGCTATGCGTGAATTTTGTGAAATTCGTAAATTATTGCCGCGTGGTATCAAAATAAGTCCAGAAGATGTTTGGGAGAACTGCAATTATATTCTTTCCGTAAAACTAGTTGATCCGCAGTTTTCGGGTCAAACTAAAGAGCGTTTGACCTCGCGTCAATCTGCCGCTTTTGTTGCCGGAGTAACCAAAGACTCATTTAGTTTATGGCTAAATCAAAATATCCATCTTGGCGAAGCCTTGGCCGAACTTGTTATTAATAATGCACAAACACGTTTAAATGCCGAAAAGAAAATAGCACGTAAGAAAGTCACATCTGGTCCTGCGCTTCCAGGAAAATTAGCTGATTGTGTTTCGCAAGATAACAAGCGTACTGAATTGTTTTTGGTTGAAGGTGATTCTGCTGGTGGATCTGCTAAACAAGCACGCGATCGCGAAACGCAAGCTGTGCTGCCATTGCGCGGTAAGATTTTAAACACTTGGGAAGTTAACTCTGAAGAAGTGCTTGCTTCGCAAGAAGTGCACAATATTGCTGTTGCTTTAGGAATTGATCCTGGTATAGATAATCTTGAGAATCTGCGTTATTACAAAGTTTGTATTCTTGCTGATGCTGATTCTGATGGTCTGCATATCGCCACTTTATTATGTGCTTTATTTTTGAGGCATTTCCGCCCTTTAGTTCGAGCCGGACATGTTTATGTTGCCATGCCACCACTTTATCGCATCGATATCGGTAAAGATATTTTTTATGCTTTAGATGACGAGGAAAAACAGGGAATTCTCGATCGTATCAAAGCAGAGAAAAAAACCGGCAATGTTGATATTCAACGCTTCAAAGGTCTGGGTGAAATGAATCCGTTGCAACTACGCGAAACTACAATGTCAGCCGACACGCGTCGCTTAGTGCAATTAACCATTACAGATGGTGATAATGTTGACGAATTAATGGATATGCTACTTGCCAAACGCCGTGCCTCTGATCGCAAGAGCTGGTTAGAGACTAAGGGAAATCTAGCAGAAGTTTAGTTTCTAAACCGCTTTTGCCGCATCACCCCATTTTACTTCAAGCTCGGGCAAGTTTTTTAAATCAATACAAGAAAAAACTAGGACATCAGTATGTCTGCCATCAGCAACTGCTATGGAATTATTACGCAGTGTTCCATCTAACTGAAAACCTAGATGCTGCGGAATTAATTGGCTGCGGACATTTTTTGCCTCACAACGAATTTCAATACGACGTACCCCAAGCTGCAAAAAACAGTAGCGAATTAAAGCATTAGTTGCTTCGGTAGTATATCCCTTATGTGTATGTGAGGTGCGCATCCAAAAACCAAGCTCAAATTTTGGTATATCCCAAGCTATATTCCACATAACTATATGGCCGATGAATATGCCGCTTGTTTTTTCAATAATCCAAAGTGGTAATCCGATATTGTTATTATTTTTCAGAATCCAATTGGCGCAGCATTCACGAATATATTCTTCGGATTGATTAACGGTTGGGTGATATTGAGCCCAAGGCATCCACGGGCGCAATTCGTCCATTGATTCGGTTACGGCTTTGGTATACTCATGAGCATCGACATACCCCATAATTGGTTGGCGCAATAACAAACGTGGCGTAACAATCGGCAGCGGAAAATCAATCATAATTGGGCGCATAATTTCCTCATTTTTCTACAAAATACACATCATACCTGCAACTACCGTGGGCAGAAAATTTTAAATCTGGCTTAATTAGACCCAAATTTGGGGCATAACTCCTCAACGCTAATCTAATTGACCCACCATATTGCTAAAAAAAGTGACCCAGTCT
>CAXOVY010000003.1:0-85294 GCA_964213355.1 Gammaproteobacteria bacterium
GCCCAACCGCTCCTGTTCTTAGTCGACACTTTTATCAACAACAAAAACAGGAGATCTATATTATGGCAACTTTACGTGAAAAAATGAAGCAAGAAATGGTTTTAATTGGTCTTGCGGAATCGACCCAGCAACGCTATCTCGAATCAGTAGTGCAATTACAAAAGCATTACAACAAATCACCAGCCAAACTTTCAAATGATGAGATAAGAAATTATCTTTTGGATCTAAAAAAAAGAATTTAGCGCCAAATACTTATAACGTTACCATTTATGCCCTGAGATTTTTTTATTGTACTACATTGCAGCAACCACTGATGAAACTAGAGTTGCCGACAACCAAAGTAACATACAAATTACCCTCTATTTTAAGCATCGACGAAGTTCAAAATATCATAAAATCCACAGAAAATATTAAGCATAAATTGCTGCTGATTATTCTTTATGGCGCAGGGCTGCGTGTTTCAGAAGCTGTTAATTTAAGAATTACAGACATCGATAGCAAGCGGATGACACTGCATATCCGATGCGGTAAAAATGGAAAAGACCGTTTCGCTATGTTATCGCCAGTTGTTCTTGGACGTCTTCGTGCTTATTGGAAATCTTGTGAATTTAACGACTATATCTTTCCTGGAAAAGGCACAAACCATATTACGACTAGTTATGTCTACAATATTTATCAAAAAGCGAAAGAATTAGCCGGAGTGAAAAAGCCAGGCGCCTGGACGCTAACAAAAACTGACCCACTTATGCTAAAAAAGATTGACCCACCAGATGCGCATCACATATATTAATCCAGCTATAGTCAGCGCGTTGATTCAAGAATCAATGTTACCAAATAGCTTTTAAAATTATTTAAAAATTATTACTGGGCCTGTGGAGTTGTGGGCAAGAAGCCAGATAGTGTGGTAAAGCTGTGGGCAACTCGTTTCTCAGTGTTGTCCATAGCTTTACCACACGGCCATCTGGCTGGTATGTGCGAGTGCTTTTTACGAGCACGTACTTGTCCACAAATCCATAGGCCTTATCTTCCTGGATAAGCTTAGTAAATTTTAAAATATGACATCGTTTCTTTTAGCTTTTGATTTGTTTTGGATCTCTAAGGCTGGCACCATTTATTTTAATGATTGTGCAGTAATGATTGAGGCGGTCCAGCATAGCATCAACGAGTTCTTTTTGTTTGAACACATCATACCAGGCGCTAACATCAAGATTGGTGGTAATTATAGTAGTTTTTTTGTGATATCGCATATCGATTAATTTAAAAAAAATGTTAATTTGCTCATTGGTTAGCGTGAGGTAGCCTAGCTCATCGATGACAATGACGTCGTAATTCGCTATGGTTTTTAATAACCTTGAAGTACTTCTATCTGCTAAAGAGGCATATAATTCGTTTAGTAAATCTTGGGCTTTATAGAAACGACCGCGGTAACCATTGATCAACGCTAAACGAAGTAGACTAATCGCTAAGCCAGTTTTACCTGTCCCGGGTTTACCGATAAAAATGACATTCTCAAAATGAGTAATAAAATCTAATTTGGCTAGCGACATGATTTGCGATTTTTTTACTGCTGGTTGTCTCTTAAATGGGAAGGTGTCAATACTCCACTCCCATGGTAATTTAGCTGCCTTTAAGCGATTCGCCAATCTACGTGCATTGCGATCTTGATATTCAGCCTCCAAAAGCTTTTGTAATACTTCTTCGATACTTTGTCCTTGATGTCGTGCTTTTGCAAGAATCGGCTCTAGAGAATCAGCCATACCGCATAAATGTAGCTGTTCAATTAAATAACTAAGTTTTTGTAACATGAGGATCCCCTCTTTTAAAGATTAAAGAAGTTATCTTTTATTTCTTTGATTATCATTTTTTCCAAGCGCTTAAGATCAAATAACCTATACTGTCTAGCTAAGATGATGGCTTTAATAAAAGCCTCAAATGGATAATTTCTTTTAAGTGTAAGTAGTTCTTTAAAAGCCCATTCCCCACGGCCACGCACTTGCGCTTTGAGCATGAGGATATAGTCGTCTAAGATGCTATCAATTCCAATGAGTTGTTGTTCTGCGGCGCTACCAACCTGACGTTTTTCACGCCGATATAGGTTAATATGGTGCTCTTTAATAATAGCTCGTTGATCTCGTTCCCCGACAATACGTGGATGCTGAGTAATTAGCTGATGTCGGTGATAAATATCAATCCTATCTAGATATTGATAGACCTCTAACAAATTCCCAATATATTTTTCTGGTACAGAATAACGATTAGTATCAACGTTAATATAACCCTGGGTATCTACAGTACGTTGGAAGCATTTATAAATCGGCAGTATTACTTCAGGCAGCGCCAATAGTGCTGGTTTTTCTTGAATATAAGCTGCTTCTGGAGTCATGCCTAATATTCGTTTGGGTTTTTGGTTGACGGCAATACACCATAGCTCAGCCTGCTGATTTAAATCTGACCAATCAGTAAAAATTCGTCCAGCTAAGAAGTTGTTTTCTACGTAGGAAAAAGGCCTCTCTATTTTCCCCTTGCGGTTTGGATCATTAACAGCGTGTGCGATAAATTCAAATCCGAAAAAACGGCAGAACATTAACATCTCTGGTGCTATCACAGCATGGCTACCTGCTCCAGCTGCTAAAATGACACTGGTATTATCGATAATACAACGTTTACAGCTACCTTGCATAAACTGCAGTGCTTGCTGCAAAAATGCTTTAACTTCAAAGCGAGTAAAACTTGGATAATACTGGATAAAAATTTTTCGGCTAAATCCTAATACTAATGCTGCACATTGCGCTTTAACTTTTTTAGCACCAAAATAGACTAGATGCGGGGAAGTATCATGCTGCATCTCTTCGCCCGGGGCAAAACAATATTCTCCCACTCGTTGCGGCGTATCTTTTAATTGATATTTGCGGACTAAATTAGTTAAGGTGCTATATGGCACTTTGCGCTGATACTGTTCTTCTAAAACTTCTCGAACTCGGACCAGATTTCCACAACAAGTTGTGATCAGGGGTTCAATTAATGGCATTAAATCTTCGTTATCATTTTTAGCAGATGATGACTTATCTTGGCGCAGTAATTTACGAACAGTATTACGTGAGATTTTTAGTAGGCGACTGATTGCACGCTTGCCTTGCCCCGCCTGATATAATTGGCGCACCACTTGAATTATGGGTTGTTGGTTCATAAATTCTCCTGTTTAAAGTGTTAATTTTAGTAAAAATCTCTTGCCAGCTTCTTGTTAAAATTGAGTACTCTTCTTCACTTTGCTGAGGGTAAAATACCGCGTGTAGCACTGAATACAGCGTATCTAACCTAGAATTAATCTCTGCTAGTTTTTTCTCCCAAATCTCTTGGGGTGATAATAAAGATAGATCCTTTGAGAAAGGCTGACTTTGTTTTGATAATTCCAAAGTCTTAAAAAATAATTGCGGAGACATTAGTAAATGCTCACGTACTTTCTTATTAGACTTTAAATAGTGATAATAAAACTCTTGGAGTTCTCTAGTACTATGGGTATGACTGCGTAGATAATTAAGTAAGCTTTTGGCAGCATCTTCGTTCGCGCGCGCGAACGGCACTAAAACTCTGTTTGCAGCCCAAGACGATAAATCTCCTTGCAACATTGCCTCTTTGATGAAATCAGGTAAGGACTCAAGCAATTGCAATCGATAACTTACCCATGCTTTACTTTTACCTAATTGTTGTGCTAACTCTGCTTGAGAATAATTATGCAGATTCCCTAACTCTTGGAGTAACCAGGCCTCTTCAAAATAATCCCAGGTACGAGATTGATTACTCCTATAAGTATGGATCAATGCTTCAGCAACGTTCGATTCCCAGATAATTATTTTAATCGTGTCATTTTTTAATGCTTGCATGGCTTTTATTCGCAAGTAGCCATCAATAACTGTCCAATTCCCAGTTAAACTTGCAACAACCATAATTGGCTCTAATAATCCGTAGGTATGGATCGACAGCATTAATCGTTGTTGCTCTTGTTGCGTATGTTTCCGCAAGTGTCGATAACTAAGTTCTAACTGATGCCATTCCGCTTCGAGAACTGATTTTGATAAATTGTTCATGAGACCTATGATTGCAACTCTCCATCACTCTGGCTATAAGGTGATCTCTTTGCAAGATTGTCCAAAGGCGACTGCATTGACCGAACTATCTGTAATTAAAGCAATTTTTACTATTAACGCGTCACTCTTTGCAAGATGAGACTCAGTTACCGGTATCAGATGATAAGTACCTGATGTAACTAGCTTGTGGGGTGTTGACGCGTCACTCTTAGCACGATACAAATCTTTGCTTTGTTGATCCCGTATCCGCTGTCGTTCTCGTTTGCGAATTACATAAGCAGGATGTGTTGTTCGATATGGTTGCCAAGAATCATGATGTGACTGCCGCCATTTTCTAGTGGCTGCATTTTGATTACTTCGATAATCACCGTCTGTACTAAGCTTATTACGGCGCCATAAATTTTTGCGTTGTCTCTGACAGGCGGCTTCAGAGCAATAACGTTGATTGGGGTTGCGATATTTAACCAAGTAGCCGCCACAATGTTGGCAACGATTTTCTCGGTTCATCTTAATACTCCTACTAATAAATTAAATTTGATTTAGTAAGAATACTCGTAGATATTTTTTTTGGGGGTACGATATACAAAAATGGGCTTTATAACTTATCAGACTGGGTCACTTTTTTTAGCAATATGGTGGGTCAATTAGATTAGCGTTGAGGCCCAACAGGTTTACCAATTAAAATAGAAACGTTAGACAATGCTAAAAGCATGAAATTTATAAAAGACCACTACAATATTTTAATCATTGGTGGCAGTGGTGCGGGAAAGAGCCATTTAGCGATTGGACTTGCTTACTTAGCATTACAAAATAGTTATCGTATACGGTTTTATAAGTTTGCTGAGCTAGCAAGAGATCTAATAAAAGCGCAGTCTCACAACTACGAAACAGCATTTATGGCAAAGCTACAAAGGTTCGATCTTGTTGTAATTGATGAGCTAGGCTATTTGCCGATTGATCCAAAGGCCAGCCCTCTATTATTTGAACTGTTTTCTAATCTTTATGAAAAAGTATCGACAATAATAACCACTCATCTAGCATTCAACGAATGGCCAGATATCTTTGGTAACATAAAAGCCACTAAGGCGATAATTGACAGATTTACTCACCACTGTTTGATCTTAGAAACTGGTGATAAAAGCTGGAGATTGAGGGAGGGAAAAACAACAAAAAATTGATCAGTAAAAGTGAAGTTTTTAGCTCGTGGCAGAGGGGTCAATTTTCGATGCAACTAGGGGGTCAAATTTCGATGCAAATTGACACTTATTTTGGTGGCAATGGGTACAGTTTACACTTGAAGGGGTTAGAAAAGGGTTTTAATGACAAAGCTAGAGCTCGTGCTATCGTGTTACATGGTGCTCCGTACGTAAATCAAAAATTTGCATCTGCTGTTGGTAGAATTGGTCGTAGTGCCGGATGTCAAGCAGTAGAAAAATCATTGGCCAAACCGATTATCAATACAATCAAAGACGGAACTTTAATTTTCTCGTTTTACACCTATCCAGAATGGCTAAGTAAATCTAAGTTTATTAATAATCAAGTTTAATGCTGGATGTCTCTGCCATGAAGTTAATTCAACGCTTCATGGCAAGGACATAATTGATTAAAGCTATTACTGGGTTTGTGGTGGAGTTTCTAAAACTTCATGTTTTTTGTGGTGAGGAGCTTTATAATCCTCTCCACCAACATTCCAAAGAGGAATTAAACATAAAACAGCAATAACACATGCTGAGATTATCGTAATAAAGCCGGCGTCCCAGCCAAAATGTTGAACTACAGCACCTAAGGCGATATTAGCGCAAACAGTGCCGAACATATAACCAAAGAAGCCAGTCAACCCAGTAGCTGTTCCCACCGCTTTTTTATAAACAACGTCTACTGCTTGCATGCCAATGAAGACAACAGGGACATAAATTAAAAACCCTATAGTGCTAAGAGCTACAAGATCAACCCATTTATGTCCTGGTGGGTTAAGCCAGTATACTGAAATTGCAAAAATAACTAGAACCATACAGACAATAATTACTGGAGCTCTTCTGTTGCGGAAATACTTATCACTTAGGTAACCAGCCAGTAACATGGATGGAATACCAGCATATTCATATAAAAAGTATGCTAATCCCTGTCCTTTATAGTCAAAACTTTTTATTTCGTGTAAGTATAACGGCGCCCAACTTTGGATGCCATAACGGACGAAATAGACAAATATGTTGGCAATAGCTAACATCCAAACAGCCTTGTTATTAAAAATATGTTTGAGGAATATTTCTTTGGCTGTCAACTCCTCTTCGACTTCTTTTACTGCAGTTTCAATGGCATGTTTTTTTATGTAGTTTTTGCTGTGATAGTCTTCGATAGATGGTAAGCCAACTGATTGTGGGGTATCTCTAACCGTTATAAGGACAAATATAATAATGACTGCGGTAATCATGGCGGGAAAGTAGAAAAGACTTTGCCATTCGCCAAAAATCCACATCCCAGCAACTGCCGCAGCTCCCATTAGTCCGCCGCCCAAATTATGTGAGACGTTCCAAAATGACATAACTAAACCGCGGTCTTTAACGGAATACCAATGAGCTAATACGCGAACACAAGGTGGATAGGTCATTCCTTGGGCCCAGCCATTGATAAACAGTAGTGCAAACATTACGACAATGCTACTGCATGCCCATGCGGAAAAACCAAGGATGAAGTTAATTATGGCAGAAACAATTAATCCAGCAGCCAAGAAGAATCTTGGGTTACTGCGATCTGAAACATTACCCATTAAAAACTTACTGAACCCATAGGCGATGGCTATTGCGGAAAAAGCTGTTCCAAGCTGGGTTTTGGTAAAGCCCTGCTCGGTTAGATAGGGCATAGCTAAAGAAAAATTATTACGTATTAAATAGCTGGCGCCATATCCAAAGAAAATACCGGAAAAAACCATACGGCGATGTTTTTTATAGTCTCTTTCTACTACATCGTGAGGTAATGGTTCAATATGTGCCGGAGGATTGAAAACATTAGACAATCTGGTAAAAAAGCCCATATTTTTACTCCTTATTTAAAATTAAAGTAATGGTACGATTAAAAGTGCCACAATGTTAATGATTTTTATTAAAGGATTGATCGCTGGGCCAGCAGTGTCTTTGTACGGATCACCAACTGTATCGCCCGTAATTGCTGCTTTATGTGCATCGCTACCTTTGCCGTGGTGATTTCCCTCTTCAATGTATTTTTTGGCATTGTCCCAGGCGCCGCCACCAGTGGTCATTGAAATAGCTAGGAATAAACCAGAGATGATTGCTCCCATCAGCAAGCCCCCTAAAGCTTTTGGTCCTAAAAGCAGACCAACGGCAACCGGAGCAAGCACGGGCAAGATCGATGGAATAATCATTTCTTTGATTGCGGTTTTGGTTAAAAGGTCAACTGCGCGCGCATAATTCGGCTTTGCAGTGCCTTCCATAATACCTGCAATTTCTTTGAATTGATGCCGTACTTCTTTAACGATGGCGCCTGCTGCACGTCCGACTGCTTCAAGAGCCATGGCGCTGAATAAATATGGTATTAAGCCGCCAAGGAATAAACCAATTATTACCAATGGATCAGCTAATTCAAAAGAATATATTTGGCCAACATTTTCAAGAGCGTGAGTGTAATCATTAAACAACACTAAGGCAGCAAGACCGGCTGAACCAATAGCATAGCCTTTAGTTACAGCTTTTGTGGTATTGCCAACGGCATCAAGGGTGTCGGTAATTTTGCGCACTTCATGAGGTAAGTGTGTCATCTCTGCAATGCCACCGGCATTGTCGGTAATTGGACCATAAGCATCTAAAGCAACCACAACCCCTGTCATTGATAGCATCGCAGTTGCAGCGATGGCAACACCGTAAATGCCAGCTAAGCCATAAGACACAAAAATGCTGCTGCAAATTGCGATTACTGGCCAGGCAGTCGCTTTGTAAGAAATTGCAATACCAGCAATGATGTTGGTTGCATGGCCAGTCATTGACGCTTCAGCGATTTGACGCACTGGAGAGTGCTCTGTTGCTGTGTAGTATTTAGTGATATAAACCAAAAGATAAGTCAGGATCAAGCCAACCACAGCTGAACCATAAATGCCAATGACATTTAAACTTGGATCATGCGAACCAATATCGCTAAGTAGCCATTTAGTAATTGGGTAGAAAGCTATTAAAGATAAAATCTCAGCAACTAGTAGACCTCGCATTAGTGCATTCATGATGGTTCTTCCGGTGCGAGCGCGGACAAAAGCACAGCCGATAATTGAGGCAATAATTGAAAAGCCACCTAGCGCTAAAGGATAAAGCACTGCTCCAATATCAGCGTTGAATGATAGGGCTCCAAGCAACATTGCCGCGATAATGGTGACCGCATAAGTTTCGAATAGGTCTGCTGCCATGCCGGCGCAATCGCCAACATTGTCACCGACATTATCAGCAATAACAGCTGGATTACGAGGGTCATCTTCTGGAATGCCGGCTTCAAGTTTGCCAACCAAATCGGCGCCAACATCTGCACCTTTTGTGAAAATACCGCCACCAAGGCGTGCAAAAATGGAAATTAAAGAGGAGCCAAATGCCAAACCAATAAGAGGAGTGATTGCGCTGACAATAGATTCACCGTCTGGGATAACCTGTAACATAATAGCAAAATAGCCTGCTACTCCGAGTAAACCAAGTCCAACAACTAATAATCCGGTAACTGTACTGGCGCGGAAAGCGACTTTTAAGGCTTCGTTTAAGCCATTGCTACGCGCTGCTTCAGTAGTGCGCACGTTCGCGCGGACAGAAATATTCATGCCGATAAAACCGGCCACTCCTGAAAGTATGGCACCGACCGCAAATGCAAATGCCATATACCACCCAAGTGCTGGTATAAAGCCGATAACTAAAAATAGTGTTACGCCAACAGCACTGATTGCGGTGTATTGTCTACGTAAATAAGCAGATGCTCCTTGCTGGATTGCTGCAGCAATTTCACGCATATGGTCAGTTCCGGTTGGCTGCGCCAAAACCCATTTGCTGGATGCTGCTCCGTATAACAGCGCTATTATGGCGCAAACCAATGTGATGCTAAGGGCGATAGGCATAAATTTTTCCTCGTAAATAAAAGTAAATTTAAAGTCGGTCGCTGATGATACTAAATTTTTACGCTTATTTGAAGTTGAAAATCCAAAATTTGAAATAATTTAGTGATATACCAAAATTAACACCAACAATGTATAGTTGGTACAATAGCAAAACCGTATTTGGCAGAAGGAGCAATCATGACTTCGCATAAACAAAAAACTTTAGTTCTAATCGATGGTTCATCTTATTTGCATCGCGCTTTTCACGCATTGCCAGCGCTGGCTACCTCAAAAGGAGAACCAACGGGCGCCGTTTATGGCGTGGTTAATATGATCAAAAAAATGATCAACGATTATAAGCCAGACTATGTTGCGGTAGTGTTCGATGCGAAGGGTAAAAATTTTCGGCATGAAATATATCCGCAATATAAAGCCACCAGACCGCCGATGGAAAAAGACTTACAAGTACAAATTAAGCCCCTACACGAAGTTATCCAAGCTTTGGGATTACCGCTCTTAATGGTCGAAGGTGTTGAGGCTGATGATGTTATTGGTACACTTGCTTGCGCGGCAGCTAAAAAGGGATTTGCCGTTTTAATTTCAACTGGCGATAAAGATATAGCACAAATGGTTGATAAGAATATTACGCTGGTAAATACAATGACCAACACTACTATGGATGAAAAAGGGGTTAAGGAAAAATTTGGAGTTAATCCTGAGAGAATGACTGATTATTTAACTTTAGTAGGCGATACTTCGGATAATATTCCGGGTGTTAGCGGCGTGGGTCCAAAAACTGCCGTAAAATGGCTAGAAGAATATAAAACGCTAGAAAACATTATTAAACACGCAGATGAAATTAAGGGAAAAGTTGGAGAGAGTCTGCGCTCGAGTTTAAATCAATTGCCGCTGATACAAGAATTGGTAACGATTAAGCATGACCTTCAGTTAAATATTAATTTTGATGATTTGAGTGTGCAAGCTGCTGATGATAAGAAGTTGATCGAGTTGTTTACGCATCTGGAATTTAAAAATTGGCTTGCTAGCTTAGCCTACGATAAACAAGAACAAGCAATAGGTAAGGAGAAATACCATATAATTTTGACCGAAAAAGATTTGGAGCATTGGTGTGAAAAATTACATCATGCCAAGGCTTTTGCTTTTGATCTTGAAACGACAAGTTTGGATGTTATTTCAGCAGAAATTGTCGGATTATCGTTTGCACTTGAGGTTGGCGAGGCAATTTATATTCCAGTTGCGCATAATTATGAAAGCGCTCCAAAGCAGCTCGAATGTGACTATGTTTTGCAAAAATTAAAACCGCTTTTTGTTGATCCGTATAGAATAAAATTGGGTCAAAATATAAAATATGATATGAGCGTTTTGGTGAACTATGATATTGAACTCAAGGGGATCGGTTACGATACCATGCTTGAATCATATGTTTTGAATAGCTCTGTTAACAAGCATGACAAAGAGTCGTTGGCGCTTCGCTATCTTGGCAAAACCATCACAACTTATGAAAGTCTTGCTGGCAGGGGTGCAAAGCAAATTCCGTTTAGTCAAGTAGAATTAGGTAAGGCAGCTCCTTATGCGGCAGCGGATGCTGATTTAGTTCTGCGTTTGCATGCAGTTCTTTGGCCACAGCTTGCAACAATCCAAAACCAAGAAAAATGTTTTAAAGAAATTGAAATGCCGCTTGTAAGTGTTTTGTCGAGAATGGAGAGGCAGGGTGTTTGTATTGATAAAGAGTTTTTGCAGAATTTTAGCGGCGAACTTGCTAAGCGTCTGACTGTATTGGAAGAGCAGATCTATAAAACTGCCAATATCGAATTTAATATAAACTCACCGAAGCAGTTGCAGGAAGTTTTATATGATAAGTTAAAGCTGCCAATTTTGAAAAAAACACCAACTGGGCAACCTTCAACAGCAGAATCGGTATTGCAGGAATTGGCTCTTGACTATCCATTACCTAAAATGATTTTGGAGTATCGTAGTTTAAGTAAATTAAAATCGACTTATACTGATGCTTTGCCCGAGCAGATTAATCCTAAAACCGGTCGCATCCATACTTCTTATAACCAAGCAGTAACAGCAACCGGTAGGCTTTCTTCAACCGATCCGAATTTACAAAACATTCCAATTCGCAGCGAAGAAGGTCGTAAAATTCGGCGTGCTTTTATTGCGCCACTAGGTTCGGAAATAATTTCTGCCGACTATTCCCAAATTGAACTTCGTATTATGGCGCATCTTTCGCAAGATAAAAATTTGTATAAGGCTTTTCAGAGCGACGCCGATGTGCATCGAGCAACTGCGGCAGAAATTTTTGGGGTTGCTCCAAGTGATGTTACTAGCGCGCAGCGACGTAATGCTAAAACTATTAATTTTGGCTTGATTTATGGTATGTCTGCTTTTGGTTTGGCTAAGCGTTTAGGCATGTCGCGTGAAGATGCGCAAAGCTATATTGATCTATATTTTACCCGCTATCCTGGGGTGAAAAAATATATGGAAGAGATGCGTAAATTGGCGTATGAGCAGGGTTATGTAGAAACAATTTTTGGACGTAGACTCTATATTCCAGAGATTAGAGCCAAAAATTTTGCCATGCGGGCGGCGGCAGAAAGAACGGCAATTAATGCGCCGATGCAGGGTAGTGCAGCGGATGTTATGAAAATCGCAATGATTGATATTGATCATTGGGTGCAAAAATGCGGCTTTAAAATCGCAATGATTATGCAGGTTCACGATGAACTAGTTTTTGAAGTTGATACTAATCATACCAAAACAGCGGTAAAAGAAATTAAAATGAGAATGGAAAACGCCACCAAACTAGATGTTCCAGTGATTGTTGATGTTGGTGTTGGCGGTAATTGGGAAGAGGCGCATTGAGTTGTTATAGAACATGGGCTATAATTTTTCTTAAAGTAAAAAACCCTGTATTGTCTATCGCGTTGCTCTATGTTCAAATAACTTATAAATAGTATATAATGAGTGGTAAGAGGAATATGTATGACAAATGCTGTTGGAGTAATGAGTATGAGCGAACAAATATTTGATACATTACAATGCGCAAATAAACTAAAGAGTGTCGGTGTCCCGGAAAAGCAAGCTGAGGCATTTGCTGAAGTGATGGCTGAAACCATAGATGCTAAATTGGCAACCAAGCGTGATCTAGAGAAAATTAAAGTAGATTTAGATTTGAAAATAGAGTTATTAAGGAAAGACATAAAAGAATTAGAACTGCGCATGACCATAAAGCTTGGTAGCTTTGTAATGGGCGGTATGGGTACGCTAGTTGTTTTGATGAAGTTACTCAAGCTATAATGAACAGAGCACACAATTGCTTAAGCATTTCTTAAAGTTTCTACAGAACCCAAATAACAGATTATTATCAAATTTGATTATAAAGTTTTTTGATTTATGAGAAACTAGGTTACAATTCAGTTGACATTCAAAATTTGCCAGAGGGTTTATATATGAATATAAGTATCGGTAAGTTTATTGGTTGTGTCATGATCGTAATAGGTACGTTGATTGGTTCTGGGATAATCGCACTGCCGCTAGTGTTGGCTGGTCCCGGATTTATTTGGTCAACTATTACTATATTAGTAGCGTGGGTTGTTTTAACAGTAACGGGTTTGTTAGTTCTTGAAATGAGTTTAGCATTGCCAGCAGATGCTTGTACCTTTAGTTCTATGGCGGCAAAAACCCTCGGAATTCCCGGAAGGATTATTACGTGGATATCGTATTTGTTACTGCTTTACTTATGTATATGCGGATACCTGACAGCAGAGTCATCACTTCTAGCTATTCTTTTTGAACCAATACTGGGTAATGCCGCAATACCGCATTGGATTTTTGCTATGTTATTTACATTTGTACTTGGATCGGTCATTTATTGGAGCACTTCCACTGTTGATAAGGTTAATCGTGGTTTATTCAGTCTTAAGGGGCTGTTATTAATCGCCACTATAGTATTGGTCATGCCCCAAGTTGATGCTAGTAAATTAATTTCCGGCCAGAGTTTGGAACAAGCCAAATATCTTTTGGTTGCCTCACCCATTATTCTACTTATTTTTAACTTTCAATTTGTTATTCCAAGCTTAAGAATGTATGTTGGGGATAAACCTAAAGAACTAAAATCGATAATAATTACCGGTACTACATGTGCTCTAATTATTTATTTGTTATGGGCAGCAGCAACTTTGGGTACGGTGCCGCAAACGGGAGACAATAGCTTTACTACTCTTGCGCACTTAGGTTATCCGGCTGGCCCAAGTGATTTTGCTAAAATTATAGCAGCAATTGTTAATAACAAATGGGTCGCAGCTAGTATCCATGGCTTTATGAATATTACAATGACGACAGCGTTTTTAGGTGTATCGCTTGGATTGTTTGACTTTTTGGCGGATGGGTTTAAGCGCAAAAATAACAGATTTGGTCGTCTACAAACGGCGAGTTTAACCTTCATACCACCATTTTTGTATACATTTTTTTGTCCTCACGGGTTTATGACAGCGATGAATTACTCCGCATGTTTTGTTACGACTTTATGTATGATACTGCCGGCGCTTATGGTTTATCGTTTGCGTAAAAGTTCAGAATTGAAATCGCCCTATCGCGTATCTGTTTGTGGAGGCAATACAGCGCTTATAACGATAATAATTGTTGGGGCTATTATGTTTGTGTTGCCAGTTTTGACAAATCTTGGTTTATTGCCGGCACTTAAATAAAAGCCTTAAGCTTGTGCGCACCCAGCTTTTTTGCTGGGTGCGTTGATCGTTCTTTGAAAAGATCACTCTGTGTTGGCGTGTGTTTATTTATTGCATATTGAAAAATCTCGGCAGATTAACTCTCAATCAACTTCATAAGAGTATCAATATCGGTTTTCATAATTACAGTTAGATAATCTGGAATTTCATTTTTTTCAAACTCTCTACCTGAAAATAAATATAATCTTGTAAAGCCATGTTCACGCAATTGCTTTAAAACATCAAAACCGCTTAACGCACTACCCTTGAATTCATGATCTACGAGCATTATTGTGTCTTTATCGTATTTATGCACATTTTTTAAAAAGTTATCTGGATTACAATATTTATCCGCATTCTTATTTTTAGTTTTGACAACTCTTACCACGGTATCACACATCATCTCACTATCATCTGCTATAACCAGATTAACTTTTTCTGCTTCCGCAACCGGGCTGCATTTTTCGTTAGCTTTACAGATTTCTATAGAAGCTTCTGTAGCCAAATCTTTGGGCAATATTCCTATTCCACTTTCAGCAGCAAATTTTTGTACCTCTATATCAGCATAATGGCTCGTTACTAAAGTGGCTCGTTCAAGATTCGTCTGCTTTATAACATCCATACCAGTTAAGCCATCTTGTTTCATTAGTTCTTTATCAGCTAATAAATATATTTTATTCTTTTCTGGAAATGTATTGATGAAATTAATAGCTTCTTTGCCAATAATAAAATGTTTTAGTTGAATATCATTTTTATATTTTTTGAAATACATATCCCAAATGCCATGCATTGCAGGATCATCGTCTAAGATAATTACCGTGTCTCCCTCATTTAGCTTTATATCTTTTGCCAACCATTGTGGTGGAATAGCCATGGGAAAGGTTAGGATCATTTTAGTTCCTTCTCCTAACTTGGAAACAACGTCAAACTTACCTCTATTTAGTTCTATAGTTTCTCGGATTTGAGTAAGTCCTATACCATGTCCTTCTTTTTTATCTGTGGCTACTGTAGCTCCGCTTTTGATTTTATTAGCTGTTTCCTCGGACATTCCTTTGCCATTGTCTTGTATAATAATCTTAACATCTTTTTTTATCTCATCTATGCTAAGACTTAGATGCACCGTTCCCTTTTTACCCTCTAAGGCTTCTATGGCATTGTTAAAAAGATTGGAGATCATTCGCTTAAAATGTGATGGCTGTACTTTGATAAAAGCAAGCATGCTGTCGTGGCTATAGTCTTCAGTAAAGTCAATTAACAAACCTGTATTTTGAACTCTCTTTTCACTCAAAATTTGCATTAGAGATAAACTAACTATAATGGGCTTTTGTTCTTCCAACCCTGATGCTGCCTTATCTTTCTCATATCTGCCTATTAAACTGCTGGCAACATCAATGATACTTGCAGCTGTTTCTCGAAGAGGAATACGAATTTCTTCAGGAATCTTTTCAGCATTATTTTCAACCATTGCGTATATAGTACGAGCTGGTGAACGAATATCGTGGGATACTTGGTCAGAGATTTTTATTATTTCTTTTTGTCTTTCGTTTTCGATCTTTAATCGTGCTGCTTCTTTTTCAGCTGTAGTATCAAGCGAAGTACCAAGTGTTCCAATAATTTTTCCATAATCATCATATAATGGTGCTATATAGGCATTGCAGCTCTTAACTTGACCTGTTGTTACATCTCTAAACGTCTCTTCTATAGCAAGACTCCTTTTTGTCGTTATTACTTCTTTATGATGCTGTATAATATTCTCTGCCATTTTTTTTGGGTAAAGGTCACATGGAGTTTTACCAGCGAAATCTTTTTTATAAGACTGTGTACCAGTACCTTTCAAAACAAGCTCATTTACCCCTAAATATTCTTGATTTAATCCCAACCAATAAATGGGAGTAGGAAATAATTGAGCGACCCTATCAAGATGTTCAAGCACGCTTGCTTTTTTTAGTCTTTCTGTCTCTTTTTTTTCTGCTGTTATATCAACAGAAATACCAATTGTGCCAATAATCTTTCCGTTATCATCGTATAGTGGAGCAATTGTTGCGTTAAAATACTTAATTTCACCGTCCACATCTTTAATCAACTCTTCTGCAGAGAGTGTTTCACCAGTCTGTAATACCTTCTTGTGATGTTGAATTATATTTTCCGCCATTTCTTTTGGATAAATATCGTAAGGGGTTTTACCAGCAAAATCTTTATTATAAGATTTTGCGCCCACAACTTCTAAAGCATTCTTATTTACACCCAAATATTCTTGATTTATACCCAGCCAATAAAAAGGTACAGGGACATCATGCATCGTTTTTTCTAGGTACTCGAATATTTTTACCTTCTCTGTCATTTTATTTGCTCCATGTAATATCAACCAACTAAAATGTTTTTGAGCGCTTCACTGGAAACATGGAGCCACTCAAAACCTAATTGCCTTAAAATGTACTGAGTTCTATTTTGTAAAACTTGGATAGAGGTCGAAGCTTCTGTGTTCAACCCATCTAACCAACCCTGATGCAACAAAAATTTTAAGATTAATTCGTGGTGAATGTCACCATTTATTAATTTATTTATAATATTACCAACAAACTGATCTGTTGTAAAAATTCTCGTTTCGTTATTACCCGCAAAAATATTAGATATACTAAACAAATGCGGATTAAACACGTGGTAAATATTATCACTTAGTTGCTCTTTATCAAAAATTTTAACAATGGCTTGCGCTGTAAGATCAACTTGGGATATCTCCACTAAATTAAAGTCGCTGGAAACACACTGAATTTTATGTAAACACTTTAAACGATTGAAAAAGGCGTTATCTTCAATGTTTTCTTGTACGCGATGGTTTTCCGATATAAATGCTAAATTGCCTACACGATAAATATTGCTATTTACCATATGGTCGCGGTATTTAATTACTTGCTGTTCTCCCTGAGATTTAGTTTTGATATAGACATTGTCCCATTGCTTCAAATTATCTGGCATCTCGTTTTCTATATATATATATTCCTTACAATTAGGAATATATCCGCAATTTAATACTGAATAAGTAGAGATATAATGAAAATCTTTCAACTTAGTTAATTTAGATAATCCAAGTAAATTAATAGTCGCTTGAACGTTAGCGGAGTAAAATTTATTATATTCTCCATAATGCTTAACTAAGGCTGCTGCGTGAATTATGCTATCAACCTCGTTTGCTAAATCTTGATATTCTTTTGGCAATAACCCCAGATTGTTTTTTTCAATATCAGCTTTAATAATAAAAACACGCAACCCATAAACATCATCTATGGTTCTATCAAAATAAAATTGAAACTTTTTATTAATACGCTTAATCGCTTCTATTTGTGAATCAGCCCGTACTAGCAAAAATATGTTATAACTAGTCAACTTTAATAACTGATTGAGAATATTGCATCCTAAATATCCAGTTGCTCCAGTTAACAAGACATTAGAAATTGGCTTTTTTAGAGAACAATCAATTTTATAATTGAGAATATCTTTTAAGTAACGATCTATTTTTTCTTGTACCATTTTATCTGGAATGCGATTTTTATCCGTTCTATCTTGATATAACTGCTTTATCTGCTCTAATTTTCGCTTAAGTGCATCTTTGACAAGATGCGAGTCGGTAATCCTTGAGTTTTCGGCAATCTTTTTTGGGGTTCGTAGATTGAATATATCAGCAACTTTGACATTGAAATTAGCCTGTAAATTTGTTGTTAGCTGGATAGCTTGTATAGAACTACCGCCAAACTTGAAAAAATCGTCGTTTATTCCAATCTTTTTTATTCCTAAAACTTTGGTAAATGCCTTACAAACCAATTTTTCTTGCTCATTAGTCGGTAGTATATATCTATTATGGTTCCTGAATTTTGGTTCAGGCAAAGCCCTTGTGTCTAGTTTACCATTTATTGTTAACGGTAAGTTGCTTAAATAAACCAACGAGGTTGGTAGCATATATGCAGGCAAATGGCTTGCTAAGTAACTTAATATCTTTTCTTCTTCTAGTTTTCTATCTGCTACATAATAAGCCACTAAATATTTATCACTAGCATATTGAGAAGCTTCTCTTGCATGTGTTCTTGCCACTACTACAGCTTGTTTAATCTCAGGATAATTCACTAGTTTGTTTTCTATCTCACCCAATTCTACACGATAGCCTCTTATTTGAATCTGAAAATCATTACGACCTATGTACTCCAGATTTTCATTGGGAAGCATTCGCGCTAAATCACCAGTTTTATATAATCTATTATTTCTATTTTGCAGCTTTTCTTCTATGGTTTGGAATGGATTAGCAATAAATTTTTCATCTGTCAGATCAAGTAAATTAAGGTAACCGCGGGCAAGAGTTTCACCACCGATCAATAGCTCGCCAATAACACCCACAGGTAATACATTTAAATTAGTATTTAGCACATAACACTTAGCATTGTTAATTGGCTTACCGATTGGAATATTTGCATACGGTTTATTAACAATAAAACCAGTTGGTTGCACTGTTGTTTCAGCCGGACCGTAAGCATTAATCACCTTATATCCTCGCTTAATAAATTTTTCTAACTTTTCTCCACCAACAATTAAAGTTGCTAAAGAAGAAGTTTCTATGTCAAAAAACATTTCTGCAATTTTAGTCGGCAAAAAAGCGTAAGTGATATTATTCTGATTAAAAAATTTATTTATTTTTGTTGGTTCAAGCCTATCTTGTTCCTTAACAAAATGCAGAGCACCGCCAGACAGCAATATTGGATATATTTCAGTAACCGAGGCATCAAAACCAATAGCGGCATATTTACTACCAACACTTCTTTCATCCAATTTGGCCTCGTTAATCAAATATGTGATATAATTAATCACACTACGATGCTCGACCATTGCTCCCTTTGGATTGCCAGTTGTTCCCGACGTATAAATTACATAAGCAAGATTAATGCTTGTTGCTGATGTAATTTGGTTTGTGCTTTTTTGTTTGGTTAACTTAATTTGTATTTCTTTGCTATCGATAGCTATTGCAGTCGCTTCTTTTGTTTTTGATTTTAGCTCAATGATTTGTTGTAATTTATTTTTATGTATATTATTAGTTAAGATTACTTTAGCCTGAGTATCATTTAAAACATAACCAATTCTTCCATCCGGATAACTTGGTTCAATCGGCACATACGTACCACCTGATTTTAATATTCCAAGCATGCCGATTAACACATGCTCGTTTCTATCTAAGCACAATATAATTAAATCATCTGGTTTAATGTCGTAGTTCTGTCGTAAGTAATTTGCTAGTTGATTGGCTTTATTATTTAGTTCTTGGTAGGTAAGCTTAGTATCTTCATATACAACGGCAATATTATTTGGCGTTTTTAATACTTGTTCTTCAAAAAGTTGGTGGATAGTTTTGTCTCTGGGATAATCTTTCTCGGTTTGATTAAATTCGTATACTATTTTTCGGTATTGTTCATCGTATAGAAGATTGTAGCTTGATATTGATTTTATATTATTTCCACACGTTAAATCTTCTAATATTTCAGAATATAGTTTTTTGTAACTAGTTATGAAATTGTTTATTAGCCCATCATCGAATGTTTTTCTATCGTATCTGATTCTATAGTTTAACTTGTTACCTCTTGCATCGTGTTCGAATAACAAAATATCTTTTGTTACCCCATCTGTGCTAAATTCAGAGTGTGTCTCTGCTTTTGTTATTCCATTGAAACTAAATGGATGTTCTCGAAAGAATGTTTGGGCAAAACATATATCTAACAACTGCTTATTATGATTGTCTTGAATAATATTGGCTATAGGATAATAACCATACTTGATATCATCTCGCATTGTTGATCTAAAAAAATCTTTACTTTGATCAAATAAATCAACGATTGTCGTATCTTGGTTAAATTGATATGGAATTAGATTGGTATTTATCTGTGCGCCATAAATAAAGTCCAACCCCTCTTTGATAGCTATTGGATAACTTATAGCAAAACGTTCTTGTCCAGTATATCTATGCAAAAGCAGAGCAAAGATACATTGGCCGTAGATATATGGTGTTATTCCATGCGTCAATTTGATTTGCTTCAGCTTAGCGAGCTCTGCCTCGCAACAACTAAACTTGACTATTCCTGTCGGATTAAGCAATTTATTGGTATTCTGCTTATCATAATCTTTATTCAGCTTTAAAAAACTTAAGTCAACATTTTCAGCGTCAGATAACTGCTGCTGCCAAAATTCTTTATATTTGGCTTTGTTTTGCTCCAAATTAGAAGATAGCTTGTCGGTTAGATCGGCTATTGCTTTTATCTGATCGTCAAAGGTGTATTTAGCAATATAACTTTCATCATTATAATAATTAGAGATTGCCTCAAATACGCCAGGATCTAAAGAGGCGCTACCATCCATAACAAGATGATGCATAACAATAATAAATCTATAAGTATGGTTGCCAGTGTGTACTAACTTAAATCTATATAATGGTTCATTATGCAAATCGAAACTACGGCTTATATATGATGATAATTCAGACGAATTAACAGTGCTATCTAGGTACTCTAATTCATTAATACTGTCATTTTTTACTAGATATGGTTCGCCATCAATATCTTGGACATGACTATTTAATAAAACACACTCTGCAACGTATTTTTTTAATGCGGCTCTTAGTCGATCTACATCTAAATTACCGTAGAGTGTTTGGTCTATTGATAAGTTATAACGGCAACCGTTTGGATCGAGTAACCATTCGGTATAAAAGATCTTGGCATATGGAGATAATTTGATTTTGTACATATCTTAATATTAGAACATCTTTTTGTTGACACTTTCGCTCCTTACTTTTTCTCTTCCTCTTTATTACTTCACTAAAGCTAAATTGAACTAACACTAGCTGCTGCAATATACACCCAATTAAAACGATTTTTCATGGTTTTTGTCCAGCGATCTGAAGGTTTTTAACCAATAAGGCTATAAGCTATGATCAACACTGTCCAATTGTATAACTGTAGCACGTCTTTTTTATAACACATTAAGAAAACCTTAACTCAAACACTACCAATTGAAATTGGCGTGGCAATACCTAGTCCTGCGCCTCGCTGCGTTCGGTTTGAATTTTGCTGTTAAATATTGGGTATCTGGAAAGTTACTGTATTTCTATGTTACTCAAACTTGTGGATAATGATATGGGCTTAGCCTGGGTGGGGTATTTGCGTCTTCGATATGTAGATTTGTTTATTAGAAAAATGATTTTACGAGATTGCTTTTACTTTTCAAAATAGTGTAGCGAAATGTCAACAGGCTCTAATAAAAACGTTGCATATATGGGATATAAAACCGTTATTGTGTTGGTTACTGTGCCGGGTGGTATGATTGCAACTGGTATTACAGTGTTTGGCTTTTTAATTAAATTACATTGATGTCGGTGAAATTTCTATCAACCTCTTGCATTTGCTCGGTTAACCACATAATGTGTATTTTTTTACAACTACTTTTAGAGGGTTTTTATGGGTACAATTTCTACGAATGAATGGAGAAACGGCGTGAAAGTAATGCACGATGGTGATCCGTGCAATATTTTAGAAAATGAATACGTTAAACCCGGCAAAGGTCAGGCTTTTAACCGTGTCAAATTACGCAATCTGAGAACCGGACGTGTTTTAGAAAAAACTTTTAAGTCGGGAGATACCCTAGAGGCGGCCGATGCGCAGGATGTAGAGTTACAATATTTATATAATGATGGTGAAATGTGGCACTTCATGTCACCAACAACTTATGAGCAATATACTGTCAGCAAGGTTACCATCGATGATAGTGCTAAGTGGCTGAAAGAACAGGATGTTTGTATTGTTACCCTATGGAATAATAATGCTATCTCAGTAACCCCACCGATTTTTGTTACGCTTAAAGTAACTGATACCGATCCAGGTATGCGCGGTGATACTGCAACTGGCGGGAGCAAACCAGCGACTTTAGAAACTGGAGCTGTCGTACGTGTGCCATTATTTATTAATGTTGGCGATATTTTAAAAGTCGACACTAGAACTGGTGAGTATATGTCAAGGGGTAAATGAATATATATCTACGCGCAAAAACCCTTGCCAAGATCCGCGATTTTTTTGCCACGCGCAATGTAACTGAAGTCGAAACGCCACTGCTTTCACACTCAACCAATCCTGCACCACATTTAAATAGTTTTTGCTTAGATGATTTATATCTACAAACATCGCCTGAGTTCGCGATGAAGAGACTGCTTGCCGCTGGCAGTGGTGACATTTATCAAATTTGTAAGGCATTTCGAGAGAGTGAAATTGGGCGCCTGCACAATCCTGAATTTACCATCTTAGAGTGGTATCGTATTGGTTTTGATCATCATGCTTTAATGGATGAGGTAAACGAGTTTTTAAAAGTAACAATTGACGCGCCTGAGGCCAAGCGGTTTACCTATGAGGAAATTTTTGCAAAATTTTTAAAAATTAACCCGCACGAAAGTAATGTCGCACAATTAAAAATAGTCGCGCAAAATAATGATTTATCTATTTCTGTTTTGTCAGATGATCATGACACATGGTTACAATTATTGTTTACTCACTTGATTGAACCAAAATTGGGACAAGAATCTCCGGTTTTTGTTTACGACTTTCCAGTATCCCAAGCAATGCTCGCAAAAGTGCGAAGTGGAAAACCACCAGTTGCTTCGCGCTTTGAGGTTTATTTTAAGGGAATTGAGCTGGCTAATGGTTTTCATGAATTAAGTGATGCCATAGAGCAGCGAAAAAGGTTTCTGCATGATTTAGCTGAGCGCCAAGAATTAAATTTGTCACCGATTCCGCTAGATGAAAATTTTCTTTTAGCGCTGCAGAATTTACCTGATTGTTCAGGGGTTGCTTTGGGAGTTGATAGGCTATTGCTGCTAGTTGCTAATGCCTTTTCGCTAAATGAAATCTTATGCTATCCGTTTTCTAAAGGCTAGACATTAAACCTAAAATGTACCACATCACCATCCTGCATCTCATAACTTTTGCCTTCAAGGCGCAATTTACCGGCTTCGCGTGCCCTGACTTCGCCGCTATATTTTACATAATCATCATAAGAAGCAATTTCGGCGCAAATAAAACCACGTTCGAAATCGGTGTGGATAACTCCAGCAGCTTGTGGTGCTTTCGCTTGTTTTTCTACCGTCCAAGCGCGTACTTCCTTGGGTCCAGCAGTAAAAAATGTTTGTAATCCAAGCAGCGCGTAACCAGCATGAATGACGCGATCAAGGCCTGGCTCAGTTAGGCCTAAATCAGTTAAAAACGCTTCTTTATCATCTTCTGCAAGTTGAGCAATTTCTGATTCGATGGTTGCGCAAATTGGTACCACAACCGCGTTTTCTTGTTTTGCAAGTGCTTCCACCGTATCAAGATACAGGTTGTTTTTAAAACCTTTTTCATCAACATTGGCAATATAAAGAACTGGTTTTATTGTCAGTAAATGTAGATGCTGCAACACTTGCGGTTTGTCATCGAAATGGCACGCGCGTGCGGGGATACCTTGATTTAAATTTTCTTTGATTTTTTCAAGGATGGCAAGATCCGCTACTGCTTGTTTGTCACCGCTTTTTACACTTTTGCCCATTTTGTGGATTGCTTTATCTACAGTTTCTAGATCAGCCAAAATTAATTCAGTATTAATAATTTCAATATCGGTTTGTGGATGAACTTTGCCTGAAACATGTACAATATCAGGATTTTCAAAGCATCTCACAACATGTGCTATAGCTTGAGTTTCTCGAATGTTTGCTAAAAATTTATTGCCCAAACCTTCGCCTTGCGCTGCACCTTTTACCAAGCCTGCAATGTCGACAAATTCAACCACGGTTGGAATTATTTGTTTAGGGTTAACAATTGCAGCGAGCTTTTTTAGGCGCGCATCAGGCACGGGAACGATGCCAACATTTGGATCAATGGTGCAAAATGGATAATTTGCCGCCGTTACTTGAGCTTTAGTTAAGGCATTAAAGACAGTTGATTTGCCAACGTTGGGTAAGCCAACAATTCCACATTTAAAACCCATATAGTTTTTCCCGATTTAATCTATTTTTTGTATTGTATGTTAGCTAGGGCAGCTGTGCAAATCCTGCATAGCTTTCGCAAAATTACCTAAAATCAGATCCGGAATAATTTTGATTGCTTGATCTATGGCATTATGAATTTGCTTGGTTTCTGATTTGTTCGGAGAAGAGGTTACATAATTAACCATGTCTTCTTTAAAGGATGGTTTGCCAATACCAATACGCAGGCGCCAAAAATTATTGCTGCCCAAATGGTCAATAATGTTTTGTACGCCGTTGTGACCATTGGCGCCACCGCCTTTTTTAAGGCGCACCACACCAGGGAGAAAATCTAATTCATCGTGAATAACTAGAATTGATTCAATGGGTATTTTATAAAAACTAACGATTTTACGAACTGCTTCGCCGCTCAAATTCATAAATGTCATTGGCATGAACAATTTACATTCATGCTTAGAAATGTTTACGGTGCTTAACAATCCTTTGAGTTTTGGCTCATGTTTAAAGCTATCGTTACACTTTTCAGCCAAAGCGTTTACTAACCAAAAACCAACGTTGTGCCTTGTCTTTTCGTATTGTGAGCCTGGATTACCCAAGCCCACAACCAATCTCATTTTAGTTTCGGCTTCCAAGGATTAACCTTTATCACTTACCTTTCTTTTCAGCTGGAGCTTTTTTTTCTTTGCCTTTATCTTTATCCTTTCCTTTATCTCTCCCTTTGTCCTTACCTTTATCGGCTCCTTCTTCCTTAGCTTCGTCCTCAGCGCCTTCTTTGGCTTCGTCACCCGCAACTGGAACTGCTGCAGCTGCTACTGGTGCTACTTCTTCTTCAACTACAACACGAGGAATGTAAGCTGTTGCAACTGGTTTATCTTCACCATGAGTAATAGATATAATTTCAATGCCAGGTGCTAATTTTAGGTCTGATAAATGAACTGATTGATTGAGTTCGAGTTTAGAAAGATCAACCTCGATGAATTCTGGTAGGTCTTTTGGCAAACAACGCACCTCAATATCTTGCATTAAGCGTGAAATCAAGCCACCTGCTACTTTGACTCCAGGCGCCAATTCACCGCCAGTAAAGTGTAGTGGAATATGCATGGCAATTTTTTCGGTAGCACTAATACGTTGTAAATCAATGTGTAATATCCTTGGTTTGAAAGGATGACGTTGCAAATCTCTTAAAATAACGTGTTCTTTTTGGCTACCAATATCCAAATCTAAAATTTGGGTATAAAAAGACTCATTAGTTAACAAACGCAATAATGGACTGTGCTCAATAGTAATCATTTTTGGCTCAGTACCAGCTCCATAAACAATACCAGGAACCAGGTCAGCACGGCGTAGGCGGCGGCTCGCACCTTTCCCCATATCGCTACGTGCTTTGGCGGTGATAGTAAAAGTTTTCTTCATGTTAATCTCCAAAGTTAATTATAATTTCCAATTCCGCGACCAGAATTGGGGTTTAATTTTTAAAGGAAGGAGATTCTACCTGGGTTATTAAAAAAAATCACGAAGTAAGTTTCTAGTTTCTGTGATTGATTAGTTTAAATTTGATTAGTTTATTGCAGCTTTTATTCACTTTGTGTATAATCGTCCAAATCTTAATGTAACCTTAAGGTATTTGGCCGTGCCTGATCTTAGTAATAAAGGTGTTCATAAATTTTGGCATGAGTATCATGATCCCATGATCTATAAAGCGGTTTCTTTCATGGAAAATGTTGAGGATTGGTCACTTGATGGTGATCCTGGGTTAGAACAAGCAATAACAAAGCTTGGCGCTATCTTAGATGATATTGGTTATATTGATTTACAAGCAGAAGATAAGATCATCCAGTTTGCTGCCTGTATCAAAATGGGACGTATGATGAGATTGTTACAATGCATGGATGCGGCACATCCCGGAGCAGCTTCAAAAATACTTACGGCTGCAAAAGAGGCTTCTAGGTCAGGTGATGATGTTTTTGGGTTATTCCTGCGGCGCAATATGGTATTTGAACGTTTGCGTATTCTTGGTCGTGTATTTGCTGCTGATCGTTTAGCCATTGTGCTTCAAGCTTTAGGAGATAAGAGCCATGCTTAACATAGGAAGAGTTATAGCTTTCATAGCAACATCATTTTTGGCAACAATTTCTTTAGCGACGACTTGTGCGCCCGGTGACGCAAATTGCCAGCTTGATCAGCAAAAATTGCAGTCAATGAATGAAATGGGCATAACGCCAGTAAAAACTAAAGATCAGTCAATGCCAGAGACTAGTAAAAAAATATCGAAACCGCAACCATTTCAAATACCCGTACCAAAAAGTTCTCAGGCAGATATGGATCAGGATGCACCGAATAAACCGGCACAAGTGCAATATAATCCTGGATTAAAAATAACTACCCCGGCAGACCAGAATTTGCAGGAACAAGAAGCGACACCTAAAACGCAGCCAGTATTCAAGCAGCCAGGGATTCAGCCGCTGTTGCTATTACCTCAACCTCAAACACAAACCGGTATATATCATTAATTTAAAAATCGAGAAAATTTATGAAAAATATCAAACTAGAAATTTTTACTATACTTGCCTTAGTATTATTGCAAATCCCAGTTTTTGGAGAAGCATTTGCGGCATCACCAGCATCATCAGATCCGCAAACTGTGATTGATGCTATAAAAATCATGGATGCCGATATCGTAAATGCTATATCTGGAAATGCTCCTAATTCTATTGTAAATACGCTTAACACAATTCTTGTTGGGACAGCTAATGGTAGTTCTGGCAATGTTACTCAACAAGGTACACGTGACAAGCAGATAGATCTATATGCTCAAAAGTTCTATGGATTTTATACAAATCAGGATCATATAAATAAAATGTTAGAAATAGGTAACGATAAGGGAATAAGTGATGATATTAGTTCTGGCGACCTTTTGGCTATAGGAAAAAATGTGGAAAATGGAACTAGTAATCTGTTAAAGCAAGAGGTCTATTACGATACTCAAAAAACCTTGTTAGATAGAGTTAAAGATATTTTATCGTTACTTATAGTAAAGGCTGAAGGTGATAAAAATAACATTGACTCGAGTGCTTCTTTGTCAATTAGTGATCCGAATTCAACAATATCAAAGTTTGTGGAAGGTGGTACCAAATACGGTAGTGTAAATGACAGTGAAATGGTTACTAATAACAGTAGTAGTGATATTAAAGAGATATTAAATGCTAACGTTCTGATTGGGCCGGATAGCTATTTTGGTGATAGTGCGGACCAGGCTAAATTATTTATAAATCAACTAATGCAAGCATCGCCACCGCCAAAAACATTTTATTTTCCATCTCCCCCGACGAAACAAAATGTAAAAAAAGACCAGATAACAGTTTATTACCCATATAGAAACGCACAAAGTAATACTCCATATACAGAATCACAGGGAATATCCACGAGCAAACCTAGTAACTGCAATTGTACTGATTGTGGTTGTCTACCGGCAGGGAAGCCTTGTAGCTGTGATAGCGATTATGAAAGAATGCTCAAAATGGTAAGTGGAAACCAACTATATCAACAATATAAAATAAAAACCCGTTCAAGGATTGCGTTGCGGACATTTTTCTTAAGTAACGTGTTTCGTGCTTTTCAAGAAAGATACAAAAAAAACCAGAAAGATCAGAGTTTGGTTGAAAAAGAAAAAAGCATGGCTTTAGTTGGACTAACCCCAACATATTATAGTAATTTAAAAACCATGACAGTTGCTGAAGTTAATCTAGAAACATTACACACATTAAATAAGGTGGTTTATTTTCTTTATAGATTACACCAAGACAATGCATTTGCTCTGTTGATAGCATCAGTTAACGGACTACAGAATCAGCCACTAGATATACAAGATGAAAGTACTTATCTTGTCCCAATTGGTAACCTTATTGATAACGCATGTTGGGATCGTTCAGATAAAGCTGTTGTGTCGCCAAGGGTGACTAGCGATGCAAAAGCAAAGCGTTTTGAGAGTAATCCTGCTGGTGTTTGTGTAAATCCAGCGGGTGGCACTCCCCCCTCCACCGGCGGCTCCAGTTAAGTCGCTTCTTCATGTTATCTTGTTTAATAACATGACTGAGTTTGTTGGTGGGTTAGCTTTGTATAGGAAAATAGTTTTTTACGCCAGAAGCGATATCGCGGAAAGAGATGTCGCAGCCGATCGCGCGCAGTGTGCTTAGATTTGCTTGAGTAAAGCTTTGATAATGACCGCGCAATTTTTCTGGGAATGGAATATATTCAATTTTGCCACGCTTATACCAAGTTAATATTACACGTGCCATAGCGTTAAAAGTGTCAGCTTTGCCTGTGCCAACATTGTAGATGCCGCTCTTTCCTTGTTTTTGCCAAAACCATATATTGGTATTAACAACGTCTTCAACAAAAACAAAATCGCGCAACTGCTCACCGCTGCTATAGTCATCACAACCAGAAAATAACCTGATTTTACCATCTTGTAGAATTTGATTATTAGCATGCCAAATTACACTTGCCATTTTACCTTTGTGTTGTTCGCGTGGACCATAAACGTTGAAATAACGTAGTCCCACAACTTGGCTTTTCAGGTTAGGTAAAAAACGACGTACATATTGATCAAAGAGTAATTTAGAATAGCCATAGACATTAAGTGGTTTTTCATTGTCTGTTTGTTCGGAAAAACTTTTACTATTTCCGTAAATTGCCGCACTGGAAGCATAAATGAATGGAACATGTTCTCTTAGGCAATAGTGAAAAAGATTTTTGCTATATTCGTAATTATTGTACATCATGTATGCGCCATTCCACTCTGTAGTGTCACTACAAGCCCCCTGATGAAACACAGCTTCAATTTTTTCGCAGCCAAGAGTTTCATTTTTGATGCAGGTTAAGAAATCTTCTTTGTCCTGATAATCTAAAATTTTACAATCAATCAAATTTTTAAATTTAGCGCCATTGGCTAAATTATCAACTACTAAAATATCACTGTGGCCAATTTTATTTAAACCCAAAACAAGGTTGCTACCAATAAAACCAGCCCCTCCGGTTACTATTATCATTTTAAACCTCTTTGCAGTTTTAATTGCTATTTTCGATTTTCGCTAGCATTGAGCTGGTTGAGAAATCTTCTTCAAATGGAATAATTATTACTTCACCACCATGATCTAGAACATAATCTGCGCCAGCGATTTCATGCGCTTGATAGTCTCCGCCTTTAACTAAAATATCGGGTGCAACTAACTTAATTAAACGCTCGGGAGTATCTTGAGAAAATGGCACAACCCAATCTACGGAATCTAGTGCGGCTAAAACCAACATGCGCTCTCGTACTTTATTGATTGGGCGCTTTAATCCCTTCAAACGTCGTACCGAATCATCATCATTTACAGCGATAATTAATCTTTTACCAAGCGATTTTGCTTTTTCCAAATAAATTACATGACCGGGGTGCAAAATATCAAAACAGCCATTGGTCATAACAATTTTTTCGCCATGAGCTTGCGCATCAGCGACTTGTTGGAATAAATGTTCTTCATCTAAAATGCGTGCACGTAGATCGTTTTGTTGATGTTGCATGGCGCGCCGTAGCTCAAAAATCGAGACAGCTGCTGCCCCTAGTTTTTTTACTGCTACACCAGCTGCGGCATTAGCAAGTACTATAGCGCTTTGCAAATCTTCGCCTGCCGCCATTGCAGCACCTAAAGTGGCAATTACCGAATCACCTGCTCCAGTAACATCATAAACTTCGCGTGCTTTGGTAGGTAAATGCAGCGCTGGTTTGCCTTCGGATATTAAACTCATGCCATGAGCTCCGCGAGTAACTAGGATTGCTTGAAACTCATTTTGCCGTAATAATTGTAAGGCTTTTGTTTCAATTTCGGCATTATTGTCGCAGTGGCCAACCACTGCTTCAAATTCAGACAGGTTCGGTGTTATCACTGTAGCACCACGATAAATACTAAAGTCTTTGCTTTTTGGATCAACTAAAATTATCTTTTGCATTTTACGCGCCAGATCAAGTAGTTTTGCTATTTGACGTAGGGTTCCTTTGCCATAATCAGAAAAAATAACTACGTCACTGTCCGCTAGTTTGCCTGCATATGCAGTAAAAAAAGCTTCTTCATTCCACTCTTTAAAGTTCTCTTCTTGGTCTAAGCGAATTAACTGCTGATTGCGTCCAATAACACGTAGTTTGCTAATTGTTGGGCTGTTAGGTACACGTAATAAGCAACTTTCTACTTGTGCTTGTTCTAAAAGGTTTTCTAAAAGCTTTGCGTTCTCGTCTGTGCCAACTAAACTTAAAAGGCAGGCTCGACCACCTAAGGAACAGATGTTGAGAGCAACGTTGCCGGCACCACCAACGCGTTCTTCAATTTGGTGTATATTCACTACTGGTACGGGGGCTTCAGGAGAAATTCGCGCAACATCACCATGCCAATAGCGATCAAGCATGACATCGCCAACCACAAGAACTTTAGCTTTTTCGAATGCTGGTATTTTGATTTTTGTTTTATTTATGCTCATGCTGCAACATCCATTTTTTAATTTTTAAAAAATCATTGCAGGTTTTACCACAATATCCGCCGAGTCCTGCTTTGGCAACCACGCGATGGCAAGGGATAACTATTGGAATAGGGTTGCGTCGACAAGCATTACCAATCACTCTGGGATTGGTGCCAATTTTTTGTGCTAATTCGCCGTAAGTTACAGTTTTGCCACAAGGAATTTTTTGTAGAGCGCGCCAGATTTTTTTTTGTAGTGGCGTACCTTTTGCTTGAATTGGCAGTTTAAATTGTAGCCTGGGGCTACAAAAATATTTTTTGATTTTGGCAACAATTTGATGTGCCAAGGAATCTTGCGCAGCAAGCAACTGCGCGCGAGTTGACAAAAATTGAATTTTTGTCAACTCTTTATCAACAATTGTTAAGCCTAACTTACCCAGAGGACTAGTAATAGCACAGTTATACTGTTGTGCTTGCAGCTGTTTCGCCTTCATCTTTTTTTACTATTTTTTCACGAATACGTGCTTTGCGGCCAGAAAGTTCGCGCAGATGATAAAGCTTAGCTTTACGCACATCACCAGAGCGTTTAAGCGTAATACTATCAATTTGTGGACTATAAGTTTGAAATACGCGTTCCACTCCTTCGTCATGAGAAATTTTACGGACAGTGAAGGAGGAGTTCAGGCCACGATTTTTTTTGGCAATGACAATCCCTTCGTAGGTCTGCAGGCGCTCGCGTTCGCCCTCTTTAATTTTGACTTTAACAACAACTGTATCGCCAGCACAAAATTTCGGTATTTTTTTGTTAGCTGTTTGTTCTTTTTCAAGCTGCTCGATTATGTGATACATAAACTACCTCAAGATGATGATTGTTTTGTTTCTTCAATAAATTCATTTAATAACATACTATCAGTTGCTGTCAACTCGATTTTCGTTAATAATTCTGGTCGCCGTTCCCAAGTTCGTCCCAAAGCTTGTTTTCGGCGCCAGCGAGCGATTGCCCCATGGTCGCCACTTAATAATACCCTGGGAACGCTTGAGTTCGCAATGAATTCCGGTCTGGTATAGTGCGGATAGTCAAGTAATCCATAAGCAAAAGAATCTTGCTTGGCCGAATCTGCATCTCCTAATGCTCCTGGAAGTTGCCGAGTAATAGTGTCAATTACCACCATAGCAGCGAGTTCCCCACCGCTCAAAACATAGTCACCAATTGAAATTTCAGTATCTATTTCGGCCTTAACTAAGCGTTCATCAATCCCTTCATAACGACCGGCAAGCAAAATCAAATGTTTTTTGGCGGTAAGCTCAGTTACTAATTTTTGATCTAATAATTTTCCCTGTGGTGTTAAGTAAACTACTAGGGATGGTTCGCTATTGGCTAAACGCGCGGCCTGAAGTGCTATTTGTAAAGGCTCAAATAACATTACCATGCCTGGACCACCACCATACGGACTGTCATCAACTTTGTGATATTTATCCTTGGTATAATCACGCGGATTCCAACAATTAAGCGTAATTAGCCCGTTTTCTTTGGCGTGGCCAACTATACCGCAGTCAAGTGCGGTGAACATTTGAGGAAAAAGTGTGATAATGTCGAATTGCATCTAAAAATCCTGCTGCCAGTCTACTTGAATAATTTTTTTTGCCAAATCAACGTTAAGGATTATGTTTGAAATATAAGGAATCAGGCGTTTGCGATCTCCAGCTACAATTAACACGTCATTTGCTCCAGTTGCCATCAAATCTTGCACTACCCCAAACTCAATTTCTTGTAAATTAATCACTTTTAAACCAATAAGGTCCATCCAATAATATTCATTAGGTTGTAATTTCGGCAGCTGTTTTTGCCAAACAGCAATTTTAGTATTGGTAAAATTTTGTGCTTCTTCCGGAGAGCTGCAATTTGGTAGCTTTACAATGATATTGTCAGAATGTTCTCGACTAGCTTCAACACGAATTTCTTCCCATGAATTGTTTCTTTGGATCAACCATGGCCTAAAATCGATAATATTTCTTTTTGGGCTAGTGAATGAATTAATCTTAATCCAACCCCGAACACCGAAAGTTTTTCCAAAACTGCCGATAATTATATGGTTAGACATATTTAGAGAGAGAATTACTTAGCTTCTGCAGGAGTTGTTTCTTCTTTAGTCTCAGTTGCCGCTGCCGCAGCCTTAGCCTTCTCTTTTACGCGTGTTTTACGTGCGGTGCTTTTTACTTTTCTTTTTTCAAGAAGTTCAGGTTTGGTCAGTTCGCACAAAAGATGTGTTACTCTTTCAGAAGGTTGTGCGCCTTGACTTATCCAATGATTAATGCGTTCTTGATTAAGTTCAAGGCGTTTTTCGCCGCCAGTTGCAATTGGATTAAAATAACCCAAACGCTCAAGATAACAACCATCACGTGATGCACGACGATCTGCGGCAACTACCGTATAAAACGGTCTTTTATTAGTACCACCTCTAGATAAGCGAATTACTACCATCTGGATTTATAACCTCTTTTTATTTCATCAGGCGGACGATTGTACGTGAAAAATTTTAGTTTGCAAAGAACAAAAAACGCGAAATAGTAATGTTCTCTAATGAAATACGAAATGAGGGCATAAAATATGGCTATAAGAGAAGTTTATCACGATGAATAATAAAGAAACTTTACAGCTGCAGATTATAGAAAAGTTTAATGAAAAGAGGCTGGGTCAAGGCGAAGCTAGCCGATTTTAAAAATAAGCTGTCGCCAGATAAGAAGGTTGTTAAAGGCCTACAGACAACTACTAAAGAAAGATATCTTGATTTTGACCCAACCTTTTTAAAAGAAAAATTATTCAAGAATTATAATATCAAGGTATCAAGAGAAACCCTGCGGAAATGGTTTATGGCTGAAAATATTTGGATAGCAAAAGGTCGCAGAAAATAAGGATTTATCAGATGGTGGGGATTAATGATATTGAAACTGCTAATAAGTTTTTACCTGGGTTCGCTGAAAAATTCAATCAGAAATTTTCTGTTGAACCCAAAAACAAAAACGATGCACATCGGCAATTACAGTTTAGCGATGAAGAATTAAACTTAATTTTTAGTGTTCAAACTACAAGAACTACGCACAAAACTTCAAAGAGCAGTTTGTGTTTTCATATCGCTTGATTCAGATAGCCAGGACATCGGAGTAAAGTTATAATCACCATCTTTCTTGAAGTGTAAAAAACCATACAGCATAAGAAGTAATCCCAAGACCCGATTGGTGTCAAACAGGCTGCCAGTACCAAAGTTCTGGGACATAAAACCAATTGCCATAATGAGATCTGCTCCCACAATGACTAAATATCCTAAAGATAAATAAAAAAGGCTTCTTTTTTTGCAAATATTTAAACACAACATTGCCAAGGTAAAATTAGCTACGTAAAAGCTGGTAATGTATATTTCAAAGCACTTGCTACTTGATAACTCTGCATGGTTGTTTTTCCATGCAAATGCAGACAGGAAAGAAGATAAAATAATTCCTATAATTAGAACGACCATCCCATAAGTTTTATATTTGGATTTTGAACCGCCGGAGAAACTATAAGCTAAGATGCATGCCCATGCCGCAAATTCAAACAGCAAACAACAAGCATATATTAGGTGATGTATGACTAGTTCGGTATTCGTTGTGCTAAAAAATGAAGCCTTGATATGCAGTATATTAAATAAAATTTGATAAAGAGCATTTGGTATTATTACGAAAGAGAATGACAAAACAAAAAACCCAAAGGGACGTTTGGCTTCTTTAGTAGCGTTCTTCCATAGCCAGAAAGCAAAAAGTGCCATAATAATATTTAGTGTTGTGTCTCCTGTGGTAGCCAGAAGACCGGCATATTCATTATTAGGGAGATAAGTTTTTAATAGGTAATATAATATTGCATAGATTGCCCATATCCCAATAAAGTATGTAATGGATAAGTTTTTGCTTTGTTCTTCTTTGATGGATACGTCCGTGTTTTTCATGTCTTTGATTCCTGGTTTACGAAAAAAGTTGCATATGCTTCACACTAAGTGTGCCGCATTATATGGCGTAAGTTGCTGGATCGTCAATCGTTTGTGTGTTTAAAATATATTTTCCGGACAAAGTCAAACAGTTAAGTTATCTTCTGTTGGTTTGAACTTTTTTGCCTGTGCAATTATAGTGACGGTTGTATGTTTTTTGTATAGATTAGCAAAATTTAGATATATATTATAAAACAAATTATAGAGATAGATAATGAATAGGAAAATTTTAAAAATAGCTATAATTTATTTACCGTTACTTATAGCCAATCCTGTTTTGGCTCATGCCTCTTTAGAGCAAACTCAAGCAAAAATTAACAAGCTTTTACAACACTTCGATCCGAATATTAATGCTGGTATCATGGTGCAATCGTTAGCTACTGGCAAAATTCTTTATCAAAAAAATGCTAATCAATTGTTTGTGCCGGCAAGTGTACTGAAGGTTTTCCCTGCTGCGGCTGCACTTGCTTTTTTAGGGTCAGATTATTATTTTCAAACTAAAATATTGGCAAAAGATGTAGCCATAAATGAAGGGGTTTTAAAAGACGATCTTTATTTCTATTTTGATGGTGATCCGTCTTTAACCGAGCAAGATGTTGCTAACTTAGTGGCAACGATTGCCCAATTTGGTATTCATACTATCAATAGTAATATTTACATCGATGACACGGTTTTTGATCAAGAACTTTCTGGACCTGGTTGGATGTGGGATGAGCGCAACTTTTGTTATGCCGCTCCAACAAGCGCAATTAGTATTGATAAAAATTGTCTGCCTATGCAATTAACTGCAGCCTTAAGACCCAATCAGCCCGCGATTTTATCTTACGATTATCATGAAAAGTTTATATCGATAATAAATCAAGTTGCTTCAAGAAACCCCAGGGACAATGATTGCCAGCTTAATTTACACGCCACCCATAATAATTTTTATTCGCTCACTGGTTGTATAGCGCCAAATACCAAACAAGATTTGCTCATTGCGGTTCGCAACGTACGCTTATATGCTAAAAATATAATTCTTGAGCAACTGCGTGTTAATAATATTAGGTTTTTGGGAGAAATTAAATTTCAAAGCATACCAGTTGGCAAACCACTGTATACTTTGGCCGCACACAAATCTGAACCCCTGGCTGCACTGTTAAAAACCATGATGAAAAAATCGGACAACTTAATCGCTGACGCAATCTACAAAAAATTAGGCTATAGCTTTTTTCATAAATCAGGAACTTGGCAAAATGGCGGAAAAGCAGTTGTGAATATTCTTACACCAAAAGCTAATATCGATTTCAAAAAAATGCGGATTGTAGATGGTTCAGGATTATCACGTTACAATCTGGTCTCGCCTGCACAATTAGTGGCAGTGCTGCGCTATGCTTATCATGATAAAAAGATTAACTATGCTTTTACCAATTCTTTATCAGTGGCTGGTGCTGATGGCACTTTAAAATATCATATGCCTAACCTAAAAGGACGGGTCTATGCCAAAACAGGGAATATGGAAGGTGTTTCATCACTTGCCGGCTATATTAGAACAGCAAGTCAGGGGAATGTGGCTTTTGCGATTACTATCAATTCCTTTTTAAATAATCATCAAAGATATCGGCAGCTGCAGGATAACATTTGCACTCTTTTGGTGGGGATGTAGTGGGGTTAAGAAACTAATTTTTTATCTACCGCGAAAAGCTGTTGGTGGGCATTGAGAATATCTTTTACTGGTAGTGGTTTTCCGCCGGGGAGTTGAATTTTTAGTAGACGTAATATTTCTTTTCCAGTTACGATATCAATTCCATTTTTGTTTGATTGATCAATTGTTCCTGGGGTAGCAGCAGTGATTTTTTGTGACATGTTATTTTGCGCTTCTGCTTGCCAAATACGAATAGTTAAGCCATCAATTTCAGTGTAAGCAATTGGCCATGGGTTAAAAGCGCGAATCATGCAATCTAGTTCTTGAGCACTTTTATGCCAATCAATTTTACCTTCTTCTTTGGTAAGCTTTTTTGCGTAAGTCGTTTGTGCATCATTTTGCGCTGTGATTTTTGCTGTGCCAATTTCAATTTTGTTTATGGTTTCAAGCAATAACTTTGCGCCCAACTCAGCTGTTTTGATAAATAATGTTGCTGTAGTATCGGTGTGTCCTATTGGCAGGGTTTCTTGTTTATAGATGCCGCCAGTGTCAAGTCCCATATCCATTTGCATGATTGTCACGCCAGTTATTTGATCGTGAGCTTCAATGGCTCTTTGGATTGGTGCAGCGCCACGCCAGCGAGGCAGCAGAGATGGGTGGATATTAGCGCAGCCAAATTTGAAACTATTGAGTACAGTTTCTGGCAAAATCATGCCATAGGCAATATTAATTAAAATGTCAGCGGCCAAATCTTGTAATTGTTTTTGTACAATTGGGTCTTTTAAGGTTGTTGGTTGATATATGGGTAAATTGTGGGCGAGAGCGAATTTTTTTATTGGGTTTGCTGTTATTTTTTGTCCTCTTCCTGCGGGGCGGTCTGGCTGCGTGTAAATTGCGCAAATTTTGTGAGGCGAATTTAGTAAGGCTCTTAAAGCGGGTAGGGCAAATTCTGCGGTGCCAGCAAAAATTATTTTCATTTAGACTCTTCCATAAACATCATCCAATCTGATTATATCGTCTTCTCCCAGATATGATCCAATTTGTACTTCGGTAATTATTGCTAAAGCAGTAGTAAAATTTTCCATGCGGTGAGCGGTACCAATTGAGATAAACACATGGTCATTAACTTGGTGAGTTTTTACTGTTTCGTCAATAGTTATTGTTGGACTACCAGCAACTACTACCCAGTGTTCAGAGCGTTTAGAGTGTTTTTGGAGCGATAAGCGGCCACCAGGATTAACTGTAATAATTTTTATTTGGTAATTTTCTGCCAATGCAAGTGTTTGATAAGTTCCCCAGGGGCGAGTGTACACTTTGCCAGTTTCATTGATCATACATAACCTGTAATTTTATTTGCTATACAATTGATATGATATAGTGCTATCTCAGTTTTTTCATCTTTTTTTCTAGCAGAGCACGCTTTAGTTTTGACAAATGGTCAATATAAAGAATCCCATTTAAATGATCACATTCATGTTGGATACAACGTGCGAGATAACCATCCGCGGAAAACTCAACTTGATCGCCGCAGGCAGTAAGTGTTTTAGCTTTAATGCTGGTTGCGCGTTTGACTTCGGCGCGAATGTTTTCTGGGAAAACCGACATGCAACCTTCTTCGGCAATGTTATGTCCTTCTTGTGCGGTGATTTGTGGATTTATTAAACAAAGTACATTGTTGTCGTCATCCATAGAATTAATTACGATAATGCTTGGTGGCTGTTCAATATCTAATTGGGTTGCTGCTAGTGCTGCGCAGCCTTCAGTGTTAGCTAAAGTTTCTAGCATATTTTTTATGGTTTTTTTTATTTTGGCCGAGTTAACATTAGTTACTTTGTTACTTTTACGACGTAGGCGTAAATCCGGGTATTGTAGGATTTGCAAAATTGACATAGAGTTTACCGATCTCTTGTTAGTTAATACTAAAAATTATAGCATACCCAATGCAACATAAAAAAGATTTTAAAATGGCAGAATTGCGTTGCTTACTGGCGTTGCTTGAGACGACAAATCTAACTCTTGGTTTCGGGCTCAAGCTTTTTGAGATATTTCCAAGTATTTCAGATCTGTTGATGGCATCGCCAAGTGATTTAATAAAACTTGGATTTCCAGCAAAGGAAGTAAGCAAGTTAAAAAATCTAAATTGGCACTTGGTGGAACAAGATTTATGTTGGGCCCAAAAAACGGGCAATCATATTGTCACCATAAAAGATCCAAATTATCCGTCGTTATTAAAAGAGATATCCAATCCACCCCTGTTGCTTTTTGTTTGCGGTGATTTGCAATTATTAAAATCACCGCAAATCGCAATTGTTGGTAGTAGGAATCCAACGCCTGTTGGTTTGGAGACAGCATTTATTTTTGCTAAGGAATTGGCTCAAGTTGGACTAGTTGTTACTAGTGGTTTTGCTACGGGTATTGATGCTGCTAGCCACAAAGGAGCGGTTGCGGAAGCGGGCAAAACTATTGCTGTAATGGGAACTGGGTTAAACCAAATCTATCCTGCTTACCATACCAATTTAGCACAAAAAATACTTGGTAGTGGTGGAGTTTTATTGTCTGAATTTCCCCTGGAAGCTAAAGGTGCTATTTGGCATTTTCCACTGCGTAATCGTATTATTAGCGGTTTAAGTATGGGTGTTCTAGTAGTAGAAGCAACGATGCGTAGTGGTTCGCTGATCACGGCGAGATTAGCCAATGAGCAGGGTCGAGAAGTATTTTCTATTCCCGGCTCGATCTATAATCCGCAGGCTTGCGGGTGTCACCATTTGATTCGCCAAGGTGCAAAATTAGTTGAGCAGCCAGCTGATATTTTAGAGGAATTAAGAGGGTTTGCTGGGTTATTGCAACCAAAAATTTTAGGTGCAAAAAATTCTCAGGAAAAAAATAAACTTGATCGGGAACATAGGAAACTGTTAGATTGTATAGGATTCGAAATAACAACAGTTAATGTTTTGGTAATGAGAACTAGTTGGTCGGTGCAACAAATTAGTGCGATGTTGTTGGAGTTAGAGTTACAGGGGTTTATTAAGCCGGTAGCGGGTGGCTATATTAGGATAGGCTCTTAGGTGTTCGAACGAGGTTAAAGACTAAAGATGAAGCAACAACAAAGCATTGTCGATATTATAGTATATTTACTTGAAGCAGTTATTTCTCAGCAGATGGAAGTTGTGCCTGAGCCAGCAATCGTTAAGCAAAAGCTAGAAGAGGCTGGTTTTGCCAAAGAGACAATCATTCGTACCTTCGATTGGTTAAAAGAGCTAATAGAGCAACAATGTTGGTACGCTGAATTTTCTCAGGTTGATACCAGCAGAACGTTACGTGTTTTTAGTTCAGAAGAGGCATACAAAATTACTTTGGAAATACGCAGTTTTATATTATCTTTAGAACATGTTGGTATTTTGGATACCAAAATGCGCGAAATTGTTATTAGCCAATTAATGCAACTTAACCAGCGATTAATAAGTTTAAACGACGCTAAGTGGGTGGTGTTTTTGGTGTTAATGAGTAAAGCAAATAAAAATGCGCAAGAGATGCGTAGTTTTTTATTGACTACAATGGCGCGAAAAACTTAAACAATTTAATTGAACTAAGATCCTTATGGCAAAAAATATTGTAGTTGTAGAGTCGCCCGCAAAGGCGATAACCATTAAAAAATATCTTGGTAAGGATTTTACGGTGCTCGCATCGTATGGTCATTTACGTGATTTAGTGCCAAAAACTGGTGCGGTTGATACAGAACATGATTTTGCAATGCGTTATGCCATTATTGAAAAAAATGCCAAACATGTAACTGCAATCGCCAAGGTATTAAAAACGGCTGATGCTCTTTATCTTGCTACTGACCCTGATCGCGAAGGTGAGGCTATTGCGTGGCATATATATGAGTTAATGCGCGAGAAAAAAGTGCTTAAAAAACAACCAGTGTATCGTATTGCCTTTCATGAAATTACCAAAACTGCCATAGCTGAAGCAGTATCTCATCCGCGTGATATTTCGATGGAATTGGTTGACGCTCAGCAAGCGCGTCGTGCCTTAGATTATTTGGTCGGTTTTAATTTATCGCCATTGCTGTGGAAAAAAATTCGTTACGGTCTTTCTGCGGGGCGTGTTCAGAGCCCAGCTTTGCGCATGATTGTTGAGCGTGAAGAGGAAATCGAAAAATTTATAATCCAAGAATACTGGACAATTATTGCTGATAATGTATTTAGCAAGCAAAATTTTGTGGCCAAATTAGTTGAATATCAAAGTAAAAAGCTGATGCAATTTTCCGTTACGGATAGTGAGCAGGCTAAAGTGGTCGAAGATGAGTTGTTAAAACTTGCTGCTGGTAAATTACATGTTATTAGAGTAGAAAAGAAGCAACGTGTTCGTAACCCAGCGCCGCCATTCACTACCTCAACCTTGCAACAAGAAGCCTCGCGTAAGTTGGGGTATTCCGCCAAACGTACTATGCGTAGTGCGCAAAAATTATATGAAGCGGGTTTGATAACTTACATGCGTACCGATTCGGTTAATTTAGCCAAAGAAGCAATCACCGAAATTCGGGAGGCAATTCAAGAGCATTTTGGTGTGGATAACTTGCCTGAAGCCCCGCGTTTTTATAAAACCAAAGCAAAAAATGCACAAGAGGCGCATGAGGCGATCCGCCCCACTGCTTGCAAGTGTCTGCCGGAAGAGTTAGCCAAAGATTTAGATCCAGAACAATTTAAATTATACGGTTTAATTTGGCAGCGTACCATCGCATGTCAAATGATTTCTGCATTACTTGATACAGTTGTAGTTGATATGAGTTGTGGCGAGGGTAACACTTTTCGTGCCAATGGCTGCGTTATAACTAATCCAGGTTTTATTGCGGTTTATCGTGAGGATATTGACGATGTTGCCGTGATTGATGAAAATGGAAAGGTTTTACCACCACTAAAAGTCGGAGATATAATAGATTTACTAGGTATCCACGGCGAGCAGCATTTTACCGAACCACCACCACGTTATAGCGAGGCTAGTCTCGTAAAAGCGCTTGAAGAATATGGCATTGGTCGGCCATCGACTTATGCTACAATTATCGAAACGCTGCTTAGTCGCGAATATGCAATTTTAGATAATAAACGTTTTAAACCAACTGATGTTGGTAGAGTTGTCAATAAATTTTTGACCAAATACTTTACCCAATATGTTGATTATGAATTTACTGCGCATTTAGAAGATGAATTGGATGAGATTGCTAGTGGTAAGAATAAATTTTTAAAGTTAATGCAAGAGTTTTGGCAACCGTTTAAGAAGTTGATTGAAACCACCACGACTGATGTAAAACGGGAAGATGTGACGCAAGAAGTGTTAGAAGATAAATGTCCCAAATGTGGGAAAGCTCTGATATTGCGTTTGGGGAGAAAGGGTAAATTCGTAGGTTGTAGTGGTTATCCGGAGTGCGATTATACAGCCAATGTTGATGGAGAAAAAAACATAGTTGCAGTGGAAGTAGTTGCTGATCGTCAATGCCCTGACTGTGGGGCGCCTCTACATATAAAAATTGGTCGTTATGGTAAATTCATTGGTTGCAGTAGTTATCCTAAGTGTAAATTTATTGAACCATTGGAAAAGCCATTTGATACTGGTGTTAAATGTCCAGTTTGTAACGACGGTACCATGGTTAAGCGCAAATCGCGTTATGGTAAGTATTTTTATTCGTGTTCAAAATATCCTAAATGTAAATACGCTATTTGGGATGAGCCGGTTGTAGAAAAATGTCCTAAATGTGGTTGGCCAATTTTGACGTTAAAAACTACAAAAAGACGTGGAACCGAAAAAATATGCCCACAAAAAGAATGTGATTTTGGCAAAGAAGGTAAAAAAATCGAAAAATAAAGCATATAATCAAAAGCTTCATGCTGTGGTTAGTCAAAATTATATAAATACAAGATTTTTTTTGTCTCTTAATATTTTCTTAATATACACAGGGTACAGTAATCAACAAGTTTGTTCAGAAACTCTACTATGCTAGCCATAAAACGTTGATTTTCTGGCTTAGCCTGGCCGAGTTTTTGAATAGGCTTTAATGTCTATAGGAGTTTCTATTAAGGATGGGATTAATTTGTAATACAAATAGCAAAGAAAAACATGACGGTTTTTTATTATATCATTTTAAAAGCGATCAGTGGCTATAAAGCCATGCTCAAGCGAAACTTGAGTGCAGCTGAGTGCGCAGTTCGGGTGCGAAAGCTTGGTATTAAACGTGCATATATCAAAGATGCTGATGAAGTTAAATTATATGAAACTGGTTCAAAAATTATTGCTGAACTCGAACAAAATATGACTGTTTCTAAGCGTGAAAAGTCAGTAAATTTTTATTATGGTGCCGAAGAGTTTTTGCAATATTTAAAAAAATTGCTGACTGAATATATCATTGAAGATGGTAAGGTTATTAATACTGGACAAAAATCTTCGTGCGCGTTAGTCAGTGTAATTCAATTAATAGGTATGGCCAAAGAAAAATTGACCGACGAAGTGGCCGAGCAAATTCATCGTTGTACTCGTGTTATTGCCAAATATGGTAGCAAAGAACAAAAAAGAATTTTTAGTAAAATATTAAACAGTAACCAACCACGACATATGAGCTTCTTTTTTCGCCAACTGCAAAATTTCGTATCTGATCTTGATGAGTGATGCCATAAGGCATAAAATTCTAGTCAACCAAAACAAAAACAAAAAGGATTTTATGGACAGACTAGATATTTCTCCAGCTTGGCGAGCGTTGACTAAGCACTGCGAACAAGTAGCAAATATAAAAGTTAGAGACCAATTTATAGGCTATCCAGAGCGTTTTTCTGACTTTTCTTTATGGGCTTCTGGGATTTTCTTGGACTATTCAAAAAATCGTATAACTGCAGAAACTATGCAATTATTACATGGATTGGCTCAAGTAGCAGAAGTTGCTGCATATCGTGAGAAGATGTTTAGCGGTGATCTAATTAATGTTACTGAAAAACGTGCAGTATTACATACAGCTCTACGAAACCCAGGTGATGAGCCAGCTGCAGAAATGATTTTGATCAAAAGAGAGTTAAAACGTATTGCTAAATGTGTCAGTGCCATTCGTGATGGCAAGTGGCTAGGATTTAGTGGCCAGGCGATTACTGATGTTGTAAATATTGGTATTGGTGGTTCTGATCTAGGTCCGGCAATGGTTGTGCATGCACTAGAGCCTTATGTTACACGGGTTAAAGTTCATTTTGTTTCCAATGTCGACGCGACCCATATCAGCGAAACTTTAAAATATCTAAACCCCAAAACCACGGTATTTATTATCTCTTCAAAAACTTTTACGACGCAGGAAACTTTAACTAATGCGCTTACGGCTAAGGAGTGGTTGCTAAATCAAACAGTGGATGAAGCCAAAATAATTAAACAACATTTTATTGCGGTTACGTCAAAATCAGACCGTGCCGTTGAATTTGGTATTGATCAAGAGAATATTTTTCCAATTTGGGACTGGGTTGGTGGACGTTTTTCATTATGGTCGGCGATTGGTTTATCGATTGCGATTGCGATTGGTATGGAAAAGTTTTACGAATTTTTGGCGGGAGCGCATGCAATGGATAGCCATTTTCGCGAAGCTCCTTTAGAGAAAAACATGCCGGTAATTTTAGCCTTACTTGGTATTTGGAATATTAATTTTTTAGGTGCAACGACACATGCTGTTATTCCTTATGACCAATATTTGAGTTTGCTTCCAGCATATTTGCAACAACTTGAAATGGAAAGTAACGGTAAGCGTGTGCGAATTAATGGTGAGGTGGTCGACTGTAAAACTGCGCCAGTAGTTTGGGGGGCGGCTGGTACTAATGGGCAGCACGCATTTCATCAATTATTAATGCAAGGTACGCAAATGGTTCCAGTAGATTTTATTGCTGCGCTAGAAAGTCATAACCCAATTCGTAATCATCACTTGTTGTTGTATGCTAATTGTTTAGCCCAAAGTCAGGCTTTAATGTGTGGTCGTAGCGAAGACGAAGTTGTTGCCCAGTTGCGCGAGCAAGGTATGACGCAAGAGGAGGCGCGCATGCAAGCATCGCATAGGATAATTCCTGGAAATGTTCCTAGCAACACTATTGTTGTACAAAATATCAATCCGGGATCTTTAGGGGCTTTAATTGCACTTTACGAACACAAGGTTTTTATTCAAGGGGTAATTTGGCAGATTAACTCTTTTGATCAGTGGGGAGTTGAGCTTGGCAAACATCTGGCCAGTAAATTAGTGCCAGTGTTACAGGGCGGTGCAGATATCGCCGATTTGGATGGGTCAACTGGTGGGTTGGTAAAATTGAAGGAAGAACAAACTTCACTTTAGCGCCACCCGTGTTCCCAAATAATCACCTTCAAGGTAAGTGTTGAGTCGGTTAAACCATCCGCTCAGCCAGCGTTCGTGATGTGCGGATGGTGGTGCTTGTTCTACCCTGCGAATTAAGGCATTTTTTGCTGACCAAACATAAGCTTGCAGTGGTGTTGATCCTCGAGGAGCATAGCTCATCCCTTTGAGGACATGCAGCAAGCCACTACCATGTTCATAATTGCGCCTGGAGCCACTTACACCGGCTCCTTTAAAATTAAGAAAGTCAACTAGCGCATAGATTCCAGCTGGTGTGCGTGCTAGGGTGTGAAAGTTCTGATAAATAAAGGCACGATCCTCTTGCGGTGCGCTTGCTAATAAGTCTGGCAAGGTTTCTTCCAGTTGTTTCACCATATATTCTGCTTGGATAGGAATGGTTTGTTGTAAAAAAAGGCGCAGCTGAGCCATTCGAGGCGAGTTTTGAGCTTGTAAGAATTCTTGGCGATTATTCCATGGGCAATAAAGGTTCCCGTGCAACCATGTTGGTATTTTACCTCCCTTTTTTTCGATATAACGGATTAAACGAGGAAAACCACTATCAAATGATGCGCGGCTTTGATTTGAATATGGATGCCAAAGAAAGTGTCCAATTCCCAAGGAAGCAAAATTTTCGCCTTCGTTCCATTCCGTGAGTCCCTTTATGCTTCCTCCACTTTCGTTAAACCAAATTTTTACACCAATTGGCAGGGCAATTTGCGGAGAAATAGTTAATATTTGTGGGTTATTTTGGCTGTTTAGGACAATGCCAAAAGCCAATGAACTGTAAAATAAAAACAGCACCACAGCAGTTTTTAGCAGTTTTGGACTAGCAGTCATGGTTACTAAGTTAGCATAATTAATAAAAGAGACAATAAATAATGGTTAATAGTCTGCCCGTTCTGGCTTTTTAATTGATTTTTTAGTTAAAAATAAGTTTAAAGTATAAATTTATGTGTTAAAATATCAGAAATTGGGATTGGGAGAAAACTGAATATTGTGTTTTTCGACTTTATTCGAGAATATATTTTCTGGGTTTGTTGCATGAACAAACAGTCTAACAGGTTACAGGGAGAGGATTTATGCCTGAAGAAAAAATCTTAAAAATTACAGAAACTGAAAAAAGCGGATTAACAAAAAAATTTTTTAAGTCATTTGTTGATGTAAAAAGATGGTCCTCTTACGATGAAGTTTCTGCTAATACAAAAACAACTATTAATTTATATCGTAGATTTTTCTCTCGTAGTACTGAACCAATACATCAAGAAACTTATGAGCAATCTGTTGCGCGTTTGAATCTAAATGAAACGCAATTGGCCAACAGGAAAAGAGCTTTCCTATACTCGGCGTTGATATATTTTGCTTTTGCCTTAGTTTTTTTTATTTATTTCATTTATCTGTTGGTACACATGCATTTATATGCTGCCTGCCTTGAGTTTATATTACTAGGTTTAGTATCCATTGTTGCCTATCGCGAACATTTTTGGTACATGCAGATGCAAAAAAAGAAGCTGGGTTGTAATTTTTATGATTGGGTAGCTTTTATCTTGCGGAGGGCAAAATAATGAAAAAATATGCCAAATACATTGAATGGGTAGTAGCGCTTGTTTTGTTGTTGGTTCCATGCTTAGTTTTTGCCAATTTTACTGTGGGTATATCTGACAGTGACCTCATGAATTTTACCCCACCAAAGGGTGATTTATCAGTATCCCTTTTAGCCTCAATATTTGGGTCTGTTCCAGCGGTGACACAATTGATGACTGCTGGTCAGACCATTATGGGTAAACTTTTCGGCATATTTAACGCCGGGGTGCTTGGTATTTCTGGAGTGTTTTTAGGTTACACCACTTTCAACATTATTACTAAATCGATGGCAGATGGAAGCGCAATGTCCAGTAGTTCTACCATGTGGACTGCCGTTCGTGTTGGTTCTAGTGTTGCTATGCTTGTTCCAGGAGTAACCGGATACTCTGCGATTAATGCTTTTGTAATGTGGATAGTTATCCAAAGCATTGGTCTTGCTGATATGACTTGGGGCGCTGCCTTGGACTATCTGAAAACTGGAGCTCCCGTGAGTATACTAACGTCGACTCCGGAAGTTGATTATTCGTTAGTCAACTATAGCTTGGGTGCTCCTGGAACTACTGCTGAAACTAATGTTGGTGCTGCTGATGTTCTGCGTTCTTTGGTTTGCGCATATACTATTAAGGATGCGCTGAAAAGATACCCTGGAACCACTTCTCAAAATATTTCAGAGTTTCTAATTTATAAGGATATTGCTTGGCCATCAAATGTCCCTATTAGTACCCCGTCTACTGCTGGTGGTTATTATCAGTTTCCATATGTTGAGCGTGAGGATGTAATACCAAAGAACGATCCAAGCGCAACAAATAAATATCCTTTCGTTAATTACGGTATAACTATTCCAGCAACAGTTGGAAAAATTACCGGTATTTGCGGTACGATTGGTTATACTCTATCCAAGGTACAAAAGGACGCCTTGAAGGATCAAGATTATAAAAACACCATGGATGCTTACATGCCGGCGAAACGTAATGGTTTGCAAAGTATGATTGGTATACTTGATCCAATAGCACAGCAACTTGTAAGTCAAGCTGGGGCAGATCTTAGTAACAACAACAAAAGAACCTTAGATCCTGATAACTATATTGTGGTACAAAAAAAGGGCGTTGACTCAAAGTTTTATTCGGGTAGTCAAATTACAGAGTTTGTAGACCCCCCAACGTCCAAGAGTATACTGGATCAAACTTATGAGAAGATTGTTGAGGACGCGCAATCAATTAAATGGCCAATAGGCGCATCGGACATGCTAAATGCTGCGGCAGGTTATCAAATTGCATTATCCGGCCCTAGGAGTACAAATTTTGTAAAGGTTGAGGCAAAAGCTAAAGACATTTATGAAACAGCAAAGGACAAGGGTTGGATTTTGGCCGGGAGTTATTATACGTTATTACAGCAACAAATAACGACCCAGACACTTGTCGATTCTTTCTTTAGATTAACAGCTTATTCGACTGATAATGTTTCAGGTGTAGTAACAGAAACAACGATTGCAGATGCTTCCAAAAACAGACCATGGAAGCCATCAAATGCTTTATTTACTGATTATGCTGATGGAGCTCCACAAGCCCCATCTCTCTTGCGCTCCTTGTTTAAGGCGCTTGATGTTTCTGGAGAGGCAAAGACGTCAATCGTTGATAACAGCGCCCTCTCGAGTAATGAAACATTGCGAAGAGCATTTGCATGGATTTATTTTTCTTATCCTTATGCAAAAATTCTTGGTAAGACTCTTGTGATACCAACTCAGGCAGGTATTGGTTCTAAGAGTATATCGCTTTCTTATAACGGAGATTCAGAGGGGGATATTAATTCTCGTGTTCTTAGGGGCTCTATTTGTGTAGCCATTCCTTTTGCTGCTCTTGTTGGGATAATATATTTAAAAGATGCCCCGATGAGGTATTTACAATACGATATTAACGAGATAATGAACAAATGGAATGAAGTTATGGGGAGTAGTACTTTAAAAGACCCGATTGTAAAGTTGCAAGCTCTTGGGCGATCAATGATAGAGCATTCTGTGGCTTTTTTTGGTCAAATAGAAAGGATATTGATATATACCTCTACAGCCTTTATGATTCAGGGTGCCATTGAGCTGATTCTTGTAGCGTGTGTTGGTATTGGTAGTTTTTGGGGAACAACTACAGGGACAACGATTGCTTTGCAAACGATGCAGTCGGTTTCAGCTTCAATTAATGAAATAGTTCGTACTATTATTTTTATGTATGTACCTATGGGACTAGCAGTTACCGGTCCTTTACTTGTTACTGGTGCAATTTTGGCTGTATATGTTCCGTTAATACCATATATGTTATTTCTTTTTGGTGTTATGAGTTGGTTTATTTCAGTGTTGATTTTAATGGCAGCAGCGCCAATTATATGTTTTTTGATGCTTTGGGGTGCAGCATCCCAGGAGAATCCATTATTATCTCGTGAGGCGGAACAGTTTGTTCAGCAGATAATATCAATCTTTTTTAAGCCAACATTGATGGTTGTGGGTTTGGTTGTTGGTGTGGTACTGGCGCGTATTGGAGTTGACCTTTTAAATGCAGGGTTTCAAATAGTTCTTAATAATGTTTTTGTGGGATCTGGTAATGATACTGTTAAGATGATTGAGCAAATTGGCTCGGTAGTTATATATACTTTCATCATGATATCATTAGTAAATATTTGTTTTTCTACTATTCACTTACTACACAGTGAAGTAATGGGCGTTATCGGCATTCGGGTAAGTGCTGGTGGTATGGAAGAAAAGGCTATGGGAGAAGTTAAGGCGGGAGCTACGGAATTTGCTCAAGCTGGAGCTGCTGGTGCAAAGGAACAAGCAACTGCTCTCAAGGGTTTGCAGACTGCCGCTCCTAAAGCAAGGGATGCTGGTGAAGTTTTGAAGTCGCGCAATAAGGAGAAACCAAAGCCAGAAAAATCAGTCTAAAAAAGATTTATAAGGCTTTTTTTGGGTAAGGTTATGCTTTCGCTGCATGTTTTGCAGAAGCAGCAATGATTTTAAACTCGCGCTCTGGAATAATTCCAGCCGAGAATTTTTTCTGTGCATCAGTAAGCATGTTTTGGCCGCGTTCATTGAGTAGCTTTCTTGTAACGGAAGTAACTTGATCTGGATCAGATTCGAGTAAAATATCGCGCACTTCTTCTGAAAATACCAAAAATTCCCGCAGGGCTGTTTGTTTGCCGTCAACGGTTGGTACTAGTTTTTGGCAAACGATTAATCTTAAGGTTTCAATAATATCTATTGTCCTACCGCCGCGCTCTTCTGCAGGGAAGGCTCCAACTAAACGTCTAATAGTTTCTGGAACGCCAGTGGTGTGTAGTGTTGTATAAACTGGATGTCCAGTTAAAGCGGCTTCAATTACCGCAGAAATTGTCTCGGCATCTCGAGACTCACCAACCAAAATCAATCGTGGTTTGCGCCGCAGAGCATTACGTACGCCATCGGCAAATGAAGGCAAATGTCTTGGAATTTCCGATTGGCTTATGACCGCCGTTGGTTTTTCGATAGCATCATAGACAAATTCAATTGGTGCTTCGTAAGTAAGAATTTTACGATTACAATTTGGATCTTCGGCAATTTCTCGGATTATTGACGCAAGTAAAGTTGATTTTCCAGAACCAGTAGCACCAGTTACATAAACAACACCTTCGTGTGGAGCAATAGCATCAACCAATTCTTTTTGGAGGTTAAGTTGAGCCATTTTCGGTGGTTCGGCTGGGATTGTTCGCAGAGTTAATTGTATGCCATGATGTCCTTCAACCTGGCAGCCTGTACCATTAACGCGGTAACGATAACGCTCTACGCGGGTCGGGCGGAATTCATAATGAGTATCAACATCTCGACCGGCTAAAATTTGGGTAGTGCCGTTTGGCCCATAAAGTAAATTTAAAATATCACCAACCTCTGGAGTTGAGAGTTTATGTTTAGTGATTTTGTAAATATGTCCACTGACCTCGGCAATTACCGATTCCCCTGTTTGAAAAGTAATATCAGAAGCGCCCATTTTACTGCAATGAGCCAGTAATGGTTCAAGCGTATTTGGTCCAAAACGCAGAGGCTCGTTTAAAAACATGTAATTTGGTTGAGTCATAATTTATTTGGTAGTAGCTGCAAGTTTTATCCCGTGACTCATTAATTAATTTTGTCTTTTCCGTTTTTTTTAAACGGAATAAGTAAAGAGCTTTGGTCTTGTTTGTCTTTTTTTGATAATACCGGACGCCAGTTTTTGGTATTGGGTTGTAGTTGAGGTATCGCAGTAATGCGTAGTACTCGGTCATTAACGCGCATGTCGTTACCACCACCAGTAATTCCTAAATCAGCTTGTGACACATATGGTGGGGTCAGCATGTTTTGTGCTAGCAATTTGCGATATAAAATCATGCCTTCATAATCACGTTGTAGCCTTGCTAGGTTAGCTGAAAAAATTTGATCAGCTTGGGTAACTCCTTCTTTCCAACCAACTTGAATATATTCATTCCATACTTTACGTTCGTCAGAGCTTTGCGGGAGCATGGTATGGTTTGGTGTTTCTGGCTTTTTATAGGCCATCCAAATGTAGTTGCGCCAATTTGGCGGCGAGGTAATAAATCGAGGTTGCTGTGCAATTTGATAATCGTGGTCTGAAACGCGAATCGTAAATTCATCTGCTAAGTTTAGGGTATTTCTTCCCTCAACTAGCACGGGCGGTAATACCGTTTGGTTCAGAATTAAAAAATTAAAATTGAAGATATGGTCAAGGTTTCTTTTGTGTGAGTTGAGCAGCGCATTTAGCTGTCTGGCGCGCCAAGAAAGGCCAGCTTGCGCCCCAAGACCTCTCGCGGTTTCTTTTAAAGACGCAAGGCGGATCGTGCCAATTTTAACGGCAGTTGGTGATTTTAGAGCCCTAATAGTACTTAATTCTGTGGGTGGTTGAGTCGAGCTTGAGCAGCCAAATTGCAAGGTTGTAATAAACGTTAACAACAATATTAGTAAGCATCCTTTCATTAGGCTTTTACGTAGCGTAATTCGATAGTTTTGCTCGCTGGATAGGTCACAATATTAGCCTTGCTGCCGCATTGAAATGCAACATCACGTAAGATATCTGCGAGCGGAGTGTCTTTTGCTGCAATCGATATTAAAATCGGAACTGCCGGTGGTGTACCAAGTATCTTAAATTTATAATTTGTGGCTTCAGCGATTTTCTTCACCAGAGGTGCAACTGGTCCGCTCCAATCTATTGAGCCGAGCTGTCCCATGCCAATCATGCTAGGTTCAACTGGACTGGGTAGCCTTGCTTGCGGATGGGTTGCGCGATCGATTTCTGCAAGTTCTTGCAAGGATTTGCTAATTGAATCAGCGGTTGCGGTTAGTTTTGCCCCAGCCGAACGCAAATCCTGATCATTATTGATGATGGCAACTTTTGATTCAGTAGCACAGCCCATAAGCTGTATTACCAGTGTTGTAATAGCGACTAAAAAAAAACTTTTGGTTTCCATAACCGACCGTTTTTAGTAATTTACAAAGAATTTTCTAATTCCATATTGAATCAAGAATAGAGGCTTATTGTCAAGTGAATTCAGTTTAAATTTTTCTACAAAACAAGCCTGCTGTTTTGTATACACCTAGTTGGTGTTTTTTTTTCGATTTAAAATTTTACCAAAAGCTTCTTTGGTGATAAAATTATGGAAAATTTATATATTGGCAGTTTGCCTCATTGTAGAAGGGATATTTATTATGGAGCTTCAACCAACAGAAAACGCTCACTGGCGTGATTCGGCTCGCCACGCTAGGTTCTTTTTTATTGATGCTAGCGTAGCATTCCCCCTTCTTGTATTTCTTGTGCATATTAAACTATGGACGTTCATTCTTGCGGTTATAGTAATGGCATTTTTTACACTGCTGAGTCGTTACGGTTATACTGCGGATGTGTTTTTACGTATACTAAGATCCACGCTTGCAGGACCAAGGAAAATGGCAGTACCGTGGTGGACGAACTAAGAAATTAAAGGGTTATCTATGGATTTAACAAGCAACCTTTGTGTTCTTGCAAAAACAACAAACTCCAATTTTACGCTTTGTGGTAAGCCAATTAGTTATGAAGAGGTTTTTGCGGAGGTGGGGTTATTGCCGTCGATGGCACAACGTGCCGATAAGATGTGTTCGTTATGTTTGGGGTATGGAATTGGTGCTACTTTTACTGAAGCAGAAAAAGCTCTTTTGGGGGTTCGGGTGCAGTTTGATGACATTACCCCTGACATTTTGCGCTTAATATATATTTATGATGTAATTTTAGAAATAATAAAAGCAGCGCCAACGCCAGATCAAATACCTCTTGATGAATTAATGTATGATTAAAATATGACAGAAAATACAAAAACAAAATTTAGTGATTTGCAAGAACTGGTGGAATGCTGTGATAGTGCTGCAGATAATTTGAGCAAATTGCATGAGCAGCTAGTTAAAATCATTATGGTGAAAAAAAAGCTATCTACGAGTGCAAGTAGTGGCGTGGTATTTAGCCAAGCTCAGGATATAGCAAGCACTACTGTCAATCTGGAGAAAATTGATGCAAGACTTTCTGGCACAATTGATGAAGTGAAACAATTATGCCAGCGGGTGCAGTTGTTGTTGCCGGTTAGCAATGTCTCTGCTGTCAGTCCCGAAGCAACAAGCACAAATGTAGAAGATCAAAAAGAGCAGTAGATTATGGAAGAGCAAAAACTACTAACTCTTAATGAGATTGCCAAAAAAACCATGGAGACAATCGACAGTTTATTAGCAACAGGAGACTGGGAGAGTTCGGTTTTTTTGAAAGCTTCGGCAGTTAAATTACGAGAATTGCGAGTTGAGGCTCAGCGATTATCGCTTCTTGGCGAACAAATTCGGCAAGAGCAGAGGGTAGCTACTGTTGCTGATAAAACTATCCAGCGAAGGGCTGTGCCACCTGGGTATTCTCAGGTTTTTATTTTGTTATACCAGGTTGATAGTACTAATTTGCAAGGGTGGTACCGTACTATCAGGACGCTAACGGATTATAGTGTTACTCGGCCGGCGTACAAGGATGAGGCTCATGCTAGAGAATTTATTCGTTCAAAAACTTCTGGCATTGAGCGCAATGGCTATGCTGTTGTTAATATTAAAAGCGATGATTTTTATAATGTGGAGCAGCCATCAGTAGATGCTTGTGGTCATCAGTTGTTTGTTTTGAAAGAAAACTCAATTAAATTAGAAAATATTGTTGAGTTTGTTCTTGCTAATAAACACCACTATGCAATACGTGATGAAGCGTTATTTTTGTTGGAAGAAGAACATACGGTATAGAGGAGCGTGCAAGTAAAGCACAAATTTAGTTATCCAAAGGTACAAGAGTATGGCGGAGCAGCAACAACAAGGACAAGATAATGCACTAGACTTTCTGTGGATAGTAGGAATTTTAATTGGAATTATTTATCTTGGCTGGTATTTTGGCCGAACCTATATAGTCTCTGCAGTCTTTTTTGTGCGTCTTTATGAAATCATGGCAGCTAACTTTGTGTTCGATACGTTAGCAAAGATGACGCTGCTGGTAGGTTTACCAATGCCGCAGTCTTCTTTAAATGAGTGGCTTGTTTTTATCCAGCAGAATAAGGATGCTGTAAGTATTGATTTCTCTACATTGGTTAAATTGAGTACAGCTGTTGGTAATTATATTAGGTACCCGTTTACGGTGCTTATGCTTGGCGCCGCCGCATTACTCCATTTTGGCAGTGCTTCAACCACATTGCGTCACGTTTTTGATAACAAATCACTCAGAATTGCAGAGCAAGATAATTGGCCGCAAATTAAGCCAATTTTAAAGTTTGATTTGGTTAAGCAAAAATTAGATGATGGGCCGTGGGCAATATCGTTATCGCCGATGCGATTTTGTAAAAAACATGATTTGCTTGATGTTAGAGAAGAGCATGGAAAATATATTGCAACTTTGCGGCGTGGTGCCGCTTATCGTCTTTTATCGTTGCAGCTTGGTCCGAAGTGGTATGGTGCTGAAAATTTGCCCCCATATCTCAAAGCGTTGTTTGCTGTTTTTGCTGCGAAGGTTAATGGTGATAAAAAAACTGCCGAAAGTCTATTAGATCAAATTGCTATTTCATCTGCGGGGAAAGAATTTAATTTTACTGGTGTTGAAGAGTTGATGCATAAGTACGTAAACTCAAAAAAAGTCGTTAAGATAGTTAACTTGCATGGTTATGTTACCACTGTACTCGCGTCTATGTTGGTTGGTGCGCGCAGTGCAGGTGTACTTGCTACGGCAGAATTTCTTTGGTTAAAACCAATCGATAGACGGATGTGGTATATGCTTAACAGTGTTGGTCGCCAAACGGCAGTTGCCGAAATTAGTGGCGCCTTTGCCCACTGGCTTGCCGAGAAGAAATTAGGATTGCCTTTAATGGTGCCAATGGTAGAGGAAGCGGTGCGCGGTTTAGAATTAGCTCTGGCTGATATGGTTTATAAGCCGGACGAGGAAGAGTAATCTAATGCCAATTCAACAACGAGGGATAGATCAGAGCCAAGAGCAGGTAGGAAGCGCGCTGTTGCGTGATACACGCACCTTGGAGCAGCGCATCTCTGATTTTATGAAGAACCCGTCTAGTGTTGCGGTGCTGATAGTGGTTTTTGCTAGTTTAGGTTTTTTTGTTTCTGCGGTAGCCGATGTTACTTTTTTAATTGGACTTTGTCTATTTTGGATTGCGAAGACGCAGCATTTTTCCTTACCGTTTCGTATGCCAAAAAGAGCTAACTGTTTGGATTACAATACTCCAAAAGCTGGTAGTTCCGATCCAAGTATGGCTAGTGGAATTTATTATTTTGGTAACGATCGTAAGACCGATGACGAGCTGTGGTTTACCAATGATGATATGCGAACCCATGTTTTGATTTTTGGTTCAACTGGTAGTGGTAAAACGGTAGCGTTAGTGTCTATTGCATTCAATGCTTTGGTTCAGGGAAGTGGTTTTATTTATGTTGATGGTAAAGGTGATAACTCCCTTTTTGCTACAGTTTTTTCCTTAGTACGCTCGGTGGGGCGTGAAGATGATTTGTTGTTGATTAATTTTATGACAGGTGCGCGTGATATTATTGGCCCACAAGAGAGGCGTCTTTCCAACACCATGAATCCTTTTTGTACTGGTTCTTCAAGTATGCTGTCTAATTTGGTTACGAGTCTCATGGATTCTGGTAAGGGGGGCGGTGGTGGGGATATGTGGAAAGGCCGCGCTATTGCCTTTATTGAAGCGTTGATGAAGGTTTTAGTTACAGCGCGAGATGCTGGCTACATTTTATTAGATGCAAATGTAATTCGTAATTATTTTGATTTCACAAAACTTGAAGAAATGGTTGATAAGGTTTTGGTTCGTGAAAATCAAGAGCCAGCGAGTATGGAAGGTTTTCCGAGCGTAGTGCTTGAACCAATAACTCATTATGTAAATGATATGCCTGGGTACATCAAAGGAAAAAAAGGCAAACAAAGCTCACAATGCTTAGAGCAGCACGGTTATATCATCATGCAATTAACCAGGACATTTGGTTCGCTCGCTGATACTTATGGACATATTATACGTACTAATTTACCAGAAGTTGATTTGCGTGATGTGGTATTAAATCGACGTATTTTGGTAGTGCTATTACCAGCATTAGAAAAGTCACCGGATGAGTTAGCCAACTTAGGCAAAATAATTATTGCCTCTTTAAAAACCATGATGGCATCTGGTTTAGGTGATGAAGTTGAAGGTATGTATAGTAAAGTAGTTGAGAGCAAGCCGACTAATGCACGCAATCCATATTTATGTATTTTAGATGAGTATGGATATTATGCGGTGGAGGGTTTTGCTGTGGTTCCAGCACAAGCACGTTCTTTGGGTTTTTCAGTTATATTTGCTGGCCAAGATTTGCCCGCGTTTCAAAAAGCATCCAAAGAAGAAGCTGCTTCTATCGGTGCAAATACCAATATTAAAATTTGTATGAAGTTAGAGGATCCGGCTGATACGTGGGAATTCTTCTTGAAATCTGCTGGTGAATCATATGTTGCCCACGTGGGTGGGTTCGAAGCAAATGCGCAAAGTATATCCGGCCAGTATGCGGGCTCGAAAACTGCCCAAGTGGAGAAGCGTGCGCGTATTGATTTGCTTGATTTAAAAGAGCAAAGAGAAGGTGAGGCTCATGTTTTCTTTAAATCTAGAATTGTGCGTGCAAAAATGTTTTATGCAAATCCTAAGCCGGTCAAAGAGCTGCGTCTGAATCAATTCGTTAAGATAGATGCACCTACAGATGTGGTACTGCGTAGTTTGGTTGCCGGTTTTGAGAACTTTAGAAAAATATTTCAAAGTAGCACTAAGTTGTTTTCTGATATTGATTTGCCACAAGATGATGCTAAAAGTATTGCCGAGTTACTTATGAAGCAGCATGAAGATGCCCCACTCGAAAAAGGAATCTCCGCTTTGCTTGCTTATCGTGAACAAATGCTTGGACCACTGCCAAGTGAGGCTGAAGAAAAGGTTGAATTACCGGTTGGGCAAATGGACGTGTTTGCTACATTATCTCCTTCAGATTATCTCAAAAATATTCTTTTGGCAGATAATATTGAGCAGTTTAGTCAACCAGTATTAATTAAAGCATCAACCAGGGGACAAATGTCTCAGATTGAAAATATTTTGGGTAGGGCTAAGCGTAATACGCAAACTATCGCTTCAGAGCTGATTAAAGATATGCAAGCAGCAACACATTACCCACCAGCGGTATTAGCAGTTTCCGATGCTACCGAGCTAACAAAGACAATAGATTATTTGATTGCCAACATTGCGTTAAAACAGCGGGCAGCAACAGGTGAAACCACGAGTAGTTAATTAGGATTTTATATATGAAGGTGTTAAAAATTATTTTTTTTATCATGCTAGCAACACTACTATCCGGTTGCTTTACTGGAGCCATCTATCAGTCTGATGCTGAAATTCAGAAACCTCAAGCCCAGATTAGTTTGCTAAATAAACAGTTAATTGCCTACGATATTCGTATTCTGCAAGACGAAGATTCTATGGTTTTGGTTTTGCCCAATAAAAAACTTTTTAATTCTAATTCAGCAAATTTTACACAAGAGGCATATAAAGTTTTGGATTTAATTTTAGAGCTAACAAGTTATTATGAAAAATCGGTGATTTCGGTCAGGGGAGTTGCTGGAGTTGATTGTGTCGATGCTCTTAGTATCACTATGGTTGCTGAGCGTGCTCATAAGGTGGTCCAGTATTTGTGGAAGTCAGGAATTGATGCGAGCTTCATGTATGCCGATGGTAGTAATGCGATTGTAATTAAAAACAAAAAATCGTTTTTAACAGATTGTGTAGTGATTAGTTTTCGTAAGCTTAACTAATTGTCGGTAGATTTTTCTGGGTTGTTAGGTTAGTATGTAACTATAGAGGGATAGAGGGATAAGTTATGGTAGACGATGCTGTTGAACTAGTGCGACTGCGCAATAATTTCTATCGCGATAATTATCGGAAATTGGTAGGGTCTTTGATGGTTTTATTGGTAGTTGTTGTGGCGTTAGTCGGAGCTGTATTTTATCAAATTGTCAACCGGCCAGAACCAAAATATTTTGCTACCACAGTTGATGGCAGAATTATGCAACTCTTTTCTTTATCAGAAGCGATGTTATCACCTGGTGATCTACTACAGTGGGCACACAGTGCTTCTATAGCCGCTTACACTTATAACTTCGTAAACTATCGTGACGCGATGCAACAGCTACAAAATCGATTTACTGCTGATGGTTGGAGATATTACGAAAATGCTTTGCGAACGGCTAGAACCCTTGATATGGTTATAGCAAAGAAGCTAGTGGTATCAGCAGTTGCTACCGGTACACCAGTTATTTTGGATCAAGCCGTGATAAGTGGTAGATATTCTTGGAAAGTACAAATTCCACTTTTAGTTACTTATCAGAGCCCAAATGAACAAACGCAACAGGCGATGATAGTGACAATGATTATTAGTCGTGTGCCAACGGTTGATATGCCTAAGGGTATTGCTATAGTGAGTTTTGTTTCTTCAACCGCGGCTTCTTAATCTAAATAATGTGATGTGAATAGGGAATATGGAAATAGGGTGCTTGAGCTTTATGAAAATATTTTTAACTATACTATCCGTGTTATTTGTTTTTTGTCAGAGTTCTTTTGCGCTTACTGCTAGAGACAAAAGAGACCAGGCGGACGCACAAAAAAAAATGGATCAATTGCAGCAAGTTTTGGCAAAAGCAGCTAAAAGCAATGAACTTCCTGGATCAGCCAATATAACCGCAACATCTAGTTTGTCATCTGATTTACTTCCTCCGTCAAAGTCTGATCAAGCCAATGCACTTCGTCAGGCTCAAGCGTTTGGAGTGTCTTCAAGTACGCAAAATAAAGCAGCCGATATTGCCAGTGTTCCTGCTACTGCAGATGTGCCACAACCTAGTTTATATGACCAAGCATTTTCCGGTGTTGTAGGTCAATTATTGCCAATGACTCCTGATCAAGTTGTGAAATTGCGAGAAGTGTTTACCGCAAGCCAGCAAGCTGCAGCAAATCCACCAGGGGTTCCGCCAAGGCCAACATCTACATCATTGCTAGTTAATTTATCGCCACAGGCTGTAGCTCCGGTGATTAGGCTAGGGGCGGGGTATATTACCTCTTTAGTTTTTATAGATGCTACTGGTCAGCCATGGCCAATAGCTGCATATAGTGTTGGCGATCCTGCTTCTTTTAATATTCAGTGGGATCGTAAAGGTAATACCATGCTAGTGCAATCAGCAACTTTTTATAAGCGCAGTAATTTGGCCGTAATTTTGCGTGATTTAAATACCCCGGTAATGATAACTTTGATATCGGGACAAGAAGCAGTGGATTATCGCGTAGATTTACGCATTCCTGGGGTTGGGCCCAATGCAGTTTTTATCCAAAATGGGATACCAGATGCAGTAAATCCAATACTGTTCGATGTGTTAAATGGCATTCCACCCAGGGGGAGCAAAGAGTTGAAAGTTAGTGGTGGCGGGGTTACCCAGGCTTGGTTACTAAATAAAAAGCTTTATTTACGAACTAATTTGACTGTGACCTCTCCAGGTTGGCAAGCGACTATGAGTAGTATTGATGGTACCCATGCTTATCAGTTGCAACCATCCCCGGTAATTTTGGCTTTGCAAAATGGGAAGGATAAAATTCTTACGCTAACGATTGAAGGATTGGAGTGATATGGCGCTCAAAGACAGAGTAAATAATGCAAAACAGACTTTTGCTGATACTAAATCAAGGATGGTAGTTATTGTTCTGGTGATTATTGTTATTGCAGTTTTAGGCATTTCTTATTTTAAATTTAAACGCAGTCGATTGCCGCCAGCCGGACTTCAGTCTGCAGTAATGGAAGCTCCAGGGATTACTTCTATTCCGGGTTTAGGCCAACCAACCCGAGAATATGCTAAATTGCAAGAACAACAAAATGTAGAATTATCTGTAGAGGCTGCTAGAAAAGGAACATCTTCTATTCCGACAGTAGTTCGTACTACATATCTAGACACGGGAGTTTCTTCTGATTTGTCAGGGAAATCCGGCGCTACATCTGTTGCTGGTTGTGGCGTTGAGGATTTAAGAAAAGCGCGCTTAGCTGGCGTTACTGCTTCAGAATTGCATTGCCGTGGTTGTAGTTTGGCAGCGCTTAAAGCAGCCGGATTCAGTGCGGCTGAACTAAAAGCAGCTGGGTTTAGCGCGGCTGAACTAAAGGCAGCTGGGTTTAGTGCGGATGAGTTAAAAGCTGCTGGATTTAGCGCCAAAGAATTGGCGGAAGCTGGTTTTAGCGCTAAGGAGTTGATAGCTGCAGGATTTACTGCTGGTGAATTAAAAGATGCTGGTTTTAGTGCTGCTGATTTGCGTAAGGCTGGAATGAGTGAAGAGGCGATCGCTGCGGTGAGCTTTGATTCAAGTAATTTATCCACAACTGGTAACTGTAGTATTCAAAAATTAAAAGAGGCTCGTGGAAAAGGAGTTAGTGCAGCTGAATTGAAAAAATTAGGATGTAGTGCTGCAGCGCTAAGGGCCGCAGGTTTCACAGCGGCAGAATTAAAAGCTGCAGGGTTCAGTGCAGCTGAATTAAAAGCCGCGGGATTTAGTGCTGCAGATTTACGAGCAGCAGGCTTTAGTGCAAAAGATTTAAGAGATGCAGGTTTTAGTGCGGCTGATTTAAAGGAAGCCGGTTTTACTGCAAGCGAATTAAAAGATGCAGGTTTTAGCGCTGGGGAACTTTACAATGCTGGTTTCAGTGCTCAAGAATTAAAGGATGCTGGTTTTAGTGCTAAAGATCTTAAAGCAGCAGGATTTAGCGCTGCAGAGTTGCAGGATGCTGGTTTTACTCCAGATGAATTAAAAGCGGCTGGTTACACTGACGGTGATTTAGTACGCGCAGGTGTTGTTGGTGCTGTGGTTGGTGGTGGTACTGTGGCAGTTGGAGCTGGGTCTTGTAGCGTGGAGAGCTTAAAAGCAGCTCGTAAGGCAGGTGCTAGTGCGACTGATTTGAAAAAACTTGGTTGTAGCGCTCAAGCATTAAGGGCGGCTGGTTTTACCGCGGCAGAATTAAAAGCCGCGGGATTTAGTGCAGCAGAGTTAAGAGCCGCAGGATTTAGTGCTGAAGATCTTAAAGCCGCTGGATTCAGCGCGGAAGAGTTACAGGCCGCTGGATTCAGTGCAGCAGAATTAAGGGCAGTTGGTTTAGGTGCTATTGCAGAGGTGTGTAGCATTGATAGTATTAAGGAAGCGCGGGCGAGCGGGGCTAATGCCGCCCAATTAAGAGCTAAAGGTTGTAGTGCTGCTGCACTTAAAGCAGCAGGGTTCAGTGCGGCAGAACTGAAGGATGCTGGATTCAGCGCGCAAGAACTAAAAGACGCTGGGTTTAGCGCTAAAGAACTAAAGGCAGCAGGATTTAGCGCTAAAGAACTAAAGGCAGCAGGATTTACTGCTAAAGACCTTAAAGATGCTGGATTTAAAGCAGCTGATTTACTTGCATCTGGTTTTACTTCCGATGAATTGAAGAAGGCTGGTTTTAGTGCGAGTGATATTAAGGCGGCCAATTTAAGACTTAGTGCTGAGGCAAATGCAGCTTTAAATTCTTTAGAACCGCAAAAACAGTTTGGAAGATTAAGTGAGGAACAACTGTCAAATATGGCCACACCGGATCTTGAAAATCTCATGAGACAGCAGCAGGCGATGATGAAGCAGCAGGCTGACACACTTTTTGCCGCATGGGCACAGATTCCTACGCAGCAATATGTTCAAGGGGCAAACGACGATCAGAAACAGACTCAGGCAGAAAAAGCAGCTGCAGCTGAGAAGGCAGCTGCAGCTGCGGCAGCGAAGAACGTCGATATTTATAAGGCTGGAACTATTATTTTTGCGATATTGGATGCGGAAGTAAATAGTGATGAAAATGCTCCGGCGATGGCAACTATTATTCAGGCTGGAGCGCTAAAGAATTCTAAGTTGCTTGGTAATTTCCAAAGAGTTGATAAAAAAGTTTTATTACAATTTAGCGTACTTAGTGTTCCTAAGTTAAACGTCAGCATTGCTATTAACGCTGTAGCGATTGATCCAAATACTGCCAAAACAGCCTTGGCATCCACTGTTGACAATCATTACTTGTTGCGTTATGGCACAGCATTTGCGTCGTCTTTTGTCGCTGGGTTAGCTGGTGCAGTACAAAATGCTGGAGGTACAACTACCACATCGGCGACAACTGGAACCGTTAGTACCATGCCGCCATTGAATTTTATGCAAAAATTATTAGTTGGTTTGGGTACAGCGGGGCAACAGCTTAGTACTGCCGCTGGAGCAAATGTTAATACGCCACCAACAATTACAGTAAAGGCTGGAAGTAATATTGGATTGTTACTGATGTCTGATCTATCAGTACCAAAGAGTTAAAATAAATTTACAAGGTAATAATAGTATGGATGATAAAACAATATCTTCACCCGATATGACCGAATATAAATTTAATGAGTCTGATGGAGTTCCTGCAGATGCAGCAACAGATTCTGGTTCTGCTACCCCTTATTCTGGAGGAGAAGCATCGGTTCCAGCGTCATCAGCATCAGGGTTTAACCTAAAAAATATTAATTTGCAAAAGTTTAAGGTACCAATTGCAATTTCATTAGCTATTTCAATTATGTATGGGGTTTTTAATTTTTATAACGCTAAAAAAACACATGCAGCAGAGCAAAAAAAATTGCAGGCACAGGAAGTAGCTACGCAGCAAATGCCGATTATAGCTCCGCCAGTCAGAGAGGTTATTGTCCAGCCTCAGCCATCGAGTGATCAAATAGAACAGGTACAAGCCTCTGTGCAACGAAAAATAGATGCAGCAGCGCAGGAGATGGCAAGCAATCGCGATCAGTTTTTGGGTTTAAGAGATGCAGTTTCTAAAGCACAGCAAGATATTTCTAGCGTTAGTCAGAACGTTGGTCAATTGACGGTAGCCACGCAGCAACTTTTGTCAGAAGTACAACAACTAAAATCTCCTCCAAAGGTTAAGTCTAAGAAGAAAGCCACTAAACCTTTGGCCATTTATCATATACGCGCTATTGTGCCTGGGAGAGTGTGGCTTGAATCTGCTGATGGTAAAAGTGCTACGCTTAGGGTTGGTGATAGCCTGGAAGGCTACGGTACGGTAGAAGTTATTTCACCGCAGCAAGGAATGGTTCTTATGAGCGATGGTTCATATATTCAATACGGTGTAAACGATTTTTAAGTATTGTCCCCAATTACTAACCAAACATTTTGAATGAGGCCAATGAAAATATTTAGTGCCAATACCAATATCAAGGTGGTGAGTGAATGCTGTTTAGTAATAGTTTTTTTGCTATTGCCAGTAGCTACGGCTTATGCAAACGTCGATTTTAATACGCTGCTGTCTGCGCTTCAGGCAAATCTGGAACCTGTTATTTTATTAACAAAAGCAGTTGGTTTTGTACTGGGTTTTTCGATGGTGATTTCAGCAATAATAGATTTAAAAAAAATTGGTCAATCACAGAGCGGGGCGGAGGGTGCTGTAGGTGGGCCTTTGTTTCGATTAGCTCTTGGTATAGCATTGATATATTATCCATTTACTATAAGTGTTGGAGTTGCTACTTTTACTGGGACTTCATCAATTCAGGCTTATCCTATTAGCGGAAGTGGTACATTTTTACCGGCTAAGCAGGGTGCACTTAAACTAATTCAAGCTGTTGGGTATGTGTCCTTTATTAGAGGATTTGTAACTCTTAGCCATTCGGCTAAGCCAGGAGCGCAGCAGGGATCAGTAGGTAAAGGTATCGTGTATGTCATAGGTGGGATTTTAGCGATCAATATAGTAGCAACCATGCAGATTATTGGAAATAGTTTGGGTATTTCGATGTTTTAGTAGGGGGGATTAAATATAGATGTATTATTTTTTTGTTGTTGATGTAAAATTGCTAGGTAGTCTGGTAATCAAATTTTAAAGGAGATTAAAACATGTTTAGTAAGAAGGTAGTAAAAATTATAGTGTCGATTGTGATTAGCAGTTTAAGTTTTTATATATCTTATGCGTTAGCCGATAACGTTACTATTGGTAGTGTTGCTAGTACTGTCACAGGCACTTTAGGTAATGTTCTTAAGTTAGTAACAGCTGGGGCATATGTGGCAGGATTTGGACTCACAGTTGGTGCCCTTTTTAAATTTAAGCAACATAAAGAGAATCCCCAGCAAGCGCCGCTTGGAACATGTGTTGCAATGTTAATAGTCGGCATTTGTTTAATATTTTTGCCAAGTATAATTAGCGTTGGTGGTGGAACTCTTGGTACCAGCAACCAAGGTAATGTTGGCGGCTTTAGTAGTGTTTAATCTTAGTTGTTTAGCTAGAAATTGCATCTATGACAAATTTGCATTCAATAAAATTGATTGCCGAGCCTGAGGCCTGGAGACTATTTTCGGTAAGAAAAGCTGATCCAGCGTTTAAGGCTTTTAGCCAAAAAGTCTTAAAGCGCGATCAATATACGTGTTGTTTTTGTGGTTTTCACGCTAAGCAGTTCCAGGAAGTTGTGAATCTGGATAATAATTATTGCAACAACAAGCCGTCCAATTTAGTGACAGCTTGTTGTTTTTGTGCGCAGTGTTTGTTTCTTGAGGTTGTTGGGAAAGACGATTATGGCGGCGGAGTCCTAGTTTATCTTCCGGAAATCAGTCAAGGGGATTTAAATGGCTTCTGTCATGTTTTATTTTGTGCCATGACTAATGCTACTAGCTATCGTGCTGATGCCCAAAATATTTATCGTGGTATAAAATTGCGAATGCAGGTTGTTGAAAAACAACTTGGGGAAGGAATGAGTGATCCAGCGCTTTTTGGACGAGTATTAATTGATGTTCCTGATAAAGATCGGGTGCGTATTTTAGAAGAAGCATTACCACCCCTCAGGCTTTTACCTTCATATAGTAAATTTGCCAAACAAGTTGAGTGCTGGTCTAAAGATTCATTCGAAGAGTTATCGACAGAATAATTGTATACAAAAGATCGGTAGCCGCAGGCTAAAGCCTGCAGCTACCGGTTGTTTGCGTGACTGGGATATCACTAATGGCCAATATTGCCAATATTATAATTGACACCGTTGATGCTTTTATTGCTTGGGCGAGTAGCTCCATTGGGCAGTCTACGGAATCATATTGCGAAATTCAAACAGCTGATAGTCCCACTGTTCTAGTTGGTAATGATGGCTCTCTAATATCCGTATTGAGAATTGATGGCGTTCAGGCCTTAATTGGTGCTGAAGAATTTAATCGTATTCAAGATGGTTTAAGGCATAGTTTGCAAACCACAATGTCGCGTAAGGGGCATGCTATGCAAGTTTATTTTTCTTATAATCGCGATGAAGTTGGCGAAGAAATAGCCCATATTTTTGAGCCTGCAAGAGCAACAGCGGAAACCTTATCTTTGTCGCTTGATGATTTGTTCAGTGAGCGTGTTAGCTATCTAGCCAAATATTGTGCGCGGGAAGAAGTTTATATCGTACTTTGGACGCAGCCAGGTGTTTTAACATCAGAACAATACAATCGTGCGCTTAAAGAAAGACAAAAAATGGCGGTTGAAAAAAAAATCCCGCCGTTTCGAACAACACAAAATTTAATGGCGTTAATTCCAGATTTGCGAGATGTACACGATTCATTTGTGCGTTCAGTGAAAAATGACATGAGTGGTTTGGGTATTAACTTGGATGTGCTTGAAGTGCATGAAGCAATTTATGAAATGCGCCATAGTATTGATCCAGATTTTACTGATCGTGCCTGGAAGCCTCTATTGCCCGGTGATAAAATTGTTATTAGGGAACCAAAAGAATTAGCTGATATTTCCGATATTTTATGGCCATCACTTGCGCGCCAAATAATTCCGCGTGATGCTGTCAATCAAGATTTACGTACCGTACGTGTTGGCGATCGAATTTATTCTTGCGTTTTTATTGATTTGTTTCCTAAAGATTTACAGCATTTTTCCGCTTTGCTGACACGTGTTTTGCCTATGCATATTCCGTGGCGCATTTCTTTTTTTGTTGAAGGTGCTGGTCTAGATTCGGTGCGATTAAAGGCGATATTAGCTTCGGTATTAAGTTGGACGTCAGCGCAAAATCGTTTAATTGGTGATGCAGTAAATTTGCTAAAGTATATAGAACTGCACACAGATGATGCGATAGTAAAGCTGCGTGTTGCTGCTTGTACTTGGGCGCCAGAGGATGATATTCGTTTATTGCGTACTAGGGCTTCACAGCTTGCTAAGGCAATTGAGGGTTGGGGTTCTTGTGATGTTTCTGAAGTTTCAGGAGATGCATTTGCAGGTGCAATATCTTCTGCTATGGGTATATCGAGTTCTAGTATTGCTACTGCATCAGTAGCTCCATTATCTCATGTTTTATACATGTTGCCGTTATTTCGGCCGTCAAGTCCGTGGCGTCGTGGTGCAATATTATTTCGTTCACCTGATGGCAAACCGTGGCCTTATCAGCCTGGTTCAACCCAGCAAACCACGTGGATTGATCTAGTCTATGCTCGTCCTGGTTCTGGTAAGTCGGTGTTATCTAATGCCATTAATTTAGCTTTATGTCTTGCTGGTGGCATTCAGCGTTTGCCTCGTATTGCTATTGTTGATATTGGGCCATCCAGCAGTGGTTTGATTTCATTAATCAAAGAAGCCTTGCCACATAATAAACGTTACATGGCAGCTTATCATCGGATGAGAATGACACCGGATTTTTCAATTAATCCATTTGACACTCAGCTTGGTTGTCGTTATCCAACACCGCAAGAACGTAGTTTTTTGGTTAACTTTATTACGTTGCTTGGTACACCAGTTGGTAGCGAGAAACCATATGATGGTATACCTGACATGTCTGGATTGATTGTTGACGAGCTTTATAAAAGATCTGCTGACGATGGTAATCCGGAAGTTTATACTTCGGGTATTGATGAGATTATCGATGGTATTTTGGTTGAAATCGGCTTTGTTAAAGATTCGCGTACCACATGGTGGGAAGTAACTGATGCTTTGTTTTTATCTGGTTTTACGCATGAAGCCATGTTGGCTCAATGTCATGCTATGCCTCTTTTAGCAGAGGCAGCAGCGATTTGTCGTACTCCAGCAGTTGAGGATTTATATGGCAAAATTATTGCTCCAACAGGGGAGTCTTTGATTAACGCTTTTTCACGTATGGTTTCAGCAGCAGTGCGTGAATATCCTATATTATCGCAACCAACTCGCTTTGATTTGGGCGAAGCGAGAATTGTTTCGTTAGATTTAGATGAAGTTGCAAAGAGTGGTGGCGATGCTGCTAACCGCCAGACTGCTGTTATGTACATGTTAGCGCGGTATGTTTTGGCTCGCCATTATTATTTGACAGAAGAAAATGTGGCTGATATGCCAGCATCTTATAAGTCCTACCATGAGAAACGCATCACAGAAATTCGCGAAGACCAAAAGCGTATTATTTTTGATGAGTTTCATCGTACTTCTAAAACGGCAGCAGTACGTGAGCAGGTTATTGTTGATATGCGCGAAGGCAGGAAGTGGAAGGTGCAGGTGGCGTTGCTTTCTCAGTCAGTTGAAGATTTTGACCCTGTAATGATCGAATTTGCCACTTCAATTTTTATTATGGATGCGGGACCAGAGCAAGCGTTGCAACGTACTGTGGAAATTTTTGGTTTATCCCCAACGGCAAAATATGCCTTGCGTAGTCAGGTGCATGGACCGCGCGAAGGTGGGGCAACTTTTTTAGCGCAATTTGCTACCAAAGAGGGCATAAATACTCAATTGTTAACTTCTACTTTAGGGCCAATAGAGTTGTGGGCATTTAATACCACATCAGAAGATAGTAATGTTCGTAATCAATTATATCGTAAAATTGGTCCTTCTGAAGCGCGTCGAGTTTTGGCAAATATTTTTCCTTCAGGTACCGTTACGAAATATCTTGAGAATCGTTTGGTTGTTATCAAAGAAAAAGGTGGCTTGATTGACACGGATGTAAAGCTCGGTGTTATTGAAGAACTAGTTAAAAGCATTCTTGATGAATACGCTAAGGATCCAGATTTTAAAAATTTAGCATAGGAGGAGTACGTATGATAAATAGAAAACAAGACTCAGACAAGGCAACTAATGAAGAAATATTAGCTAATGCAGTTTTGGGTAAACGTAAGGAAGTTTTGGAAGCTGAAATACTTGTTTTCTGTCAAAAATACGACAATTGTTTTAGCCGCAGTGGTACTATGGCTACGGCTCGGAAAGAAGTTCTTGCTGCTAGTGAAGCGCTTGATGAAGCAGCAATCTTAGGTGGTACAGCACTAAGTGAAGCGCTTACAAATTTAAAAAAGAAGCAGAACAAACTGGAAAAGATGAGAGGGGAGATAAGTGACTTAGATGACGATGCTGTAGACCTGGTTAGACAAATTAAAAACAAGGTTAGAGACTACGTTGAAGCGTTAGCAGAGAGTAGCGCGCCAAAAGAAGAGGATAGAAAAAAACTATTGGGTGCTCTCGGTTCACAACGCTCCACCAAACAAGCCCAAATACCCAAATCCACCCCCTCGGACCTTTCCCCCCAAACTCAAGAACTAGATTTATTGAGCAAAGATGAACTTGAGCTTCTAAGTGATTTTGTTAAACCTCCCGTATCAGGGCCAGAACACGATAAACTATTAGAAACGTTAACTACGAAAATTACAATAAGAGTGTGCAAGTCAGTCATGACAGGGTCAATAGATCCTAGTGCGTTAATAATTGATCCAAAAGCTTGTATTGAAGGGCATTTGAAGGATTGGCAGGCTGCAGACGATAAGATTGGGGCCCAGCAAGAAAAATTTAAAAAAATAAGTGTGGATAAAAGGCAGTTAGATATCAAAATTAAGGAAGCGGATGCTATTTTAGAGAGTTTGACAGGATTAAAAGGTCAGACAGCAGACATATGTAGAAGACTAGAGGAGGAAACAAAAGATCCATGTTGTTTTTATAGACTTGTGCGTTTTATATTCACCTTTAATGGTATGCTAATAAGTGCGATCGATGATGAACCGAAAAAGGAGGAACTGAAGCTAGAGAAAGAAGCTCTTAGGCAAATAGGTGCCCTTGTAGATACAGCAACTAATATATTGGAAGAGGCCAATCTTGAGAAGGAAAACCCACTCGATCTTGAGCATACCCTGAAAAGGCTAGGTGAGGCAAGCAAGTTATCAGAAAAGGCGAACGAGTGTGTTCAAAAGGCAGCAGATGAAGTAAGGAAGTATAATGATGAATCAAAAGTAAGAATTGAAGCACATCAAAATTCGGTTGGTTCTAGGTGGAAGCTCCAGTTATTTACATCGATAATTACGGCGGCAACTACGATAGCAACTAAGGTAGCAGATGTGTACACAGCAATGTTGCCCAAGTTGTAAATTACTTTGTTAAATTCAAATAATCAGCAGTTTAATAACAATACCAAGTATTAGCAGCCTGTAGATAGAGGCTCACATATAATTTTATGTTGCCTCCAGCACATGGGGTAAGCCAGGATTCGTGTCAAACGCCTACAAGGCCAAGTGAGAACGTAGGGGCCTTTTGCGGCAATCTGAAGTCCCCGTTTATAGTCAACTTTCATCACCTTCATTTTGCAGATTTTTTCTGTAAACCGCAACAATGTGGCCTATGGTTTGAATTGCAGTGGCATTGGTTTTAGTGCAAATTTCTTGAGTAATTTTAATCAATTCTTCTTTGCTATCTTTCACGTGAACGCGAATTTTAATCAATTCATGATCGTTTAGCGCTCGGTCGATTTCTTGAATTACTGCCGGGGTTAATCCATTATTACCAATTATTACAATCGGTTTTAAATGATGAATTTTGCCTTTTAATTCTCTGATATCTTGAGATGCTAAAATTGGCTGTTTGATTTTTTTTGTCATGTTCATAACTTTCTGATTTTGAATAAAATATTTATTAAATGGAAATTATTGTTACTTTACTGCATAATTTCCACATAATTTGCTGATTAAAGCGTTTTTAGCGTATAAAAAATATTAAGTCAAGTATTGTGAAAAAATCTAAAAGTAGTAACCGGTGGCTAAAAGAACATTTTTCTGATATTTATGTCAAGCGAGCGAAGCAGGAAGGGTTCCGTGCGCGTTCTGTTTATAAATTGATGGAAATCCAAGAACGTTATACAATCATCAAACCTAATATGATTGTAGTAGATTTAGGAGCAGCACCAGGTGGGTGGTCTGAGTATGTGGTACGGTTGATTGGTTCTGAAGGCAGGACTTTTGCTTTAGATATTTTACCAATGCAACCGATTAAAGGGGTTGAGTTTATTCAAGGCGATTTTACGCAAGATGATATTGTAAAAGATTTATGTGTGCGTATAGTACACTCCACGTGTGAAGTCAAACAGCTAAATGAGCTGAAAGTTGATGCGGTTTTATCTGATATGGCACCTAATTTGAGTGGTTTAGATGTTGTTGATCAGTCGCGGTCGATGAATTTGGCTCAGAGAGCCTTAGTTTTTGCGCAAACAGTTTTGAAGCCAGGAGGTTTGTTTTTGACAAAGATTTTTCAAGGTGCAGAGTTTGATGCTTTTTTGAAAAGCTTGCGCTGTGACTTTGGTGATGTAAGAGTGATTAAGCCTGAGGCCTCACGAGCCAGGTCTAGTGAAATATTTTTATTGGCAAGGAATTATAAAAAGAGTTAGTAAAATTATGAACAGTGCTCTTAAAAATTTATTTTTGTGGTTAATAATTGCTGTTATTTTAATTGCAGTTTTTAGTAACTTTGGACCTAAACAGGTTGATGCCGCGCGTGTGACCTACTCACAATTTGTGCAGGCAGTTGATAAGGGTGACATTACGGGTGTTACCATAGAAGAGCGTAATATTAATGCTGTTAAGCGTGATAATACTAAAGTTACCACTTATATGCCGCTTGATGATCAAAGCTTATTGCCGCGAATGCTAGCAAAAGGTATCGATGTTAAGGGTGATCCTCCAGAGCAAAGAAGCTTATTAATGAGCATTTTTATTAGTTGGTTTCCTATGATATTGCTGATCGGTATTTGGCTGTTTTTCCTGCGCCAAATGCAAGGAGGTGGTGGGCGTGGAGGGCCTTTATCATTTGGTAAAAGTCGCGCGCGCTTGCTAAGTCAGGATCAAGTAAAAATTACTTTTGCTGATGTTGCTGGTGTTGAAGAAGCAAAAGAAGATGTACAAGAATTAGTCGATTTTTTGAAAGAGCCAGGAAAATTTCAAAAACTTGGTGGCAAGGTTCCATGTGGTGTTTTGTTACTTGGGGCGCCAGGTACAGGTAAAACTCTGCTCGCAAAGGCAGTTGCTGGTGAGGCCAAGGTTCCGTTTTATTCCATTTCGGGTTCAGATTTTGTTGAAATGTTTGTTGGTGTTGGTGCGGCGCGGGTGCGTGACTTATTTGAAACCGCAAAAAAGCATGCGCCTTGTATAATTTTTATTGATGAGATTGATGCCGTTGGGCGTCATCGTGGAGCTGGTCTTGGTGGTGGTCATGATGAGCGTGAACAAACATTAAATCAATTATTGGTTGAGATGGACGGTTTTGTTGGTAAAGAAGGCGTGATTGTAATTGCCGCAACTAATCGTCCTGATGTTTTAGATCCGGCTCTATTGCGCCCAGGACGTTTTGATAGACAGGTGACTGTTCCTCTGCCTGATATTCGTGGGCGCGAACAGATCCTACGCGTGCACATGCGTAAAGTGCCAACTGCTAAAGATACTGATCCATCAATTTTCGCTCGTAGTACTCCAGGGTTTTCCGGCGCCGATTTGGCAAATTTGGTAAATGAAGCCGCTCTTTTTGCTGCGCGTGCTAACAAAAAACAAGTTGAAATTTCTGATTTTGAAAAAGCAAAAGATAAAATTTTAATGGGTTCGGAGCGGCGTTCAATGGTAATCAGCGATGCTGAAAAAGAGGTAACTGCTTATCACGAGGCTGGACACACGATTGTTGGTATTACAGTCGCACAACATGATCCGGTTTATAAGGTTAGTATAATTCCGCGAGGACGCGCTCTTGGTGTTACTATGTTTTTGCCAGAAGAAGATCGATATAACTACTCAAAAATGCGTCTTGAAAGTCAAATTGCAAGCATGTTTGGTGGTCGTATTGCTGAAGCACTTAAGTTTGGCTCAGAGAACATAACTACCGGTGCGGCGAATGATATTGAAAAAGCTACCGGTATTGCGCGTAATATGGTTACCAAGTGGGGGTTGTCAGATAAGTTAGGACCTTTAACTTATAGCTCAGAAGAGGGTGAGATTTTTCTGGGGCGGAGCATAGCTGCGCATAAAGAAGTGTCTGAAGTTACTGCTGCAGAAATTGATAATGAGGTTCGCGCCATTGTTGCTCGTAATTATCAACATGCGGAAACAATTTTGAAAGAACATTTATCTCAACTTGATGCGATGGCTGAAGCATTAATTAAATATGAAACCATTGATAGGAAGCAAATTGACGCAATTATGCAGGGGAAGCGTCCTAGGTTTCCTAAAATTAGTAGCGACAACAAGAAAAAGCCTAAAATTGTAGAAGCTAAGCAATCCGAAGGTTTACAGCAGCCTGCTGAGAAAAAAGCAGGTGAAGGATGAACGCAAAAAAATATTTTGGAACTGATGGTATACGTGGTCGTGTGGGTGAGGCAACTATTAATCCAGAGTTTATTCTTAAGCTTGGTTGGGCTGTTGGTAGGGTTTTAAACGAAAAATACGGAGCAGCTAAAGTTTTGGTTGGTAAAGATACTCGTATTTCTGGTTATTTACTGGAATCGGTTTTAGAAGCTGGATTATCAGCAGCTGGTGTAGATGCTTGGATGCTTGGGCCAATGCCAACTCCGGCGGTCGCATATTTAACGCGTACTTTTCGTGCTCAGGTCGGAATAGAAATTAGTGCATCGCACAACCCATATTACGATAATGGTATAAAGTTTTTTTCGTCCGAAGGTAAGAAGTTATCCGATCTGCTTGAGCTAGCCATTGAGGAACAATTGCATAAACCAATGCGGCTAGTTGATGCTGCCAAATTAGGAAAAGCAAAGCGTATTGACGATGCTCCAGGAAGATATATTGAATTTTGTAAAAGTACCCTGGGAATAAAAAGTAGTTTGAACGGTTTAAAAATCGTAGTTGATTGTGCTAATGGAGCCACCTATCAAGTTGCGCCAGCAGTATTAAGCGAGCTTGGGGCATTGGTTGTTGAAATTGGCGTGGATCCGAATGGATTTAATATTAACGATAATTGCGGTTCTACTTCTCCCAAGCTCTTAGCAGAAGTTGTGTTAGCAGAAAAAGCAGATTTAGGTATTGCATTTGACGGTGATGGTGATCGTGTGGTTATGGTAGATCACAAGGGAGAAGTTGTTGATGGTGATGAGCTTCTTTTTATTATTGCGAGGCATGGATTTGCTAAGGGTATTTTATACGGTGGTGTTGTTGGTACGCAGATGAGCAACTTAGGTTTAGAGATTGGTTTGCATAAGCTCGGTATTAGTTTTAAACGAACTCAAGTTGGTGATAGATACGTTATTGAAGAATTACATGCAAGTAATTGGTTGCTTGGAGGAGAGCCTTCTGGGCACATTGCACATTTAGGGATTACTACTACAGGTGACGGTATCATAAGTGCATTACAAGTATTAAATGCTATTTGTCATAGCAGAAAGTCTTTGCATGAGTTAAAATCGCAGATGATTAAATATCCACAAGTGTTGCTTAATATAAAGTGTGATTGTCCAAAGAGCTTTATTAATAGTAAGGCAATTGAAGTGGCAACAGCAAAAATTACTAAAACTTTGGGTAAATATGGTAGAGTATTATTACGGCCATCTGGAACGGAGCCGGTGATTAGGGTGATGGCAGAAGGAGAAAATATTGATCTAGTTTCTAGGGGAGCTGAAGAGTTGGCGGAAGTAGTAAGAAAGGCTTTTAGTCACAATTAATTTAATTATTAAGTAGGTATTATCATGCAGGAAATTATATTTATTATTCATATATTGGCAGCGCTTTGTTTGGTTTTTTTAGTGTTAATTCAGCATGGTAAAGGGGCTGATGTTGGTGCTGCTTTTGGTAGTGGTGCATCTAATACGATGTTTGGTGGTATTGGTTCGGTACCATTTTTGATTAAGGTTACCACACTGATTGCGGCTATTTTTTTTGCAACCAGTGTTACGTTGGGAGTAATTGTTGCCAAGCAAGCAAAACAGGCGACAATAAAGACCCACATGCCGATGACACCGTTTGAGGATGCCTAAGGGTTGGGGTCAGGTCTTGAATCGTGAATTTTTGAAGTTAAAATTCACGATTCAAGACCTGACCCCATGGAAAAATATGCCGAAGTGGTGGAATTGGTAGACACGCTACCTTGAGGTGGTAGTGGTGAAAACTGTGTCGGTTCGAGTCCGGCCTTCGGCACTTTGTTGAAACAATTATATTTAAATATTAATCTTGAACTTTAGGTGCATAAACCTGTATAATGCCGCTCTTGTAAAAATTATCGCGGGGTGGAGCAGCCTGGTAGCTCGTCGGGCTCATAACCCGAAGGTCGTAGGTTCAAATCCTACCCCCGCTACCAATTAAGTAGTTAAGGATTGAGAAGTGTAGATTGAAATTTTGATTTTTAGTTATTAATTCTTATTTATATTTTAAAAAATGGGCTTTTTGCCCATTTTTTATATTTGGTATGATTATTTGGATATGTGGGCGCGGGTGAAACTTAATAAAAAAATTGAAGAATTAATCGCTCCCATAATCAAGGCCATGGGATATGAGCTTTGGGGTGTAGAGTTGCATCAAAGTGGTAAGCACACTCTACTTCGGGTTTATATTGATGTGCCTTTAGGCGATGATCGTAAGAGTGTGAATGTTGACGATTGTAGCCGAGTGAGCGACCAAATTGGAGCTTTGTTTGATGTAGAAAATCCAATTTCTGGAAGTTATAACCTAGAAGTTTCATCGCCAGGGTTAGATCGGCCGTTGTTTTGGGTGGAGCATTATCAACGCTATATAGGTAATTTAATTTATGTGCGTTTGCAACAACCTAAAAATGGACAGCGTAAGTTTACTGGTAAGATTCATGCGGTTTTTGATGATAGGTTAGAACTAGTGGTAGATAACGAAATTGTTACTTTTGAGCTGGTGAATATTAATAAAGCCAACTTAGTGGCTGAAATGGTAGGCGCAGGCTTTGGCTTGTGGTAATTAAAGGTGATAGCTATGAACAAGGAAATATTACTAGTAGTAGATTCTGTATCTAACGAAAAAGATATGGAAAAAGAAGTCATTTTTGGCGCGATTGAACGTGCACTAGAAACCGTAACTGCCAAGCGTTATACCACCGAAGAAGTCGACATTAAAGTTGTGATTGATCGTAATACGGGTGGTTATGAGACTTTTCGTCGTTGGACGATAATTGGCAACGAAGAAGAATTAGAATTTCCAGGGAAACAAATGACTCTTACTCAAGCACAGGAAGTTGATTCTGAGCTTGAAGTTGGTGATGTAATCGAAGAACCAGTTGAATCAGTTGAATTCGGGCGTATTTCCGCACAACTGGCTAAGCAAGTTATTATGCGTGAAATTAGGCATGCAGAACGTGAAGATATTGTTAAGCGTTACCTTGGTTTGGTTAACACATTAACGATGGGTATTGTTAGAAAAACTGGGCGCGACCATATTATTTTAGATATGGGAAGCAATGTTGAAGCAATAATTTTTCGTGATGGTATGTTGCCCAAAGAAGCAGTTCGTATCGGTGATCGTGTGCGCGGTATTTTATGTGAAGTGCGCGAAGATGGTAAGGGCCCAATGCTTGTTATGAGCCGCACATCACCTAAAATGTTAATCGAACTATTTAAGCTTGAAGTTCCAGAGATTACTGAAGATATAATTACCATTAAAGCAGTCGCTCGTGATCCCGGTTTGCGCGCTAAAATGGCTGTCAAAACCAATGATGGTCGTATCGATCCAATTGGTGCTTGTATTGGCATCCGTGGTTCGCGCGTGCAAAATGTTTCCAATGAACTTGGCGGTGAGCGAATTGATGTGATTTTGTGGGATGATGATCCAGCACAACTTGTTGTTAATGCTATGGCACCTGCGGAAATTGCTTCAATTGTTGTCGATGAAGACAGAAAAGCTATGGATATTGCAGTACGTGAAGATCAGTTGGCTTTAGCCATTGGGCGTAATGGACAAAATGTTAAATTAGCTGGAGAACTATCTGGCTGGAAGTTAAATGTGATTAGTGTGGTTGAAGCAGAGAAAAAAGTTAAAGAAGAAGCTCAGAATTTGACGGCTGTATTTACTGAAAATTTATCTGTGGATGAGGATTTAGCAAATATTTTAGTACAGGAAGGTTTTCGTACTTTGGAAGATGTGGCTTATGCCCCGATTGATGATTTGCTATCGATTGAAGGCTTTGATAAGGAAATTGCTGAGGCACTGCGTAATCGTGCGCGTGATATAATCCTAGAAAAAGCTTTATCGAGCAAAGTTGAAGTTGGTGCGGTTGAGCCAGCGCAGGATTTATTGGAGCTTGAGGGTATGAAGCGACGTATAGCTTATGTGCTTGCTGGTAGGGGCATTATTACGCGAGAAGATTTGGCTGAACAATCAGTTGATGATTTGGGCGATATTGAAGAATTGTCAGATGAAGATAAAGCTAAACTAATTATGATAGCACGTAAGCCGTGGTTTGAATAAACGAGTAAAATATGGCAGATATTACGGTAGAACAGTTAGCAAAAATGGTGGGTATTCCACCAGAGCAGCTTTTGCTGCGTTTAAAAAGCGCTGGAATTGAAGTTCAAGGCTCCGGTCAGCTTATTACCGATGAACAAAAACACCTTTTACTTGGATACCTGAAATCAACTCATACCGGAGTGCAGGAGAGTGCTGCGCCTGCTGCCTTAACTTTAAAACGCAAAAAAACATCCGAAATTGTTGCGCCCGCTCGTAATATTATCAGTGTTACTGTACGTAAGCGACGTGCTTATGATGTTGATAAAGAACTCGCCGAAGAAAAGCGTCGTGTTGAAGAGGAAGAAAAAAAACTTTTGGAGAAGAAGCTTGTTGCAGAGCGTCGTGCCAAAGAGGAACAAGAGCGTAAGATTCAGGCAGAGTTATCGGTACACACACCAGAAGTTAAAATTGCGGTAAGCAAATCTGAGCCAGTAGTCGAGTCGCCGCCCAAGCTTCATAAGGCAGAGGCCGTTGCTCCTAAGCCTAAACACCGTATTCATACTGAAGTTAGACAAGCACCAAAGAAAACTGCCAAAGGCATTACTTCCAAGTATAAAGAAAAGGAAGAAACTCCTACTGAAAAGCCTGCAGTTATTGCGGGTGTGCGCGAAATCTCTATTCCTGAAACTTTAACTGTTGCTGAACTCGCACAAAAGATGTCAGTGAAAGCCACAGAAGTGATCAAAAACATGATCAAAATGGGCGCAATGGCGACCATCAATCAAGTGATTGATCAAGACACAGCATCCTTAGTTGCAGAGGAAATGGGATTTAAAACTAAACTAATTAAAGAAACTGCTTTAGAAGATAGTTTGGAATTAGAACATGCAAGTACTGCTGAAGCCATGACACGTGCACCTGTAGTTACTATTATGGGCCATGTCGATCATGGTAAAACCTCCCTTTTGGATTATATTCGTCGCACCAAGGTTGCCACGCGCGAGGCAGGTGGAATTACACAGCATATTGGCGCTTATCATGTGGAGACACCACGTGGCATGATAACCTTTTTAGATACTCCCGGACATGAATCATTTACTGCAATGCGCGCCCGTGGTGCTAAATGTACTGATATTGTAATTTTGGTAGTGGCAGCTGATGATGGTGTAATGCCGCAAACAGTTGAAGCAATCCAACATTCACAAGCAGCTAAAGTTCCATTAATAGTTGCGATTAATAAAATGGATAAGCCTGGAGCTGATCCGGATCGTATTCAAACTGAATTAACTAAATATAATATTGTGCCAGAAGAGTGGGGCGGTGATACGATTTTTCAAAAAATTTCTGCTAAAACCGGTGATGGTGTTGATGCACTTTTAGAGTCGATTTTAATTTTGGCTGAAGTTCAAGAATTAAAAGCCCCAACTGATTGCGCAGCGCGTGGAGTAGTAATTGAATCACGCTTAGATAAAGGACATGGTCCAGTAGCGACAGTTTTAGTCCAAAGAGGCACTTTGCATCAAGGAGATATTTTGCTGACTGGCCTGCATTATGGCCGAGTGCGTGGTATGTTTGATGATGCTGGTAAGAAAGTTGCCCAAGTTGGTCCATCAATTCCGGTAGAAGTTTTGGGTTTGTCAGGAGCACCAAGCGCTGGTGATGAAGCAATTGTGGTTGCTAGTGAAAAGAAAGCACGCGAAATAGCATTATTTCGTCAAGGCAAATACCGTGATATTAAATTAGCAAAACAGCAGGCAGCCAAATTAGAGAATATTTTGGTGCGGATGCAAGAAGAGGGCGCGAAAACCCTAAATATTGTGTTGAAAACTGATGTTCAAGGTTCGGCTGAAGCTATCAGAGACGTGCTGGATAAAATTGCTACAGATGAAGTAAAAATTAAAGTTGTAGCCAGCGGTGTTGGTGGTATTACCGAGTCAGATGTTAATTTAGCATTGGCTTCAGATGGTATTATTATAGGGTTTAATGTGCGTGCTGATGCAGTTGCTAAGCGTTTAGCTGAGCGTGAAGGTGTAGATTTGCGTTACTACAGCATCATTTATAAATTAGCTGATGACATCAAAGCTGCCTTGACTGGAATGATGGCACCGAAATATGAAGAGCAAATTATAGGTTTGGCTGAGGTGCGCGAAGTATTTCGTTCTTCCAAGTTTGGTGCAATTGCCGGTTGTATGGTGATAGAAAACACTATCAAACGTGGTAATCCCGTTAGAGTCTTACGCGATAATGTTGTGATCTATCAGGGCGAGCTTGAATCTTTGCGCAGATTCAAAGAGGATGCGAATGAAGTTCGTCAGGGTATGGAGTGTGGTATTGGTGTTAAAAATTATAATGACATCAAACCGGGTGACCAGATTGAAGTTTATAAAACTGTGTTGGTCAAGCGTACGGTAGAATAGACTTTGGTTCCAATTTACCTGTCACATAGCAGCTGCCGCAGGCTAATGCCCTATTTACTGTCAATTTCCATGTAAAATTGACCCCTCTAGAGCATAAAGTTGCACCGAAAATTGACCCCTCTAATTACTAAATTTACTCTTAAAATTTTAACTAATTTTAAGAGGATAAAAGAGGATGATAATAGTGGAAACAATTGCGAAAATAAGGCGGCTGTATTATGTACAAAACAAGGGGATAAAAACGATAGCTCGTGAATTGAATTTATCAAAAAATACGGTAAAGAAAGTTATCCGAGACGACAAAACATCAAAGACTTACGTGAGGGATAAACAAACGTTACCAATAATGGGAGAATTCAAAGATCAGCTAACAAGCATGTTAGAAAAAAATATTAAGCAGCCGTTGCGTTTAAGATATACAGCAAAAAAATTATACCAAACGCTTTGCAGCAATGGTTTCAAGGGGAGCTATTCAACCATAAATAGATTTACTACCGATTGGAGACGTAATAATCATTCTGATGGAAAAAAGGTTTTTATACCACTGGAGTTTGCTCCAGGAGAAGCATTTCAGTTTGACTGGAGTACAGAAGAGATTGAGTTACAAGGTATATTAACGCGAGTTAAGGTTGCACATATACGACTGTGCTACAGCCGTATGTTTTTAATTGTTGTCTACAGAAATGAGCAAATGGAAATGGTTTTTGATGCCCACAATAAAGCCTTTCAATTTTTTGGAGGAACTACAAAAAAAGGCATATTTGACAACATGAAGACTGCTGTTAACAAAGTATTTGTTGGCAAAGACCGTAAATTTAATTCACGCTTTTCTGAAATGGCTTCTCATTATTTATTTGAACCGATTGCATGCACACCAGCTTCTGGTTGGGAAAAGGGTCAGGTAGAATGCCAAGTTAACACTGGGCGTAGAAATTTTTTTACTCCACTTCGTTGTATTAATTATTTAGAAGAACTGAATGAACAGCTTCTCGGTGAATGCATAGAATGGGCTCAAAAAACAAATCATCCAGAATTAAACGGACGAAAAGTATGGGATGTATATCAAGATGAGAAACCAAGTTTGCTAGAATACCGCAACCAATTTGACGCTTATAAACTTGAGCCTTCGGTAGTTTCATCATACAGCTTAATAAACTACGACACCAATATGTATAGTGTAGATTGCGATTACGTTGGTGAAGTTGCCGATGTTAGAGCTTATACCAACAAAATTATTATAGTATTCAAAGGAAAAACAATAGGTGAGCATGAGCGTTGTTTCGAGAAAAAAAAGAAAATTTACGATCCGTGGCACTATATACCAGCGCTTGAGCGCAAACCTGGAGCATTAAGAAATGGCGCTCCTTTTAAGCTTTTAAAATTACCACCATCATTTATAAGTATGCAAAATAATCTTAGAGCACATGAAGATGGTGACAAACAATTTATTAAAATTTTATTACAAGTATCAAAACATGGCTTAAATAAAGTTGATGAAGCGTGTACAAATGCTTTAAAAATAGGAGTAAGTAATGCAGATTTTGTCATACAATATCTGACTCCAGCAACTCCAAAAGAAAAAATAGAAGAACGACAGCTGCATTTAATAGAAGCGCCAAGCGAAGATATATGTTGTTATAACGATGCTTTTTTAAGCAATCAGCTTGTATCTCAGGAGGCAATCTATGTCGCATGAAAATATCAAAGAACAATTTGGGGCTCTTGGATTAAAAGGGATGCTGCAATATTTTGATGACATGATTGATTTAAAATCACAAGAAGAGTGGCCACAAATGCTTCTATCTATGCTTAAAAGCGAAGCATCTTATCGACAAACAAGATCTTTTATGTACAAATTAGGATTAGCTAAATTACCACAAATGAAGTCTATAGATAACTTCGACCCAACAGGTTTACCAATTAAAATAGAAACGTTAGACAATGCTAAAAGCATGAAATTTATAAAAGACCACTACAATATTTTAATCATTGGTGGCAGTGGTGCGGGAAAGAGCCATTTAGCGATTGGACTTGCTTACTTAGCATTACAAAATAGTTATCGTATACGGTTTTATAAGTTTGCTGAGCTAGCAAGAGATCTAATAAAAGCGCAGTCTCACAACTACGAAACAGCATTTATGGCAAAGCTACAAAGGTTCGATCTTGTTGTAATTGATGAGCTAGGCTATTTGCCGATTGATCCAAAGGCCAGCCCTCTATTATTTGAACTGTTTTCTAATCTTTATGAAAAAGTATCGACAATAATAACCACTCATCTAGCATTCAACGAATGGCCAGATATCTTTGGTAACATAAAAGCCACTAAGGCGATAATTGACAGATTTACTCACCACTGTTTGATCTTAGAAACTGGTGATAAAAGCTGGAGATTGAGGGAGGGAAAAACAACAAAAAATTGATCAGTAAAAGTGAAGTTTTTAGCTCGTGGCAGAGGGGTCAATTTTCGATGCAACTAGGGGGTCAAATTTCGATGCAAATTGACATTAATTCCATTACCAGCTTTTAATGCGATACAACTATGCGATGGTGATTACAGTTTTGATTTAATCACATCATCTCACATGGTAGCAAAGCAACGCGCTATCGGTTGGTTTGATCGCTCTTTTCCACGGTTTTATTAGCAGTTTCTAATAAAAATTTTTGTGCAATTGTTCTGCTATAAACAATTATTTTAATTTCTTAAGCTTTTCTTAAGGTCATTTAAGCTCTCCTTAATGTTTTATATAAAAAATCTGGTATAACACATGTATGAACAAAAATACTTTGCATGGAAATAAGTTTTATTTTCTCTGAAACATCGGTTTTTTAACAGCAATAAAAAGAATTGTATTTCTGAAAATTTAGTTTGAATGGATCTTGCTTTTTGTATTGTAACAGGTAGAGTGCACCTTTGGATTTTTCCTGGAAGAGGTATTTTTTTGGTAGAACGAAAAATTTTATGAAAATGAAAAAAAATAACACAACAAAAAAATTAGTATTTCTTTTACCGGCACTGTTTTTTGCAGGTAATGAAATGATTTTTGCCAATTCAGATTCAAGTTCAAAAGATAATTCCAGCGCTTCAAGCGTAGTTAGCAAAGAAAGCGTAGCTGGAAAAAAGAAAACATGTGAATTGTGTGAACATATAAAGGTTGAACCAGCAGCTGCAACAAAAGAGATAACAATAGAAGCTAGCGGAAATAATTATCAGCCCTATGTACAAGTTGGTGGCACACGATTTTTTAATGTACACGAATCTAAGGCAGCAGCCACTGCTGATTTATTTATTCCCCTTTGGCAGAACGGTCTCACCGATTTGATTTTTACTGACTTAAGGGTAAACGATCGTAGCGGAACTCCTTTTGAAGGAAACATTCATCTAGGTTATCGCCATTTATTTTCAGAGAGCCAACAATCGATTGGGCTTTATGGAGCTTTTGATCGCAAGAAAACGCAATTCGGTAATTATTTTAACCAATTTACTTTTGGTGGCGAATACTGGATTCAGGATTGGTTTGTTGGAGCTAACTATTATCAACCAATCGGTAACACTGAAAAGCTCATTGATAGAGTAATAATAGATATAACCCCTCTTGTTGCTGATCAAGCAATAATGGGAGTTAATTTAACAAGTGAAAAAGCAATGCCAGGTGTAGATGCCGAAGTAGGCTATGAGTTCACAGAAGGTTTGGTGGGATATGTTGGTGGATATTATTTTGGCGCAAACAACGCCGCTACCGTTTATGGTCCGCGTGCAAGACTGGCTTATGATTGGTCCTTGAGTAATGGCAGAAGAATTTTAGGAATATTTGACAAGGTTGGTTTAGAAGCAGGTATTCAAAGAGACAAACCAAGAGGCGTGACCGGATATCTAAGTGTCAATGTTAGAATCGGTTGGCTATTTGATAAGAAAGCGGCATTACAAGGGATTTCTCGCCATATGATTGATCCAGTTCGTCGAGATATAGATATTGTTTCCGGTAGTGTAACTAAGAAAGAACTAAAAGCATTATCGTTCGAAGATATGCTAAATCGAGAATTTGAGAAAGATCCGGGATATATAGCTGCTGCCCCTACAGTGAAGGCGGAATTAGATGAACGAGTAGACAGTGCAATCAAAGCAATGCCAGAGGATAAACTTCTCAATCTTGATATTGATAAAACTTCATATCATCCTAGTGTAAAAGCAGGAATTCGTGTTCATCGCGAGCATGTACTAAATAGAACTAATCACAATGGTTTTGAATACTATAAGAAGACTTATTTATGGTTGAATGATCCGGTTTATAGTAGTGTAAACGCCAATGCTATAATTGAATTAGGTGCTTCCTTTGAAAAGCTAAGTAAAGACTATAATTCAGGTAATATAGTGAATTTCAGTGCTGTCAAGGATATCCTAATAAAAATCCCAAAGAGTGATACTAGATTTGCAGGGATTAAGAAAGATGTTTTTCAGATAATGAAAGATATAAATAGTATTAAAGGTAAGGCAAATGAATTTGCTAAGAACCAGTCAATAAATGGTGGAATGGGTGGAAGTATTATTAGTAACATGAATAAATTGGGGTTGTTTGGTGGTGGTTGTACTACTAAGTTACTTACCGATTTAGTAAATAATTCCAATACTAAAATAAAATAATTAGTAAATGTGTTTCAACTTGTCAAAATATAAAAGGGTATATTATGAAAAATAAAATGGTTAAGTTATCTATAGCTTCATTGGCTGCAGTTTGTTTTGCTGCTAGCACTCCTGTTTTTTCTGAGCAAAATAGTGATGGAGTGCAGGGTAGTAGCGTGAATCCAAGCGTAGTATACGATGAATTCGGGTTTGACATATATGGTTTCGATGAAAATGGTTATGGTGAAGATGGTTGTGATGATAAAGGCTATGATAGGTTAGGTTACGATAGAAACGGACATAACGAAGAAGGTTATACAGAAAAAGAAGATAAAATACGTAAAATGTTACCTGGTCAGATTTCTGCTGCAACGGACTTGACTGCATTAAAGGCTCTTAAAGCTCAAACTACAAAATACAAGTTAGATAAAGAATATACTGCTAAGGAAACTGAGTTGACAGTTGCGCTAAAAAATCAGATTGTTGATGCAAAAGATTTGAAGACATTACAAGCTCTTGAGGGTGATGCTAACGCTCATCAATTAGGTAGCGAATACGCTGTTAAGAAAACTGAGTTAGAAACAGCGAAATTAAAAACTGATATTTCTAGTGCAGCTGATTTGACGACATTGCAGGCTCTTGAAACTCAAGCTAATGCTCATCAATTAGGTAGCGAATACGCTGTTAAGAAAACTGAGTTAGAAACAGCGAAATTAAAAACTGATATTTCTAGTGCAGCTGATTTGACGACATTGCAGGCTCTTGAAACTCAAGCTAATGCTCATCAATTAGGTAGCGAATACGCTGTTAAGAAAACTGAGTTAGAAACAGCGAAATTAAAAACTGATATTTCTAGTGCAGCTGATTTGACGACATTGCAGGCTCTTGAAACTCAAGCTAATGCTCATCAATTAGGTAGCGAATACGCTGTTAAGAAAACTGAGTTAGAAACAGCGAAATTAAAAACTGATATTTCTAGTGCAGCTGATTTGACGACATTGCAGGCTCTTGAAACTCAAGCTAATGCTCATCAATTAGGTAGCGAATACGCTGTTAAGAAAACTGAGTTAGAAACAGCGAAATTAAAAACTGATATTTCTAGTGCAGCTGATTTGACGACATTGCAGGCTCTTGAAACTCAAGCTAATGCTCATCAATTAGGTAGCGAATACGCTGTTAAGAAAACTGAGTTAGAAACAGCGAAATTAAAAACTGATATTTCTAGTGCAGCTGATTTGACGACATTGCAGGCTCTTGAAACTCAAGCTAATGCTCATCAATTAGGTAGCGAATACGCTGTTAAGAAAACTGAGTTAGAAACAGCGAAATTAAAAACTGATATTTCTAGTGCAGCTGATTTGACGACATTGCAGGCTCTTGAAACTCAAGCTAATGCTCATCAATTAGGTAGCGAATACGCTGTTAAGAAAACTGAGTTAGAAACAGCGAAATTAAAAACTGATATTTCTAGTGCAGCTGATTTGACGACATTGCAGGCTCTTGAAACTCAAGCTAATGCTCATCAATTAGGTAGCGAATACGCTGTTAAGAAAACTGAGTTAGAAACAGCGAAATTAAAAACTGATATTTCTAGTGCAGCTGATTTGACGACATTGCAGGCTCTTGAAACTCAAGCTAATGCTCATCAATTAGGTAGCGAATACGCTGTTAAGAAAACTGAGTTAGAAACAGCGAAATTAAAAACTGATATTTCTAGTGCAGCTGATTTGACGACATTGCAGGCTCTTGAAACTCAAGCTAATGCTCATCAATTAGGTAGCGAATACGCTGTTAAGAAAACTGAGTTAGAAACAGCGAAATTAAAAACTGATATTTCTAGTGCAGCTGATTTGACGACATTGCAGGCTCTTGAAACTCAAGCTAATGCTCATCAATTAGGTAGCGAATACGCTGTTAAGAAAACTGAGTTAGAAACAGCGAAATTAAAAACTGATATTTCTAGTGCAGCTGATTTGACGACATT
>CAXOVY010000004.1:0-25748 GCA_964213355.1 Gammaproteobacteria bacterium
TTATAAAATATACAGCAGCTCTACGCTTAGGTCTTTCTGATGCAGAATCCATTTTGAGAAGATTTAACCGCTTCAATCGCCAACATCCCACCTATAAGGCTTTAGCAGAGCTTGGAAAAGCTATTAAAACTATATTCTTGTGCCTGTATCTGCATAATGAAGAACTACGCCAAGAAATTCAAGAAGGCCTAAATGTTATAGAGAACTGGAATTGGGTTAATGGGTTTATTTTCTATGGCAATGGTGGAGTAATAGCTACCAATTTTAAGGATAGCCTAGAATTAGCTATGCTTAGTTTGCACTTACTACAATTTTGTCTTGTGTATATCAATTCCCTAATGATTCAACAGATACTTGCTCAAGAACATTGGCGGAATCGATTAACATTAGAAGATAAACGCGCCTTAACGCCATTGCTTTACGTGCATATAAACCCCTACGGGCTTTTCTTTTTGGATATGCATAAACGTATACCCCTAGAACTTAAAAGGGCGGCATAATGTCTAAAAGGAAGCCAGCGAAGAAAATAGCGAAGTTCTTTGCTAAACACATAAGAAAAGAACGTCCGGACTATTTATATTGAAAAGGGGTCTTTCGTCAATTAATACATGAGCTGAATATTAAGGTTCCTACAAAACCCAAACGGCTACACTATGTACCGAGTGAAGAGGAAAAGAAGTTATATTATAAGAACGTTTGGCAAACTCGAAATAAACAGCATATGGTACTTATTAAAATTTTATTGTATACTGGACTAAGAGTTAGAGAGATCATTAATGTTAAGATTGACGATGTTGATTTAGAAGCTTGCCAAGTTCATGTACAAAAAGGTAAGGGAGATAAAGGAAGAAAAGTTCCCTTTCCATCAACATTTAAGGAAGTTTTAGCTTTACACATAGATTCTGTACGCAAAAAAGGAGCTGGATATTTATTTGAATCATCATGGAAACGCCCTTATACTACAAGGGGTATACGCAAAATACTGAATAGATATACATAAGAAGCGGGTATGAAGATATCTATATCTCCTCATAAATTACGTAACTTTTTATTTACTTTGCTTAAGAAACAGGGTATTGATGATGCATTGATTCTGCCTTATTCAGGACATGAGAGCAGGCAATAGTTGGAAGTATACTCGAAACTGTATATAGGAGAGGCGCAGAAGGAATATAACAATGTTATAGATATATTTCAGATTTAGCAACAGTTGGAGTAGAGTGGGAAACTTTTACACAAACATGGACTATAAATTGGGGTTTGAAATAGCAGAAAACAGGGTTTGTTGCAAGTACTATTTAGAAAAGAGAACTTTTGTTGTCCGGAAAATGCCTCTATCGTCACACTAGGCCTAGTTTGTAAGCTTGTCCCACTGATTAGTAGGCTCTATATTTAGATTCATCGTGTCGGTCATAAATTCCTCTTATCTATAAAACAATGTTTAATAAAACTATATAGCCACATGCTATACAGTGCTTCATAATGACTGCTTAATATTTGTCCATTGTCTTTCTTTAGATAAAAGAAAGTTCAGACACAACTAAATCCGTTCAATTCTTACTCGCAAAGAGCAAGAAAAGTTATCGAATCACGGGAAGAAGTGTATCATAAAAAGATTTAAAAGTCAAGGGGTTGAAGAGAATAAGTCAAAAAATTTTCCCAGCTAATAGTTCCTGCTCGAAAATCACACGGAACTTTTAAGCGTTTTAGCAGCATGAAGTGGCCCCTGGTCGCACGTACCTTCACACTGGGCCCGCTAATAAAAATTATCCTTGCGCAAAAAATATTACGCTCTCGCTCTCAAGATATAAAAGAGCTAATTTTATAATGTCAGAATTTTAGACATTGAAATGTCGGAAATTTTGACACAATCAAAAAGCCGCACCCTGTCCTTAATTAGGAAAGGAGATGCTAACCAAGTTTATTAAGGAAAGTAGCAAACTAGCGGGACGCAATTTCCGGGTTGCTACTTCGAGCGCGGCAGAATGATACTACTACAGGAGCATCAGGAATGTCCACTCTGTAACATCTGTCCAATTAGCTTATCAGCTCTTTGAGTAAAATCTCGGTCTTTACCCCATCTAGGATCGCGTATTAACTCCTCTGCCTGGTCTCTGGTCGATATGATGGTCTCAGCACTGCTTGTTGGTATTCTCGTTCTATTGGTTAATTTAGAGGCTATGCCTTCTAGGTTAACATAGTCGTCATAAGATCTGATGGAGCTTTTTAACCAAGCGGCGGTATTAGCACCAAAGTTATCTAAAAACTTAGTCTCCAGCTCTTTTAGCTTAGTTATCCCACCAATCTTTTTTAATTCCTCTTTTTGCTTTTGCAGCTGATTGACTTGTTCTTTTTCCGCTTCTATTTCCCTGGTTTTGTTATAAACAGCAAATAGCTCATTAAAACCCTCCTGATTTAAACCTATCTTTTTACCAGTATCTTTAAGTCCCGCAGCAAATACATTGTCCTTGGCATTATCATTTTCTTCGTATTGCTCAGGAGCGCCAGAAAATCCTTTAATCCTTTCTGAATATTCGGTTAGCTTCTTTTGAGATTCATTATAAGCACGAGCTTGCTCAGTAACGTTCTTGAAGGTTTTGTGATTAAACCACTCTGGAGGCGTACCATTGCCTCTTATTTTTTCATCATAGTACCACTCGGCTAATGCTTGAGAATCTTCTCTAGCAGCATTAGCAAGCTCTTTTTGTTCGCTCCCAGAAAACGGTATTGACTGCTGGTTTTCACCGTCTGCAATATCAAACAACGTATTGGTTTCAACAGACTTATTTGCCGTCTCGACCGCTGCTTCGTTAGTTGCCTCATTTGTTATAGTATCTACCATATCTCACCTTTAGTTTTTATGTTTACTTTTTTCTTCAATTTTTGCTTTCTCGCTTTTAATTACGTAAGGATAAAGCTCTGCAAAATAACTCATCTGCCTTATCACATTGTTCTCGCCAGCGGTATAATACGCATAAGCGGCGTCTTTATCTGGGCTGGCGGTTTCTCTTCGCAGCACCATCTTTTCTTTCATTAGGTCTAAAAATCTTTTACCATCCTTATTAATCACAAACAGTTTGTTTGCCAAATAAAGCAATTCAAGATCGAGATTATAATTTTTTTCATTTGCGATTTTATCTAGCTCTTTCGCAATTTCTTGATCAAGTTTAAATATTGACTCCATATATCCTCCTATCTACCAACTTCTATGCTGTGCAGTTGCGCTATTTGCGGCTGCTGCAGCGGTAATGCTTGCGGCTCTGGCGGCTGCTCTTGTTTTTGTAGTGCCGCTTTCATATTTTCAAATTCTTTTTTGATTGTTGCTGGACTATTAACCAGCTCTAGTGCAACCCCTTTTTTGTTTGCCAACCACATTGGTATCTCTGGCATATTCAAAGCCAACATCGCATTACCCTGAAATAGCTGCACGTTCATAGCAATAAAGCTTAATACTGTGTCTACATCGTGCTGCTTCTGTAACTCTGCTAGCGGCGAGTCGTACTCAATATTAATGAATTGGTTATTTATTTTGAGTACTACATACTGTCCAAGATCAATCAGATCCGGCAATTTTCCTTTGCGCCTTAATATCTTTAGGCAGGCAGTTAAGAAAGGTTTTATAAACTCCTGGGCAAACCTGCCTATTGCTCCACCAATCCTTCTGGTAAATTCCTGCTGTCTTATGGACACCTCGGTTGCCGTCATGTTCGGCGTACGCATATTGCTATCTATCCAGCTGGATAAAAATATATCCTTGATGGTTTTTTGCAGCTCAGCAATTGATAGCCTTGAAAACCTGGACTCATTGGGCAACGGGAAAGGCATAACGCTCGGCGCCCCACTGCTTAGATCTACTGGGAAAAAGGTGCCAGGTTCAAGATTAAAGGTGCTGGGATTAATCTGCAGCTTTTTAGGGTCATATAAATAGGGCGACTGGGTTTTGAACTGTAATGCCTGTAAATCAAGCTCGGCTATTTCATTTACTACCTTGATAAAGCTTAAAGCAAATTCAGCTAAACCGTGTCCAAGCGGATCGCCAGGACTACGAGAATAACGAAAACCGATAAACGGGCAATAGTCGCGCCACTCATGAAAGATCTCTTTCTGGCTTTCCTGCTCTTGGATATAGTAATAATATGCATTGGGGTCTTTACCATCATGTTCTTTGTCTGCTTTTTCTGGATAATAAATAGAACCTTCTATCAGCTCAAACTCTTTGTCTTGATTTTCTTCCTGTCCCATGCGTTCATTAAGTTCAGCCTCTGGCCAGTTTCGAAGTATTTGTCTCTTCGTCAGTTTTTGTACGCGCCAAAAGTTTTCTAAATTATCAAACCTTCCCTCTTCAAAGCAGATATCATCAATTGGTACAGAATGAACATCTATTATTGAGGAGTCATTAGTCTCATTAATTAAAATCACTCCCGTACCGACACAAAAATCCAGCAGAGCCTCGTGAATCGCCAAGCTAAAGTTGGAAGAGTTGATACACTGAAAAACCGTCTCGGTCATTTTTTGAAACTTTTCGTCAATACCTTTGATATCTCCACCCATTGCCTCCAGTTCTTCCGTAAGCATTATTCCACGAGTTAGATTAGCCCAACGATGATGCGGGGGTAGCATAATAGTCTGAAAATTATTAGCAAAATCATGTGCGGCTACTACTGCAGTCATATCCCAAACCGCTGTAGAGTTTGGAGCTTGTCCGCGAGTGTTAAAATAATTTTTGTAGGGAAAAACCAATTTATAAGTAGGGGCTAACTTCGCACGCCATATACTCGATTTTTCTTTTGCTTTATTAAATCTTACATAGCGGTCTTTAGCTGATTCCATTTGATTCCTCTTTTTTAAACGCTTCTAATAACTCTTTTTCTTCTGGCAGCAATCTCTTTTTGAGCATACTGCGAATGGGAATGTCATCCTCCTGCTCCGATTCGTAATACCGATATTGCCTAATCGCCTTTTCTCGTCTCTTTATTACTTCGTCATCAAACTTAATCTGATCATCTAAATTTTTAGTCCAGCGGTAGTTTTGGTGAAACGCTATTTTGATCTCTGGGTAAAAGCGAGAATATTTTATATAGACCTCTTTTAAGCCAAGCTCATCGCTATAGAGCATAGATAGACTATCTTTAGTAACTAGGTACCGCGCCTCGCCAAAACCGCCCTTAGTAACCAATATCTTGCCATTATTTGCATCCAATAGACCCAGCATAGCTTCTTCAAAGTTTTTTGCTTTCATATCTCCAGCGGCAATATCATTTTCTAGTTTCTTGGAACCAGCTGTAGAGAAAGGCGTTAGCCTTACAAAGATATCCCAATAATTCCTCATTAAAAAATCTCTAAAAATATTCTGGACACCTTCCGGAAGATCAATGTGCTGATAAGCTTTAAAAGCTACGCCAGTCATAGTTCCCTGTTGTGGATAATATGGACTAAGTAAAAACCTTTGCGGCTCTATCTCGCTATATCCAATGCCAGGTACAGAGTATGCAATATCATTTGCCAGCTGTCCCTTTCCTTCAGTTATGGGCGGTTTTACCATCTCTTTCTTAATTGCCTCAAATAGCTTTATCTCCTCAAGAAAAATAAAAATCTCTGTAATCTCTTTCATCAGTTCTTTTTTATTAGAATAATCGTTAGTGTCCTCTTCTAAATATCGCCGAAACTGTTCTGCCGTCTCCTTTGGCAAAGCTCTTACATATTTTCTCACCCAATCAAGCATTACATCAATATCATCCCACATCTTGAGGTAAGTATAATAATTTACTTCATCGTATTTCTTCCATAAGACCCCTCCTCCTTCATATTCGTACTTAATCTCATTCCATTTAACTCCAGACTCAACCATTAGTTCATACTTCTTGCTTTTATCCTCAAGCATCTTTTGCTCTAAAAATTCACGGCTAAATTGTCGCAGCACCAAATAGTCCATCGCTTTATCCATAAGCTTCACTCTTTCCATATCGCCTGGATATGCTCCTGCAAAAACCCCAAAAGACTCAGTAATCCCCCTGGCATTACGGTTACGATAATAACGCGCTCTAATGCTCGCAGGAGTTGCTTTGAAACGTTTTGTAAGAATTGACTCTGCTTTTTGATATTCTGGAGCTTCATCAGCCGAACCCATATTAATCAATAATGCGTTTAATTTGTAAGAACCTAATGTTTCCAGCTCTTCAACGCTTAATCTTCTTAATATCGCTTTTCGTTCTTCTTCGGTTAACTCTCTTTTTGCAAGACTACCAAACTCAATAGAATTCATACCCTTTAATTCTTCAAAGCTTGCTGTCCGAACATCAATATTTTTAGCGGTCATAACTCACTTTTTTTATCTTCATTGATCTTAGCTTTTTCCTGATCTACTGCCTGCTTTAACCCCGCAAGTATTTCTATTTCGTAATAGTCCTCAAGAATTTTTAACATGGACAAAATATCAACTCCTTCGGTAGACTCATGTCCCAAGGGCATTTTTATTCCTATTTTTGCAGCATCTATTAAAGTCTCTCTAATTTCTCTCCATTCTTTTAATGTAACAATAGAAATATTTAGCAATCTATGCAGCAATATCTTTTTTACATCAGGAAAACTTGCTTCGGGTTTGGTTTCGTCTAACAATAGTTCTGTAAGTTTTACTGGATCGTTCCATATTTGCTTTATTAGCTCTTCTCCAACTTTTTCTTTGATAAATAAAAAGTTCTTGTCGCCAGTAAAATTCTCTTCTATAGATAGTTCAGAACTTGGAAATGATGCTACTTCAATGGATTTTTCGTACTCGGATAATAACGCTGGAAATTCTTCGTCTTGTTGTTTGCGATATATCGCCCATAGTTGATTAACATGGTTGTTAATATCACCCACTAATTGTTGTATTTTAGCACTTCTGGCTGCGTTTATAGCATTAACCTGATTATTATAAGCCGCTCTTTCTCTTCTCTTTCTAGCTATAAACTCTAAGTATTTCCCGCCGTTTAATTTATATATATCTTGGTACTTACCCTCATAGCTTCCACTAATCAAAGTCCTAGAGTATTGTTCTAATGCTTCTATGCTTTGCCCATTAAATGCAAACTCCCAACCTTCTTTATCTGCATAACCATATTCCCTTCTGACATCCTCATAGCTATCTTTTGGCTCTGGTGGATATGGTAATCGGCTCGGTACGAGACGATTAATATCATGCGCCATGTGACCATTAACATCTGCTAGCCCTCTATTAGCCCATATCCAACCCTTAATAAATAAATCGACATATTCCCAACGTCCGCCGCTTGCTTCATAAGCAGAGCGCGCTAACCAATCACGGTTAATAGCGCTTAAATCAACTTTGTTATACGCTTCGCCTTTTAATTCTTCCCATTTTTTAGAATTAAAAATCTCTCTATCAAAAACTCTATCCGGCAATTTATTCCATGGCACCAGCTCTTTTAGTCTGGCTAATGCTTGCTGGCGCATATCAGCCGTATTTGCTGGGTTTTTTATGAAGTTTGAGAGCTTAGAAGGACTATCGTATATCCCTGCAAATTGGGCAGGAGCGTCAGGCAGTTTTGGCGCTTGCAACCCATCTGCCTTACTCATATCCTTCAAAAAAAGATAGGCATAGTAGTTAAGCTCTTTAGCCGAATCTAGGCTAGAATCGCTTATAATGCGTTTTAAATGGACTTCTGACTGAATAACACTAGTCAGCAGCTTATTAAATTTAACAATTTCTTCTGCCAACGTTCTTAGCTTACCCAAAACCTCCCAACCAGAAAGTTCTTGCCAATAATTTGGATTAAACTTAAACGCATATTCAAAAAATCTTTTAAATTCGCTTTTAACGTGACTATTTATTAATTCGTTCATTTACTGTCTCCCCTTTAATAACATTTTATTAGAACCAACTTTATGCCCTTTTTATCTTGAAAATCTTTACAAACTTTTTGTTTTTCTTTTTCGCTTTTTATAACAACCGTCTCAATACCCTCTGCTTCTCTTTGCTGCTCCATTTCCAGCTTTTCCAGCATCGTTATCACTTTTTGCTTGCCCATTTTTATAGTTCATTTTTCTTGCTTTCATTATTCGTTGCGTTTTCTGATTTGTTATTGCCCAAAACAGCATTGGCAGCGTCTGTAATGTTTTGATATATCCATCCGCCCCATGTTTGATTTTCTAACTTTGTTTGATTCTGATCGTCCGCTGGAACGGGGTTTATTTGGTTCTCTGGCTCTGTCTGATTCTGATTATTGACGTTTTCTGATATTGGCTGTTCTGCTTGCTGTTCACTTAATTGGTTGACTACCGTAGGCTTTAACTCCCAAACTTTGTTTGTAGCCTCCCATCTTACCTTTTCGCCAGTAGCCTTTACTTTCCCTTCAGTTGCAAAATAACCGTAATCAACCTCATCGTTAGTAAAAGTTGTTTTACCAGTTTCAAACAAACCCAAAGCAAAAGCTATTTGCATATTGTTAAACTGCATTGCTATTTCCTCTTTCAACTTCAAGCTTCTTAAGCCTTGCTTCAAGCTCTTCGTATTTGGCTTTCTCTACAATACCAGCTTGCTTTTCAAGACAATTTAACCCATAGCTATAAGTGTCTATGTTTACGTCAGTTCGCTCGCACAGCTCATTTAGCTCGTCTAGTTTGGCTGTTATTGAATTCTTTCTTAAAATAGGCAAAATACGTGATAAAAAATCTTTACGTTTTGCTAGTTGTATCAACATGTTAGGATAGTCTTCAGCAGCTTTTATAATCTTTTTATCAAGCCACGCTCTGCCTACTATCTCACCCCTCTCTATAAACTCAGAAAACTCCTTTTTAACACCTTCGGAATCTTTGTATTTCCCACGCCCAAGCCAACAATAAAATGTTTCTTCGGAAATATCTAATTTCTCGCAAATCGCGGCATGAGTACCGCCATTAGCCAATATATCATAGGCTTTTTGCGGCATATCATTTTTATATTTAGTTGGCCGTCCTTTTGCTTTCATTACAATTCCTCTTTCATTTCACCGCTGTAGGTGCCGTATGCCTCATATGCCATAAAAACAATCCCTATAATCAGTCCAAGAAGCACACTAGTAAAGTCAATAAAATGACGCACCATCTGTTCCATTTGCCCGCCAAAATTAGCTATTTCGTTTGCTTGCTCCTGATGCTGCGCTTGAAGATTATTTATTTCTCCTTGGTACTGGGCTTGAAATGCTTGAAACTGCTGACGAATAAGTTGAGCTTCATTTTGTCTTTGCTGTACAAAATAAGTGGCGGTAAGTTCTACAAGCTCTTTCAGTTGCGTTTGAACATCGTCCTTAATTAGAACGCCCTGTGCTTCTGATATATGTGCTCTATTTCTGGACTCCAATACATATCTAGTAAAAATACTAGTAAGTTGTTGCACTCTTTGAACCACAGCATGTAATTGAGGGTTTTGTTGATTATAGGGCTGCATTGGTCCTAGAGAGACGCGGTCGTGCTGTCCTTGTCCAAATACATTGACCTGTTGCTGTCCTTGTTGGGGCTGATTCTGATTTTGCGCTTGTGCCAGCTGCCCTTGCTGGTTAGCTAAAGGATTACCGCCGTAAAAACTGTAAATGGTATTAATAGCTGTTTGGCGCATATTGTCTGGGAAAATTGCCTCGACAGCCCTAAGTAAAGCGTTGCGAGTTGTTATACTAAGCAAAGCCCCAGAAATGCATTGCCCCGCCATCAAATCCGATAAAACATGGATAGGCAGCCAGCCTGCGTTGGTTAGATAAGCATCTGCTGCTGCAGCACCAGAGTACAGCCAAAGCCCCAATTTTCCAAAAGCAACATAGCAAAAAGGCGCGCCAATATTAGCCAAACGAACCACTTCTTTTTTTACAATTTTAATTATTTTCCCGTTACTGTCTCTTTCCAATCTGGCTAAAATTTCTTTCTGAATAGCAGAGTCGATATCTATTCGATTTCTGCTTATTTTTAGAAACTCTTCCACATCTTTTTCCCAATATATAAAATTAGAGTCTTTAAGTATTGACTTAATAATTTGTATTTTTACATCTTTTCCAACTGGATTTTTTACCTCCACGCTTTTTAAAACCAAATCAATTAGTGTATAGTCCAAATAAACTTTAGCTGAATAGTCTATTTTTTCTTTATTGTTTCTGACATACTCCAGCAACATGCGCAACAGTTTGTTTCTTTGATCAATTTCTTTATCGCTAATGTAAAGCTCTATTTCTGGAGATGTAGATAATTCCTGGTATATCGGCTCATTATTCATAGTTGACTCCTGTGTCCTATTAGTTTAAAACTAAACCGCTAAGAAAGCAGGGGATGAAAACCAGCGTGTGTCTTTTTTGGGCTAGATGTATTTTAAAATAGACTATTGCCAATTTTCATCCCTTTTTGATTTAAAAAACATAACGTTATTATAACATAACATGGATAAAAAGGCAAGAAGCAACGCAATATAATTCGATTTAAGGCGTTTTCGTTCTTATTGGTAGGAGAGTAGCGGTTAATAACAAAAAGTTGATCTAACAGCGTTTAACGAGGCTTAACGCCGTTTAATGTTTCTTTATCTGATTATTTAGAAAGGAATGTCATCATCGAAAAATGGTTCAGTTTCAATCTTTGTGTTGACAATTGATTGATTTTGAACAGGTTGATCAAGTGATGTTGCAAATGGTTTTTCAACACTGATGGATTTGGTTTTGTCTTGGTATGAGGCTAAAGTAGGATTGCCCACGGAATCAGGACGCCTATCAAGCATGTGCATCTCATTAACAATAATTTCCGTTGTATAACGCTCTACTCCATTGTTATCCTGCCACTTTCTGGTGCGGAGGTAGCCTTCAACATAAACTTTAGAGCCTTTATGTAGGTACTGACCAACAATCTCAGCTAGTCGATTAAAAAAGACCAATCTATGCCACTCTGTAGCGGCTTTCGTTTCACCACTTTGTTTGTCTTTCCAGCTTTTGCTAGTTGCCAGAGAAACAACCACCATTGCGGTTCCGCTTGTGGTGGTTTTGGTTTCTGGTTCAATACCAAGATTACCAATTAAAATTACTTTGTTTACGCCGTTGCTCATAATGATTACTTTAAATATTGAAGTAATGCCATACCACCCAGCATTATACTACCAAGTAATGCGCCGAGCTTAATAATCAGTTTATTTTCCAGCTCTTTTATATCTCTTTTTAATTCAACCCTAACCTGCTCTATTTTTAATTCTAATTCTTTTGTGTCTCTTTTTAATAAAAGCTCTAGTTCTTTTAAATCCTGTTTTGTTGCCAAACTATTGTCAATTAAATTATTAATAGCCTGGTTTTGTTCTTTAATGACTTCGGCGAATATATGCGTTTGAACTTCAGCCTGTTTTTCTGGCACCCCAGCAGCCTTATAAGTCATTAGCATATTGCAATGTATCAAAGTCAAACATTAATGCGTGCGTCATTTTCTTTTTCCTCATTTTACTTTTACTCACAAATCCTCTTTAAAAGACTTAGATGTTTTTTTCTTTGCATGCCTAAAATCAGAAGGCATAGCAAACTCGCTGCTCCATATTCCCTTTTTCTCTATATGGGCTTTATCCTCATCATTTACATAAGCGGTTAAGTACTGCCTATAAGCCACCGCCCAGCCACTGCGAACCATGTGTTGATTAATATCTATTGTATCTTTACCTTCACCTATTTTGACAAATCCAATACTGCGGCCATATTTATCTGTGCCTATTATTGTAACACAACATTTGTTTTTAACGTTACATAATGCTAATTCTTTTCTTAAAGCCTCCCCCGATTCTATACCACAATCCCATACTTTATTATCTACCTTGTTTATACAGGTTTGTTTGGACTCAGGAGCGTCTATTCCCTGCAATCTTATATTCCATTTTTTATTGCCTTTAGTTATAGCAATAGTATCGCCGTCTACTACTCTCACCTCCTTTGTAGTAAAGCCTACTGTTTCTTCCTTAGCAGATGCTTGAGCATAAATATAACTATTAATTGCAACAAAAGAGGTTACAATTAACGCTATTACTATCCTTAAAATATTTTTTATCTTACCTTGCATTTTAGTGTCCAAAAAGCTTCAATGATGTCATTAACATACTAAGAAAAGCAACCGCTACTCCCAGCATATATCCTATTCTTATCGTAAGTTTAATCTCTAAGTCTTTAAGTTTAATCTCTAAGTCTTTTTTAGTAGCAAACTCCTTCAATTTGTTTTCTAAATTATCAGCAATAAAATTGCTAATAGCCTCATTCTGCTCCTTTATTGTCTCAGCATGAATTTCCGCCTGCTGTTCAGACATTCCAGCTTTTTGTAACTTTTTCGCATATTGTAATGTATCAAACATTAATACCGAGCTGCTCATTTTTTTGTCCTCTCTTGTAATTTCTAGTTAATTATATCACATTTTTTCTTTATAGATTAAATCGGCCATTTTAATTGCTCTTTCCTTAGTGGCTTTAAAAAGAGTAGTGTTTTTTAATACTGCGCTCGCCCTGTTGTAATCATTGCTTCTAATGTAATCGATAAAATATTTTTTTTCATATGACGCGCCAGTACCACTGCCAGGCCATCGTTTAACTAAAATATAGATGTTTTTATGCATTCCGACAAAACCACATTGGAAGCAAATACAAATAAGCGCAACCCGAACTCTTTCTGGAGCATCATTAAAATAGTCGTATCTCGTTAACTGTTGCACCAACTTCTTAACCTCATTATCCAGCAAAACCTCTGCTGTTGCTTTTGAGATATTAATTGCCTTGTGATACTGGTCTAATGCTTTTTTAATCTCTTTGGTACCAATACCGGCTTTTTGCCATCTGGTTATGAACTCAGCTGAAATTACTCTCTTGTCAAAATCAACTAATTTAGCCTCATCTGCAGTTAAACCATTAGCCTCTAGGTTATCACCATAGCCAATCGTCCATTTGTTGGCGGGGCATTTGTAGGGCTTTAAATAAAGACCTTCTAGTTCTTTTAAGAGTTCTTTAGCTTTATTGATTGTTTTGTTTTTCATTTCATTTTACAAGTATAATCTAATCAATAAAATAATATGGATTAGGAATCTTAAAATTACAACCATTACAATTTGCTCCTAAATCACCATATTGATCTCCAATATTCAACACAATATCATACCCTCTGGATATAATATCCTTTCTTGCAAGCTTTTTAAACTGTTGTGTTGACTTAACAATGTTTTTATTAGTATCTGGTTTTAAATATATACCACTCCAATTTTTATAACCTGCTTGCAATAATTGTTTAGTTGTAATATCACACCAAGATTCCTTTCTACCAGAAACAAAAAATACAGCAACATTATTCTCTTTAGCAAAATTATATAAATTAAGCACTGGATAAATTACAGGCCATTTACCTTTTAAAACTACATTTTCAAAAAAATCCACATCAAAAGTAAATAATGAATCACTGTCATTTTTGGCATCATAGGAAGATAAGGAGGTGTCATCAATATCTAAAACTACTGCAAGTTTTCTACCTTCCTTGTTATTTAATATACATTTTTTTAGATGTTCTTTTGCTTTTAAAATAGTTTCTTTTATACCATTATAATACTCACCTGAATCATGATATTTTATCAGCTCTTTTTTTAATAAGTCTATATTTTGTGGTTCTTTGGCTATAGTTACAGCAGGAAATAATACACTGATAAATAGATAAGCTACCAAAACAATATTACGGACAATAACTTTATTCATTTCCTAACTCCTATTAATTAATTTGGAATCTGCATTTGTAATATAGCCTTTGCATTTTTAGCTATATGCTCATCGCTACCAGATGATTGGCTCCAGCCGTTGTTTTTATCTCTGCCTCCTTTTTTATAGATTTTCATCATAATATTTTTACATTTTCTTAAAGAGTTTTCATTACCGCTTTTGTCAAATTTTAAAGCATTCGCCGAGGCAAATATTAAATCCCAATAAAGTTCTCCAATCCCTTTTGGCGTTTCTCTCAATTTGACTAGCTCGTCACGGAATTCTTTATAGACAGCACCAAGCTCAGTATGGTCTATTTTTCTGTCAATCAAATTCGCCATAAGCAATGGATATTCCGTTATCTTTTCTTTAGCCAACGCAATTAAGTTTAGCTCTACAAGTTGAGCCTTTGCTTTTTTCTTTTTATCCAATTCCCTGTCCAACTCGAGCGAGCGATTGTCTAGCTCGCAATATTCAGCTAAAAAGCCGCTTCGTTCATCGTTATTTTTTGCGGTCATCATCAGCGAGCATAACGTAGACTTTTGTTGTTCTAGCTTTGCTTTTTCAGCTTGCAGGCATGTTTCCTCAGCAACTTTGCTATTTTTTTCAAAATTTTTAAAATCAACAACAGGTTTTAGCGGTCCTTCTCTGATTTTTAAGATTTCTGCTGTTGTTATTTTTGTATTAATATTGCTTTTTATATTAATACCTATAAACTTTTTGCTACATAAGGAAACACCTTTAGCAATACTGGTTTGTGCCACAGGGACTGATTTAGTTTCGGAAGCGCGCAACGAAGTTTTTTCGGTTACTATTGTAATAACCTCTTTTGAATAGGTAGCTTCTCTCTTTGCATCAAGTTTTTCTTGAGCTTCAATAAAATTTAACATTTCTTTTTTTAGGGACAGCATATCTTCATTGGCGTCGATTCTTTCAGAAAGAAGTATGGCATCGCGCAAGGTCTGTAAGAATTTCTCTTTTGATGTTTGTTCGGCTTTTCCTGCAATCACCGTTTGCAGTTTTTTATTTTTAGATGAAGCTTTACTGGCTATTTCTCTAGGTACGGTAGGAATATAGGTATTTGCCTCTCTCTGATTCTGCCCATCTTTGCATATCCAATTACCATACTTTTCAACAACCCCAGCTTTACAAAGAGTCTTAATCGCTCTGCTTACTGTCCATCTTGATTTTTCTCCAATAATTAACCCTAACTCAGTTTGTGATATTTGCAGTTTTCCATTGGCATTGAATTTACCATATTGACAAATGGCATGAAATATTTCGATCGCTCTTGGATTTATGTGTTTGTTATTCATCAGATAAGTTGAAACGCAATCAGGAACAATCGTAAAAGGAGTTTTGTACGATTGCTGAAATTATTTTAGGGGAATAGCGGCAGCGCACGCTGTTGGCAATTGATTTACCTCATCTTGTATTGTGGCTTTGGCATTGTAAAATAACCAACCCTTAAGGGTATCTTAAGTAAAGTTAAAACTCAATAATTTTTCTATTTTTTTTTTTTTGATAAATCTAACTGTTTGTTCTATTACAATTATTTATGAAACCATTTGCGGTTGCATACGCTGAAATTGAGATGCAATAGCTATGCTCGTATCAGTGCTATTTGTCCTGGCATAATTTCCTTGCTTATTTGATGGTAGCAAAGCCTCTATATCCTCCTCTATCATTTCTTCTGCTGGCGTAGCTTCATACCCAGCTAATTTAATAACCCAAGAGAAAGACATTCTAGCAGCTTTGCCAAGAGCGCGTGTTTGCGCCATAGATTGTATGCAGTGTTCGGTATTGCTAACCCGTTTTGATTCTTTGCTGGAACAATATCCCCAACCCCCACCAATAACCTTTCCGCTTTTTACAGAAAAAAGCTCAACATATGTTTTGCAAAAAACATGGCCGCCTTCCTTTGTTACATCATTTATAACAGGTTTTGAACCAACGCCAAGCATTGTAAGCATTACATTCCAGCCCGTTACATGCACGTATTTATTTCCGTTGATTACAGTATATAACTTTCTGTTGCTAACCAGTTTTGTAAGCACATCTGCTATTTTCGTTGCTTTTTCTACAACCATTTCCGGCTCATCATAAAACAAACCATCATTGGTATTTACTGGCACGCTTGTAACTGGAGCTGCAATACCTTTTTCATCTTTTTTTACAATATTATTCATTTTATTACCCTCATTTGAATTTTTTTCTAACATGATTGCACCTCTTTTAAACAAAAGTTACGTGTGGCCTGGACGCTAACAAAAACTGACCCACTTATGCTAAAAAAGATTGACCCACCAGATGCGCATCACATATATTAATCCAGCTATAGTCAGCGCGTTGATTCAAGAATCAATGTTACCAAATAGCTTTTAAAATTATTTAAAAATTATTACTGGGCCTGTGGAGTTGTGGGCAAGAAGCCAGATAGTGTGGTAAAGCTGTGGGCAACTCGTTTCTCAGTGTTGTCCATAGCTTTACCACACGGCCATCTGGCTGGTATGTGCGAGTGCTTTTTACGAGCACGTACTTGTCCACAAATCCATAGGCCTTATCTTCCTGGATAAGCTTAGTAAATTTTAAAATATGACATCGTTTCTTTTAGCTTTTGATTTGTTTTGGATCTCTAAGGCTGGCACCATTTATTTTAATGATTGTGCAGTAATGATTGAGGCGGTCCAGCATAGCATCAACGAGTTCTTTTTGTTTGAACACATCATACCAGGCGCTAACATCAAGATTGGTGGTAATTATAGTAGTTTTTTTGTGATATCGCATATCGATTAATTTAAAAAAAATGTTAATTTGCTCATTGGTTAGCGTGAGGTAGCCTAGCTCATCGATGACAATGACGTCGTAATTCGCTATGGTTTTTAATAACCTTGAAGTACTTCTATCTGCTAAAGAGGCATATAATTCGTTTAGTAAATCTTGGGCTTTATAGAAACGACCGCGGTAACCATTGATCAACGCTAAACGAAGTAGACTAATCGCTAAGCCAGTTTTACCTGTCCCGGGTTTACCGATAAAAATGACATTCTCAAAATGAGTAATAAAATCTAATTTGGCTAGCGACATGATTTGCGATTTTTTTACTGCTGGTTGTCTCTTAAATGGGAAGGTGTCAATACTCCACTCCCATGGTAATTTAGCTGCCTTTAAGCGATTCGCCAATCTACGTGCATTGCGATCTTGATATTCAGCCTCCAAAAGCTTTTGTAATACTTCTTCGATACTTTGTCCTTGATGTCGTGCTTTTGCAAGAATCGGCTCTAGAGAATCAGCCATACCGCATAAATGTAGCTGTTCAATTAAATAACTAAGTTTTTGTAACATGAGGATCCCCTCTTTTAAAGATTAAAGAAGTTATCTTTTATTTCTTTGATTATCATTTTTTCCAAGCGCTTAAGATCAAATAACCTATACTGTCTAGCTAAGATGATGGCTTTAATAAAAGCCTCAAATGGATAATTTCTTTTAAGTGTAAGTAGTTCTTTAAAAGCCCATTCCCCACGGCCACGCACTTGCGCTTTGAGCATGAGGATATAGTCGTCTAAGATGCTATCAATTCCAATGAGTTGTTGTTCTGCGGCGCTACCAACCTGACGTTTTTCACGCCGATATAGGTTAATATGGTGCTCTTTAATAATAGCTCGTTGATCTCGTTCCCCGACAATACGTGGATGCTGAGTAATTAGCTGATGTCGGTGATAAATATCAATCCTATCTAGATATTGATAGACCTCTAACAAATTCCCAATATATTTTTCTGGTACAGAATAACGATTAGTATCAACGTTAATATAACCCTGGGTATCTACAGTACGTTGGAAGCATTTATAAATCGGCAGTATTACTTCAGGCAGCGCCAATAGTGCTGGTTTTTCTTGAATATAAGCTGCTTCTGGAGTCATGCCTAATATTCGTTTGGGTTTTTGGTTGACGGCAATACACCATAGCTCAGCCTGCTGATTTAAATCTGACCAATCAGTAAAAATTCGTCCAGCTAAGAAGTTGTTTTCTACGTAGGAAAAAGGCCTCTCTATTTTCCCCTTGCGGTTTGGATCATTAACAGCGTGTGCGATAAATTCAAATCCGAAAAAACGGCAGAACATTAACATCTCTGGTGCTATCACAGCATGGCTACCTGCTCCAGCTGCTAAAATGACACTGGTATTATCGATAATACAACGTTTACAGCTACCTTGCATAAACTGCAGTGCTTGCTGCAAAAATGCTTTAACTTCAAAGCGAGTAAAACTTGGATAATACTGGATAAAAATTTTTCGGCTAAATCCTAATACTAATGCTGCACATTGCGCTTTAACTTTTTTAGCACCAAAATAGACTAGATGCGGGGAAGTATCATGCTGCATCTCTTCGCCCGGGGCAAAACAATATTCTCCCACTCGTTGCGGCGTATCTTTTAATTGATATTTGCGGACTAAATTAGTTAAGGTGCTATATGGCACTTTGCGCTGATACTGTTCTTCTAAAACTTCTCGAACTCGGACCAGATTTCCACAACAAGTTGTGATCAGGGGTTCAATTAATGGCATTAAATCTTCGTTATCATTTTTAGCAGATGATGACTTATCTTGGCGCAGTAATTTACGAACAGTATTACGTGAGATTTTTAGTAGGCGACTGATTGCACGCTTGCCTTGCCCCGCCTGATATAATTGGCGCACCACTTGAATTATGGGTTGTTGGTTCATAAATTCTCCTGTTTAAAGTGTTAATTTTAGTAAAAATCTCTTGCCAGCTTCTTGTTAAAATTGAGTACTCTTCTTCACTTTGCTGAGGGTAAAATACCGCGTGTAGCACTGAATACAGCGTATCTAACCTAGAATTAATCTCTGCTAGTTTTTTCTCCCAAATCTCTTGGGGTGATAATAAAGATAGATCCTTTGAGAAAGGCTGACTTTGTTTTGATAATTCCAAAGTCTTAAAAAATAATTGCGGAGACATTAGTAAATGCTCACGTACTTTCTTATTAGACTTTAAATAGTGATAATAAAACTCTTGGAGTTCTCTAGTACTATGGGTATGACTGCGTAGATAATTAAGTAAGCTTTTGGCAGCATCTTCGTTCGCGCGCGCGAACGGCACTAAAACTCTGTTTGCAGCCCAAGACGATAAATCTCCTTGCAACATTGCCTCTTTGATGAAATCAGGTAAGGACTCAAGCAATTGCAATCGATAACTTACCCATGCTTTACTTTTACCTAATTGTTGTGCTAACTCTGCTTGAGAATAATTATGCAGATTCCCTAACTCTTGGAGTAACCAGGCCTCTTCAAAATAATCCCAGGTACGAGATTGATTACTCCTATAAGTATGGATCAATGCTTCAGCAACGTTCGATTCCCAGATAATTATTTTAATCGTGTCATTTTTTAATGCTTGCATGGCTTTTATTCGCAAGTAGCCATCAATAACTGTCCAATTCCCAGTTAAACTTGCAACAACCATAATTGGCTCTAATAATCCGTAGGTATGGATCGACAGCATTAATCGTTGTTGCTCTTGTTGCGTATGTTTCCGCAAGTGTCGATAACTAAGTTCTAACTGATGCCATTCCGCTTCGAGAACTGATTTTGATAAATTGTTCATGAGACCTATGATTGCAACTCTCCATCACTCTGGCTATAAGGTGATCTCTTTGCAAGATTGTCCAAAGGCGACTGCATTGACCGAACTATCTGTAATTAAAGCAATTTTTACTATTAACGCGTCACTCTTTGCAAGATGAGACTCAGTTACCGGTATCAGATGATAAGTACCTGATGTAACTAGCTTGTGGGGTGTTGACGCGTCACTCTTAGCACGATACAAATCTTTGCTTTGTTGATCCCGTATCCGCTGTCGTTCTCGTTTGCGAATTACATAAGCAGGATGTGTTGTTCGATATGGTTGCCAAGAATCATGATGTGACTGCCGCCATTTTCTAGTGGCTGCATTTTGATTACTTCGATAATCACCGTCTGTACTAAGCTTATTACGGCGCCATAAATTTTTGCGTTGTCTCTGACAGGCGGCTTCAGAGCAATAACGTTGATTGGGGTTGCGATATTTAACCAAGTAGCCGCCACAATGTTGGCAACGATTTTCTCGGTTCATCTTAATACTCCTACTAATAAATTAAATTTGATTTAGTAAGAATACTCGTAGATATTTTTTTTGGGGGTACGATATACAAAAATGGGCTTTATAACTTATCAGACTGGGTCACTTTTTTTAGCAATATGGTGGGTCAATTAGATTAGCGTTGAGGGTGTGGTTGTTTTTACTTTGCACGCCTCGTAAACATCTTTAAATCCGTTTTTTAAAGTATCTATTGAAACTCTTGTTGCTGTTCGCTGCGCCCATGCCGCCAAAACATTACCAGCTTCATCTACTATAATAGGAGCATCGCCCATTATTGCGCACTCGGCAACCTTTAACGCCTCATACTCCGTTTCTCTTTCTTTAATTTCAGCCTGTAATATTTTCATTCTAGTTAGCTTCTGAATATCGGCCTCAGAAGCGATGATTTTTTTGTCCTCTACAATCTCTGCAAAACGTTTTTGCAACTCTTTATAAGATGTTGGTTCTGGTGGTATTCTGTTTTTTACGGCATCCCAAAACTTTACTGCGCTGTCTATAATCTGCTTTTCTAAATCACCATCTCTAGCAAAGTCATAAACTCTCATGGCGCAGGTATCTCTAAAAAATACTATGATTTTAAAACCAGCAGCGTTAGCAAGATTTGCGTAATACGCAGACTGGGCTAACACATATATCGGCACTTTATTTTTCCAGTGGGGGTTATACGAAGCTGTGGTTTTTACTTCAATTACGTTGTTTTCACACATACCATCAATCGTAGCCCACAAAAAATCATGATTGGCAGAAACAAGACGATCCTGTCTTCTGCTAACCTGCACTTCATGCTCTTTCTTAAATTGTCTGATAACAAAATCTTCAAGCACAGTACCGGTTTCAAGAAGTCGCCTTCTCTCTAGTGATAGTTCCTCTTCGAAATCCTTTTCACCAATCTTTTCCTGATATAAATTAAATGCTGTTCTGAATGGTGAAATACCAAGTAATACTGGTATATCAGAACCACCTAAACCCTTGGTACGATCGAAATTAGTAGTGTCCATAACTCCTCCTGCTTTTTGCTGATTTTAAATCTCTGTCTATATTTTCTATTAAAACATTGACATTCCTGCCCCACATCGCATCAGAGCGCACCATTAAAGAACGCCATATCTCATGACGGGTCATCTCTGGCAGTTTACAAAACTTTTCACCAGCATGCTTTTTGATTAGTTCGTTGTAGTTGGCTGATGTTTTTTCGCTCATAATTACTCTTCAATAAATTTGGTTTTACAATATAGCTTTATTAAAGGCAGAGAAACTTTAGCTAATAAATAATGTGGTATTTTGGAATTATAAATATTTAAAATTCTTCTCTCTGTGATATCTATTTTTTGAGCTAAAGTTTGTACTGTCATTTTCTCTACCTTGTAAACGGTATTAATTATGCTTGGCACATTAAGCAATTTTTTAACCATTTTACTTGCAGTTTCTTTGCTTAAATATGGATCGCACATTTCTTTTTTACCTCTCAACCGCCTTTTTAAAAGCATTAAACACGCTCGAGTAATTGACTGAGCTGAAAGAGTAATTGTCTTCGTACATGCCCCTTGCTGCTTCTATGGCATCATCCAAAGCTTCGCTGACGTCACAAGAATATGAATCAATTACAGCCTCCTTGATCAACTCCAAAGCTCGCGCCTTACTGTTATAGATATTATCTTTCAGCAATCTCAAGGTTTCTATATCAAGAGGAACATCTACCTCTTCGCTTAGCTTCACTTCTTTATCAAAAGGCCAGCTGGAATATTTATACTCAATGTAGGCTAAACAAATATTGTATTGCTCATCTTTGGTTAGATGCTCCATCCTTTTACCCAAAAAAGAGTAGTGATCTACCAATTCTTTAAACACCTCTCTAAAAGATTTTTCTGTGATACTGACAACTTTTGTTTCTTCTGCTGCATTATTGTTAATTGCACTTTTGGATGCTTCGTTAAAAATCGGAAAAACACCTATTTTTATAGGCTTTTGTTGCTGTTGTGAAAAAGTGTTTTGCATTTGCTTTCTCCTGTTTTTATTTTTACCTGAGCGTATATTAGCATTTTAAATATGTATGTCAAGTATTTCTTAAAATATATTTTTAATTGCTCATTATTTTGTTTAAAAAAATACTATTAATAAAATATTATATGCGTATATACCAGATGAAAATATAGTACGCTTTTGTTGTACGCTTTGCAAATAGTAAAGAATGTGGTATTATAATTATAAATATGAACAAGAGACTTTTAAATAAAATTAAGCAAACAAGAATTACTTTAGGTATGTCGGGTCGTCATTTGGCGCAATTATCTAGGCTTAGTCCAGGAGTTATATATAGTGTTGAAGATGGAGTGATTCCATCAGCGCAAAGCTGCGCTAAGCTTCTTGTAGCGTTACACGCACGACTAGACGCCAAAAGGTTTTCAGAAAAATTAAAGGAAATAAGAGCAAAACTAGATGTATCGTTACCAAAGCTGGCAATGCGAATAGGCGTTAGTTATGGAACATTATATAAAATAGAAACTGGTTATAGACCGCCAATGAAACTTTGCTGTATAATCGCAAAAGAGTTGGACATGCCCCTGGAGGATTTTATAGAATGGCCAAACGATGATGTATCCAATAAAGTAAAGCAAAATTGCCACTCTGTTTAAAAACGTTAAAAGAGAAAACATGAAAATTACAATATTTATAGTGATATTATGTATAGCAAGCAACATTGTATTTGCTAGTGCGAATAGCGATCTTACTTTTAATCAACTAAAACAAAATTCTTATAACGAACAATTATTATCACTAGAAAAAGAAAAGATTAATATATCTTTTTTAGATCATATAAATAATGGTTTTACCTTTGGTGCATTGGGATCATCACTAAGTTTTGCTGACGATAAGTATATAGAAAAGGGAACGATTCCAGGATTAACATATTCTGCCAGCGGTGTATTTGCTAAGCACTTTTACACTAAACTATATTTAGATTATTCTTTTGGAAACCTAAAATATGACGGCGCATTGATTGATTCTAAAAATTCAACAAAAAACTCAAGACGCAATTCGGTTTTTAATGCAGATATAAATTTGGGATATACAATTCCTATATACAGCTCTTTCCAATTAATTCCATATTTTGGCGTTGGATATAGATTTTGGGATAGAGCTACTGATGATGATTTTTTTTGTATAAATAAAGCTACATATCAACACTATAATGCCTTCCTTGGAATAAAATTAAACTGGGAATTAGTTAGCAATAAGCTGTTTGTATCACCACATATGCAATATGGGAAAATTATATATTCGAATATGAAGCACGATCGTAAGGAGCGAGAGGTAGAATTAAAAGGTGGGGGTAAAACAAACATACCTGGATTACTATTAGATTTTAATTTGGGCAAAGAGTCAACTTATGGCTTAGGAGTTGATCTGGATTACCACCTATTCGATAATTTTTCGTTAAATACCTTTATTAATTATACGTATTTTCAATACAAACAATCTGATCTACAAAAAGGGTATTACGAACCAAACAGCAAAACCAGTGAAACCAAATTTGGAATAGCACTTAGGTATACGTGGAAAAATATAGATCTATGAAAAGCGTGCCTTATATTAAAATGAAAAAATTAAACTTCATTATCACAATTACCGCATGTATTTTGTCATGCTCAATACTTGCAGAAGAAAATATTGATATTCGCGATAGGGTTAACAATAGCGTGTCATTGAGCGCTCTTTTTGCAACCATGCACTACAAAGAAGATAATGCTCGTCTCTATAGCATTCAAGATAACTCAACAATGGGATTAGCGTGCGATGTTAGAGCCACTTTTTTAAAACATATTTACACTTCTTTTTATGCTGATTTTTATGGTGATGATATTTTTAATCATAGTTCCTCAGGCTTGACTAGTGAAGAGCTTCAAAAGAAAAATCCAAATAATCCCTTTTTTAAAGGACCTATTAGAGCCGATCGCTTTTTAAATGCTGATATAAAACTTGGATATATACTTACTGAACAATTGCCTGTCTATATAATTCCATATATTGACGTTGGATATGGAAATAGAATTATAAAATACGACTACCGTTATTATAATGTGCTTCATGATCCGCTTAGCAACAACAAAACCACTTATCAAAGCTATAAAGTCATAGCCGGTGTTATGCTACAATATCCTTTGCTGAATAATAGAATAGTCCTGTCTCCGTATATTGCTCTTGGTAAAGCGTTTAATATAAGGATGAAGAATGACATTCTAAACTTAAATACTAATGTAGGCAACGCTCCTATATATGAGGGGGGAGTAGATATAAATTATCACTTATATGAGGGATGGTTTTTAAGTGGTTTTGCGAAATATTTGCACATAAACTGTGGTACGGCTGAGGCAAAAGGATTATATTACATTCCAGCAAACAATCTCAATCAGCTGCAATTTGGGCTGGGTGCTAGATATAGCTTCATTTAATTTAATCACAACAGCAATATGCAGAAAACGACACACCCTGGAAAAGCATACTTAGATGACCTAGTCAAACGATCAACAATGGATAATCGTTCTCGTGCTGAGCTTGGTTCTGCTCTTAAAGTTTATCTTGATGCAAAAGTTGAGAGGGTCGAAAACGGCGACTCTGTTTTAGTTCAAGAGAAAATTACAAAAGCAATATTAAAATATCTCTCGGCATATGCAAGATTGCACAGTATTAACAATATTCAATTTTCACAAGAAATAGCTTTTGAAATATGGCGCGATATGGATGAGAAGATTTGTAAAACACCTTCATAATAAGATCTATGCTCCGTCCAGCGATGAAACAATTTCACTCCTTTTAGCAGCCCACAGCTCTTTTTCAAAATGACTTTTCGCACAAGAAAGCAGCATTTTATTTTTGTCTAAGCTTATCCCGCTTTTTGAAGACCAAGACTTAGGAAGAAACTCTTTTTTCTGCTCATCTGTTAGTTTTAAAAACCACTCGTTGAAGGCCAGTTCAAGTGCCTTTTTTTCAATTTCTGCGTTTTTAGTTTCGAGCTCAGTCATTCTTTCCTCATATAACCGCATATGACGCTGCTGAGGCGATTCGTAGTTGCTTGGGGGTACATACCCACCGCTTCTCTTTAAAATCCCCATGAAGAAGCTTATAGGGTCTCCTTTGATGGTTTTTAGTTTTCCATTTTCTTTGATATCAAAAGCAAAAGCGTAAATTGAATCTTGGACAATCTTGGAGGATAAATTATTTTGAGGTATGAGTTGAGTTAGGTAGTTAACAGTAAATCCCAATTCGGCTAGCGGCTCAACATCTATACTTTTCCAGTCGGTAGGAATTTGATTGTCGCCAGTAGTAGTTTCTTTTAATAGATATTCACTACTACTACTAGGAGAGCTTGGCTCTAGTTGTGACTCCGGTTGCGGCTCTACTTTGACTTTGGTTTGGCTCCACTTTGGCTCCACTTTGGCTCCACTTTCTGTATGAATTATTGCATAATATATGTGATTAGGAAGCTCGTAAGTAGTCCAACCTGATCGCCCATCTTTAAAGCTTTTTCTTATTAAGGCACCTTTTTTTATAAGACGTTGAATGGCCTTTTTAATAGAGCAGGTTGTTGTTTTACAACAACTATTTATAAAGTCTACTGTTAGTTGTTGAGACTCATTTTTTCTTGAAAGCCTACAGTTTTCGTATATACAAAGTATTACTTTTTTTTGCAATCCGACCAGTTGAGAAAAAGTTATATCGGTATCGATTATAGTGACATTTTGACTCCACTTTGGCTCTAGTTTGACTTCGGTTAATATATTTGTTGGCTCTAGTTGCGGCTCTAGTTTGGCTCCACTTTGGCTCCACTTTGGCTCTAGTTTGACTTCGGTTAATATATTTGTTGGCTCTAGTTGCGGCTCTAGTTTG
>CAXOVY010000005.1:0-49778 GCA_964213355.1 Gammaproteobacteria bacterium
TAGAAACAGCGAAATTAAAAACTGATATTTCTAGTGCAGCTGATTTGACGACATTACAAGCTCTTGAGAAAGATGCTAATACTCATCAATTAGGTAGAGAGTACACTGCTAAGAAAAATAGTTTAAAGGTTGATAGTTATAAGAAGATTTATTCCTGGTTGAACAAACAGGATTATAGTGGTGTATCTGTCGATACTATAATCAAAATAGGTGATTCTTTTGAAAAGCTAAATGAAGACTATAACTCAGATAATGTAGTTAATTTCAAGGTTCCCCTGGATATCATAATGAAAATATCAGGTAGTGATAATAAATTTGTGGATATTAAGAAAAATTTTATTCAGATGATGAAAGATATAAATGCTATTAAAGGTAAGGTGAATGACGTTATTAGAGCCGAAGAAATAAATACTAAGGCGGGTAATGATATTATTCAGAGTATGAATAGTCTTGGGTTGTTTGGCGGTAATTGTAGTGTTAAGGTGCTTACCTATTTAATAATAGCAAAGAAGTCTAACACCACAATAAGATAATTGGTAAATGTATCTCGGTTTATTAATTTTTATAAAATGTAGAAAAGATATAAAAGGTAAATATGAAAAAAAATATGATTAGGTTGACTATGGTTTTATTAGCTGCAGTTTGGTTTATTGCTAGTACTTCAGCTTTTTCTAACCATGATGTTGCCTCTAATAATGGTTATCCTTCATCTAAAATAAACGGAGTTTATTCTGAAAAGCTAGATAGCAGCAGAGCGTCTGATACAGTAAGAGGAGCTTTATCCAAATTGAAGACAGATTTTGATGCTGGTAAAACCGCGGATTTTATCGCTGCTTGGGAGGTTTTAATATCTGTTTCTGAGTCCACCAATGATTTTTATATTGGAAAATTGAGGGTAAGATTAAAAGAAATGGATATGCTCATAAACAGTATCAAAGCAAAAACTGATCTAGGAAAAGAGCGTGTGTTAAATGCAGAGTCTGGTAAGAAGCTTATTGAGGAAATGAAATATTTTGGTTTATGTGACGATAGTAGTTGTTCAATAGAGTTAGCTGAAAAGTTAATACAAAACTCCAAAACAAACTTACCTTCATTGATGGAGAGAAAGCGAAACTTGAGGTCGGCGGCGGCCAGTGGTAGGTAGCGTTAGAATCTTGCAGCTTTACTAGCCCTTTGTTTTAATTATTTGTAACTATCAAGTATTTTGAGTTTGTTGTTGAATGTGTATTGTAGAGTACATGGGTTGGCGGTGTCTTTTTATACGGCAACAAATGGAAATGGTGAATTTTCTATGAAAATTAGTAGTATCAGTAAAAAATTAATATTTGTTTTGGCAGTTCTTGCCATTAGCAGTGGAGTATTTGCTGATCAAGAAAATTCAGGACGTTTGCCGGTAGTAGAGGGTATGAATGTTGAATCTCGCGTTTATGATGATTATGGTTTTGATGATTATGGTTTTGATGATTATGGTTTTGATGAAAATGGCTGCGATGAAAATGGCTACGATAGAAATGGCTTTGATAGAAATGGCTTTGATAGAAATGGCTTTAATAAAAAAGGCTTTAATCGAGCTGGTGCTAGTAGTTCGATGATGGGTTCAAACCAACCTCAAAAACTCGACACGGCAATGGGGTGTCTTAATGATTGGGTAAGTAGGGTAAAACTAAAAGCAGACGCAAGTCAGGTTATAGAAGTTTCTAATGTGCTGTTAGCTGCGGGTGAATGCAAGAAAGTTGCACCAGCAGATGCAAAATTCGATGCGGTAATGGAGTGTTTTAACGAGTCTGTAGATAAGAAAGATCAAAAAATAAAAGATGACCAGACTGTAGAAAATTTTTATGCGATGTCAGTTATGTACAAGTGCATAGATGAATCGGCCGCTACCATGAAACAGATAGGAAGAAAGGTATCAGAAAAACTCAGCGCGGTAATGGAGTGTTTTAACGACTCTGCAGATAAGAAAGATCAAAAAATAAAAGATGGCCAGACTGTAGAAAATTTTTATGCGTCAGTTGCGGACGAGTGTATAGGTGAACTGGATGCTACCAAGAAATGGATGGGAGAGAAACTCGATGCAGCAGTGGGGTGTTTTAGAGAGTGGGTAGATAATGCACTTCAAAAAGGAAAAACAGAGACTATAGAAAGGTCTGCTGTGCTGTCAGCTGCGAAGGACTGCGCAGAGGAAAATGAATAAAAAGTAGTTTATTAAAAATCAGATATCTGCTGTTGACGCAGCCGGTGTTTTAGTGAGGAATTGGAGTATATTACGAGTCGTCAGTAGTTGAGATGCGTAGTATTTGGTTGAAAAATCGATGTAATGAGGTGTTTTGTATGAAAAATAAAAATCTTAAGAATTTATTTGTATTATTGTTTTCCATCTGTATCTATCATGCTAGTTATGCAGTAGATAACAATAGTAAAGATAATTTTTATCCAGAAATTAAAAATTACCGTTTGGAATATGAAATTGGTAAAATTGAATTGGATATTTACGGTGCAGATTCTACTGGTCACCGTGATTATAAGGTGTATTTTTCATCCTCATCGCCAAGTAATAAAATTAGCCTTAATTTATTAGATCAAGGCAAGAGTCCTATTGTTGGTGATGCAGCTAGTAATTCTATTCTTCCAGATAGTGCTAAAGGGAGAACTAAAACTTCGTGGAGGTTAACAAGAACTACTTCCCAAGAAGTGCAGCAACCAAAGTTTTTTGAGGTTGTTGATGAAAGTAACCAAAAAATTATTGAACAAGCTATGCCCGAAATAAATGTTGATCTTTCTAAAGACAACAAAACTCTAATTATAAAAAATGATTCTTCTGAATCTGTAATAATAAGCAGTGTGATCCGTAAAGGTGCTGGTAGTAGCGGAACAAGTGAGGTGCCAGAAGGTACCGTGATCGATGCCGCAAATTTTTTCAGCACCCCGTTAAATTTGCCTAGTATTAGCGAAGCGGAGAAAAATAGTAAAGGCGGCGCATATCGTTTTGATATTGCATATGAAGTTAGTGGTACAGTAAAACACGCGTCGTTTGTAATTGAATATTCTTGTAATCTTGGAAAAGAACAAAAAGGACTTCAACAAACCGCCTCATCTAAAATCGAAATTGAAATCGATAAACTAAAAGATGGTCATTTAGTATACGATTCACAGTCAGGAAAATATAATCTGACTATAAAAAACACTTCTGACGGATATATAGATATCAACAGTATTTCTTTGACATCATCAGAAGATGTATTGGTGAAACCAGATTCAGGAATAGCTCCTGGAGCCACTTATGCAATTCCACTTTCGCTTCCACTTCCACTTAAAAGTGGTAAGTATAGTAAGCATGTTTTTGTTAGCTATTATAGTTATAGTTATAGTGTGAATCAAGATACCGAAGTAAAAACAACTACAGCAAAAACAATTAAGATTCCTGTTACAGTTAGTTGTGATGGTTTGGAATCATCGATAGACAAATTAATTGTTACTGCAGGGAGTCCTGTAAGTACGTTTAGCTATGTATTGCCGCAACAAGATTCAGTAAGTCAACCTCTAACATATAAAGAGGTATGGGCTCGGGCTCCTCAGGAGGATAGGGTTGTTGATGGTAGTTCTAGTGTGTATTATGAAATAATAAACACGGGTGATAGTCCGGTATCATTATCAATCAGAGAGCCTTTGTTGCCAGTACATCGTACTTCTGCAGTTGAAAATAATTGTGGCGACAGTTTGGGCGTTAAATCTTCTTGTACTATAAAACTGCTAATTCATCCAGAAGTTGACTCTAAAGAGCTAGATAAAGATTTATCTATTACACCTACAAATCTAAGCGCTACTTCACCAGACCTAACATCTAGTGGCCTCAGCAATGAGCTTTTCCGGATTGTGCCGTTGGGTGAAAAGGTAGAATATCAGTTTGATATTACTGCTCGTTCTAGGATAGGACTCTTCGGTACTAGTATTGAAGATGTTGTTGGTGATGGTATAAAAGCTCTTGTTAAAAAAGCATCGTTTATTAGAGAAGGATGTGATTGGGGGTCGACAGCAAGTGAGAATGTATACTCGTACTCGCATAACGCATATATTGGTGAGGAATCTACTCAACATATAGTTGGAACTAAATCTGTTTATAAGCCTTCATATTTAAATAAGGGCACTGTCTGTTCTACATTTTATAGCTATACTCCAACGAGTACAGGAGTTGTGCGTCAAGATGTTTTGGTGACTTATATAGACTCAACTGGACAAAAGAAAATTGGTACATTGCAAATGCTGGTCTACGCATCAACTGGCAAATATGAAAGTAATTATAATAAAGCTTACTTAAAAGACCTGCTCCAAAAAAATCTGTCCCAAGGACAGATCGATGCTTTTGCTTTGGCTAACAAAGAACTAGAAGGCAAGTCTCAACAAGAGATAGAAAATTTGATTTCAGCTGATAGAGAAAAATATCTTCTTCCAAAAGAAATATGGGAAAAAGATACAGCTGCGTCTATAGTTAGTACAGAAAATCAAAGAGTGAATAAGGAAAAGGAAGCATTACTTGGTTCATTGCTTACAGAAAAAAATAAGTTCTCATTCAATACATTAAAAACCTTGAGGACTGGTGGTGATGTAAAAGAGGGAAAAATAGACGAAATAATTCGCAATGGAGAACAAAAATATCAGGACCGATTAAACGCAGAGCTGCCGCTTGATAAAACGCCACGAAAATATACACTTAATTCTCTTGATTTAGAAAAATATGTAGATAAAAAAGCTGTGGATGCAGCAGTAGATGAAATTGTAGCAAAAACAGAGGACTTGAATAGTCGTATCCTGGTGGTGAAAAAGAAAGTTCAAGATCATGACTATACCGGTGTTTCTGAACTTTTAACAGGTCTAGATACAGACATAAACCAATGGGATGGTAGTAATGCTGATAATGCTGATAATGTAGCTGATGCTTCTAGTAAGAATGGACAAATAAAGGCAAAAATAGATACAGCTAAAAAAGACTTAAGTTTGGACGGAAAACTTGTTTTTGAAGATCAACTCTCAGAAGTTACAACGTTGATCACTGATTTTAACAAGTTAGTAACTAGTAAAATCGAAGATTTAGGTGTGGTTCAAGATTACGTTACCATGCAGAAAACTGTCAAGGCAGCTTTGGATGGTACCGACGAGGCAGCTAAAGACGCAGCAGTAGCTACAGCACTATCTAAGGATGCTACACTAGCTAAGGGTGGTACTACACTGCTAGCTTTGCAAACGCGTTTACAGGAAGTTTCAGATAATGCAGCAGCTGCAATGAAGGAACTAGAGATTTTAGATAAAGAAGCTAAATATACTTATAGTAATATATTGGATTATAGGCAAGGTATTTCAGAGTCAAGTAGAGCTGCATTTATTGTAGATATGCTCTCTGTTGAGAAAATGATTGAGGAACTTAAACTTTATGGTGAATACCTTAACTCTGTAAGCAGTGCAAGGGATAGAATACAGAAAGATGTTATTCCTTTGGCTCAAAATATTAAGTTTGCTGATGCACAAGCTGAGAAAAACAAAATAGTAGCAGAGACAGATAGTGGTTATAAAGCGAAGAAATCCGCTTTTGAAGAAAAATATTTGAAAGCGCCATACAGCGAAAAACCGTTTGTGCAGACTGTTTCTCTTGACACTACAAAAGTTATAGCGCAAGAACTTACTGCAACTGATACACTTAAAGTCACAGTAGACGGTTTGAATAATGAGATTGATGTTTTAGAAGGAAAAATAAAAGCTCATGATTATAAAGATGTTTCCAGTAGCTTAGTGACTCTTCAAACAAAGATAGCCGAGTTAGAAAAAACAGGTTTAGATAATTACAAAGCAGCCTTGAAGTTAAAAGGAGTAGATGGTAATCCTGACACTGTAATTTTAGGTACTCAAAGCACAAGAGTTGATACGTTGATCGCTGATTTTAACAAGTTAGTAACTAGTAAAATCGAAGATTTAGGTGTGGTTCAAGATTACGTTACCATGCAGAAAACTGTCAAGGCAGCTTTGGATGGTACCGACGAGGCAGCTAAAGACGCAGCAGTAGCTACAGCACTATCTAAGGATGCTACACTAGCTAAGGGTGGTACTACACTGCTAGCTTTGCAAACGCGTTTACAGGAAGTTTCAGATAATGCAGCAGCTGCAATGAAGGAACTAGAGATTTTAGATAAAGAAGCTAAATATACTTATAGTAATATATTGGATTATAGGCAAGGTATTTCAGAGTCAAGTAGAGCTGCATTTATTGTAGATATGCTCTCTGTTGAGAAAATGATTGAGGAACTTAAACTTTATGGTGAATACCTTAACTCTGTAAGCAGTGCAAGGGATAGAATACAGAAAGATGTTATTCCTTTGGCTCAAAATATTAAGTTTGCTGATGCACAAGCTGAGAAAAACAAAATAGTAGCAGAGACAGATAGTGGTTATAAAGCGAAGAAATCCGCTTTTGAAGAAAAATATTTGAAAGCGCCATACAGCGAAAAACCGTTTGTGCAGACTGTTTCTCTTGACACTACAAAAGTTATAGCGCAAGAACTTACTGCAACTGATACACTTAAAGTCACAGTAGACGGTTTGAATAATGAGATTGATGTTTTAGAAGGAAAAATAAAAGCTCATGATTATAAAGATGTTTCCAGTAGCTTAGTGACTCTTCAAACAAAGATAGCCGAGTTAGAAAAAACAGGTTTAGATAATTACAAAGCAGCCTTGAAGTTAAAAGGAGTAGATGGTAATCCTGACACTGTAATTTTAGGTACTCAAAGCACAAGAGTTGATACGTTGATCGCTGATTTTAACAAGTTAGTAACTAGTAAAATCGAAGATTTAGGTGTGGTTCAAGATTACGTTACCATGCAGAAAACTGTCAAGGCAGCTTTGGATGGTACCGACGAGGCAGCTAAAGACGCAGCAGTAGCTACAGCACTATCTAAGGATGCTACACTAGCTAAGGGTGGTACTACACTGCTAGCTTTGCAAACGCGTTTACAGGAAGTTTCAGATAATGCAGCAGCTGCAATGAAGGAACTAGAGATTTTAGATAAAGAAGCTAAATATACTTATAGTAATATATTGGATTATAGGCAAGGTATTTCAGAGTCAAGTAGAGCTGCATTTATTGTAGATATGCTCTCTGTTGAGAAAATGATTGAGGAACTTAAACTTTATGGTGAATACCTTAACTCTGTAAGCAGTGCAAGGGATAGAATACAGAAAGATGTTATTCCTTTGGCTCAAAATATTAAGTTTGCTGATGCACAAGCTGAGAAAAACAAAATAGTAGCAGAGACAGATAGTGGTTATAAAGCGAAGAAATCCGCTTTTGAAGAAAAATATTTGAAAGCGCCATACAGCGAAAAACCGTTTGTGCAGACTGTTTCTCTTGACACTACAAAAGTTATAGCGCAAGAACTTACTGCAACTGATACACTTAAAGTCACAGTAGACGGTTTGAATAATGAGATTGATGTTTTAGAAGGAAAAATAAAAGCTCATGATTATAAAGATGTTTCCAGTAGCTTGAAGGCTCTCTACTATGTGGATGAAAATAGTAATGTAAGTGGTAGGATATTTGATTTGGAAAACAGTGGCCTAGTTAGTTGCAAATCAGCCTTGAAGTTAACAGGAGCAAATACTGGTGGGTCTGATTATGTAGTTTTGGGCACTCAAAAATCAAGGGTTGAAGCGTTGACCACTGATTTTAACAAGTTAGACATAATCAGCGTAATCGCAAAGCCAGCGATAACTGGGGAATTCACTGACATATATGATAAGGCCGAAGAGGCTTTGAGCAGCAATAAGCCGATAGGTGATTTCTGTAAAAAACGAATACCTATCTTACAAGATCGTTTGAATGCAGCTTTAGGTGACGCAGTGGGAGTAATGAAACAGCGGGGTATTTTGAAAGATAATGCTGAAGCTGCTTATAACAAAGACTCGGATTATGAAATCTTAGGTGCAGGTAGAGATGCATTTATTGCCGATATGCGTTCTGTTGAGAAAATGATTGCAGAAGTTAATCTTTACAAGAAAAAAATTACCTTGGCACTTGAAGCAAAGATAAGTGTGCAGACCGATGAGAAGAACGGTGGTTCTATAGGTAAGGGTTTAGCTAGCGATATTAAAGGAAATAAATATGTTCAGGAAGACGGCAAAAATACCTTTTCTAAAGCACAAGGGCAATGTGAAAAGATGATTCTAAATACGGATGACGGGTATAAAAACGACGTAGCTGCCTTTGAAGGAACATATTCTAAAGGGTTTTATGGAAATATACCGCTTGTATTAAAGCTGATTCCTTCTCTCGATACTGCAAGTGTAACGCCTCGATTTAAAGCAATAAAAGAAATTAATGTCAAAGTAAACGGTTTAGATAACGAGATTGCTGCTCTGGAAGTAAGAATTAGAAATCATGATCTTGATGATATGAAAAATAGTGAGAGTGGTTCTATAGAAAGCGTCTACAATAGTTTACGAACCCTTAAAACGAAGATAGACAACTTGGAAAAGGATGGAGAAATAGTTGGTTATAAAGGAGCATTAGGGTTAGAGACAGCTGTAATTTTTGGTCATCAAAACACAAGTGTTAATGCATTGACGGATAATTTTGCCAAACTAATGAAAATTGATGGTGCCGCAAGGATGAATATTGTAACTAAACTTGATGAAATAAAGAAAAATGTTAATGCGGATGAAGGAATACAACTCTTAAAAGACTTGGAGAATAATATGAAGCAAGACTTAGATAAGGCTGAAGATTATATGCTGACTCTAGGTATTTTAACATCCATAGACAACAAAGAGACGGGTACAGTGACTTTTAGTGATAATGTTGGTATTAATAAAGTCAAATTTGGCAGCGATGTTTCGTCTTTCAGGCAATTGAGAGGAGAGGTTATAGGTTATAGAGAAAATTTAGAAGCAATTAAGAAGGTGAAAGATCGAGTGGAAACTGCTATTTCTGTTTTCGTTGAAGATAGTGATTTCACCAAGTTAAGTAGTGCTTTGAAGGATATAGCTACCGAAGAAGCGGTTGCTTATAAACTAAAACAAGAGCTCTTAACTAAGAAATATGGAACGTTAGATACTTCTTTTGTCGATATTGTCTTTACGGATCTTGTAAAAGTGAAAGTTGATGCAATTGGTTTAGTTATGGAAGAAATAGAAAATACGAAAAATAATATTGAAGCAGTAGCTGTAAGAATAAAAGGCTACGATTTCAATGCTGATAGTAGTGGTAAAAAGAGTGTTTCTATACTTCTCGATGGATTTTACTCAGAACTTGGCGATAGTGGGTTAAGAGGAAAAGTGAATACTTGCGTAAATACATTAAAAGAAATAAGTTCAAAAAGTGTTCCATACGATATCAAAATTATTAAACCTTTAAATACCCGTGTTAAGGAACTGAGAGATAATTTTGAGGGTCTGCAGGGGATTAATAGTATTTCCGTCAAAGCAGCTAGGACTGAACTTCAAAATATAAGGAACAGCATTTCATCAGATCCTGCTGCGGCTGGGAAGGATATAGAAGATTTGTCAGAAAGACTGAAAAAAGCTAAATCGAAAGCGGAACGGGCAAGAGAGATATTAGAAAATGATCTTTTACTAGCTAGTACTACATTTAATGGTGAGAAGTTTAAAATAGATAGTGATGCTTTCGACGAATTTACTAAGAACGAAGTTGATGTGCTTGAATCAAAGATTAGTGAATATATAAAGAATAGGGATAATTTTATTAAGAATATGGACGCGTATAAGTTTATTTCTGCTAATGCATCATATAATGAGATGGTAAAGTGTTTAAATCATGACATAAAAAACTTAAAAATTGGCTCATCTGATATTGACGCTTCACCGCTTAAGAATAAAATGGATGCTGCTGTGAACATATTAGGAAAATTAAGAGCATTGAGAAAGTCAACTAATAAAGAAAAAGCATTGGAAAATGAGAAAGGATTAATATATGACGAGTTTAAAAAGCTTGGATATTGTGTAGATGGAAGCTTATGGGGAGTTACGTGTAAAGGTAGTGATAAAACTAGTAAGGTGGAATTTGTTGATGAATTATTAACAAAAGAGAAACTATAGTAAATAGTAATTTCTGATTGGCTAGTCCCTTCTCAGGGACTGGCTTTCTTCTAAAAACGGCAGTTCGGTAAGCCGTAGGTTTTGGCTCTGTTCATTTTCATGCGTTATATGCAGAACATAAAGCACAAATTGATATAAAAACACTTGAAGTTATAAAAGGATTTATGCCTCATAGAGCACTGACATTAGTATCAGAATGGGCATCAGAACATAGGGGAGAATTATTTGAGGATTGGGAGTTATGCAAACAGAAACAACCAGCGAAAAAAATACCACCTCTGAAATGATATGTGTTGTACCCTGGCAAGTAACCAAGGTTAAATCACTTGAAGACTATAAACTTGAGGTGGTGTTTATTGATGGCACACATGGGTTTGTTGAAATGGGACAGCGTATTATGAATCCCAAAGCTGGTGTGTTCGCTAGCCTTAGCGATATCAACCTATTTAATCAAGTTTACCTTGAGTATGGAGCAGTTACTTGGCCAAACGAAATTGATTTAGCTCCTGATGCTATGCACGATGAAATTAAGCGCAATGGTGTATGGGTTTTGAAATGATTTCACCGCATCAAAACCGGACAACTCGCGTGTTACCAACAGTCTGATGAAATTTAATCGCGATTTTTAATGAAAATAGTGTATAATGCGACGAACAATGAGGATAATTTATGCCGCATACTATAACATTTGATACTCTGCTTTATGCGAACCAATTAAAATCTGTTGGCGTACCGGAAAAACAAGCAGAAATGCAGGCAACACTAGAGAAAAAACAAGTTGATGATATTTGCGCATTCATTGACGGTAGTCTTGCGACAAAAAAAGATCTAAAAGAGCTGGAACTAAAAATAGAACTAAAAATAGAATCAAGCAAAGATAAAACCATTATTTGGCTCGGTGGTATGATCGCAGCTAGCGTTGCAACCATTATCGTAGTACTCGGTTTTTTGATTAGATTACATTGAGAATAGATAATTGTAGCGACTTGTTACTTCTTGTGCAGAAAGCTACTTCGATTACCCACTGGTTTCTTCATAGAAACTGATTTCGCCACGCAATGAATTAGTGAGCACTTCGGTAATTTTAATAGTAACAATATCTCCCAAGGAAGTTTTTGGTGCAATAAAATTCACGATGCGGTTGCTCTCAGTGCGGCCAGAAAATTGCTTGGGGTCTTTTTTGGAGCGGCAATTAACTAGTATTTTTTGTGCTGTTCCAATCATGGCTTTGTTATATTGGCGCGTCTGGGCTGCTAATTGATTTTGCAGGAGCATCAGACGGTGTTTTTTTTCGGCAAGAGAGACATTATCTTCTAATTTTGCAGAAGCAGTGTTTGGTCTTTTGCTATAAATAAAGCTAAATGCCGCATCAAAATTTATGCTGCGAGCTATTTCCATAGTAAGCGCAAAATCATCTTCAGTTTCGCCAGGAAAACCAACAATAAAATCAGTAGATATGCTTATATTGGGTTGTGCTTGGCGTAGTTTTGTTATTATTTCTCGATAGTCTTCGCTGGTATAACCACGACGCATTAGCTTTAAAATGCGGTTAGAGCCGCTTTGTATTGGTAAATGTAAATGTTTTGCTAGTTTTGGCTCTGTGGCGAATATGTCAATTAAATCATCACCAAATTCCGCTGGGTGCGATGTGGTAAAGCGAATGCGTTTTACGTTATCAATTTTTGTCGCTTCATAAATTAAATTGGCAAGCGTAGCTTGTTTATTCGGGTCGCAGTAGGCATTAACATTTTGACCAAGCAGATGAATCTCTTTTGCGCCTTTGTTGGTCAAATTTTTAATTTCTGTAAGTACATCTTGCATTGGCCGACTAATTTCACGTCCACGTGTGAATGGAACGATACAGTAGCTGCAGAATTTATTGCAGCCTTCCATAATCGATACACAGGCAGTTGGCCCGGTTAGTTGTGGCTTGGGAAAGTAATCAAATTTTTCTATTTGTGCTGTAGTTATATCAATTATGTGTTTTTCTTTTTGCAGTGCTTTTTTGTACATTTCTGGCAAGCGATGTAGCGTTTGTGGGCCAAAAACAATATCAACATAGGGTGCGCGGCGGAAAATATTTTTTTGTTCTTGCATTGCTACGCAACCGCCAACGGCAAAAACAATATTGGGTCTTTTCTTTTTGAGTGGGCGTAGGCGTCCGAGTTCGGAAAATATTTTTTCTTCTGCTTTAGCGCGGATGGAACAGGTGTTTAGGATAACCAAGTCGGCTTCGCTTGAATCTTCAGTTAGAGTAAAACCACAAGCAGCTGCCAAAATATCAGCAATTTTGGCTGAATCGTACTCATTCATTTGACAGCCGTATGATTTTATCAGGAGTTTTTTTTGCATGAAACTATTACTTAATCAAACCCCTTCTTTTTAAGCTTTGGCGTATGCTTTCTACTGCTAGTGTTTCCCAGTGAGCTTTAGCTGTGCCTTTCTTAGTATCAACAGATATTTTTTCGGATTCATAACGCACCGCAATAACTCCACAAAGACAAGCTGCATGTAAACCCATAGCGCTTGCCATAACGAATAGTGCAGAAGCTTCCATTTCAAAGTTCATTACATTAAGTGCTCGCCACTCATCTATAGCACCACGCTTGCTACGTAATATATGTCCAGTATAGCTGTCATAGCGTTCTTGAGCTTGCCAGAAGGTGTCGGTTGAAGCTGTAATACCAACATGATGGGGTATTTTAGCTTTTTTTGCACCCTCAATGACATCATTTGTAAACTCAAACGATGCAACTGCTGGATATTCTAATGGAGCATAGTCTTTTGATGCGCCCTCAAGTCTAACACCAGCAGTGCTAATTACAACATCACCTAATTTAATAAATGATTGGATTGCACCACAAGTTCCAATGCGCAAATAATACTTCAAACCAATTGGAGCCAGTTCTTCCATTGTTATACCAACATTGGGGGCGCCAAGACCAGTTGAACAAACTAATATTTTTTGTCCATGAAAATTAGCAAGGTAAGATACGTGTTCGCGTGAGTCAGCGATAAATTTGGCATTAGGATCGAAAGCTTTGGCAATCGATTCAGAACGATGTGGGTCGCCGGGCAATAATACGTATTCAGCGCTTTCAATCGTGTTTCTTGATAAGCCGATGTGATATTGAACTTCATTAGGTTTTGCTTGTTTTGGCATGTTTCCCCCTGGTTTTTACGGTTTTTGGGTTTAAGACTTGCTTTTGCTTTGCAGCAGCAGCATTTTGTTTTAAGGAATCGCTGTAAAAGTGTTTCCTCTAACGACTACAAATGATAAAACCAAATAGTAAAGTAAGCAATTGCTTTAGTGCTTTTTTAGTATCTTGCCATGGCTATATCACTAAAATAAAGCAATAAATCCGGCTAATAATCCAGGTTCTAATGGAACGATTACTTTATAACCAGCTTAAGCATTTTATTAGTGAAGCTTGTTTCTTTTTCCCCTACTACAGAAGCTTTTACATGAAAGTATTGACGCAGGTCTCCCGTGAGTGCTCTTTCTTCGGGTGTCCAGAGATAATTATTAGCTTGTTCGATATATTTTGCATAAAGGAATTCTTTTGCAAGAATGATAGGGTATTTAATGTAGAAAGCGTCGTGGTCACCCCCAAGATAATCTACGCCATCATCCATGAGCTGCCTCCATTCTCCTAGCACTATATATCCTGCAGTTACAGTCGCTACACAACCAGAATAACCGACAGAAAGATCTGGAACAGCTAAAAGTGGAAGGCATTTTGCTAATCCAGAGGTAAGACCCATTGTTCCCCTATTTATAGCCACATCTACATATTTAGGCCAACCATGTTTTGGTTTAAGAGGAATTAATCTATCAACAAATAATCCATAGGTTCCGCCCTTGATAGCCTCTATTACAAAAGGTGATAATGGCAAGCCACCGCTAAACCAATCGATGGTATTAGAAACCATTCCCTTAGCAATACCGTTAGCGACCAGCTCTAAAATGCCGCTGTGATTCAGATCAATTATAACAACAGCTGCAGTCATCGCATCTTTTATTTTTATATTGCCTTCACTATCAGAGATATCATAGGTAACGTAAATGGGTACCATATCGGTTCGGTTGCTTCCATCCACCTCTATGTCTACGGCACAAGACATTCCTTTTGTTAAATTTGTACAATTACTATAGTCTCCCACCACGTGAATTCCTACTTTGTATTCATCATGATCAATTCTTGTTATTTTTACTATATCTGATGGATCCTCATTTATTAAAACGAGACTCTTTCTCGAGGGTTTGGAGTAAGGATAATAAAATTGACTATTTGTTGAGTCCGTATTGTAAATGTAAGGATTATTAACTATACATAATGATTGGTTGTCATCAGTGCAAGATGCTTGGGGCATTTTTAGTATTGCAGGTTCTTCTTCGGTGAACTCCAAGATAGGATTTTCGAATTTTATCCCGTCGTTGTTATAACTAATTTTCACCTTAAATCCAATCTGTTGCTGCTCCTTGCTTCCGTCAACTTGGTAGGTTATAAAAAACAATGTATTATCCGATGGGAAAGAAGCGCTAGCATTTTCTGTTGCTTGTATTTGGACTTCACATGACTCTCCCGCAGGTATTTTAGAACCAGTTTTAACTCCTTGCATAGCAACGCTATGAGAGACCAGGAGAGGCATAGAAGAAATTACATTTGTTTCTCCTACTGTTATCTCAGATGAAGTTTGGTTTGCTATTTTTAGTATTTTAGTGCCTGGTTCCTTAAATTCTACTACTTTTACTGCGGACATTTCAGGCTTATCCTTCGATGCTGATGATTTAGTGATATACAGATTTTCTTCATCATTTGGCGAATTATTTTTGGCATTTTGTTCATATTTAGGCTGAATACCGCTTACAGTTGTAGTTGACTGTATGTTATTTTCAGGGGAAGGCATTTCCGAAGAAATAGAAATAACTTTGATTGCATCTAAACTATCAATGCCATTGCTGTAAATAATATGAATCGATGTTTGTATCTTGTGGTAATCATTATCTGTTGCATTTACAGTAAATTGATAACTTTGTTGGTTAGGTAAAACGTAGGGAAAAATAGATCTTTTGTCCCCTATAACAAGACCAGCTTCTTCATTAGTTTCGTTCTCAAAAATAACATTTTTTATAATTATGGGAAATGTCGAAGTATTTTTTAGTATTAGTTCTTCTTTTCTATTTTTTAATATGATGTTCCCACCATTACATCCACCCCCTTTTTTACAAACTGTTATATCTAGCATGGGTTCATAACTGGAATAAGAATCAGCATAACTAAGTTGTGTGCATGCTATCACTACGATGGAAGAAGTTATTCTTAATAAAACCTGATGAAATTTTTTGTTAATATTCATATGTAGAAACAATAGCGAGTTTTTAAAAAAACATATTAAGAAAAACTTAAGAAATATTAAGGAAGGCTTAAACGATAAAAGGAATGTTGTAACTCCCTAGGTGCTTCCGAAATAAACTAAAGAATCAATTCAATTTCAGTAGGCGCAGGGCTGGGTAGGATTAGCACGAATGAATGGAGCTCATAAGAGCGAAATTTAGGTTATATTTTATATAGAATTTTATTTCGCTCTTCGAGCTCTTCGGAAGTACCTTGGTAGTTACTACAGGGCAATCGCATGAAATCCAAATAGAAAACAATGCGCTAGAGTATATAAATAATTAAAAAACTGTAAAAATACCTGGTTATCAATATTCATAGCAAGGAAACCAGGATGAGCGATCAAAGAATAGGTCTATCAATAGTAAGAAATTTCGAAGAAATAACAGATCCAAGAATTATATTAAAAACCACTCATAAATTAGTTGAGGTTATAGTTATAGCAATATGTGCGGTGATTTGCGGCGCTGACAAATGGACGCAAGTTGAAGAATATGGAAATACGAATTACGAATGGTTAAAAGCCATTTTAGAGTTACCAAATGGCATACCATCTCATGACACATTCGGTAGAATATTTTCTAAGCTTAACCCAGAGGCATTTCAGCGGTGTTTTCAAACATGGATAAGAGAAGTATTTGAAATAACAGGAGGGCAAGTAATAGCAATAGACGGTAAAACTTTAAGAAGATCACATGACAGAAGATCAAGTAAGTCAGCAATCCACATGGTGCATGCATGGGCCACAGAGAATAGTGTTTTGTTGGGTCAGATGAAAACCAATGAAAAATCCAATGAAATTACAGCTATTCCAGAATTATTAGAAATACTAGCAATCAAAGGATGTATTATTACGATCGATGCCATGGGATGCCAAAGCAAAATAGCAAACAAGATACATGAAAAAGGGGCTGACTACATACTGGCTGTAAAGGAAAACCAAGGTTTATTAAAAAGCGCTCTGGAAACCACATTTAACATAGCCAAAGAAAAAAATTTTGAAACCATGGTGTATGATAAAAACCAAACAACAGATTGCGATCATGGCCGCGTAGAAACACGTACCTGTTACGTATTACCGCTGATGTATTTATTCCGATTTAAACTAAAATGGAAAGGGTTACAAAGTTTAGTATTAATGGAAAGCGAGAGAATTAACAAAAGTACAGGTGAAAAAGTTACAGAAAAACGTTATTACATTAGCTCATTAAAAGGCTCAGCAAACAAAATTGCAGATGGGATCAGACAGCACTGGCGAGTAGAAAACAATCTACACTGGTGTCTAGATGTTGGCTTTCGAGAAGATGAGTGCAGAGTACGTATCGGTGATGCTGCGGAAAACTTTTCTTTGCTGAGAAAAATATCTTTGATGCTGCTAAAAAAAGAGCACACTTTCAAAGGCGGTATACAAAGCAAGCGTTTAAAAGCCGGGTGGGATCGCAATTATCTTTTGAAGATTTTGGCAGGATAAATTTCATGCGATTGCCCTGGTAGTTACTACGATTTTTTTGGATCTTAAGCATTCCTTAATAATTAACCGCTAGTATTGAAGTACTAACAACCATTTTATTGTGAAAAAATGAACGTAAGAAAAAATTTGACCAAGCTGTTTATCATATTTGTGGTTTCCTTTGGTGTTCTTATGAACGCTGCAGCGGCGGTTACTTGTTTAGATAAGCTACGACAGCTGCCACCATCAATATGCGATAGGCTCTCTCCAAAGGATTTAATTAATAAACTACAATCGCCACTACCAGGATACAACGTTCTCTTTCCAAAGAGTTTAACTGAAGATCAAATACAGGATATTGAGCAACAGTTTCCTAATATCGCAAGAGTTGATGAGGAGTTAAGTAAACAGGCGGTTAATTCCACCTATAAGATTACTGTTTCCTCTGGAGAAAGTTTTTTCTATAAGGTATTTACCGAGAATGGTGAAAGACATTGTTTGTCTGGCAGTGATGCAAAATTAACTCAATACTGTTCGGCGGAACATGAGGCGGGTGCCTCGGTAATTGCAAGCTACATTAGCAATGGATTAATTCCCCAGGGTAAATCGATTAAGAGTGGCCTTATTTATCCGTATATAAACATTGATAGCGAAAAAACAGAAGAAATTTTTGCCAATGAATCTCCTAATTACGATCATAAAAACATTTATGATAAGCTAACACCAGAACAACGAGTGGAACTTTTTATAAGTATGTTATGCGATATGATATTGCTCAATCCTGATACTCATCCTGGACACTTTGGTATTACCCAAGATGGGCATTTGATATCTTTTAATAAGGAACACGCCTATTTCAGCATATTTACAGCTAAAAGCATAATTGAATTTAGCACGCCAGATAATTTTCTTTCAGAATCCAAAATTTATAAAGATTTTATCCGAGAACTTAAAAATCATCCTGAAGAACTAGAAAATTTATTAAATGATCCGCAAGTACAGGAAGCTTTCCTGAGGATCAACGCATTAACAATTTTACAAACAGAGCGGGAGTGCGTTAAAAAAATTCTTGCCCCATTATTTACATTTATCAAGCAACGGGTTAATGATAGCAATAGTGAAGAACAGTTTAGTAACGATTATTTTAAGATATTTAAAAACATTTCAGAATTTTTAGCTAAGGAGCTTAATAGTAAAAAATATTTTGCTAAAGAGGAAATAACTGTCAGAGATGTCAATGACATAAAGGTGGTTACATTTAATCCTAAAATCAACAAGGTGCGTTTGATTACCTCTGAAGAACAAGGCTTTTCAAAAGGAGCACGAGTAGATGTAATTGCCAAAGAATCTAATATGCGTGTAGCTATGAACGCAGGTTTTTTTAACGATAATGAAACACATTGGCTAGTTAGAAAATGTGCTGAATTTGCATATAAACATACTGGTGTGACTCTCACACAAACCTATGCTTTTCCATCTGCTATCCAAAAAGTTGATAACAAACTTTTATCGGATACAAATAATTATTTACCAGCACTTGGCATCAGTGATTCTGGAGATATAAAAATTGGGGAAGTAAAAGTGGTATGGAGTGCGGCACGTTTTGAAAAAGGGGAAAAAATTATATTAGATCGTATTTCAAGTACCGCGATTAATCCTAACACTACGGATGCTATTATTTATTATAAGGATTATAAGGATAGTCCAGATATTAAGGAAATAGATATTTTAAATAGCAAAGTTTCTTGTATTAAAACAGTTGCCAAAGTTGCCGAAGGAATTTCTAATTGCTATTGGTTGCATGATCCGTCACAAGAAACTATCAACGAGTTTAATTCTTTAAAGGTGGGAGACGAGCTTAGTTACAGTTATGAACTAGAGGCTGCCGCACATCCTGAGCAAGCAGGAATCAAAGATTCTGAATTAACCTCCTTTTTTAATAGTTGTCCTTATGTAGTTTCTGGAGGACAGCTCCTTATAAATAATGGTGAGATTGATCCACGTATCTCCAAAGATTATGGTCGCGAAATTGGAGCATACACCAAATTTGGAACAGCCATTTGTTTACGTAAAGATGGAATGGTAAGTTTAATAGTTAAACCAGGGGATTTGCCTAGTAATAATTTTATTGAGCGCCTAAAAGAAGAAAAGTGTGAATATGCAATAAGCCTCGATGGAGGCGGATCAACAACTTTGATTACTAAGGATGATGGTAAACTATATGGTTATAACCGAGTAGTATCTGATATACTTGCGGTTATGCCACAGTGTAGCGATGTTTTGTTATCAGGCTATATTCAAAACTTATAACGTGAGTGTTTATGATTTTAAATTTTTTTGAGCATCCGTAACTAAGTTTTGTGAAAAATCAATTCCAGTTATGCGCTTATATTTTCGACATGCATAGAAACATGCGCGACCCTTGCCACAACCAATATCAATAAAGTGATTTTCTGGAGAATCATCTCGTAATAAATCAAATAATATGTTTAGATATTTTATAGGAACCGCTTGATAAGAAGTTGCATGGTATAGGCTAATTTTGTCATCGGCATTAAGAAGCGTATGCTCAACCTCTCCGCTAGTGCTAATATTATAAACCTTGTCAAATTTGTAACTAGCAATCGGTCTAATAATAAAATCATCAATTATTAACCACGGGTTTTTCATGGCTGTATAAATTTTTTTCTTATTAATTTTATCATTAGATCCTTCTATATAACACTAATTTTCAACGTCCAACTTCTCTACTTCAATTTTCATGCAGAGCCCACTGAAATAACATACAGGGCAGTTTGGCTGCTTGGCAGGCTTAATAACTTTTGTATGGCTGCGTCTTCAATAGCGCCAATAGGTACGGCTGATAATCCCAACGAGGTAGCCTCTAATAAAATATTCTGTGCCACATGCCCAGTTTCAAAATGAGTATAGCGAATTGCTCGATCCCCATATTTTTTTGCGATCACACTATAATCGGCAATAATAACAATATTAAGCGATGCTTGTTTTACTGCACTTTGATGCAAACAACAATTTGCAAGCTCGGCACGTAAGTCCCTATCAACAATGTTTCTTAGTGAATGTTCCTGTGGCAAATAAATCCACATCCCATCATTTTTAACAACGTACAGTTGCAAAGGATATAGCGCTCCCGCGGATGGTGCTGCGCGCAATGCCCTTTTTTTGTCAGTAATTCCTTGAGCTGCCCATAATAATTGAGAAATTTGCTCTTGAGTTAGCGCCTTGTTACTAAAACTACGCACTGAACGTCTTTGCTCTATAGCTTCATCTAAAGAAAATGCTTTGTTTATAGTAGGTTTTGGCAGTGGAGTAATCATATTTTTTCCTATTGCATTAGCAAATACGTTATTCATATGCAGAAACCCAATAACAATAAGGAATATAAAGGTCCTTGTATACATAGGTATCTCCCTCGTTTGTTCATTATACAGCCAATCTTTCACAATTCCCTAGTATTTTTTGGTCTTAGAATACCATTGCACTTCGGTATGAATAAATTTTCAAATATAATTGAATATTTTAAAAAATGGTAGTCTACTATGAAGATCGTGCTTACTTTTCGATAGGTGTGATAAGACCAATGTGTTAGAGATAGTCTTGAGTTCTTGATGAAATTGTTTGTTGTATAAAACACACAATAAGTTATTATACAAATATTAATTACGGGGGATTTTTTTAAATGAAAAAAGAAGATTTATTAACCACTAGGATTCAACATTTAGATATCAAAAAATTTGATGCAACTTCATTGATCGAACAATATAAAAACATGGCATTTCAAGCAAGAAATTTAGCTCGTGCAGCAGAAATTTATACTACTATGCTAGAAGATTCTAGTTGTTCAATTATATTATGCCTGGCTGGATCATTATTTAGCGCTGGATTAAAAAAAGTTGTCTTCGACTTAATAGAAAATAATATGGTTGATGCTATTGTTTCAACTGGGGCGATTATTGTTGATCAAGATTTTTTTGAGGGTTTGGGATTTAAGCATTATCAGGGATCTCCTTTTGCTAATGACCACGTTCTATTTGATCATCATATTGATAGAATTTACGATACTTATATCAATGAGGATGAATTGCGAAAATGCGATATGACGATTGCTAAAATTGCAAACGAGCTTCCTTCTCGTCCATACTCATCAAGAGAATTTATTATTGCTATGGGCAAATATCTATCAGAACAAAATATAGGCGATGATTCTATAGTAAAACAAGCCCATATTAAAAATGTCCCTATTTTTGTTCCAGCTTTTTCAGATTGTAGTGCTGGATTTGGATTGGTTCACCATCAGTGGCATCGAAAAAATAACAGCACCGTAACAATAGATTCGGTTAAAGATTTTTTAGAATTGACCAAAATAAAAGTTGAAGCTAAAACTACCGGCTTATTAATGATCGGTGGTGGTGTGCCAAAAAACTTTGCTCAAGATATTACGGTTGCCGCTGAAATAGTAGGAGCAGAAGTTGATATGCACAAATATGCTATTCAAATTACAGTTGCAGATGAACGAGATGGTGCCTTATCTGGTTCTACCCTTAAGGAGGCTCACTCATGGGGCAAAGTCAGTAATGACTTTGAACAAATGGTTTTTGCTGAAGCCACCATAGCTCTACCTCTGGTGGCCAGTTATGCCTACCATAAAAAAGTTTGGAAAAATAGGCAGTCAAAAAACTATAATGCGTTTTTAGATAAATAAGTGAGGATATAATGGAAAATTTTGTTCCTAAAAAAATGTTTTTTGTTAAAGGTTCTGGTACACACAAAGATAAACTAGCTTCTTTTGAGGCGGCTCTACGAGCTGCAGGAATAGAAAAATGTAATCTAGTATATGTTTCTAGTATCTTTCCTCCAAAATGCAAAATTATCTCTTCTAAGGAAGGGTTGAAATTATTAAACCCTGGGCAAGTGGTGTTTTGTGTAATGGCAAGAACCGAAACAAACGAGCCAAACCGATTGATTTCCGCAGCTATCGGCCTCGCTGTCCCTAATGATTGCTCACATTATGGATACCTCTCTGAACACCATAATTTTGGAGAAACCGCACGCGTTTCGGGAGAATATGCTGAAGATTTGGCTGCCACCATGTTAGCTACAACTCTAGGAATATCTTTTGATCCAGGTCAAGCCTGGGATGAAAGGAAAAAACATTATAGAGCGAGTGATCACAAGTTCTTGAGTCGAAATATTTGCCAATCAGCAGAAGGTAATAAACACGGTTTATGGACTACGGTTATATCGGCCGCCATGTTTGTTATGTAGGAAAAATATGTCTGACCATTTCGCTGGACTAACCAAAAAGTTTTCCCAATACAAAACTTCTAAAACTGTGATATTGCCAATAGCTTTTGATAAGAGTGTTTCCTGGTTGAAAGGAGCAGCAAAAGGGCCAAAAGCTATTATTACTGCTTCGCAACAAGTTGAGCTCTACGATATTGAGACCGAAACGGAAGTTTATAAGCATGGTATTTTTACTAGCCAGCCAATTAAAGGTGAATCTTCAAAAAAAATGATTGCTCAGGCTTACAAAAAAACTTCTTGTTTTCTGCGCGATAAAAAATTCGTTGTAACTTTGGGAGGTGACCATTCTGTGGCAATTGGTCCCATAACCGCACACAAGGATTTTTATAAAAACATTTCTATTTTGCATCTTGATGCCCATGCGGATATGCGGGAAAGCTATGAAAATAATAAATTTAGCCATGCTTCGGTAATGGCTCGCGTGAGAGAAAAAGTCAACAACATTGTTTCTGTAGGAATTAGAAGTATGGATGTTTCCGAAAGGCCTGTTTTTAAGCGGGGAAATTTATTTTTGGCTGAAGATATTTGTTGCGGTAGCAACCAATGGATTTTTCAAGTCGTAAAAAAATTAAGTGAAAAAGTTTATTTGTCACTTGATGTTGATGTCTTTGATTCTGGATTAATGCCCTCCACTGGTACACCTGAGCCAGGAGGATTAAATTGGTATCAGGTTATTCGTTTAATACGTGCGGTTTGTGAAGAAAAAGAAATTGTTGGAATGGACGTTGTTGAGCTCGCTCCCACACCAACCAATAAAGCTCCTGATTTCCTTGTAGCCAAGCTAATATATAAAATTCTAAGTTACAAATTTGCTACAGTACCGCATAGGGTAAAAAGGAGGTAAATATGTATTTTTTTGATTGGAATGTAACTGCTTTTAAACAAGCAAGAGTGGGGGTGTTTTATAAGACAGTTATTGGTGAGAATGTGCAAATGTTTTATATAAAACTAGAACATGGGCAATTTACCAATCACGGGCATTCGCAGGAACAAATGGGATATATTCTTGCTGGAGAGGCCGAGTTGATTGTTGACGGTGAGAAAAAGATTTGTAGATCTGGTGGGGCTTATTATATTCCAGGCAATATTCCTCATGGGTTTAGGGTTATCAGTGGCGAATATTTAGAATATATAGAAATCTTTAGCCCGCCAAAAGAAGGACATAAAAAATTGTAGTTTTTAAGGATTTATTCGGAAACTCCTATTCGAGTCGTTGTTAGCCAATTTGCATATATTTGTCCTGGGACTCACTTGGAAAATGAGTGTGTACATATTACTAACATTGCGATATTTGTGTATTTTTTTTCGATTTTTTATTACACTAGCGGTGTGCACAAACAGAAAATGGTAAAGGAATAGGGAATTATGTGGATTGTTAGGATTGCACTAGAAAGACCTTACACTTTTATAGTATTGGCTATCCTATTGTTTATTTTGGGACCGCTGGCAATTCTGCGTACGCCAACAGACATATTACCCAATATTGATATTCCAGTCGTAAGTGTCGTGTGGAGTTACACTGGCATGCCACCAGATGAGATGAGCATGCGTATTACATCAAACTTTGAGCGTGCAGTTTCTACTACGGTAAATGACATCGAACACATCGAATCTCAATCCCTGACGGGTATTTCGATTACGAAACTGTTCTTTCATCCCAATGTTGATATTAGCTTTTCACTTTCGCAGGTGACTGCCATTGCACAAACAATGCTCAAACTCATGCCTTCTGGCATAACGCCTCCGCTGATTCTTGTCTATAGTGCATCTTCTGTTCCGGTTATTCAACTTGCGCTTTCCAGTACTAAATTATCTGAGCAGGATCTTAATGATTATGGTAATAACTTTATTCGTACGCAGCTTGCAACAGTGCAGGGTTCTGCAATGCCTTATCCTTATGGTGGAAAACTTAGGCAGATTCAGGTAGATCTTAATCAGCAGGCTATGCAAACTTACGGAGTTTCACCACAGGAAGTAAACAAGGCCCTTGGAAATCAAAACTTGATATTGCCAGCTGGTACGGAAAAAATAGGCTTGTACGAGTATGCTGTTAAGCTCAATGCTAGTACCCAGACAGCTGATGCTCTTAATGATCTTCCTGTAAAAACCGTGAACAACTCAACAGTGTATATGCGTGATGTGTCGCACATACGTGATGGTTTTTCGCCACAAACAAATATTGTTCACATAGATGGTATGCGTGCCGTGCTTCTGCATGTTATGAAAACAGGAAACTCTTCCACGCTTAATATCATTAGCAGCGTGAAAAAACTGATTAATACGATGAGAGACAGTCTGCCAGAAAATCTCACTCTGAACATGATAGGCGATCAGTCGGTGTTTGTGAAGTCTGCTATTAACGGTGTTGTTAGCGAAGGGGTAATAGCTGCCATACTAACCGGACTTATGATTTTACTTTTTCTTGGTAGCTTGCATTCAACGATGATTATTGCTATTTCAATTCCACTGAGTGTGCTTGCTTCCATTATTATTTTGTCTCTTTTAGGTCAAACAATTAATATTATGACGCTTGGTGGATTGGCGCTTGCCGTGGGGATTCTCGTAGACGATGCCACAGTTACTGTTGAAAATATAAACTCACATCTTAGATTGGGTAAGGATACAAAAACAGCTGTTTTGGACGGTGCAAACCAAATAGCCGTTCCAGCGTTTGTATCCACATTATGCATATGTATAGTATTTGCGCCAATGTTCTTTTTAAGTGGTGTCGCAAAATTCCTATTTATACCGCTAGCTGAAGCTGTAGTATTTGCTATCTTAGCCTCGTATTTTCTTTCACGTACGCTTGTGCCTACGCTGGCAAAATATTGGCTAAAGAAGTATTCTCCTCATGAAGAACCACCACGGCAATCACTTTTATATCCGCTGGTATGTTTTCAACAATCTTTTGAAAATGGGTTTGAGCATTTCCGTGAGCATTATCACCGATTGCTCGAAAAGATATTGCACAATAAAAAAGCTTTTTTCGGCATATTTTTTTCTTTTTTGATTGCATCAATCCTTTTGCTTGGGCCTTGGCTTGGGTCGGATTTTTTTCCTTATGTGGATGGTGGGCAGATCAAACTGCACCTGCGTGCTCATTCTGGGCTTCGGGTAGAAGAAACTGCAAAACTTTGTGATGAGGTAGATGCTATTATTCGGCGCACTATTCCAGCAAATGAATTGGAAAGCGTAGTAGACAACATTGGTATGCCTGTAAGTGGTATCAACCTTTCTTATAGCACTTCCTCTCCAATTGGGCCATCAGATGCGGATATTTTAGTCTCGCTTAAGGAAAATCATAAACCTACCGCCGATTATGTTCGTGTTCTTCGTAGGGAACTGAATAAAAGTATGCCCAGTGTAATATTTGCCTTTTTGCCCGCAGATATTGTTGGTCAAATTCTAAACTTTGGTTTACCTGTGCCAATTGATGTTCAGGTAATGGGATTTAGGGCTGATGCTAATCGTGTTTTTGCCAATGCGTTATTTGAACGTATCCGTCGTGTGCCAGGTTTGGTAGATGTACATATACAGCAGGCATTCGATTATCCATTACTGCAAGTCAATGTAGATCGTAGCCGCTCTAATCAGTTGGGATTTACGCAGAGCGATGTGGCTACAAATATGCTGATATCACTTTCCGGTAGTTTTCAAATCTCTCCTGCCTTTTGGCTTGATCCTAAAAATGGTGTTTCTTATAATGTTGCTGCGCAAACACCACAGTCTGCAATGACATCATTGGAGGATTTGCGCAATATTCTAATTACAGGGACCCGAGTGGGCACACCGCCTTCCATACTTGGAGCGTTAGCTGATATTAATCGTGGAGTTACTTCAGCGGTGGAATCGCATTATAACATTCAGCCCACCATTGATATATATGCCTCGGTACAGGATCGTGATCTTGGCTCTGTGTCGCGAGATATTCATAAGATTATTTCTTCTATGTCTAAGGATGTACCAAAAGGTTCAACTGTTGTGGCGCGAGGTCAGATGCAAACACGAGAGGATTCTTTTGCTGCTCTATACTTTGGTTTGATATTTTCTATCTTATTGGTATATTTGCTGATTGTAGTCAATTTTCAATCTTGGTCGGATCCTTTTGTCATCATCCTCGCATTGCCGGCCGCAATCGCTGGGATTGTTTGGATGCTATTTTTAACTGGTACAAGACTGTCTGTACCTGCGCTTATGGGGGCTATCATGTGTATGGGGGTTGCTACCGCTAATAGTGTTCTCGTCATCAGTTTTGCGCGCGAACGTATACTTGCAGGGATTGATCCGTTTTCCGCAGCGCTTGAAGCTGGATATGCGCGCTTGCGTCCGGTGCTTATGACTGCACTTGCGATGATTATTGGCATGATACCTATGGCGCTTGGTTTGGGTGATGGTGGTGAACAGAATGCACCTCTTGGCCGAGCAGTTATTGGTGGATTATTATTTGCTACTATGGCAACTTTATTCTTCGTGCCGGCGGCTTTCAGTACCATTCATGCTAAACAGCAGCAGAAACGGTTGGGAGATCAAACCAGTGCAGCATAACGGCCGTAAAATTATTATTATTTTAATCATCGTGCTATTGGCTCTTCTGATGGTAAGTGTCTCACGGTTGCGTTCGATGTTGACTTTGCGTCATGAAGCGAAAAATAATACTACTGTTTTGATGTCGGTAATTACCCCCAAAAAATCAGATAGCGAAGAAGACTTGGTGCTACCAGGTAATGTGGAAGCGTGGCACCAAGCGGTGATTTATGCCCGCACCAATGGGTACGTTAAAAACTGGTTTACACCGATAGGAACCCGTGTGCGTCAAGGAGATGTGCTCGCAGAAATTGAAACTCCTGAAATAGATGCACAGCTGCGTCAGGCAGAAGCAGATTTGAAAACGGCAGAGGCCAACTATGATCTTGCTAAAATTACCGCTAAACGCTGGAAAAATCTGCGCAAAACCGATTCCGTGTCCAAACAAGAAGCCGATGAAAAAATAGCGGATGCTAAAGCAAAAGAAGCAGCACTTGCTTCTGCAAAAGCTAATCGTGATCATTTGTACGAACTTTCTATATTTAAGACCGTGAGAGCACCGTTTGACGGCATAATTTATGCGCGATCAATAGATGTAGGTATGTTGGTAAATGCAGGTAACAATCCAGGGCAGCCATTGTTTCGTATTGTGCAAGCGGATGTTTTGCGTGTTTATGTCAAAGTGCCACAAAATAATTCTGCGCGTATTGTAAGTGGTGTTCGTGCGGAAGTGCATTTTGTTGAGCATCCTGGTGAGGTGTATAAAGCCAACTTATATGGCATGGCAAAAAACCTAGACCAATTGACCCGTACCATGTTGACGGAATTTCATATAAGTAATACAGATGGAAAACTTTTTGCTGGAGGCTATGCTGAAGTGCATATTAAATTACCGTCTGCCTTGCGTCTGCGTTTGCCAGTTAATGCGCTTATTTTTCGTGCTGCCGGATTGCAAGTTGCTACAGTAGTAGCAGGAAAGGTTGTTCTCAAAAATATCGCAATGGGAAGAGATTTTGGTAATGAAGTGGAAATAAAATATGGTCTTTCACCTAATGATGTCGTCATTGTAAATCCTCCTGATTCATTGAAAGATGGGCAGCAAGTAAGCGTGAATTAAATTATGAATAGATATATTTTATCTTTTGGATTGGTTTTATGTATAGCGCTTACTTCCTCTTGTTCGCTTGCGCCTGTATCTAAACGGCCAAAAGTTGATATACCACAAACGTATAAGGAAAATAACGGAAAGTGGTTGCGTGCTGATACAAAAATAGCAAATAATCTACGTGGCGCATGGTGGGAAATATATAAGGATAAAGACCTAAATATATTAGAAGCAAAGATCGCAGTTTCAAACAATAATTTGAAAGCAGCTGTTGCTCGCTATTATGAATCTAGCGCACTTGCCGACCAGGCTCGTGCCCAATATTTTCCAATGGTTACTCTTGGTGCTGGAGCGCAGCGTGCAGGTATTTCGAAGACGACATCAATTTTGATTTCCCCATCATCTTATAATGATTTTCTTTTAGGTGGCTATTTGTCCTATGAGATTGATATATGGGGAAAAGTGCGCAATATGGTAAAATCTGCTACTGCACAGGCGAAAGCTAGTGCAGCAGATTTGGCGTTTATGGATGTGAGTTTACATGCGGAACTTGCCATGAATTATTTCGCATTGCGTGGAGATGATGCTTCGCAGATTGTGTTAGACAAAATTGTAAACATCCTCGAAAAGGAATTGCGACTTATCAAAGCTAGGCACGTAGGAGGTATAGTAGCGGAAGCGGATGTTGAACAAGCAAAAGTACAATTACAAAATGCTAAAACGCAGGCTGCTGATATGCATATCAAACGTGCTCAACTTGAGCATGCCATTGCTGTGCTTGTTGGCGAAGTGCCTTCGGGTTTTAGTATTGAAGCTAAAAAAACGCGGGCCGATATTCCCACGCCAGAGGTTCCAGCTATTTCATCGACCTTGCTTGAGAAGCGGCCAGATATTGCAGCGTCCTGTTTGCGGGTGGAAGCTGCTAATGCCAATATTGGGGTAGCGAGAGCTGCCTATTTTCCTGATTTCACATTTAACACTTCTATGGGTGTTGAAACCAGTTTACTAAAAAAACTAATATTTGCTCCAAGCCTTATTTGGTCATTTGGACCCTTAGCATCGGCGCCTTTATTTGAGGGCGGAAGAATTAGAGCACTAAATAAACAAGCGCGCGCAGCATATGATGAAGCAGTTGCCAATTATCGCCAAACTGTTCTCACGGCTTTTCAGGAAGTGGAAGATGGTTTAGTTGCGACTCGTCAACTTGAGCGGGAAGACATGATTCAGAGGGCGGCATTAAGAGCAGCACGACGTGTGCTTGCTCAAGCCATATATCGTTATGATGGAGGTATTGCGACTCCAATTGAAGTAATTACCGCACAAAATGCAGAACTACAGTCTGAGATGGCATCAATCAATATTACCACAAGTCGCTTAGCTACAAGTGCATTGCTTGTTAAGGCGCTTGGAGGTGGTTGGCATGCAGATTGACGCAAAAAAGCCCCCTGTTAGTTTGCTCCGCACCCGAATCTTTTGTTACCGTTGCTTCCTTCCGGATCTGGCGGGGTTGGCAAAATATCGCTGCAAAAGAACCAACAAGAGGCGGGGGTGATTCTAACCAAGTTTGCCTAAAGCAGCAAATTTTTTCTTCGCATTAGATACATACTTCTAATGCACCCGCTTCTAATTTAGCCATTAATTTTAAAGCCAATTGTTGTTGCGCATCCGGTAAGACAGCGAGCTCTTTTGCTATTAATTTTTCTCCAACATCTCGGGTAGCTGGTGAAGCATAGTGTAATAGATATTCCTTAAAAGTCGCAATAGCATTAGGAGTGCACATATTTTTAATTTTTCCCGTCTTAGCCAGTTCCATAAAACTCTCACCCGTGCGTCCTAAGCGATAACATGCAGTACAGAAACTTGGCATGAAGCCTAGAGAAACAATATCCCTAACCACTTCATCTAAATTGCGACAGTCACCCACAGAAAATTGACTTGCATTAAATTTATCTTTATTTTCGCTATAGCCACCTGGACTAGTGCGACTTCCTGCCGAGATTTGGGAAACACCTAGTTCAAAACATTGACGACGCATGGCGACTGATTCGCGCGTAGATAAAATTATGCCAGTATATGGAACAGCTAAACGCAATATGGCAATGATCTTGCAAAAATCTTGGTCTGATACTAGGTGGGGAGGAGAGCCAGCTACATCTGATCCGCTTGCTGGTTCTAATCTGGGTACGCTAATCGTATGCGGACCGATACCAAATTTTTGATTAAGATGTGCGATGTGTTGCAATAAAGCTAAAATTTCAAAGTGCCAATCAGCTAAACCAAAAAGGGCGCCAATACCAACATCGTCAATGCCAGCAGTCATGGCTCTGTCCATTGCAGTTATGTGCCAATCGTAATCCGCTTTTTTGCCAGCAGTATGCATCACATGGTAGGTATCGCGATGATAGGTTTCTTGAAAGAGTTGATAAGTTCCAATGTTTGCAGCTTTTAATCTACGAAAATCTTCTACCGTATAAGGGGCAATATTGGTATTAACGCGGCAAATTCTTCCTGCTCCACTTTTAGTAGCATAAATAGTAGCAATCGAATCTAAAACATACTGAAAACTATCCTGGCTATGAGTTTCTCCGGTAAGTAGTAGAATCCTTTTTTGTCCCTGGTCAATCAGGAGTTTGGTTTCTTCGGCAATCTCGGCCTGACTTAAGGTGCGGCGCTTAAGTTCTTTATTGCCGGTGCGAAATGCGCAATATAAGCAATTATTTGTGCATGTATTAGAGGCATATAATGGTGCAAAAATTACCAAGCGATTACCGTAAATAGCTTCTTTTACTTTTTTTGCGGTGTGAAAAAGCTCTGCTAATAATTCTTTATTATCTATGGCAATGAGCGCGGCAACATCTTCAGCGGATAACCCTTCTAACTCTAAAGCTTTGTTCAGGATTTCCCGTGTTAAAGTAGGATCAGGTTGTTGGTGTTTCTCTAATGTACTAAAGATTTTCTGTTCGTTAATAATTGTATTAGCAGTGTTGTTAGACATAAATAAAATCAACCTTATTAAATATTGGAATATGCTGGTTGATAAGTTACCGCAATATCTGCCTTGTTAGCAAGAATTAAATATGCTGCTCGCGGTTTATTGTGGGGGCAACGCGATGGGTAGGGGCGTGCAAAAATTTTGACTTTAATATTCATGCTTGTTGAGTTTTGACCGATAATAGGTACAATTCGTCGTCTTTGCTGTTTTAGGCACTATGATTTATAAAAAAGCAGTAGCTATTCAAAAAGCAAACTAGATTTTTTAAACAAACAAAAATTGAGGAAATTTATGATTAAAAAAAATAAAAAATACAGCAATAGTTTTATAGCATTGTTATTTTTTACATTGATTATTATTGTTACTAATAATAGCTATGCAGACTTTATAAAGATTGCCAAAATCGTGTCAGTTTCTAAAATTGATAACGGAACAAATATCAGCATTACCGATCTATATAACGGTAATATTTTTATATCTTATCCAGTATATACTAAAGATACAGACTATATACATGATACACATATAACATGGTTATATGTAACCGATGCTACAGGTGAGCAGTACAAAGGAGCAATTATTCCAGGAAGTGAGTATTGCACCAACCAAAAAAACCACTATCTCTGTAATGCAATAAGTAGCTTCAATAGTACAAGACAAAATACTTTTGAAGAGCTTACTTTTCAGGCATCAGACTATGATTATAATGTGATTACAATGAAAAGCAAAGTTCCCGATTTTACAGTTTATTTAGCCGGTGATTCTACTTTAAAACTACAAAATAATTCTAGAACAAGAATAGAAATAAAAGAAATAATACCTGGACGATATATAACAGTTGCTAGCTCAGCAAATGATCTGATAATTCCTGTTGATGGTATTGTTACAGTTGATGTTTCTGTTCCTAATCAACCGCCTATTGTAGGTAGGTTTATCGATGAAATTATAATCAACTATACGATTGATGGTAAAGAACTGAGCAGCGAAGTTACTGTAGAATGTTATCGGAATACAGAATGCGATGCGGCAGTAGACGCAAAAATGCGAGAAGTCTTAAAAGACAAAACTACAGTAGGAGAAGCTGAAAAAAATAAGGAAGAAACGGTAAAAAAAGAAATAGAAAAAACGGAAAGACAGTGCAAGGAGGATAAAGAAAAAGAAATAATGCAGATTTTAGAAACAGCAAAGAATAACCAAAAAGAGGCGTTGGATCAAGCTTCAATACAAGCAGAAAAGAAGAAAAAAGAAGCATTAGATCAAGCTTCAATACAAGCAGAAGCGCACGAGAAAGGAGCACTAGATCAAGCTTCAATACAAGCAGAAGTGCACGAGAAAAAGATGTTGAACGAATCTTCAATACAATGCCAGCAAAATATGGATATGCTTTTAGAACAAGCTCAAAAAAATACAACGGCACTGCAGCAAAAATTAGACCAGTGTCAGGATAAAGGAGTAGAAAAACAAGCCTTGTTAGCGTTACCCACCATCAAAATCATAGACAATTTAGGTAAAGAATTAAAAGTATTAGATAAATCGTTAAGGTTAGAGACCTATGATTTGTTGTTAGATACTGTCAGAGATCTTACAACCCGTGGTGATCTTAATGAAACAGCAGTGACAAGAATGAAAAAAAATCTTGATGAAATAATGAATATATTAAAATATCAAGAGCTAAGAAAACAACTAGGGCAAACAATGATAAATAATTCGTTATCAAAAAATGAAGAAGCCGAATTGGATGATACCTTAGTATCACTTGGCATTGAAAAAAATTATAAGCCGATATATTGGTGGAATTCTTATAATCATACCAAATTCAATGTAACTACCACTGCTACTACTAATCAATAACTTTACTCAGTAACCACAGACCACAAAACCTGTGGTTACTGAAACCAATATGGTTTATAGTGATTCTTCGACAAAATTCCTAGGTATCAAGATTCAATAATTGGCCATAAATGATAGAAGTGATGGACAGGGCCGTGACCCTTTCCTACTGAATTTTCTTTTGATGCCAGCATTGCTCCAGATAGATATAGTTTTGCGTATTTACAAGCATTTATAAGTGGCATACCAAGCGCTAAATAAGAAGAAATTGCAGCAGATAACGTACATCCAGTACCATGGGTATTGTTGGAGTCGATACGGTTTGCTTCAAGCCATAACATAAGTCCACTTTGCTCTAGGAACAGATCATTAGAAGAAGCCTTACTTGAGTGTCCACCTTTCAACAAAACTGCTTTGGATCCCAATTCTATAAGCTTTACTGCGAGTTTTTCAATGTCATCTGATTCACCTACGAGTGTGTGAGCTTCGGGTAGATTAGGAGTAATTATAGTAGACATAGGTATTAGCTCTGCTTTCAAAGTTGCGATAGCATCTGTTAATAAAAGTGAATCTCCACTTTTTGCAACCATAACTGGATCAAGAACTATGGGAATATTGGTCGCGTGTTTTTTCAGAAAATTTGCGACCAAATCTATAATAGGCGCAGAAAACAGCATGCCAATTTTAATACTATCAGGAGTGATATCATCGAAGATGGCTTCCAGTTGTTCTTTGATTGCTGCAAGCGGAATATTGTAGCAATTTCTAACTCCACAGGTGTTTTGTATGGGAAGAGCTGTAAGCACCGTCATTCCATAGCATCCTAGTGCTGAAAATGTTTTTAAGTCAGCTTGAATGCCAGCGCCTCCAGATCCATCAAATCCAGCAATAGATAAACATTTATATTTCATAATGATCCTCCGATAAAATTCCTAGATATTAAGATGCAACGCATAGCTATCAATAGTTGGAACATAGGTGATCAACTTTTCTTTGTACATAAAATCAGCAAGGTTTTGATAGCGTGTTCGGTCTAATTTTGCGGGGTCGCGAGCAAAATAGGGTAGAGTTAAAAACCATGCTTTTTCATTCAAGGTGTTATTTAGCTCTGGATGGTTTGCTGCAAATTTTTGCCAGCTTTTCTGCGGATTTTTTTGCAAATAATCTATTCCTTGTTTAAGCGCTCTAGTAAATTTAATCAAACTTGGATCGTTAATTTTATTTTTATTCGTTACTAAAATCAGCTCCTCATATAGAGGAAAGCCATATTTTTCCGGATAAAACGTGCGAACGGGTTTGTCTGCTAGTTCCATAACGATTGGTTCAAAATTGCGCATACCGCCGGTGAAGCCATCAATTTTATCGGTAAGCAGTGCTTGTGTAAGATTGAATTTTACATTTATCAATTCAATGTCACTAGTATTTAGTTCGGCACTTTTTAGCATAGTAGTTAATAATATATTATCAATCCCAGGTACGCTGAACCCGATGCGTTTTCCTTTGAGGTCTTTAATAGAGTAAATTGAGCTATTTTTTAAAACAACTAGCGTGTTTAAAGGCGTATTAATTAAAGTGGCAAAACGTGTTAATGGTAGGCCAGTAGTTACTTTATACATTAGTGCTGGTTGATAGCTTACGGCGATATCTGCCTTGTTAACAGCAACCATTTTTTCTCCTTCGGATGTATCTGCGGGAGGAATAAATTTGACTTTAAGTCCCTGTTTTGCAAAAAAACCTTCCTGCTGAGCTACAAATAGTGGAGCATGGTTAGGATTGACAAACCAGTCGAGGACAACGATCAATGATTTTTGATTATTAGCAAAAGCGATTTTGCAAAACATAAGTAGTAAGCAAATAAATATTTTTTTAATAAACATGTTGTTCTATCTCCCATGAAATTACGGTTTTTATTAATATATCAATTGCAAAATAAAATATTAAAGTTAATGCAACCAGCACAAGTAGTGCTGCAAACATTAAATCAATTTGCATTCTTGAGTTTGCATTCAAAATTAAAAAACCCAGTCCTTGGCCCGAGCCAACCCATTCACCAATTACTGCGCCCATTGGTGCAAAAGTTGCAGCAACACGCAAACCATTCCCAAGTGAAGGCAGCGCAGCGGGGATACGAATGCGTCGAAGTGTTTGCCATTTTTTAGCATTCATGGTTTGTGCTAAATCTAAATATGCTTGTGGTGTGTGGCGCAGCCCATCATAAAATGCACTAGTAATCGGGAAAAATAGCATCAAAATTGTAGTTACAATTTTTGACGTCATGCCGTAACCAAACCAAATGACAAGTAAGGGGGCAATTGCAAATGTTGGTAATGCTTGGCTAATTAATAAAATTGGTAAAAACCATAAACGCATTGGACGAAAATAGATTAATATCAGTGCGCTAAGTGTCCCAAGCAAACAGCTTAAAATAAAACCAAGTGTGGCTTCGATTGCTGTTGGTATTGATTGCTCGAGAACTAAAATGCCATGATGCTTAAAGCTTTTTAGTACCAGAATAGGCGAGGGCAAAATGTATGGTGGCAAATTAAATAATGTTACAATAGATTGCCATATTAAAATGAGCGCTATCGTAATTATTATTCCGCGTAATAAAATTTTCATAAAAATTCCGCACTGTTTTTGGTAAGTAGTTGCAGCAGCTTTGCATGTTGCGCGAGTAAATTTACGTCAGTTGGGTCGCGTGGGGCAATACCTTGCGGCTCAATCGGGTCGCTTATTTTTACTGGTGAGTCAGTCATAGTGTAAATATAATCCCCGAGTCTTAATGCTTCTAGTGGGTCGTGAGTTACAAGTAAAACGCTGCGGTCAGCTAATAATTTAGCGGCCAAATTCTGCAGTTTTAATCGTGTAATTACATCTAAAGATGAGAATGGTTCGTCCATTAAGATTATTGGACGATCTTCAAATAAAGTTCTTACTAGTGCAACACGTTGACGCATACCCCCAGACAATTGTTTTGGTTTTAGTTCAATAATGTTTTTTAAGCCAGCATTTTTCAAGAGATCGATCGCTCTTTGTTTTACCTGAGTTGTTATTGTCTCATTGCGCAAGTGAGCGCCAATTAAGACGTTATCTAAAACATTTAACCATGGCATTAATAAATCCTGTTGTGCCATGTAAGTAATACGGTGGTTTAGAGATAGATTATCTGAAGTCGAAATATTGCCATAACATTCAGTATTTTTTTCATATGGCAATGCGGCAATAAAGCGTAGCAGTGTTGTTTTACCTACGCCGCTTGGACCAAGCAAACAAGTCCATTTCTGCGCAGGCAAATAAAAATCCAAATTATCAAAAAGATGAAGCTTTTGATAACGAATGCAGAGTTTTGAAATAGTAATTGCTGGCGGTTGATTTTTGTTCATAGAAAACAATCATACTTTAAATGTAACTATTCAGCGATTTTAAGTATATGTTTAATTTACCCATATATCTATTTGACAGTTGGTAATTTTTTGTTATAGTGGTGCAAAGTGGCATGAGGTGGAAAAAAGTGGATAAATTGAAAAATGTTCCGGGGAATTAATTTCATAAATTTGGATGCAAAAGGGCGTATGACGATGCCGACGCGTTATCGTGCGCAATTGCCTGTTGAATTAAAAGAGCAATTAATAGTCACGATTGATACCGAAGATAAATGCCTATTACTTTACCCCTTTCCTGTTTGGGAAGAGATCGAAAAGAAAATCGAAAATCTTCCAAGTTTTAATCAGGTCACGCGTCGTATTCAGCGTTTATTAATTGGTCACGCAACTGAATTAGAAATGGATGGTAGTGGACGCCTCTTGTTACCGCCACTTTTACGTGAATATGCAAACCTTGATAAAAATGTAATGTTAATTGGTCAAGGCAAAAAATTCGAAGTTTGGGATAAGAAAATTTGGACCGAGAATCGTGATAATTGGTTGGCTAAAGGATTGAACGAATTGTCAACCTTACCGCCAGAATTGCAATTGCTGTCGTTGTAAGAAGTTGGATGAATAAAAAACACAAGTTTTGGTCGCGTCCTAGAAAGCACTCTTCCCCCGATGTTTTGGGGGAGGATTTAGGTGGTGAGCACGAACCGGTTTTGCTTCGAGAATCGATAGACGGATTGGCTGTAAAAGAAGATGGAATTTATGTCGATGCGACTTTTGGTCGTGGTGGGCATAGCTCAGGGATTTTGCAGCGTCTTGGTACAAAGGGAATGTTGTTGTGTATAGATAAAGATCAGGAAGCGATCCAAAAGGCGCTGCAAATTAGTGATAAGCGTTTAATTGTTCGGCAAGGATCGTTTGCCAACATTAAATCATGGATCAATGAATTAGATTATAGCGGTAAAGTTAATGGTATTTTGTTGGATCTAGGAGTTTCTTCACCGCAATTAGATAGCGTCGAGCGTGGATTTAGCTTTCTGCATGACGGGCCATTAGATATGCGGATGGATCAAGAGCAGTTACTTGATGCGGCCTCGTGGCTTAGTCGTGCTAAAGAACATGAAATTGCCTGGGTTTTAAAAGAGTATGGTGAAGAACGTTTTAGCAAAAGAATTGCGCATGCAATTGTCCAGGAGCGTGCAATTGCGCCAATTGTAACTACAGGGCGATTAGCTGAGATTGTAAAAAAAGCTAATCCAAAATGGGAGGAGTACAAGCATCCGGCAACTAGAGCATTTCAGGCGATTCGTATATTTATTAATAATGAATTGCAAGAGCTGCGTGATTGTTTGGAGCAATGTTTGGATGTGCTCGCAATTGGTGGGCGTTTAGTTGTTATTAGTTTTCATTCACTGGAAGATCGTATTGTAAAGCAGTTTATGCAGAAGCATATAAGAGGTCATGTTCCAGAAGGAGTGCCCTTGCGTGATATACAGCTACCCAGGCGTTTTGAGCGCATTGGACGGGCTATTCACGCTAGTGCAGAAGAAATAAATAATAACCCGCGTTCAAGAAGCGCGGTGCTTAGGATAGTGGAGAAATTAAAATGAATGCAGTAGTGCGGGCAGTTGCTTCGGACAATACATTTGCACGGAATGCATTGATTAGTTTTAATTTGCCGGAATTAAAAATTTTGGTGTTGGTATTTTTGTTGTTAATTTCAGCGTTGGGGGTGGTTTACGTTAAAGATCTCAATCGTCGCTTATTTATAGATCAGCATAAGTTGCAAGTGCAAAGTGAACAGTTGCAGTCTGATAGCAATAAGTTGTTATTGGAACAAAGTGCATGGGCGGCACAGGCGCGAGTGCAAAGAGTTGCACAACAACAATTGCAAATGCAAATACCTCCATCAGCTGAGGTGGTAGTGATTAAAGTCTGATGTGTTATGCATGATCAAGATCGAGATCGAGATAACTATAGATGGCGACTATTAATTTTAGTATTAATTATGTTCACCGCTGTTTTGGGATTGCTTGGCCGTATTGTTTACTTAGGTATTGTTAAACATGGTTTTCTGCTTGATCAAAGTAATATTCGCAGTATCCGTGAAGTGAACATTCCGGCACATCGCGGTATGATTACTGATCGTAATGGCAAGCCACTGGCAATTAGTATACCGGTAGCATCAGTTTGGGTTAATCCAAAACTGTTCAATGCTACCACTGAGCAGATGGCACAATTGGCATTATTGCTAAATTTACCAAGTAGTACATTGCAGAAGAAAGTTACGGAGCAAAAACAGCACGGATTTGTTTATTTGAAACGTTCTCTTCCCCAAGAAGTGGTCGCCAAAATTTTAAGTCTGCATATTCCAGGGGTATCGAAGGAGCGTGGTTATAAGCGTTATTATCCTGAAGCAGATGCTATGGCGCAAGTGGTTGGTTTTACTAATGTCGATGATCGAGGTCAAGAGGGCCTAGAATTGGCATATGATTCTTGGCTTCGTGGTATTCCCGGAAAAATGCGGGTTGTTAAGGATTGTATAGGAAATACAATTGCTAATTTAGGAGTGACTGTAGAGCCACAGCAAGGCAAGGATTTGGTACTTAGTGTTGATAGACGTGTGCAGTATTTGGCATATCAAGAGTTGAAAAAAACTGTTGAGCAATATCAGGCAGAATATGGTTCTGTGGTTGTGTTAAAAGTTAAGACTGGTGAGGTTTTAGCGATGGCCAATTTCCCCTCATACAACCCCAATAATCGTTTGGGTGTTTTCCCAGGTCGGTTTCGTAATAAAGCCGTTACTGACGTATTTGAACCTGGTTCAACCATAAAGGCGCTTACTATTGTGAATGCCTTAAACAGCGGTAAATATAAGCCTAATTCTCTTGTTGATACTAATCCAGGTAGTTTAGTGATTGATGGTCATTTAATTCAAGATAGTGATCACGTAAATAATGGACTACTTACAGTTACAGGAGTACTGCAGAAATCTAGTGATATCGGTGTGGCTAAAATGACTCTATCATTACCAAGCAATAGCTTATTAAGTTTATTGAGTAGTATTGGTTTTGGTCAAAGCACGCAAAGTGGTTTTCCAGGAGAGGGCATTGGAGTTTTGCCGAATCATTTAAAATGGCGTCCATTTGTACTTGCTACTTTATCCTTTGGTTATAGTATTTCAGTGAGCTTATTACAATTGGCTCAAGCATATGCAGTAATTGCGTCTTATGGTTTATTACGGCCAATAACATTTGTAAAAAGTGACGAGTCAGTGCTTGGCAAACAAGCGTTATCACAAAAAGTATGTCGTCAAATGTTGACGATGTTGGAAACAGTTCTAGATATTGGAGGTACGGGTAAGCAGGCACAAATTCCTGGGTATAGAGTTGCAGGAAAAACGGGAACTGCACATATTGCAAAAACAGGTGGCTATTATACGGATCGATATTTCGCGACGTTTGTTGGTATCGCTCCAGTTACTGATCCGCAGCTGGTTATAGCTGTAGTGGTCAAAAATCCACGTGGCAGTCACTATCATGGCGGTAGTGTTGCTGCACCAGTATTTGCCAACATTATGAATGGTACCCTACGAGTCTTAGGAGTTCCGCCAGATGATAAAGAGAGTATATAAATGGATGGAGAGAAAATTAAATTAAAAGATCTTTTGGTCGATACTGTGAAATTAAACGTGCAGGTCGACTGCTTGGTTACAGGTATTGCAATCGATAGTCGTAAAATTCAGGTTGGTGATTTGTTTTTAGCTTATCGTGGCGCGGTAGTAGATGGTCGTGATTTTATTGTTGATGCTATTAATAGAGGAGCAGTGGCAGTGCTTTGTGAAGATGCAGTGCCAGATAAATATGTATTATCAACTGAGGTGCTGCCAATCATAGTTGTGCCTGGTTTGAAAAATCAAATTAGTTTAATCGCCGCTAAATTTTATGGTTATCCAGCGCGCAAATTAACAGTAATTGGTGTTACCGGGACTAATGGCAAAACGTCAATTACTCAATTTATTGCATCTGTTTTAACCAATTTGGGTGTGCCATGTGGAGTAATTGGAACAATCGGTGTTGGTTTTCCAGGAAAACTCGTTGCCACGATTAATACCACTCCAGATCCAGTTACATTGCAACGTTGGTTGTTTAAGCTAAAAAAAGAAGGTGCACAAGCAGTTGCCATGGAGGTATCATCACATAGTCTCGTGCAACAACGTGTTAGTGGTATTGATTTTAAAATTGCAGTTTTTACAAATTTAACGCGTGATCATTTAGATTATCATGGGACGGTAGAAAATTATGGTGTTGCAAAGAAAATGTTATTTAGGCTGCCAGGGTTACAATATGCGATAATTAACGCTGATGATGAATTTGGGCAGAAACTAGTTAAAGAGTTGAAAACATCACTTAAGGTTTATGCCTACACAACTAAAGATACACTAGCAGAAGTGCCAACGCTTAAGGCTGAAGATATTAACTTAGGTGTTACAGGGATAAATGTTAATGTTATAACGCCGTGGGGAGAAGGTTTATTAAAAAGCCATCTTTTGGGTAGATTTAATCTTAGTAATTTGCTTGCGGTGTTAGCAGTTTTAGGAGTTATGAAGGTAAATGTAGTTGATGCTTTGGCAGGTATGGAAAAATTAGAAACCGTGAAGGGTAGAATGCAGACTTTTGGTGGTGATAAAAAGCCATTGGTTGTGGTTGATTATGCGCATACCCCAGATGCATTGGAACAGGCCTTATTGGTGCTTAGGGGATGTTGTCGTGGAGCTATATGGTGTGTGTTTGGTTGTGGTGGTGATCGTGATCGTGGCAAGCGACCAATGATGGGGCAAATTGCGGAGCGCTATAGTGACCATATTATTATCACCAATGATAATCCGCGTGCTGAAGATCCACAGCAAATAATAAGCGATATTTTGCAAGGGCTCTTGTGTCCGTGGGCAGTAGAGGTGGAGCAAGATCGCAGAGCCGCTATTGCACACGCAGTTGATTGTGCTCATGAGAATGATGTAGTTTTGGTTGCTGGCAAAGGGCATGAAGATTATCAGATTATTGGCATGGAAAAATTACCATTTAGTGACCAAGAAGTGGTTGCGAAGGTTTTGTATGCTAAGGTTGGTTAATACAATTGTTTATTAAACTAGGAAATTTAAAAATTCATTATAAGGTGGCGGGTCAAGGTGCATCGATTCTGTTGCTCCATGGTTGGGGTTGCGACGCAGAAGCTGTTGCTAAATTACAAAAACATTTGGCAAAACAGTTTACTACCTATGCAATAGATTTGCCTGGTTTTGGTCTGAGCAATGTGCCGGTGGAAATTTGGGGTAGTGCAGAATATGCAGATTTAGTCGCACAGTTTATTAATGCAACCAAGATTGTTAACCCTATTTTAATTGGTCATTCTTTGGGTGGAAAAATTATTATTAAACTGGTGGCACGTAACTTAGTTAATATAAAAAAAATTGTTTTAATTAGTAGTGCTGGCGTAAAATTACCGCGGCCGTTTAAGCTTAGTTTAAAGATTTATTTTTTTAAGGTGGTAAAGTTTTTAGCAAAGTTGCCTATTATAAAAAATATTTTTGGTTCGCGGTTTGAGTTGTATAAGAAAAAATTTGGTTCTCCAGATTATCGCAGCGCTAGTGGGCAGATGCGAGCAATTTTAGTAAAAGTTGTAAATGAAGATGTAACTGCACTATTATCACAGATTAAAGCGCCAACGCTCTTGCTTTGGGGTGATCAGGATACTAGTACACCACTCGCAGCTGGTGCTATTATGCACAAAATGATTTCTGGTTCTAAGCTTAAAGTGTTTTCTGGTAGTGGGCATTTCCCGTTTCTTGATAATTATGAAAAAGTGGTTATGGAACTGGATGGATTTTTAAAATGATGACTTATATAATCATGTCCTTTTTTGTTTTGGCGCTAATCAGCCATGGGAGTTACACCTTTTGGAAAATCAAAAAGCATCTGCATATTTTGCAACTAAACTCTTACTTCAATAGTCGCTATTTTATTTGGCTCAAGAAGCGAGCCTTGCAGGTTTTTCATTACAAAGATCTGGAGCCATTGATTGCATTGTTGGGAGTGTTTTTCCAAGTGCCACTGGTAATGCTTACGCTTTTTGTCCTTATTTATTTTAGATTACTTTTACTTAGGACTAAGTTGCCAGAAAAAAAACCACTAGTATTTACCGCGCGGGCTAAGCGTTTATTTGGTGTTAACCTTGTTTTTGTAGCAATGCTTTATTTGATGTCATTCGTTTTGTTGTGGCGTCATGGTGATATTTGGTTTGCGCTTACTCTCGTTTTGCTGGTAGTTTACAATTTTTTTATGCCAATATTTTTTATGCTTATAAATTGGCTGGTTATGCCACTGGAGCAATTGATTCAAAATTGGTATTTCCGGGATGCTTGCCAGCGCAGGCGTGCATTGCTCAATTTAAAGGTTATTGGGATAACTGGAAGTTTTGGTAAAACCACGACTAAATACGTTTTGGCGGAAATTTTACGGCAAAAATTTAATACGTTAATGACCCCAGGAAGTTACAATACGACGATGGGTGTGACCAAAGTTATTCGGTCGGATTTGAAGCCAACGCATGATGTTTTTGTGGTAGAGATGAGTGCAAAAAAACCGGGAGATATTAAAGAACTGTGCGAACTAGTAAAACCGCAATATGGGTTGATTACTGCAATTGGTGAACAACACCTTGAAACTTTTAAGACTCTGGAAAATATTATCGATACCAAGAATGAATTAATAGAGTCGCTTTCGCCAGATGGGATTGCTTGTTTTAATGCAGACGATATTAATTGCCAGAAATTGGCTAAAGCAGCAAAATGTCATGTGGTTCGGTATGGTATTGAGGCGGTAGATTCTGGACTGGATTATCTAGTTAAAGATTTAACCATAAATGAACATGGTAGTAATTTTACCGTAGTGCGAACGCGTGATAACTCCCAAGCTGTATTTCAAACTAAGTTGCTTGGTAAATATAATATTTATAATGTGCTAGGCGCGATAGCGCTTGCTTCTGAATTTGGGATGCAGCTCAATGAGATGCTTTATCCAATAAGGCAGCTTGCTGCAATACCACATCGCCTGGCGCTTAAGCGTGTTGGTGCAGATATTATTTTTATCGATGATGCTTTTAATTCTAATCCAGTTGGTAGCAAAATGGCGCTTGAGGTGCTTGAGCAGATTTCAGGGAAAAGAAAAATTATTATTACTCCTGGAATGATAGAACTGGGTGCAAAAGAAGATGAATATAACGAGCGTTTTGGTAAATATATTGCAGAGGTTTGTGATTATGTTATTTTAGTTGGTAGGAAGCAGACCGAGGCATTGCAGCGTGGTTTGTTGGCGAAAAAACACCCAGACGGCGCTTTGTTTATCGCTACAGATTTTGCTGCGGCAAAACAGCATTTAGAACAAATTTTACAAGCCGGTGATGTGGTGCTGTTTGAAAACGATTTGCCGGATAATTACAGTGAATAATAGAGGTATCAATGAAATTAAATATTGCCGTGATTTTTGGTGGTAGAAGTGTTGAGCATGAAATCTCTGTGCTTTCAGCGCTACAATGTATTGCTGTACTTGATAAAAATAAATATCAAGTTATTCCTGTTTATATTTCTAAACAAGGTCAGTGGTATACCGGCAAGAAATTACTTGATTTGGAAAATTATCGGGATCTTGAACAGTTGATGGTGCAAAGCCAAAAAAGTATGGTTAGCCAAAATGCGGGTTCAGGTCAGATCTGTAAAGAGTCTGTAGGAATTTTTAGTAAAAGACAAATCGCTACAATTGATGTTGTTTTTCCAGTGATGCATGGAACCCACGGTGAAGATGGTTCTTTGCAAGGGTTGCTCGAAACCATGAATATTCCTTATGTTGGTTGTGATGTTTTGGCATCGGCAATTAGCATGGATAAAGTTACAACCAAGATGATTTTAAGAAGTATTGGTATTTCAGTTTTAGATGATGTTTGGTTTTATGCATATGAGTGGGTTGAAGCTAAAGATGCAGTGATGTCTAAAATAAAAGCTAAGTTTAGTTATCCTTTAATCGTGAAACCGGGAAATTTAGGATCAAGCGTTGGTGTGACAGCAGTTAATAATGATAGTGAGCTAGAAGATGCTGTTGATTTAGCAGTTAGTATGTCACAACGTATTTTAGTCGAGCCAAAAATTATTAATCTGAAAGAAGTAAATTGTGCAGTGTTAGGCGATCATGAAGCGGCCGAAGTTTCAGTATGTGAAGAACCGGTTCGTGGAGATGCTATTCTTTCTTATCAAGATAAATATCTTAGCGGAGCGAAAAACAAGACTAATGCAGTTGCTAGTGAAGGCATGAGTAGCGCTAAACGCAAAATACCCGCGGAAATTTCTGATGAAATGAGTATCAAAATTCAAGCCATAGCAAAACAAGCTTTTATAACTTTAAATTGTAATGGTGTGGTGAGAATTGATTTTCTTATTGATCAAAGTACTAACGAGGTTTATTTGTGTGAATTGAACACTATTCCTGGGTCGCTTGCGTTTTATCTTTGGAAACCAATGGGGATAAGTTTTACTGCTTTAACTGAAGCGTTGATCGGTCTTGCCCTAAAGCGACATCGCGAGAATAACAATTTGGTTGTGTCTTATAACACCAATATTTTAAAAAATTTTAAAGCATTTAGCAGCAAAGCTTAAACTATTAATAAGGTGAGTGTTTATGATGTTTTATTTGGCAAAATTATTAGAAGAGTACAATCGCAGTTTTCACGTTTTTCATTATATTACCTTGCGTTGTGTTTTAGCCGCTTTAACTGCATTATTAATTGCTTTGTTAGTCGGTCCTGCGGTAATTCGTAAATTAGTGTTTTATCAAATTGGTCAGTCTATTCGTTTAGAAGGTCCCAAAAGTCATATGCAAAAAGCTGGAACTCCTACGATGGGTGGGGTTTTGATTTTAATTGCTGTTAGTTTGAGTGTGTTGTTATGGGCAGATTTGGGTAATCATTACATTTGGGTGATTTTTATTACAACTCTTAGTTTTGGCGTGGTTGGTTTTATTGATGATTATCGCAAGTTGATTTTAAAGAATTCGCAAGGATTGTTGGCGCGGCAGAAATTTTTATGGCAGACATTAATTGGTTTGGGTGCAGCTATTTTTTTATTTTGGACAGCAAAATATGCAGCTGAAACACGATTGATCATACCATTTTTCAAATCTTTTGGTTTTGAACTGGGTGTTTTTTATATATTTTTTGTTTATTTTGTTATTGTTGGTACGAGTAATGCAGTTAATTTGACAGATGGTTTGGACGGGCTTGCTATTTTACCAACAGTCATGATCGCTGGAGCTTTGGGAATTTTTGCTTATGTGGATGGCAATTCTCACTTTGCCAAGTATCTGTTCATGCCTTATGTACCTGGAGTTGGTGAGGTTGCAGTATTTTGTAGCGCTATTGTTGGTGCGGGTTTGGGGTTCCTTTGGTTTAATACTTATCCAGCACAAATTTTCATGGGAGATGTTGGTGCTCTTGGGCTTGGTGCGGCACTTGGGACAGCCGCTGTAGTCATTCGGCAGGAGTTGATATTGATGATAATGGGTGGAATTTTTGTGCTCGAAACAGTTTCCGTAATTCTGCAAGTTGCCTCGTTTAAGCTTACAGGTAAACGTATTTTTAAAATGGCGCCAATTCATCATCATTTTGAACTTAAAGGTTGGCCAGAGCCGAGAATTATCGTGCGGTTTTGGATTATCACTTGTGTTTTGGTTTTACTCGGACTTTCGGCTTTGAAGCTAAGATAGCTTTTTATAAGGAATTGTTTATGTTAATGCGATTATTAGTGCTTGTTGTAGCTTTGCTAATCGGTGGTTGTGCCAGTGATACGTGGGAACAAAAAATCGGTGGCAAAATTGCAGATTCAACACAAGAAAAAATAACGCGAGTAGGAATAATACCGCCTCATAACATTGCCATAATGTTACCACTCAAAGGTAAGGGCGAGTTGGCTGCTACTAGCCAAGCGATAAATAATGGCTTGTTAACTGCCTATTACTCCAGCAAACAGCAATCAAATATTAATATCCACGTAGTTGATACGTCCGGTGGTGATGTTAATCGGTTGTATCAACAAGCAGTGGCAAATGGTGCTGAGGTAGTTATAGGTCCGTTAACCAAGCATGAAGTAGAATCAATCGCAAGTATAAAGCCACTGCCAGTACCAACTATTGCTCTAAATACTTTAGATGATTATCAACATCATGCCATGAATAATCTTTATCAATTTGGCTTATTGCCCCAAGATGAAGCGGTGCAAGTAGCTGCAAAAATGAAGCAAGAGCAGCTTAATAACGTAGCGGTTATAGTGCCAGAAAGTGCATGGGGAGAGAAGATCGCAGTAGCTTTTGAAAATCAATACAAGTCCTCTGGAGGGCAAGTTGTTGCAACCTTGAAGTATGGCGCTCATAAAAATCTTGCCGAGCAAGTTTGTAATTTTTTGGCAAGGGATGCTGCCACTATGTGTATACCACAAGAACATAAAAACAAAAAACAGGTAAATTCTCATGAGATGCGGCGTCAAGATATCGATGCTATTTTTGTAGTGGCAATCGCGCCTGCACAAGCACGGCTAATTATACCGCTGCTAAAATTTTATTATGCGAGCGACCTACCAATCTACTCAATTTCAACTCTTTACAACGGTACTTCGAAACCAGATTTAGACCAAGATATCAATGATGTATATTTTTGCGATATGCCTTGGGTGATCCAAGACCCTAGTTCTCTTGATGACAACCTTCAAGCCATTCATGAGCAAATTATTGCAACTACGCTTTGGGCAAATTCATTTGCTAATTATAGTAAATTTTATGCGCTTGGTATCGATGCTTATAATATAGCGATAGAATTAAATACCTTATTGAGTGCACCACATGCTGGAATTGAAGGCGCTAGTGGTACTTTATATTTGGATAATTCCAACCATATTTATCGTGGCTTGCCATGGGCGCAGATGAAAAATGGTATGGCTCAAGGTTTTTAGTTCTGTGGTTTTGCAACGAAATCTTTTTGACTTGCGGAGGTGCCTATGCAAATATAAAAACAGTTTTAAGCTACAAAAATGTAATGATGAGCTTTTAAACAGCTATTTCATAGTTTAGATATCTTCAATGGATCAGCAAATATTGACTTATCTCGCTTATGTTCATAGTTTTCTAGAAGTGGTTTAAACCTATTTTCCCTTTCCTTTTCCGAATGTTTTTTTAGGGACATAGGCTTATCTTGAGCAACGATTGTAAGATCTTTAGACTCTTTCTTATAACTGGCAATTACATCTTCAACTTCCTGTCTCTTAATTATTTCAGCACTGAGGAGACACTCTATATCGGTTTCCACGAATGGACTTTCTGCATCTGTTATTTTGTGTATATAGGGTCTTCTATTATCGTTATCAAATTCTGTTCCAGTCACATTCAACATATTACGAACAAAGTTAAGTGCATTGACTGCATCGAGCAAATCTTGCTCAGTTTTAAGATATTTGTGTTCACCAGAACCATGAATTGCTAAATCATTAATGGCAGTTTGTATATCGTGGTGTTTTAATATTGCTAACAACCAATTCTTTACGCCACTACTCATATGAAGTTTTTCTATAACGTAATCTACATAATGTAGATTAATAACACGTTGCAATCTGTCTTCGGCCTCTATAATGCCACGTTTGCCACTAAAAAAAATTCTCATATTACTAAGCAATCTAGCACCTTCATTTTGGACAAACTCAAGATTCTCTGTCACTGATACTTTATTTCCTCTTCCCCATATATCTTCAAGAACATAGCCAAGAGCTCCTCTAGTCTTAATGCTTTTTTTATCACCAAGTAGCGAATATAAGATCCGTTTTTCTTCTCCTCCTTCTGAAATGGCAAAAGACATTTCGTATCGCTTCCATATCTCATTTACTTCTCTTCCACCCTCAAAATTGTAGTTAACAAAGTATCCGACTTCCCCTGCAGGGGTTTCACTACCATAATCAGGCCATCGTTGACGAGCAACAGCGTAGTTAACGTTATTGCAGAACCTGTTAGATTCACTATCTATTTCTAAGCCTGTTTTAAATTCTTCTGCACACTTAGAGATTTCACTTGCTGTTTTTTTATTCTTTTCAACCGTCCCTGAATTGAATTTTTCTATTTTTGTTAACAGGTCATCCCCAAGTTTCATCAATTTTTTTATGCTATTCACACAATCATGCATATCTTTAGTCACTGTATCCTCAACCACGTCTTCCTCATCTTCTTTAGGGAGCAATTTTATTCTCTGATCTATCACTGCTTTTAATTTTTTAAGGTACTTAACTGTCTTGCTAATTTTATCCTCATACCCAATGATTCTTCCATATCCACCATCACTATCACTACGTAAATCTTTTGGTGTGTTAAATGCTTTTGGAACGCCATAAAAACTCCCAAAATCTTTCAGAATATCAATCGTCGCGCCTATATCAAATACCACGTCATTTTCACTCAAATATGCATATTCATCTTTGCCTATGGAAGTTAGTGCGGTAGTTTTTCCGGTAGTGCACATGCAAAAATTATACGCTTCGTCATGGTAGAGTACTTTTTTAAGAGCTTTACTTATCTGTTCTTTAGCTTTATCCACATCTAATGTGCTCGACAAATCCGGCTTTTCTAGTTCAGATATATCACCATCTTCCTTTTGCTGTGCTACTACATGCTCTACTAACGAATCTATTTGGCCATTTATAATTGTGCTTGCACTATAAGTACCGTAGTCAGCGTCATAATTTAAAGCATACTCCATACCACCCCTAACACCTTCCAAAAAAGTGTTTACATGGTCGGGAGCATCTGCATCTTTTGCTACCTCTCCGAATATTTTTTTAACTAATGAGCTAACTATTGGTTTAGTTAAACTACCTGCACATAGCGGTGCAACTACTCCAACCACCATCTCAGTCACATAAACTGCCATTCCAAGAATACTACGCTCGTACTCACCTGGAGCTGGTTTAATTTTTTTAACGTGCTCTTTAAAATCGTCTATCTGTTTTTGCACCTCTCCATCTAATATGTGTTTTACTAATAGGCCAAGGTAATTTTGGAGTTCAGCTTGATCATGTGCGAGTTTTTCCTGATCTTTTTTAATTTCAGAGGTTAACACAGATAATTTGGTTACTTTTTTTTCTAACGTATCTAATTTATGGTGAGTTGTTTCAGTACTTTGAGTGGTGTGCATATGACATTTATCCTTTTAACTGTAACTCCCTTTTGTTCTCGTATAATAACACATTATACCAAAATGAGAATTGTTATTTCAATTTTAAAGTTGAGCTTTGTTATGGTTAATACCACGGTATATAGATATTTAGTAAAATCCGTATACTTAACTTACTATGCAAATTTCGAGCAGAATAATTGGTAAAAATGCAGAGAATTTGGCGTGCGATTATTTGCAGCGTCGGGGACTCAAATTTGTTAACGCTAATTACCTGTGTAAGTGCGGCGAAATAGATTTGATTATGCATGATGGTATAACTTTAGTTTTTATCGAAGTGCGGCACAGAAAAGCTAGCGATTATGGAGATGGGTTTGCTCTTTCAATTACCCACAATTTTTGCTATATAAACAGGATATTATATAAAATAGGG
>CAXOVY010000006.1:0-3738 GCA_964213355.1 Gammaproteobacteria bacterium
AGGGGTGGAAGCAGATTCGTGCGTTAATATACGCTAAGGAATTTTTCTTAAGGAAGGACAAACTGCTTCGCAGTTTATCTCCAGGACTACAAAAACGCAAGATTTTTTTGTTCAATTTTGCCACTAGATGCTTTCAAACATGCCAGTCTTTACGCTAAGGAAAAAATTTAGATTTTAGCGTTTAATCAAATATTTTTTGATAAAATACTCTCCATACAAAATAAGATTGTCCCATTCTGCTGGGCTTATGTACTCAAGCATTCTAAGGTCAATGCCAGCTAACTCGGGATGGCATTCCTTTATAACACGCATAATCTCCTTTGATTGCCAGTAAATAATGCAGGCCATAATTAAGGTTAAACAGTTACAGGTGATTTTTTGCATGTGTAGATCTCTTGCTGTTATTTTTCCGCGCTTACCATAAGCAATGTTTCTAGCAAGCTGATGCATCTGCTCTCCTTTTAATAAACCCCGCTGCCTCTTGCGCCGAAGCACTGGATCGCACATATGGTTCAAAATATTTTCTGTTTTAATTATACGACCAAATTCTCGGTTGGCTCTGCAGAAGTGGTTTTTCCCTGTAAAAGAAGCTAATCTTTTCATTGCTACAGAAGCAGTGGTATGGCCACTTTCAAAGGAAGCATAAAATTGTCCCATACGATCCCATTGCTCAACGATCCAATCCATATGGATAGTATTTTTCGCATGATTTAATAGGGGCGATAAACTGCTGTAATTTTTAGTGGTATCAATGCGGTAAATATGCTGATGTTTAACATTTTTTATACGCGGATTTAACCGACGCCCCAACATCGCAAAGCCGGCAAAATTAATTTCCGTATATCCATGAGTATCTACGTAGTGATCTTCTAAGGGAAGTTCGCTTTCATTATACAAAATTCCATCTAATGTATATGGAGAATCGCGATGTGTAACTTCAATTGGCATGCTGTAATATGGAGCATAATTATCTGCAATAAACATATAAAACTCGAGAGCAAAATCTCCAAACTTTGGAGTGTAGGATCTTTGTAATACCTTTTCTTTAAACTCGTAATTTTCGTTATCACTGCTGCTTGAGCTGCCATCTCCCCATGATTCAGATACTTCGAGAGCGGTAATTGCATTAACCGTCCTAGCTAAAGCACCGCGCTGAGCCTCATCTGAAAGTTGCCAATCAGTTACAGTTTTAATTTGGTTATAACTTACATCTTTTATTAATTTGGCCATTGTTTTTGTCCCTATAAAACAGCCATGCGCCATCCAAGTGGTTATAACTGCACCGATATCATCAATGATATTAGGTATATTTTCCGAATCCGATGACATAAAAAAATCGGTTGTTAAATGAAGATCGTTATCAACCTCAACAAGCAAATCTGCAAGCTTGATAGTTCTCATGTGAGAGGACAACCAATTCTTTAGCTTATCCAATTTAGCTTGGTCCTCTGCGCTTAATTTCTCGGCTTCATCAACTGACAGCACCCATTTACCATCTTCAACTTTTGCATATTCATTTGTAGCTTCAAGAGCAATAAATTGATCGATGGCTTTGTTTAGTCTTGCTGTTAAATAGTCCGGAACATCTTGTGGGTTTTGTGGCAGTTTTGCGCGTTTAAAAAAAGGATTCCTTCTTTTTTCCCACTCTAAATTGGGCATAAAAAAATCATTAAAAAGTCCAAACCTTTTGCTGAGACCAACAGATAGGTTACCAGCTTTAACCTCATCTCTAATAGCTGTAAGTACAGCACATTCCCAGCCATGCCTTTCAATGCCCTCTTTCTTTTTTATGAGCGCTCTTATTTTTTTGGGAATAAAATTTACTGGGGTATCTATCGGTAATTTGCGTTTGTGAGATTCGTTCATGCTTTTTAACGTGCCAATGGCCTCAAGAAGATTGGCATTGGTACCGCTTTGCCCTTCGTCTTTAAATTGCAGGTGGGATAGCACCTTGGGCGCAAACTGCCGGAGATAATTAAATCTACTTATTACTGATTTAAAAATATGGCTATATTTTCCGGTTAACCATTTTTTATTTTCTGCCGTTTGGTTTATAAAGACCTTCTTTGGTATTACTCGAAAAATATGCTTCCGTACATCAACATCAGGGATGCTGTTATTGAGCACAATACCACTAACCGTATCAAACATAACAAGTGAGGCACGATTCTTTTTAGATTGTTTTTTGTTAGCTTTATCCTGTTGCCGCCCAGCTTTGTTGTAAATACGAGTTATTAATTTGAAATAAGTATCTGCAAGATAGTCTACTGTTTCCCGATACGACTGGCACAAAAAGCAAATCAGCATCGCATAGCGCTTAGATGGCTCGGTTTCTTTTAAGCGAAATGCAGAATAGCGTTGTGCATACTTTGCCAAGGTACGTTGGTAATTGTTGTTGAGTCAACTAAGGTCTAAAGAAATTACTCCAGTTGATTCCATGAGATCTAGTTTTTCTGTTAGCCTGGAAATACCTTCTACTGAAGGGCTTAACGGCGGCATTTTAATTTTTTGTAACTTAGAATACTTCGCGTCTCCAGAGATTAATAGACCGTCCAATGTTTTGATAGTACTAGGAGTTAACTGCTTAGCTATGGAACTGTAAATAAATTGTCTGGCTTTTTCTCTCTGAAAAATAGCATGTCTCCTAAGAGTATCCTCAGCAGGAAATAATATATTCTGCTCCCGAAGATACTGCTCTGTTCTGGCTAATATTGCAGAGAGATCATCAAGCTTAGATGCTTCGGTAAAAATAAATGAGTTAACAAATTCTGCTGGTACCTCATCAAATTTTTGCAGTCCCAAATATAATTTAATCTTGGTTTGATGCTCTGAAATGGTTGCTTGTCGCTTTTGATAAGATTTTATTTCTTGAGCATTAATCTTGATTTGTAGGCTGGCAAAGGTTAAAATATCTTCAATAATTTCGAAGGGTAGTTGTGTAGGGAGTCTGTTAATTATTTTGACGAAAAGTAGTTGATAACAAAATCCAAGTTTATTGTGTTCCCCACGACATTCTTTGATTTGACAAATGTCATCTTGTTCAAGTGAGCCAAGTTTTACAATGGACTGAGGGGTGAGAGTAATCATAAAATATCCTCATAGATATGAAGTTAATAAAACCGATGTTTTCTTTGCCGCTTTGCTAAATTATGTAATTCTTGAAAAACAGGCATAATTGTGGTAAATATACTTAGGAAAGAAATCAAAGTAAATAATATATTTTATTTGCTGAGTTAGTTAACCAACACAATTGGGGAAATATGAGGTACTGCATAGGTTACGCCAGGGTACCAACGCAAGAACAAATCTTGATTTGCAGCGAGACGCTTTAAAACAAGCTGGTTGCAAGAGAGTTATCATAGATGAAGCAAGTGGGTCTTTAGCAGATAGACCAGGGCTTACGAAACTAAAAGATACTTTACGCGAGGGAGACACACTCGTGGTTTGGCGTCTTGATAGGTTAGGCAGATCACTCAAACATTTAATTGAGTTTATTTACGATTTAGAAACCAAAGGAATCGGTTTTAAAAGTATCCATGAGGCTATAGATACAACAACATCCACGGGTAAATTGGTCTTTCATATCTTTGGTGCTTTAGCTGAGTTTGAAAGGAATTTGATTAAAGAGCGAAGCAAAGCTGGATTAGATGCTGCGCGGGCTAGAGGCAGAATAGGTGGAAGGCCTAAAAGACTAAATATTAGCAAAAGGCAGTTGGTAGTTGAGATGTACAAAACTCG
>CAXOVY010000007.1:0-109733 GCA_964213355.1 Gammaproteobacteria bacterium
GGAGGTGATCCAGCCACAGGTTCCCCTACGGCTACCTTGTTACGACTTCACCCCAGTCATGAAGCATACCGTGGTGGGCGCTTTCCTTACGGTTAAGCTACCCGCTTCTGGTACAATCCACTCCCATGGTGTGACGGGCGGTGTGTACAAGGCCCGAGAACGTATTCACCGCGACGTTCTGATTCGCGATTACTAGCGATTCCAGCTTCATAGAGTCGAGTTGCAGACTCCAATCTGGACTACGAGAAGTTTTTTGAGATTAGCTCCACCTTGCGGTTTGGCAACCCTTTGTACTTCCCATTGTAGCACGTGTGTAGCCCTACTCGTAAGGGCCATGATGACTTGACGTCGTCCCCACCTTCCTCCAGCTTAACGCTGGCAGTTTCTTTAGAGTGCCCAGCCGAACTGATGGCAACTAAAGATGAGGGTTGCGCTCGTTACGGGACTTAACCCAACATCTCACGACACGAGCTGACGACAGCCATGCAGCACCTGTCTCCAGGTTCCCGAAGGCACTTTTCTATTTCTAAAAAATTCCTGGGATTTCAAGAGTAGGTAAGGTTCTTCGCGTTGCATCGAATTGAACCACATGCTCCACCGCTTGTGCGGGCCCCCGTCAATTCCTTTGAGTTTTAATCTTGCGATCGTACTCCCCAGGCGGAGAACTTAATGCGTTAGCTGCGATACTGCCTAGCATAAACCAGGCAACATCTAGTTCTCATCGTTTACAGCGTGGACTACCAGGGTATCTAATCCTGTTTGCTCCCCACGCTTTCGCGCCTCAGCGTCAGTATTGGTCCAGAAAGTCGCCTTCGCCACCGGTGTTCTTCTCGATATCTACGTATTTAACCACTACACCGAGAATTCCACTTTCCTCTACCATACTCAAGGTATTCAGTATCGACTGCAATTCCTAGGTTAAGCCCAGGGATTTCACAATCGACTTAAATACCAGCCTACGCGCCCTTTACGCCCAGTAACTCCGATTAACGCTTGCACCCTCTGTATTACCGCGGCTGCTGGCACAGAGTTTGCCGGTGCTTCTTCTTTGGGTAACGTCAGCTCTCAAATGTATTATCTTTGAGCATTTCTTCCCCAACGAAAGTGCTTTACAACCCGCAGGCCTTCATCGCACACGCGGCATTGCTGGATCAGGGTTTCCCCCATTGTCCAATATTCCCCACTGCTGCCTCCCGTAGGAGTCTGGACCGTGTCTCAGTTCCAGTGTGGCTGATCGTCCTCTCAGACCAGCTACGGATTGTCGCCTTGGTAGGCCATTACCCTACCAACTAGCTAATCCGACGTAGGCTCATCCTAAAGCGAAGGCTATTGCTAGCCACCTTTGCTCCTTAGAGATTATGCGGTATTAGCCCGTCTTTCGACAGGTTATCCCCCACTCTAGGGCAGATTCCTACGTATTACTCACCCGTCCGCCACTCTACTCGAGAGTTGCCCCTCTTTCGCGTTCGACTTGCATGTGTTAGGCATGCCGCCAGCGTTCAATCTGAGCCAGGATCAAACTCTTCAATTTAAAAGCTTGTATTGTGCAAATTGACTTAGAACAAGTTCTATGTCAACCCCACAAAATTTTGGCTCGAAATGAATTACTGTATAATTCTTTTGGAATTGTTCAGGTCACTCATAACGATAATTTTTGTTCGTAAAACGTATCATCACGAGTACCCACACAAATTGTTTTTCGTATTTATAGATTTTAAAGAGCAATCCTGCACTGGCAGGCAAGACGGTGCATTCTACTGATTTACCAACTTAAGTCAACAACTTTTAAAAAAAATCTTCACGTTGTTTATTGTTTTACAATCAACCGATTAACAATAAAACTTTAAAATATTGAGAAAAGATTTTTTATTTTATAACAAACATTTCTTTGCAAAAAGTAACGCAAAATCATTATAGCAGTGTTTTTTATATTTATGAGAAAATTTTAGACTCGTAAACTTCGTTTACTGCAAGCATTCGATGGTCATTACGATGCATATCTAACTGCGCGAGCATGCTCTTTGCTAAGGCAAAAAACTTCTTACGATACTCTGGCGGGATCATTTCCCCTTCAGGCAATTTAACTTTTAACGGATCATGAGGAGTACCATTTATATGAAATTCATAATGCAAATGCGGTCCTGTCGCTAAACCACTTTGCCCGACGTAACCAATAGTTTCCCCCTTGCTAACATAACTACCGGGACGAATATTGTTTGCGAAGCTAGACAAATGCGCGTACAAAGTCTTGTATACACCGCGCTGAATTATTATCTTGCGACCGTAACCATCCTTATTCCCAACAAATTCGACTCTACCATTACTAGTAGCCTTTATCGGGGTGCCATGTGGCGCGGAAAAATCAACACCTAAATGCGGACGTCTATATCCAAGTATTGGATGCTGTCTATCGAAAGAAAATCGTGAGCCGATATGACTGTAGTTTTCTATTGGCAAACGCGCGAATGGCGGACTAGAATTATACCCTTGTGGAGTATAGTAATCTGTGATGCCCTTGGGATCAGTAAAAGCAATCATACGATGCAATTGACCGCCATGTGAAACCTCAGCAGCAACAACTTCTCCTTCTTTAATTATCTTACCATTAACAGCATACTCTTTGTAGAACACAGCAAAACGATCACCTTTGCACATCTTTTTAAAATCAGCCTTTTTGCTAAAAATATTCGATAATTGCGCTACTATTTTGCGAGGAATTCCCTTTTTGTTAGCAGCAACATAAACCGAACCCTGAACAGTTACTGCTGCATAGCTTAATTTAACAGTCGGCTCAATATGCTTTATTTGAGCATGCCAACCATGACGAGAAATAACAGTTAAAGTATTCAGTTCATCAATCACATAAACCAGCTGTTTTAATTTTGCGCTAGTTTTAGTTTTATCTTTTTCGGCGGTTGATTTTTCGATAGTTAAGGTTATCTTTTTCCCAGCACGCAAATCTCTTAATGCCTTGGCCTGCTTCAAAGCAAGAATGGCTTTTGCATCTTTAACATCAATATCGTTACGCTTAAAAATTTTTGCTAAACTATCTTTATGCCTAACTGTAACTGTTGCCAATTTTGTGTTATTAATAGGTAATGACGGCGCGGCAGCTTTACTAGCAGTCACAGGCGGAGGTAAAGTCTGGAGCGAAGGTTGGGTTCGGGATTGGGGTCGAAAGTGAAGTTGCTCCTGCAATTGTGGCTGATCGACTACAGCTGGAGCTACTACAACTTGAGAACTGGTATTATCCTTTTTAAAACAATTAGCCCCAACAAGCAAACCGACCACAAACATCAACATAGCTATGAGGCAACAAATCACTCTGGGATCACGATGAAATCCGGCGTCTTTTGCCTTTCTGTATATATTTACTATATGATGCCTCAAAACCATTCCTCACAAAAATTAGCATCTAGGAACGGAGCATTCTACCAAAAACCATCAAAAACTCAATGTGATTTTTATTTAAATATTACTTACTACACTGGACAGAGGTTTTTAAGTGCTGTAATTTACGCAGCGCATGGTAGATATCAACACATTACTAAACACTCTTCCCGACCTCCAAAGACGTCTAGACGATCTTAGGGGGTATCTTTGACTACGACAATAAAAATAAACGCTTAACTGAAATTCTTGGAGCTTTAGAAGACCCAAAAATTTGGAACGATCCACAAAAAACACAAGCTCTAAGCAAAGAACGTTCGCAACTAGAAACCGGTGTAAAACAAATAAACACTATGACGAACGAACTGGCAGATATGAAGGATTTGTTGCAACTTGCTATAGACGAAAACGATGAGCAAACCATTCTCGAGCTTGAGCCAGATATTGCAAAGCTATCCGATCAAATTGAAACCATGGAATTTCAGAGAATGTTCTCAAACCCAATGGACAAGCATAATGCCTACCTGGATATTCAATCAGGATCAGGCGGAACTGAAGCACAAGATTGGGCCGAAATGATACTGCGTATGTATTTACGCTTTGGTGATCAACATAAGCTTAACCCTCAATTGATTGAAGTATCAGCTGGAGATGTAGCCGGAATAAAAAGCGCCACTATTAAATTTGTTGGAGATTATGCTTATGGCTGGCTTCGCACTGAAACCGGCGTTCATCGCCTAGTTCGAAAATCTCCCTTTGATGCCAATCACAAACGCCACACTTCATTTGCCTCAGTTTTTGTTTATCCTGAAATAGATGAAAGCATTGAAATTGAAATCAATCCAGCAGATCTTCGCATCGATACTTATCGCGCCCAAGGCGCTGGCGGACAACATGTAAACAAAACCGATTCTGCTATTCGTATTAAACACAATCCAACTGGAATTATTGTCCAATGTCAAAGCGAACGTTCGCAACACCAAAATCGCGCTCAAGCTATGAAACAGCTGCGCGCTCGGATGTATGAACTAGAATTACGCAAGCAACAAGCTGCGCATGAAGCCCTTGAATCAGTAAAATTAGAAATAACCTGGGGTAGCCAGATTCGCTCTTATGTCCTAGACGATTCGCGCATCAAAGATCTGCGCACTGGCATGGAAACTCGCAATACTCAACCGGTCCTCGATGGAAACTTAGATACGTTTATAGTGGAAGCTTTAAAGCAAAAAAAATGATAAGTATTGCTAAAACTCTTACTTAACTCAGCCAAGATACTAATAAATATTTCCGAACATCACCATACATTTGAACTAAAAATTTACTTTTACCCAGCTACACTGTCAAAACAAATGCTATCTATTTCATTTTGCAATTCGCGCAACGCCAACAAAAAATTATCACGCTGCTCAACAAGAGATTCTTTGGCAAATTTTTGATAATATTCAATACCGCTTCTTAGGTTTTCTTTGACTTCGATTAATTTTTGCTGTGATCTTGCTGGCAAACCAACTGATGCGTTTTTTATTTCGTTAAACAAATAATTTATTTGTAATTGAATTTCACGAATAAACATATGGGGACGCTCATTATTGACTAGCAATGAACAACGACCATAAATGTGGTCAACCATCTCTTTCAAGGTTACCAATTTTTTGAAATTTACAATATTAGGACCAGGACAAACGGCGGGAGCCACTTTGGTATCAATATTATTTTTGATCAATACCACACCACCGAGCTCATTACAAATACAAGATTTATTTAAAATATCCTCTCTAAGCGCCTCTAGTTGTTCAACGGGCAAATCACTTTTTGCAAGCTCCTGCAATTTAAGCTTTTGATATTCCCGCGAAGCTTTGCAAATTGGTTTTTCAGTAAACTCCCGATTAAACCTGGTATAACCCTTTACACAAAAGCTACCTGGTGCTCGATTTTTAATGCGCGCGCATCGCATCTCTTCACTTACAGAATTTCTTAAATTCCAAAATGGAACACCCAAAGGTGAGCTCGCACTCAAAAAAACATCCTTATCTTCAGCATTTATTAGTTTTCCTAAAGTTATAGCGTCCACATTAGTCGCCTCAGGAACCAATAAAAATGGCGTACCCCAACCAACAGCATCTACATCATAGTGTTTAATTAGCAGCTCGTGTTCGCTACTAACACCAACGCCACCTTGGGCAGTAATTCTTACTTTTTGCGGATGCTCAGCGCATAATTTTTTAATACTTGCCAACGCATTTTTATAAAATCCATGCAATGTTTCTGCCAACTCATTTTTGCGCTGTTTAAACTCTAACAAAATTGGCCCCAGTAATTGACCATCATTAATAAATGCATGCCCACCACAATTTAATGGTGACTCGATACGATATTCAGAAACCCATAATCCATGTTTGGCTAGATACTTTCCCTGAACTGCAGCCGAACGATAATCGCTAACTTTCAAACAAATCTTCTTCTTTATCTCGGCATTTTCATCTGGAAAAAAATCATCAAACTTAGCTATATAGCCGTACAAATGCGGATTAAAACCAGCAGATAAAACCACCGTAGAACTTAAATTACTATTAGCATAGCCACGAAGCGCTGCCGCTGCGTCACAAAACTCATAGGGCAACACCTCTCCATTATGATAATTTTGGCAATCAAGCTTGGTCATGATATTCACATCTATGCTACCCGCCGTTACTGCTTGGCGTAGTTGGTCTTGTAACTCAAGTTTTTTAGCGCTATTTTTTTCTGCAAGCATATCCATATATAGTCGCTTTAATTGGTTATCAGGTAGCATTTCAAAATAGTGCGTAATTTCACTATTTGGTTCAAAGGAGCAAGTTTTAAGCTGAGTTATTTGCTGCTCAATTAATCTTTGCATTAAGTTTAAATATGCAGTAATACGTTTTGCACGCACATCTTTGTCTTGTGGATCAATTGGCTCGTATATTTCGCCCGTTTTTTCACACCAGAACTTGCGCACTTGTTCAATCAAAACATCATCGACCAAAGAAACAACCGAAGAAATCCCATATTTCGATACCAACAATGGTGTGTCTATCGTAAACCCAGTACCCATAACTGGAATATGAAAACTGTGTGGAGAACTCATCATCAATTAGCCTTATATAGCGTTATCAATTGCCAACATTATAATATCATAAAATTAAATTCTTTAGTTACTGATTTTAGTTATGTCTCGTATTACGGAAAACCCTTTTTATCACAGCACTCTGATTAATAACAAAAAACACAATGATTTTCAAAATAAATCATGTCGCTCCGCTTCAGCTCGAATAACTCAAAAGCATTAATTTCTACCCTTAAGCATAGCTTAAGTTTTAAAAGGTTGTGAACTTTATAATAATTACATACAATCGGGATGAACCCTAAAAATCTTTTGGAAAAAAACCTATGAATACCAATAAATTTGTGGGCTGCACTATGATATTGATCGGCACTACAATTGGTGCTGGTACGCTTGCCCTACCAACGGCAAGCGCCGCAGCCGGATTTACCTTTGCATCAATTCTTATGTTATTTATGTGGGCTCTATCAATAATCACATCGTTAATGATTATTGAAGTAAACTTGGCCTTTCCAGCACACGCTTGCAGCTATAATACGATGGCGGAACAAACTATTGGGATTTTTGGCAAAGTTATTACTTGGATATCCTATCTGTCTCTGCTTTATGTTATAACTGTAGCATACATAGCCGGGGCATCAGATACAATTACCACTACGCTAACGCCTATATTTGGCACTACAGCACCAAACTGGAGTATAGCAATACCATTCACCCTTATCTTGGGTGTAGCCGTACTTTGGAGCACCAAAGCTGTTGACTTCTTTAACCGTGGTTTATTGAGCTTAAAAGGTTTTTTGTTAATTGCCGCCATAACATTAATCATGCCTCATATCGATGTAAATAAACTAATCGCTGGACAAGGCACTGAACAAGCGAAATACCTTTGGGTCGCAGCGCCCACTTTTCTTACCGCTTTTACGTATCAATTTGTCCTTCCAAGTTTGAGAATTTATATTGGTGAAAAATCAAGGGAGTTAAAGTGGATTGTTATTGTGGGAGCAACTTGCTCTCTAGTAGTGTATTTACTGTGGCTTGCAGCAACTTTGGGCACAATACCACTAACTGGAGATAACAGTTTTACCAGCTGGGGACAAAATTCAGGTTCAATCGGCGAACTTACAAGAATTATGACAGTGATTCTTAACAATAAGTTGATTACTAGCTTCGTCTACGGCTTTACCAATGTTGCAATGACAACTTCATTTTTGGGTGTGACTCTTGGATTGTTCGATTTTCTAGCCGATGGGTTTAAACGTCCCAACACTAGATTTGGCCGCTTCCAAACAGCATGCTTGACTTTTATTCCACCACTTCTGTTCGCCTTACTCCGTCCCAAAGGATTTGAAAAGGCAGTAATTTGTGCCGCTACATCCGTGGCAATTCTCGTGATTATTTTGCCAGCACTAATGGTCTATCGTTTACGCAAAAACCCAAACCTAAAATCAACATATCGCATGCCCGGTGGTAATGCGTTATTTGTAACAGTACTCATAATTGGCATTATCCTGCTTACATTGTCTATCCTGGCAAGCTTTAACCTACTACCAAGTATGAAAATTTGAGGGATTTCTCATGACAATAAAAGACTCTACTATGACAACTATCAAGCGTGGTGTTACAGAAATCTTATTGGAGTCAGAACTGAAGGAACGCTTACACTCGGGGAAATCACTTAAGATCAAAGCTGGTTTTGATCCAACTGCTCCAGATTTACATCTTGGCCACACAGTGTTAATCAATAAAATGCGGCAGTTTCAAGATTTGGGTCATGAAGTTACCTTTTTAATTGGTGATTTTACTGCAATGATCGGCGACCCAAGTGGCAAAAACGTAACCCGTCCACCGCTTAGCAAAGAAGAGGTTGGAGCCAACGTTCAAACTTATAAGGAACAAGTCTTTAAAATTCTTGATCCCAAAAAAACAAAAATTGTATTTAACTCCGAGTGGCTTCAAAAACTTTCGCCCATCGATATTATTAAATTAGCTTCCACTTATACCGTAGCACGCATGCTTGAACGCGATGATTTTAGTAAGCGCTACCATGAAAACAAGCCCATTGCGATTCATGAATTTCTCTACCCTCTCTTAGTAGGATATGATTCTGTTGTAATTAAAGCAGATATTGAGCTTGGTGGCAGTGATCAAAAATTTAACTTGCTCATGGGACGTGAACTACAAAAACACTTCGGTCAAGCGCCGCAAGTTGTCATAATGACTCCCTTGCTAGAAGGACTCGATGGCGTTCAAAAAATGTCTAAATCTTTAGGAAATTATATTGGCATTAATGAACCACCACAAGAAATGTTCGGTAAGTTAATGTCTATTTCTGATGAACTAATGTGGCGTTATTTTGAACTTCTAACCTTCCGCTCTATGACAGAAATTAATAACTGGAATGAAGAAACAAAATCTGGATTAACAAACCCACGTGACATTAAAATCAAACTTGCCCTAGAAATTGTCGAACGCTTTCATAGCAAAACTGCTGCTTTAAAAGCTCATGAAGAATTCACCGCACGTTTTCAGCGGGGCGCCATCCCAGAAAATATTAAACCCATCATCATCAATATAGAAACCAAGGAAATTCCATTGAGCAATTTATTAAAACAAGCGGGCTTGACAGCAAGCACTTCCGAAGCAATACGTCTAATCAAACAAGGTGGGATTAGAATTGATGGCCAAAAAATTGAAGATTTTAGCATGCGTGTCTGCAAAGGAACTGAACATGTTTACCAAGTTGGTAAGCACCGAGTTGCAAGGATAAAAGTTATATAACACGAAGCAACCCTGATATAAGGAATAATCACGATGAACAAATCAATTATTATAATTTTTTGTTTATTTTTCTTCGCAGCAACTACCCAAGCCGCAGAACATCTAACACCTTATTTTTTAAAACGAAAACTCGTCCAATACCATGATTCGGGTCGCTACGATCACGATATCAACCATGTAATTTTCCATGCTAAGAAGTGCTTGGTACAACAAATTCACAATATACATGACGGTAAAAAACCAGCTCTTGTATTAGATATAGATGATACATCGTTATCACTATACTATTATGAACGTGTATTAAGCTTTGATCTCACACCGAAAGAAATAGAATTTATTATGGAAAAAACAAATCCACCAGCAATCCAAGCCACTTTAAGCTTATACAATTTTGCTAAAAACCATGACGTTGCCGTGTTTTTTATCTCTGGAAGACATGAAGCTTGGCGCGCTGCTACAGTTAGAAGCCTCCAGGCTGCAGGCTACAAAAACTGGGATGGATTGTATCTACGCCCAGATGACTATCACTACAAATCAATAACACCATTTAAATCTGGCACTAGAAAATTATTACGCTCTAAAGGATATGACATTATAGGTAATATCGGCGATCAACTCAGTGATTTAGCCGGAGAAAACATACAATGCGCATTTAAGTTACCGAACCCATATTATTTTGTCGCTGAAGATGAGATACACTGCCTATTTGCCGAAGACGAAAAATTTGATTAACCATAAGTCTAAAAGCGACAATTGGCTATACTCAGGTTCTTACCGCCGCTCGGCTTGACGCAGTAAAAACTTCTCCAATTCAACAAAACCAAAAAAGACTGCTGCTACCGTGATAATATAGCTCCAATGTATTAAGCCAATGGCAGTCGTACCAAAAAAGTGCTGCATTAAAGGCATATAAGTAAACAATAGTTGGAAAAACACAACTACTGTAATTGACAATAAGACTGGGAAACTACCGAAAAAAGCCTTTAGATGTAGTGAGGAATTTTTAAGATTACGACAATTAATCAAATAAACTATTTCACCAAAGACTAACATATTTACTGCAATCGTACGCGCCATCACCAAATCGGCAGTCTTATTATGTAGTAAAAATAAACCAAAAACACTAGCCCCCAAAAACAATGAAACAAAGAATGACCGCCCGATTAAAAACCAAGATAATAATGGCGTATTTGAATTGCGCGGCCGACGATACATGACATCATGTTCTGCCGGCTCAAACCCTAAAGCCAGCGATAGTGTCACCGCCGTAATCATATTTACCCATAAAATCTGTACTGCGGTAATTGGTAGTATCAATTTAAATAAAATTGCAATAATCACTACAAATGCTTGCGCAAAACTCGTCGGTAAAATAAAAATTATTGCCTTTTGCAAATTATCATAGATCGTACGACCTTCACTAACAGCGTGCACAATTGTAGCAAAATCATCATCAGCAAGTACCATGTCTGATGATTCTTTGGCAATATCAGCACCCTTGTGCCCCATCGCAACACCTATATCAGCCTGTTTCAGCGCGGGGGCATCATTAACACCATCACCAGTCATAGCAACAATTTCGCCTTGAGACTGTAGCGCTTTCACCAAACGTAATTTATGTTGTGGTGCCGTGCGTGCATAAACATTAATTCTTGGTGCAACCTCCGCCAATTCTTCATCGGACATAGCATCAAGCTCATCACCAGTTAAAACCTTACAGTCAATTATACCGACTTGCTCAGCAATAGCTTCAGCAGTCATGGCATGATCACCAGTAATCATTTTAACTTTAATACCCGCATGCTGACATTCTTTAACTGCAAGAATTGCTTCTGGACGTGGTGGATCAATCAAACCAAATAAAGCTACTAAGATTAAATCATCATTAACATCATCAAACAGTAAATCACGTTTTTCCTTCGCCGCAGTTTTATAGGCAATAGCAATTACCCTTTGTCCCTCACGAGTTAGGTGCTCAATTGCTTGTTGCCAATAAATGGTATCAAGCGGCACTACTGCGCCACAAGCAGCCTGGGTTCTACATTTTTTTAATATAATTTCTGGCGCTCCTTTGATATAAATAAATCCCAGACCCGCGTGATCATGGTGTAATGTCGCCATAAACTTGTGCTCGGTTTCATAAGGAATAAGATCAGTACACGGAAGTTTTTGTTGCCATAAATGCACATCAAATTTAGCCTGTAATCCGAGCATCATCAACGCCACATCAATTGGATTGCCTCTAGCTTTATAGCTACTATCGTGGGGATATAATTCTGCTTCATTACATAAAATCCCACCAATAATTGCCGCTTCTAAGTCAGGATGATCAGCAATTGTTTCATCATCATTCAGGTATTGCTGTTGCGTGGTAACTATAAACTGTGCCGTAAGTTCGTTTCCAGTAAGTGTTCCAGTTTTGTCAGTACAAATTGTTGTTACTGCACCCATAGTTTCTACTGCGGGCATACGCCTAACTATTGCATTTTGCTTAGCCATGCGCGCGATGCCAATTGCTAAAATAATTGTCATTATCGGCGGCAATCCTTCGGGCACCGCGGCAACAATTAAACTAACAACTGCCATAAACATTGATGCGCTAGAGTCGTGCCAAACTAAGGCGCCAACCGCAAAGACTATAGCTCCAATTGCAACAATTAGAGCAGTTAGCCAATGCCCAAAAACATTCATCTGATGTAGCAAAGGAGTATCTACCGATTTAACACGGGCAAGCAATGTGCTAATTTTACCAACCTCGGTGTTACTACCAGTTGCAACTACGATACCCAAGCCTCGACCGGTAGTTACTAAAGTACCACTATAGAGCATAGAATATCGCTCACCAAGCAACGTATTTTCTATGACCGGCGTTACTTGTTTATCAACTGGAAGTGACTCACCAGTTAAAATTGATTCTTGAGCCTGTAGGTTTTTAGCTTCGCCCGCGCGTAAATCAGCAGGTATTTTATCGCCACGATGAATCACCACCACATCGCCAGGAACAAGTTCAATTGTCGGAATAACGATTCTCTGACCATCACGAATTACTTGCGTTGTTGGTGCGAGCATAGCACGAATTGCCTCAAGAGCTTTTTGGGCTTTACCTTCCTGTATGAACCCAAAAACAGCATTGAGAACTACCACCCCCAAAATAACACTAGCATCAACCCATTGCGCCAAACAAACAGTTATCATTGCTGAAACAAGTAAAATATAGACTAAAACATTATTAAATTGCCGCAAAAAACGCCAAAATATGCTTTCTGGTTTCCGTGTAATGCATCGATTAAACCCATAAATTTCCTGCCGTATTAAAACTTCAGAAGCTATCAAACCAGCGTGCAAATTAGTTGCCAATTTACTTAAAACTTCTTCGACACTTAAAGCGTGCCAACTAGCATTAGCATTGGTAGTATTAGACATATATTTTTCTGTTTTGAATTTCAACAACTAGTTTTGGAACCAAATAACCTGGTAGTTTTGTTTGCATTTCAAGATAAATTTGTTTAGCTCGATTGGTCTCGACGTAAAAATGAGCCGCACCTTTGACCTTGTCCAACATATGCAAATAATAAGGCAAAACTCCTACCCCAAATAATTTCTCACTCAGAGAAATTAAAATTTCAACATTATCATTAATACCTCGGAGTAACACAGACTGATTAAAAAGAGTTACTCCTGTTTGCCTAAGCGCACTGAGAGCTCGCGTCACACTTTCATCAATCTCATTCGGATGATTACAATGCACTACTAAGACAATAGGCAAACGTGTTTGAGTTAACTTGAGGATTGATTTCTCCGGCATTACGATTGGCACGCGGCTATGAATCCGCAAACGTTTAATGTGGGGTATTTGGGCAAGCTGCTGGATAATTTCGGCCAGCTCACTTGCAGCTAACATCAATGGGTCACCACCACTTAAAACTACTTCGCTTATAACAGGATCATTTTTAAGATAGGTAAATACTTTTTGCCAATCAGAAATTTTGTTACCCGCATAACGCCGAAAACAAAAACGACAATTCATTGCGCAGACGTCAGTAACTTGCAATAAAACACGATCGGGATATTTACGAACCACCCCCAAAACCGGAGAGTTTTCTTCTTCTGCCAGCGGATCTATAACAAAATCTTGAACCTCTTGCAACTCAAGTTCCTGCGGCAAAATTTGTAACAATAAAGGATCACTAATATCACCTGGCTTAATACGCGCAGCAAAACTCGTCGGAACCTGCAAAGGAAAATCGGTAAAAAAATTATTGCTTTTCGATCCTTCGAAATTCAGACATAACATTTGCGAGAGTTTTTCTATATCATTGATCATGAAATATGCTACAAAAACTTAAACTACTTAAACTACTTAAACTACTTAAACTACTTAAAAAGAAATTGGTAACATAATAGCATAAAACGTGGAGAAAAAAATGTCCGCACATGACTATTTTACAATGGAACGATCTTGCTGCAACAAAAAAGACTACTTTCATCGTCGCAAGTCATGACAGAAAATGGTTAGAAAATGTTGCAACTAGAATTATAAAATTAAAAAATGGCCTATATGGTTAAATAATCCTTGTTGGATATGTATAAACATTTATCGCTTCATCACGCACCGATCCACATAATGTAATGCTCCATTTTTGAGACATGGCGATTGCGAGTGTCGTGGGCGCGGAAATGGCAAGAATTAGTTCTAATCCAGCGCGAGCTGATTTGGCAACCATTTCAAAACTGATACGGCTAGTTAATACCACACCACAACGTTCGAAACTTTGTGAGGCCAATAAACACTGGCCAATTACTTTGTCTAAAGCATTGTGTCGACCAACATCTTCAGTAAACGCAATGATTTCTCCAGCATCATTAAAAATACCAGCGGCATGTGCTCCCCTAGACATTAAATAAACTTTTTGAAGGTCATGAAGTTTTTTCATCACCCCAGTTAGAAGATCACCATCTACACGAATTTTGTTAGGAACAGGAATAATGCTCTTAGACCATTTATTTGTGCTCATTATATTACTGACCCCTTGAGAGCTGCTGATAACTGTATCTTGTAAATTAAACTCGAAGTCTTTTTTCTTTACCTGTACTGCCACCTGCAATAAATCCTTTTCTGCAATTTCAAGAGAAATAATATCAGCGGCATTTTCTATTATTTTCAGAGAAAAAAGCAATCCTACCACTAATGCCTCGATGTTGGTTGGGGTTGCAAACAAAATTATCCGTTTTTTTGCGTTGACTAATACTTCTATTGGTTGTTCGACAATTACAGAGGCAACTTCGTTGGTATTTGAGCTTTGCTTGATACTGCGAAATTCGATCTGTTTTGTTGCTAATTCTAAAGAATTTTTATTCATTGGATTACTGCATTTTCTCATGCGCATCAATTGCATGCATCATGTAAATTATATGTTCTAAGTTTTGGAAAATTTCGGGAAGGTATTCAGCTATGGCTTTAACACTTCCGGGCAGTGCATAAAGTTGCGTAGTTTTGTTAGTACCAGCAACGCTGCGGCTTAATAAAGCTGCGGGTTTTTGTGTGCCATACTTCAGCCGAATATTTTCCATAATTCCCGGAATGATTTTTTTACTCACCTTAGTAACAACTTCGGGAGTGATATCCCGAGGACCAATTCCAGTTCCACCCAGCGTAAACATAATATCTATATTTTTAGTAATCCCTTGGGTTAAAATTTTCTCGAGTTTTTTAGCATCATCAGGAATAATAATCCTCGAGATTTTTATATGCCAACGTTTTTCACTAAAAAATTTCTCAATTAATTCATAAGCTAAAGGTCCAGAACGATCTTCATAAACACCAGCTGCGGCACGATCACTTAAAGTGATAATTAAAATTTGTAAATCACATAGTAAATGGCGAATTTTATCGTTTGTCTGAATTTTTCCACCACTTATTACTCGAGCAAACACCCCTTCTTTGGGCATAGCGCACTGACCAACTTCACGATAGATTGCACAGACATTGCCATGACATTTTTTGCCTATTTGCGTAATTTCAAGAACCGCTTTACCAATTTTAAGGCGATCCAATACTGCAATACCACATAAATCAATTCCGCTAATGGTCAAATTTTCACCAAATGCTCCTGCTTGTATATTTTTGCCCGTACGTGAATTAAAACGATCCAGGCTTTCTTGTCCAAGTATACTAACTTGTCTCATACCAGGACCCGCATGCGCATCACCGACTACACCATTTTTATCGATCACAATTCCTTGAACCGGTGATTTTTGCTCGCCTTTTTTTGTAGAAAGGTTAGTAGAAACTATTAAACCTTGCATAGTTTTAAACTCCTATTGGTAAAAATTTTACGCGATCCCCAGCCTTTAATACGGCAATATTTTGCTCAATAATAAAAAAACCATTACACAACATCAAAGCCACAATATGTGCTGAACCATGAAATTCTAGCGGTTGTAAACTACCATCGCTATTTAAAACACACGGAATGAACTCGGTGCGCTGGATATTTTTACGTTTAAAGTTGCTGGCTAACGGCAATGAAAGATAGTTATTAATTTCAGCAATATTTAAGAAATGTCGTAATGCACGTAAAACAAACAAATGGAAAGTTAAAAATACTGCGGCTGGATTCCCGGGCAAGCCAAAAATTAATTTATCATTACATGTCGCAAAAGTTGTTGGCTTACCTGGTTTGAGCGCAACCCTATTAAAATGTAGGGTAAAACCAATTTCTTTCATTGCTGCTCCTACATAATCAAATTCCCCTTGGGAAACTCCTCCTGACAAAATTATAAAATCTGCCTGGCTAGCAGCTTCGCACAAGGTTTTTACAGTCAGTGCAGAATCATCTGGAACTGTAATACTCGCCACCACTTCTAACCCATGTTGCATGCATAAAGCATTTAACATCGGCTCGTTGCAATTCATGATTTTTCCAAGCTCTAGTTTAGTGGCTATATCCACAATTTCATCGCCGGTAGAAATAATTATAACTTTGGGTTGTTGATAAACCCTGAGCTCATTAATACCACACATAACTAAACTTGCAATTGCAACTGGGCCGATTTTGGTTCCGGCTTTAATTATTAAATCCCCACACTTTAAGTCCTCCCCTTGCGGTGAGATATTTATATTTTTATCTTGAGCTACAATTTTAACCTTATTGCAGGCCAGCGCGGTAGTTAGCTCAAATGGTATTATTTTTTCCGCATCTGGCGGTACTGGAGCTCCAGTCATTATTTTAATAGTTGTTCCAAATTGCAGTTTTTTTGTCGCACTTTTGCCGGCAGCAATTGTTTCTAATATTTGTAATTCATTATTGGTTTCGTTTTTAATAACCGCATAGCCATCCATCGCTGCACGATTAAATTGTGGAATATCGAATTGCGATTTTTGATCTTGTGCAACAATTCTGCCAAGCGCATCTTTGACTTTTAAAACAGTAGTAGGAAAATCTTTTGGCTTTATTTTTTGATCGAGAATAGCAAAAGCTTCATTAAGTGGAATCATAAAAAACCCGGCTCTGTAAAAAGTTTTAAATCATCAGATGTGTTGATATTAACAAAAGCATCTGTATTGGCAAATTCTAAAGCTTTGGCACCAAGAGGCTGCCAAACTAATATAATTTTTTTAATATTCCTATTAATCGCCGCAGTTATTTCTGGTAAACAACTAACATCTACAATTGCACAAAGTGTGTGTTTATTGCCTGATGCAGCAGCAAATACCACTTTACATTTTGCTTCTAAGTAAAAATTTATTAATGCCGTTGTTTCTTTGGTGGAAATATTTGGTAGATCACAAGGCAAAAATAACACAGCATCTGCCCGGCTCTGGTAATATTTTAAAGAACTTTCAATTCCAGCAAAAGGTCCACAATTGTCGCATCTATCTTTAACAATTGGTAATCCGTAATTTATATAAGAAGCATCTTCGTTTGCCGAGATAATTATTTGTTCAATCCTACTTTCTTGCAGTTCTTTTATGGCATGCGTAATTATTGTTGTTGCATATTTTTTTATTACAATATTACCCTTGGCTATGCCATTTAAGCGACTGGCCTTACCTCCAGCCAAAATTGCGGCGGCAATTGTTTTATTATTAACCAAATTCAGAAACCATCTCCCGGCACACGCTCTTGATACCTATGTTTGATGGACAAACCTGGTCGCAGCGACCACAATTAAAACAAGTGATGTGACCAAAGCGGATAACATCTGCCGCCAATTTGTGATGAATGCGGCGACGCGTTCTTTGGAATTCTTTTCCCATGGGATTGTGACCACTAGCTTCGTACATAAAACCGCCAAGTTGGCACGAATCGCGTATGCGCACTCTTTCAGTTTTTTGGTCAGAACTAGTTTTCCTGTCAAACACATCAAAGCAAGTACAAGTAGGGCAAACCAAAGTACATCCCGTGCATGTAATGCAACGATTAGAAATTTTTTGCCAAAAATATTCTGGAACTTTATTTTCTAAAATTAATTTGGACGCCGCCTGTAACATTTCGGTTTCACTGTTGGATAATTTTTCTGCTGCTTCTTTTAATTTTGCAATTTTATCATCTGCCACTTCAGTCCCACCAAAAACTCTGTTGGTTAGTTTTTTACCAATATCAGAATAGGCAAGGGCGATAAATTTTTCGCCATCATAAATTAATTCTAGGTCACAATTGCTTCCCGCTATTGGTAATAACGTCCCATCAACTCCACATTTTCCGGTAATACAAACAATCACTGAATTATTACGCTTTGCTAAATATGGACCATCAGCAAAGTTTTTTTGATAAAAACGATCAATAAATTCTAAACAAGCAGCATCTGCAGCGGTAAAACCAACCACAAATATCGGTTTGGGCGCCCGGGGTAATTTTATTTCTTCGCCTTCGAAAGTTAAAATCACTTCCTGATAGGGTGCAAATACACCGGTAGGTTTCATCGGCAAAACACCGCCGAGCAACGCCATTTCACCCTCACCAATTTTACCTAAGGTACGGGTATTATCATGCAGCTTGATCGGTATTTGTACATCATATTCAGCTTCAAGGAGCTGAAAAAAATCTTGTAATTCTTTAGTAGTGTATGCTTTTAACATAAATTTATTATAACTATTCAGTCTGCTTGTATAAACTTTCTCATTTTTGCAGCACAGCCCTTATATTCTGGGATTTGCGCAATTGCATCGCGTGCATTAATTGTCAGCGCGTTTGCCGGAGCCTCTTCAAAATGAAAGGGGATAAAAATTACTCCTGACGGCAAAATATCAGTTACGCGAGCCATTACTTTAATTTCACCGCGACGCGTGGTTACCAAAACCCAATCACGATCACGAATTTGTAATTCTTTAGCATTTTCTGGGTTGATTTCAACATAAGGAAATCTTTCTTCCCGGTCAAGTAAACGCGTACGCCTAGTCATTGTTCCAGTATGATAATGAAAATAGCAGCGTCCAGTTGAAAGCAATAATGGATACTCCGCATCAGGCATTTCTGCTAAAGGAAAATATTCAGCAGGCATAAATTTACCTAACCCGCGAGTAAATTTCTCAGTGTGCAATATGGGAGTCCCAGGATGATCAACTGTGGGACACGGCCATTGTAATCCGGATTGATCAAGACGGCTGTAATTAATGCCGCCATAACTTGGTGTCAGCTTTGCAATTTCATCCATAATTGCAACAGGGTTCTGATAGTACATATTTTTGCTACCGAGTTTTTCGGCAATTGCACATAAAATTTCCCAGTCAGCCCGAGCCTCACCAATTGGTTCAATTGCCTTGTGCACCCGTTGCACCCGCCGTTCCGTATTGGTAAAAGTCCCATCTTTTTCCGCAAAGCTTACAGCTGGTAAAACCACGTGTGCAAACTCACAAGTTGGTGTTAAAAATATATCTTGCACTACTAAAAAATCTAATTTACCCAGAGCATGCTTAACATGATTTTGGTCAGGATCGGAAATAACTGGATTTTCACCCATAATGTAAAATGCTTTTAATTGATCTCCTGCCGCATCCATTGCCGTCGTAGCTGTATGGCCAACTTTATCTGGTAAATTTTCCACACCCCAAGCTCGAGCAAACTTCTCGCGCATGGCGCTATCAGTTACAGCTTGATAACCAGAAAAAACATTTGGTAGCGCACCCATATCACACGCGCCTTGAACATTGTTTTGTCCGCGTAGTGGGTTAACTCCTGCCCCTGGTTTTCCAAGATTGCCGGTAAGCATGGCAAGATTGGCAGTAGCTTTGACATTATCAACTCCATGCACATGTTGGGTAATTCCCATGGAATAAACAATCATCACGTTTTTAGCTTGAGCAAACATCCGCGCAGAGGCAACAATTTCCTCGGTTGTTATACCGCAAATCGTTGCAACTTTTTCTGGTGGGTAATTGGAAACTGTGTTTTTTAATTCAGCGAAATTTTCCGTGCGTTTTGCAATAAAATCTTTATTTTCTAAACCTTCTTTAATAATAATGTGCATTAAACTGTTTAAAAAAGCCACATCGGTGCCATTTTTAAAGCGAATATGCAAATCAGCGAGACGTGACAAGCGAATAGCACGGTTATCGGCCACAATTATTTTGGTGCCATTTTGTTTAGCTTTAATAATGCGCGTACCAATCAATGGATGTTGCTCGGTAGTGTTAGATCCAATAATCAAAATACAATCTGCTTTTTCCATGCAATCGATAGAATTAGTCATTGCCCCAGAACCAAAGGTGCTGGCAAGACCAACAACTGTTGATGCATGACATAAACGCGCACAATGATCAATATTATTAGTTTTAAATACTCCTCGCGCCAATTTCATCATTAAATAATTTTCTTCATTTGTTGCGCGTGCTGAAGAAAAAAACATTAAGGCATCATTCCCGTATCTTTCTTGCATTGTTTTTAATTTAGTGGCAACTAAATTTAAAGCTTCATCCCATGAAGCTTGCCTGAGTTTGCCATTTTTACGAATCAGCGGAGTGGTTAAACGATCAGGGTGGTTAATGAATTGATAGGCATTCCAGCCTTTAATACAAAGACTTCCTTGTGATACCACATTATTAGAACTAGCTTCAACTGCAATAGCTTGATTATTGTTATCGGTTACCAGGTAAAAACCACATCCAGTACCGCAGTAAGGGCAAGTGGTTAAGGTTTTTTTCATAGATTTAAATAGCTCCTGGCACAGCAGCAATTTGTGACAACCAAAATACTGGTCCATCTATACAACAGTAAAGATGTTCAATCGTACAATGGCCGCATTTTCCTACTCCACATTTCATATGCCGCTCAAGCGATACAACGATATCTTTTTCCGCTAAACCTTTTTTCTTGAGTTCAATGATTACGAACTTATACATAATCGGTGGCCCGCAAATTACGGCAACAGTATTATTTACATCTATTTCTAAAGGAGGGATTAGTTTAGTGATCAAACCAACATTACCACTCCAAGATGTTTTTTCGGCAGCGGCATCAACGGTAACATAGAAAGAAACCTTTTTAGAGGTTTGCCAATTTTTAATTTCTTCTTTATACATCAAGTCTTGTGGTGATTTGGCACCATATAGAATAGTAACTTTGCCAAACTCATCGGATCTATCCTCGACATATTGAATTAACGAACGTAGTGGAGCAAGTCCACAACCACCAGCAATTAAAATCAAATTTTTGCTTTTTAGATCTGCAGTAGGGAAACACGTACCAAAAGGACCACGCATACCAATTTTAGCGCCAACTTTTAAATCGTGCAAAGCCGCTGTTAGAGTTCCGATTTTGCGCACACCCATTTCCAGATAGTCACCACGCGTCGGTGAAGAAGAAACTGAAATTGGAGCTTCACCAATCCCAACAATTGAAAGCTGCATAAATTGACCGGGTTTGTGTCCAAAAGATTGGCCATCAAGACGTTTAAAGCGAAAAAGTTTCTCAAATGGTGTTAGGTTTTCAGTTAGTACAATTTCACAAGAGAAAGGTATGTAATTAATATTATTATCCATAAATAATGTTGTATAGTATGAAAACAATTTCAACATATAAACTCATGAAACATTATCTTATTTTTTTGTTATTAGCAATAAAAAATACGTGCCACTTTGCACAGGACAAAAAATAAACTATCGATAGTGCGATATGTCTCAAAAATCGTTTTGATTTTACATTGACACCAATAATAAATAGTTTCAGAATTCACCGATCCATACTTTATCCTAAGTTACAACCCCGTTGTATTTACGCATGAAGCTAATATTATTTTTAACCGTTATTATTGCGTTATCTTCGAGTGCATTGACGCTCACGCTCCATTATTGTCCACGCATCCTGAAATTTATCTTTTTTACGCTACTGGGAACATCTGGCCTAGGCGCAATTTGGACTGGATTATCAGTATTAATCACTGGGCAAAACATTAATTACCAAATAAGCTCAAGCTTCCCGAGCACAGCGCTGCAATTTGCGCTCGACCCGCTATCAGGTTTTTTTCTCGCAATAGTTGGTATTATCGTAATCAGCGTTGCCTGCTATGGTCCTAGCTATGTACGTAGTTACGAGAAACAACGACCAATTACCCTCATGTCGTTTTTTACCGGCTTGTTTGTTTGCGGCATGTATTTAGTATTGCTTGCACATGATGTTTTTAGTTTTATGCTTGCATGGGAATTAATGTCAGTTTCAAGCTACTTTTTAGTTGCCTATCATCACGAACAAGCAGCTAATCGCCGCGCAGCACTGCTTTATTTATTGATGGCTCAAACAAGTGGTTTACTTATTTTATTTGCTTTTAGTATTCTAATTAAATTTGCAGATAGCATGAGCTTTGATGTTATGCATGCAATGCAACTTTCACCAACATGGGCCAGCATGGCTTTTTTTCTTGCTTTCTTTGGCTTCGGCATGAAAGCAGGAATAGTACCGCTACATGTCTGGCTACCTCAGGCACACCCCGTAGCACCATCGCATATTTCTGCTTTGATGTCAGGCGTAATGCTTAAAGTGGCAGTATATGGCTTTATTCGATTTGCCTTTGGCTTATTACAACATGTCTATTGGCAATGGGGCAGCATTGTACTTTTTATCGGTGTGGCTTCTGCGTTACTTGGGGTACTCTACGCTTTAATGCAGCATGATCTTAAAAAACTACTTGCTTATCATTCCGTCGAAAACATTGGCATAATTTTTATTGGTCTTGGTTTATCTTTGATTTTTACAAGTACTGACCACCCTGTACTTGCCGCCTTAGGGTTAATCGCTGCACTTTATCATTGTCTGAATCATGCAATATTTAAAAGTTTATTATTTTTAGGTGCTGGCGCAATTGTGCAGTACAGCCATGAACATGATTTAGAGCACATGGGTGGACTTATTAAAAGAATGCCCTACACCGCATGGTGTTTTTTGATTGGCTGCATCAGCATTTCCGCTCTACCACCATTTAATGGATTTGTCTCCGAATGGCTGATTTTTCAGGATGCTTTTCAAGCTATAACTTTAAAAAGTGAAGTAATGCGCACTTTAATTCCAGTATCTGCTGCCTTACTTGCATTAACAAGCGCCCTTGCTGCCGCCTGTTTTGTTAAGGTTTATGGCATTGTTTTTCTAGGACAAGCACGCACACGTCACGTACGCCGTGCCAATGATCCAAGATTTGGCATGCGCCTAGCACTGGGATTTTTGGCAATACTCTGTATATTTTTTGGGGTAATGCCAACTTTTACTATTTCTCTCTTAAATGTGATTCCCCAGCAATTAATTGGTGCGCAATTACCTAATACGCATAATTGGCTATGGCTAATCCCCATTGCCACAAAAACATCCTCTTATAATGCACTACTTGTCATGGCTGGAATTTTATCAATTGGCTTAATTAGCTACTGGTTGGTACGTGCTTATTTTGGACGGATTAAACTGCGCTTAGTTAAGCCATGGGATTGTGGTTTTGGTGGAATTAATTCGCGCATGCAATATAGCGCTACCGCATTTGCGATGCCCCTACGCTGTGTTTTTCGGCCGGCTTGGTCGATACGTGAAAAAATAGAGAAAACCGGCTCTGATACCAATTACCTTTTGCAAATTAATGATTGGATTTGGCAATATATTTATCTGCCGCTAGAGCGTTTCAGTTTTGCTTTAGCACGAAGTTTTGCAAAGTTACAAGGCGGCAATATCAGAGTTTATTTGGCCTATGCATTTGTAACTTTAATTTTATTATTGTGGGTGATTGCATGATGTGGTTAGTTGCCATAGCACAAACTCTATTATTTGTAATTGCTGCACCGCTCTTCGCAGGCGTAATGAAATGGGTTAAGTGTCAATTGCAAAATCGTGAGGCACCACCGATTTGGCAACCCTATCTCAACTTGAATAAGCTATTTCGTAAAGAAGTATTGATCGCTACAACAACCTCGCAATTATTTCGCATAGCACCATATATAATTTTTAGTATTACTATTTTTATTTGCGCAGTAGTGCCATTACTTATTATAAATACACCGACAACTGCAATTGCCGACGTAATTGTCATAGTGGGCTTGTTTGCTTTAGCACGATTTTTCTTGGCACTTGCCGGCATGGATACTGGTACTGCTTTTGGCGGCATGGGTTCTTCGCGCGAGATGTTAATTTCCACAATTGCTGAACCAGCTTTATTGATGGTGTTTTTTGCCGTAGCAATGACAGCAATGAGTACTAATTTAGCCATGATCATTAACCAGCTGACATTACATCATTTATGGCTGCAGCCATCGCTTATTTTTGCTGCACTTGGATTTATTTTAGTTGCCCTAGCTGAGACCGGTAGAATTCCGGTTGATAACCCTGCTACTCATTTGGAATTAACGATGATTCATGAAGCGATGATTTTAGAATATAGCGGTCGTTATTTGGCATTTATTGAATGGGCAGCACAAATTAAGTTTATGCTCTATGCCATATTGTTTATTAACTTATTTTTCCCCTGGGGGATTGCCAACGATTTTAACTGGATCAACATTGGTTTAGGTATTTTGGCATTGGTGGTTAAACTATTGCTGCTTACGATTATTCTTGGCATGGCTGAAATTAGTTTGGCAAAGCTGCGCTTATTACGAGTGCCCTACTTGCTAAATCTTGCATTTATCTTAGGTTTACTAGCCGTGTTAATCCATATTATTATTGAGGTTGGATAGGATGGAACTACTGACATCTATTATTACTGCGTTAATTTTATTAACTGCGTTCGTGTTTTTGATGCAAGATCGAATTCATAGCATGATCAATACATTTATCTGGCAAAGTGTTCTATTGTCTGCCATAACATTTTTACAAGCACTAAAAACCACTGAAATAGAACTTTATGTTTCAGTACTACTAACTATATTGCTAAAAGTTATCTTTGTTCCCTATTTATTACGCTCTTTTGTACGCAAATTAAACATTCGTCACAAAGTAGCTGAGATTAAATATCCTTTTTTGCTTTTGATCGGCGCATCTGCGTTAGTACTATTTTGCTACCACTTGATTATTCCAATCAGCGCCGTTTCATGGAATGAAACCAGCAACACCATTGCCGTAGCAATGGCAGTAATGCTACTCGGGATGTTATTGCTTATCACACATCGCAAAGCAATTTCACATGTAATTGGTTTTATGTCGATGGAAAATGGGATTTTTTTCGCTGCTTTAATCGCCACCAAAGGCATGCCCATGGTCGTAGAACTTGGCATTGCCTTTGACGTATTAATTGCCGCGGTTCTATTTGGCGTATTCTTTTTACAACTGCGTCGCAGTATTGACTCTCTTGATGTTGACCGTTTGAATTTGCTCCGCGAGGACACAGAATGATTGCTTTTTACTTAACTTTGTTACTCCCACTGGTTGGCGCTTTACTGATGCTGGGTATTGGTAATTTAAGAGTCGCTGGTTACTACAATATCATTATTACCATTGCCGGCTTTATCGCATCCCTTTTTATGGCGCATTATTTTTTCGAACATGGCACCTTCTTAGCAATTGAACAACAATTTTATATCGATGCATTTAACTTACCAATTATAGTACTCACAACTTTTGTGGTGATGACAACTGCATTTTTTTCCAATACATTTATGTGGATCAATGCGACAACTAATCGCATTAGCACTCGACATTTGCGTCTTTATCATGTTATGTACCAACTTTTTACTTTGATGATGCTAATAGCCTTAGCGGCAAACAATATCGGCATTTTATGGGTGGCAATGGAAGGAGCTACATTAGCAACTGTATTATTAGTAAGTTTATACCGCACCAAAGAAGCTGTTGAGGCCTCATGGAAATATTTTATTTTATGTATTGTTGGCATTGCCCTGGCATTATTTGGCACTATTTTAGTCTATTTTTCTGCAACGCAAGAACTGGCTCAAGCTAAAACTGGAATGTTATGGAGCGTTTTAGCACTGCATGCAAATCATTTTGATCCCACAGTAATTAAAATTGCTTTTGTATTTTTATTAGTTGGCTATGGCACGAAAATTGGCTTAGTACCACTACATAATTGGTTACCTGATGCCTATTCAGAAAGCCCAGCACCGGTATCAACGCTGCTTTCAGGATTGTTATCTAATGTTGCACTATACGCCTTAATCCGCTTCAAAATTTTAACCAACTTGGCATTAGCAAATCACTTGGCTAATAATCTCCTAATGGTATTTGGTTTGTTATCTTTTGCAGTAGCAGCAGTGCTACTGCAACGACAACACAACATTAAAAGATTGTTTAGTTATTCATCAATTGAACACATGGGTTTAATAACCTTTACTTTTGGCTTGGGCGGATCAATTGCAACTTTTGTTGGTTTATTTTATATGCTCGTACATTCGCTCACTAAATCTGCTCTTTTCACCATCGTCGGCAATGTAGTACAACAAACTAAAACCAATTCTTTAGAAAAAATCCGTGGACTTATAAAAAATCAACCGCTGCTCGGGTGGGGATTATTAGCTGCAACTTTAATTATTTCAGGAATACCACCATTTGGTATTTTCACTAGTGAGCTACTGGTTTTTATTACCTGCGCGAAATTTTCACCGCTAATCGCAATTATATTAGTTGGTGGTTTAATCTTGGCTTTTGCCGGATTATTACGCAATATTCAGCCAGTAGTTTATGGCGAATCAACACCAATGACCAAATCGAAAATTTGCCTGTGGCCCGCAATTTTGCATTTAAGTTTGGTTCTGGTCTTAGGACTTTACATTCCACCAGTACTACAACAATTATTGCAACAAGCAACTGGATTGATTATAGGATAAACATGCCCCATAAAAAAACACATGAACAATTTCTGCAGTTATTAGGCACGCGGTTAGAACTACCGCTCGAACATGCTTTGACCAAAATAAGCAACATGTCGCTATTACATTTAGCACCGCAGCTTTGGCAACCTGCAGCCATAATTGGCACCAAATTACAATATCGTTTTGTTGGTCTCTGGGCGCAAGATTTAGGCGAAAATCTTGAACTCAATGTCAGTTTAGAATTGCATGGATCATATTTATTATTACGCACTTTAATTGATACTTCTAACCCAATCGTTACCTCATTTACTCCATATTTTCCAGCAGCCAATCGCCTGGAACGCCATACACATGACATGTTTGGGATAAACTTTAGCGATCATCCGGATAAGCGTCGCTGGACCCGCCACCAAGCATGGAATGAAAAACAATACCCCTTACGTAAAAATTTTCCCGCTGCTCCAACTAAAGCAGGTATAACCCCACCAGACAACAATTATCCTTTTACGCATGTAAGCGGCACTGGTGTATATGAAATTCCGGTTGGACCAGTCCATGCTGGCATTATCGAACCAGGACATTTCCGTTTTCAAGCTGCCGGTGAAAATATCATCACTCTAGAAGAACGCTTGGGTTATGTTCATAAAGGTATCGAAAAAATTGCCGAAGGACTAGGTGCCAAACAACTAATTAAGCTCGCTGGACGCGTGTCTGGTGATAGTACTGTTGCTTACGCTTGGGCCACTTGTCTGGCTTTAGAGAACGCTACGAACTTAAAAATCCCTGAGCGTGCTCTACATATACGCGCCATCATGTGTGAACACGAGCGCATTGCTAATCACCTTGGTGATTTCGCTGGTGTTTGTAATGACGTCGCCTATACTTTTGGCTACTACCAATTAATGCGCTTAAAAGAGTTATGGCTACGACTAAACGCACAAGTTTTTGGTCATCGCCTAATGATGGATTGCATTACGCCTGGGGGTGTTAGCGTAGATTTAAATTCTAAAAGCTGCCAGGTAATATACAAACAAATTATAAGTTGCAAACAAGAGCTAGATGAACTTTATCAGCTCTTTGAAGAAAACTCAGGGTTCCACGATCGTATAAAGACCACAGGAATATTATCAGTTGAACAAGCATCGCAACTAGGGGTGCTTGGTTATGTTGGACGCGCCAGTGGACATAAATTTGATTTACGCCATAATGCACCTTATCCACCTTACGACAAATTAAAAATTCGCGTACCAGTTTTTAACAATGGCGATGTGCTTGCACGCCTGCGGGTACGTGCACAAGAAGTTTTAGTTGCGCTTGAACTAGTTGCGCAATTACTCGACCAATTACCTCCTGGATCAATACAAACACCATGGCAAAGCCCCAGCACCACAGCTGAAGGAGTAGGTTTAATTGAGGGGTGGCGCGGTGAAATTTTAGTATTTGTACGGATCGATAATAATGGACTAATTGAGCGTTATTTCCCGCGTGACCCGAGCTGGTTCAGTTGGCCAGCACTAGAGCAGCTAATTCACGGTAATATTGTGCCTGACTTTCCGGTATGCAATAAATCAATTAATGGATCATACTCAGCAGTTGACTTGTAAGTTATGCTAAAAACTCTATATAAAATTTTTAAAACAGGTATAGTAACTGAGCCTCTGCCACAAGGCAAAACTACCGCTTTCAAGAAGATCGGTGATAATTGCAGAAAAATCATCGATGCCAGATTTGCTGGCAGTTTAGCAATTCGTCATATTGACGCCGGCTCCTGCAGTGGTTGCGAATTAGAAATCCATGCACTAAATAATCCATTTTACGATATTGAACGTTTTGGTATTTACTTCGTTGCCTCGCCCCGGCATGCTGATTTACTTTTGGTAACTGGGCCAGTCTCACGTCATATGGAAAGCGCGTTAATTACCACCTACAATGCAACGCCTGATCCAAAACTTGTATTGGCAGTTGGTGATTGTGGTGCCTGTGGCGGTGAATTTGGCTGCTCTTATGCTTGTGCTGGCTCCATAGCAAATGTAATTCCAGTTGATGGTATGATTACTGGATGCCCACCAACACCAACAAATTTGCTCCAAGGTATTTTAGAATTGCTTGAAAAAAATTAACTCAACACAGATCTTCACGGTTATAAATTAGTATAGATTAGACTTCTTTCAAAACTTTGATTTTTTAGTTTTGTAAATCTTGCGCAAATGAATTAGCCAGTTGTTTATTTTAAACTGAACCTAAACCTAAACCTTTTTTCGGTAGGCGCAGGCTTCAGCCTGCGTTTTTAGTATTGCTCCAAACTCAACACGCAAGCTAAAGCTTGCGCCTACCAATATTTTAGGCTTCTTTTAAAACCCTTGCTGTACCAATTCATAGTTATAAATCCCCGCAATTAGATTGAACCTAAGACCAAATCGCTTTCGTCGATTACGATATTTATCAGCAATAATTTTAAATCGCTTAAGCATACCAATAACATTTTCGTTTAGAACCCGTTGACTCGATAACTTTTTATTCTCGCTTTTATCCTTAAAAGTTAACGGATGTTTCTTAGTTTTTTTCTTCGGCAACCTACTGTTAACATGTATTTTATTTAATCCCTGATAGCCAGTGTCTGTAAGAACTTCTGTGTTTGTTAAAAATCTGACTCCTGATTCTTTGAACAGTCGAAAATCATGGCGTTTACCATTGCTAAAATTAGTACAAATCACCACCTGACTAACTTTGCTTACTACTATCTGACTCTTTATAGTATGTCTTTTCTTTTTTCCTGAGTAAAAATACCGTTGTTTTTTTTAGGCCTTTGGATTGGTGTTTCGCTAGCATCGACTAAAACAACCTCATATTCCATATCGCTTTTTAGCAAAGCCTTGCGCCCAGGTAAACTAAAAGCTCTACTTTTTATAAGAGTATCTTCAACCCATCTGATTATTTTATACGCATTACTCTCGCTTAAATCATAGCTCTTGCTGATATGAAAATAGGTTCTATATTCCCTTAAATATTCCAAAGTCATCAACAGCATATCTTCTATACATAGCTTGTTCGGTCGTCCTCCCAATGATTTCTTTTGTTTATGAGCGTTTTGAAGTAAACCAACCATCTTTATAAATGTAGGTTTCTTAACTCCAGTTAACCTTCTAAACTTCGGTAACGGTAGTTCTGCAATTGATTCCCATTTCATCATTCCCCCCTTTCTTGTACTTAGACATGTATATTTTGCTACGAAAAATGGGGTTTTGAAAGAAGTCTATTTTATGTGTTGCTGGCGGCGGTAATTGTGAGGGCGCGTCCATCAAGCCAAGGTATTTTTATTTTTTCAAATCTTTTCATTGCTGATAATAATTCAGGTAAATTTCTTTTCTTTTTCATAAAAACTAACGCATTACCATTCTTGATTTCTATACTGCCGTTGTTATTAATAAATTTCTCATACAGTGTCTGAGGAGTGTTATGCTCATATCCAGTTAGGTCATTGGCCAAAACACGATATAGATTATAAGCGAGAATTGACATCGTTAAATCAAAATCAACTTTAATTACCATCGAAGATGATACTTTATTCAAATGAAAAAAATGTGTTTGTTCAGAAATGCTTTTTTCTACCAACCATCTCCTTGCGTATTTTCTCAATACTTGTTCTACTCCTAATTTAAAATCATTGGTAATAATTAATGCTGGTTTTATCTTTCCATGTCCAGTTATTGCAATTTGCCTGATATTTTTGTTGTACCCTTTTAATAAAATGGTTTGGTCTGCAACATTTAATTCTCTGGTTTTGTTACCAGAGGATTGAACTCGTACTTTTTTCCATAAATCTGCTGGAAGCTGATTTAACTCATCGACAATATTTTTTCCTCTTCTTCTAATGGTGATAAATTTAGTTTTGTTGTCGTCTAGTTTGCTCAGATTCTCATAGGTAGTGAATTTACTATCGAATACAAGATAATTGATGTTCTGTTTTCCTGATTCTTTTGCATATTCCGATCCAAATCGATCAATGATTCCAGTCCAAACCGATCAGTAATTCCAGTCCAAATCGATTAACGATTCCAGTTCAAATCGATCAAAACTTTCATGTCGAATGACCCACAATAATCAGATTTAAAACCTGATTGTTTTTTCAAAATAAGTTGTACTTCCAAGATTAATTAAAATTTGGAGATACAAAATGAGAGGTCATATAACAATGAGAAAAATTCGGGAAATATTACGTTTAAAATTTGCTCTTGAAATGGGAAACCAAAAAATCGCCAATAGTTTGGCAATTAGCAGCAGTACTGTACATGAATGTTTGCGCAGGGCTAATTTAGCTAATCTTAGCTGGCCGCTGCCAGATAACATAGATGATGAGATATTGGAGAAACAGCTTTACTCTCCGCCAAGACAAGCAATACCAAAGGAAGAGCGAGGTGAGTTGGATTGGTCTAAAATTCATGATGAGCTAAAACGCAAACACGTAACGTTAATGTTACTGTGGAACGAGTACAGAGAATCGTATCCAATGGGAATAGGCTACAGTCGGTTTTGCGATCTTTACTTGCTATGGAAAAAGCCATTAGACACATGGATGCGTCAAGATCATAAAGCTGGCGAAAAAATGTTTGTCGATTATGCAGGAGGCACTATTCCTATAAGCGATGGGCAAGGCTATATACATCAAGCACAGATTTTTGTTGCTGTGCTTGGCGCGTCTGGATACATCTACGCTGAAGCGACAATGACACAATCTTTGCAGGATTGGATAGAGTCACATTGTCGAGCTCTTAAATTCTTCGGCGGTGTTCCAGAGATATCGGTGCCTGACAATTTAAAAAATTGCACTGTCCTTGCCCATCGCTATGAGCCAGATATTAACCCAACTTATCATGACCTGGCAAAGCATTATGGGTTTGTAGTTATGCCTGCGCGCGTAAGAAAACCAAAAGATAAAAGTTTGGCGGAAAAAAGCGTACAAATTATACAGTACCAAATTCTAGCAAAATTACGCGATCAAACTTTTTTTAGTTTGGTAGAAGTAAATGAACCGATAGCAATTTTATTGAAAAAAATTAATTCGCAAGCTTTCCAAAAATTATCAGGATCACGGTTAAGCCAATTTGAGAAGTTAGATAAACCAGCTTTAAAACCACTACCAAGCACGCCCTACAAATTCGCTGAATGGGCAAAGGCAAGACTGGGTCCTGATTATCATATTGAATTGGATAAACACTTTTACAGCGTTCCGTATACTTTTATTAAAAAAATTTTGGATGTGAGATTTACTGATCAAACAGTTGAAATTTTTTATCGTTCAAAAAGAATAGCGGTTCACATGCGCAGTTACATACATAGACGACATACAACATTGAAAGAGCATATGCCTAAGGCTCATCAGAAATATGTCGAGTGGACTCCGGAACGAATTATTAATTGGGCTCGAAAAATAGGAATGGCAACAGCGCAATTAGTTGAGAAAGTTATCGAAACTAAAGAGCATCCACAATTAGCCTTTCGTGCATGCCTTGGGATCCTGCATCTTGGTAAGAGCTATACTGAACTACGGTTGGAAGCAGCATGTGTCCGCGCTTTAAAAATAGGAGCCTACAGTTATCACAACATAGCGTCTATTCTAAAAAATAATTTAGATAACGTGCCAGTAAGTTCATCGGAAACTTTAACAGCAACAAAAGAAGAACATGAAAACATTAGAGGAGGTGATTATTTTGAATAAGGGGACGCTGTCCCCTTAAACCCCTGAAGTATTTAGAGACGTAACTTGTAATTGATGAGGCGGGATTAGCCGCCTCAAGTTACGTCACTGTCATCAGCGCTTCCGCCTGTACAGTAATTTAATAATATAGGAGAAAAAATGTTAATACATCCAACAATTGAAAATTTAAAAAAACTACGTTTACTAGGAATGGCTAAAGCATTAGAAAACCAGCTTGATCAACCGCAAGTAGAAAGTATGAGCTTCGAAGAACGATTAGGGTTAATAATTGACCGTGAAATTTGTGATCGTGAAAATAGAAAATTACAAACAAGGCTTCGCAATGCAGCTTTAAAACAAACAGCGTCAGTAGAAGATATTGATTATCGCGCATCACGTGGTATTGATAAAAAGCTCGTATTTACTTTATCTAATTGCCAATGGATAAAAATGCACCGCAATGTTTTAATTATTGGTGCAACTGGTACAGGCAAAACATATCTTGCTTGCGCTTTGGCACATAAAGCTTGTTTAGAAGGAAACTCTGTTTATTACAGTCGCCTCTCAAGACTTCTGCCAGATTTGGGTTTAGCACGAGGCGATGGTAGCTATAATAAAAAAATGAAACAGCTGGCAAAGGTCGAGGTTTTGATTTTAGACGACTGGGGACTTTCTCCTCTTACAGATGAGCAACGTCGTGATTTATTAGAGCTACTAGACGATCGTCATGAAAAATGCTCTACTATTGTTACCAGTCAACTGCCAATTAAACTCTGGCATGAAGCCATTGGAGATAAAACTTTGGCTGACGCTATTATGGATCGACTGGTACACAACGCTTATCGGTTAGAATTAAAAGGTGACGACTCTATGCGTAAATTTCGTAATGAAAATCTGAATAAGAGGGATAAATAACTAAATTATAACAAAGGTCTTTCGCTTTGATTTTTTTGATCGGTTTGGATCGGAATCGTTAATCGATTTGGACTGGAATTACTGATCGGTTTGGACTGGAATCATTGATCGGTTTGAATCGGAATGATTGATCGATTTCATCGGAATACGCATTCTTTATAAAAATCTAAAAATTCTACAACTACATCAGATTCATTATCGTGCCTAACCGTTGTATCTCCATATGTGATGATACCAGTATCAGGGTCTTGTGCTATAGCAGCTAAAATGCTGGATAATGCTTTATGTCTCGTGCCAGACCAGTTATTTTCTAAGTGAGAATCGTCTCCCCAATAGGGAACCGCTACAAAATCTAAATTCGCTGTATCCGCCAAAAGCCCTGTCTTTTGCCATAATTGATATAACTCTTTTAAAAAAGATATATTCATCTTTCGCGTTATGCGATGAGAATAGGAAGAAAACCATGCGGTTTTTGGCAAAACATTTAATCCAGCAAAAAAACCACTACCTCTATCCATGCACCATAAATCATCAGTAGTATATCTCCTCACGTTAGATAATTTCAGGGCAATGAAACTCAATATTGCGCTAATTTTTGGAATTGTTTTTGTTTCTGGAAATAATGAATTGGTAATAATTTTATCAAGCCCTAAATCAATAATATATGGAATGAAGCATAATATGCCAACATTCATTGTATTAAATATTTCATCACTATCTCCGAGTAAAACTGCCGTTGGAGCTGGTAATTTAGCTTGAGATAAACTCTCAACTTTGGCGCTTTTACTCCTTCGTGGCAATCTGGCAAATCCTTCCTTGTTTATTAATTTGTAAATATAGGTCTCAGAAATGTTTTGTTTTTGCGTGTCCAAAATGGTCTTTATATCTGGCACTGAAAGATATTTTTTCCTCAGCGCAATGATAAGTTGATCTATATTATTTCCGTATTCTTTTGCCGGTCGACCAATGGTTGATGGTGCAAAAAATCGCTCTTCAAGCTGTTTTGTGTCGAGTTGTTTGATGGCGCTGGCAAAGCAGTATATGGAATTTTCCGTATAACCAAATCGTTTTGCTATTTCACGCGCTGATAGCTTTTCATAAAAATAGGCGCGCAGCGCTTCATACTGTTTGTGCAAAGGATAATTGGGATTATCAAAAAAATTATAAGTGGTATCCATAGTTATAAACCTATATTAATTTCGACCGTGAAACGATAGTATTATACTGGTTAAAATATGAACATGTCAAGCGCGTTATGCGTAAATCCTTTTATTTAAGCCATCGTTTACGGCTATGGCAAGTATAGTGAATGATTTTGAAAATGGCATGATGATAATAAATAGGATTTATTAATAGAGGTTTTTTGCTGGTAGAAAAATCCTGGTGACGATAACATGTTGATTCATATAAACTTTATTACGTTGCGTTTAGGCAGAAGCGGTATTGTTCTATACTAATTTACAGCGTGAAGATCCGTGCTCAATGAGGTTTCCTTGATTAAAACTAGAAACACTATTACTACCGACTGGATAATTTGCACTCTAGCTGCAATTTTTTATTGCTACGAGTATTTACTGCGCATGGAACCAAGCGTTATGGTTACAGAATTAATGCACGAATTTCAAGCAAACGCGACCGAACTCGGTACCCTTTCTGCATTTTACTATTTTATTTATACACCAATGCAAATTATCGTTGGTTTATTATCAGATTTATATGGACCGCGAAAAATTTTAACTTTGGCTGTAATTGCTTGTGCAGTTGGCAGTTATATTTTTGGCATAGCACATACCCTACCAATTGCAGCTATCGGTAGATTGTTGATTGGTTTTGGCAGCGCCTTTGCTTTTGTGACTGTCTTAAAGCTTGCTGCTTCCTGGCTACCGCAACGCTTTTTTGCTCTGTTTGTTGGACTGGCAACTGCACTGGGTATGCTTGGAGGAATGGTTGGTAGCATCGTTCTTAGCTCATTGGTTCACAGTATCGGATGGCAACAAACGATAACCGTTGGTACGGTCTTAGGTGTAATTCTTACGCCAATAGTCTGGTTAATAATTCGCGACAAACCAGAAACAGCGCTACAAGAAAACAATACCCCAAAAACAAAACCACACTACCTAGAAACGTTTGTTGGTCTTTTAAAAATTTTAAAAAAACCACAAATGTGGCTCAATGGTTTCATCGCTTGTTTAATGTATTTATCATTATCACTATTTGCTGAGCTTTGGGGTAATTCGTTTTTAGCGAATGTTTATCATTTGCCAACAGAGAGTGTGGCTACTGCTAACTCCATGGTATTCTTAGGGTGGCTAGTTGGTGGACCACTAATTGGCTATATTTCTGATATAACTTGCACCAGACGAATTCCAATTTCAATCGGTTGTTTGTTATCTGCACTTACAATAAGCTTAGTTATTTATTTTCCACAAATGAATATCAGCTTGCTCTACCTGTTGTTGTTTTTATTCGGCATCTTCTCTAGCTTCGAAGTTTTATGCTTTGCTATCAGCCGAGAAAACAATCCAGATAGTCTCGTAGCTACTGCTTCATCATTTACTAATCTATTAACTATGGCAGGCGGCATCGTTTGCCAACCATTAGTCGGAAAAATTCTTGACCTATTTTGGTCTGGTCAAACACACAGCGGTGATCGTATTTACTCGGCAATTGATTACCAATATGCTTTAACAATTTTACCGCTAGCATTTTTGTTAGGATTTATTTTAACTTTTTGGTTAAAAGAAACCCGCAATAAAAAATAGAAAAACTCGGGTCAAAAAAAATAACTAGGCAAATTGTTTTTATTGTTCTAAAATATAGTCCTGTATTTTTTTATAATATGGAAAAATTACAGACGTTTGTTCACTTTATTAAAATTTTTTGGAGATTAAACATGGTAGCTAAAAAGAAGGCGGTAAAAAAAGCAGCAAAAAAAGCAACAAAAAAAGTGGTAAAAAAAGCTTGTAAATGTGCTTGCAAAAAAAAGAAGTAACCAGATTCAGATAAGGATGTTCATCTTACCAAAACGTCAACAGGAATATGAAGATATTTCTGTTGACGAAAAAGTAAGGTGGTAAACAGCGAATAGATCTAGATTAGATGGTTGTGTGTTTTTTTAAAAATTAAATTTTATCGAGTCATTGCATGGAACCAACTACCAATTATAAACATCGGAAAATCTTTTTTATTATTATTCTGGTTGTTGCGATTACTATTGGTAATGCACTTGCTGGTTGGTTTATAGCGCGCAGTGTTTATCAATGGCGAGCCAATGATCGTTATGTAAGTGTAAAAGGTATCGCCGAGCGTCAGGTAAAAGCTAATTTGGCAATTTGGGATATTAGTTATAAAATAACTGGGGATAATCTAACACAGATCACAGCAGAAAGCCTAAAAAACCAGAAAATCATAACTTCTTTTTTAACCCAACATAATTTTGTACTTAATGAAATAGAACCACAACGCATTGAAGTACTTGATCAATACGCGCGCGAATATACCTCCAATAAACCAGAACATCGGTATATTATAACCGGAGGTATTATGTTACGCACCCCCAATGTTGATTTAGTACGCCAAGTTAGTCAATTAAACGTAGAACTAATCCAGCAGGGAATCGTGTTAATGAGTAAAACCGATTACCAAAACCTGCCAAACCCACGCTATTTTTTTACCAAGTTAGATGAAATTCGTCCACAGATGCTCGAACAAGCTACGAAAAGTGCACGCTTAGTCGCTGAGCAATTTGCAACTAACGCTGGTTGTCAACTTGGTTATATCCGTCGCGCTAGTCAAGGAGTGTTTCAAATCTTGAATATTGATAGTAATGCTGGCCAAAGCTATGGAGCTGAGAACAGTCAAATTGGCGACATAAATCAAGTTATCCGTGTAGTAACATCAGTTGATTACACACTCAAAAATTAAGTTTACTTACCATTTTTCATACTTATATATCTAACTTGCCTGTGCTACAACACCAAAGCTCAATTGTTGAAACCTGGCTTTATCTTGCTAACGGTTTATAATAAAACAATATACTACGGTATGCATATAGTTAATTTTATGAGGCTTCCCTGGTACAAAACCCACAAATCAAGTTAATAAAAATTATTCCAGTTGAGCTTAATCAAGGCAGGCTTGATCTAGCACTTAGTACCCTATTACCAGAATATTCCCGCACTAAAATTCAAAGCTGGATTAAAGCCTGTTATGTAACTGTTGATGGCAAAATTGCACGCGCCAAGGATAAAATACACACAGGTCAAACCGTTAACATAAATGCAACTGTTACAACCATAACCACATCAGAGCCACAATCAATTGCGCTTGATATTATTTATGATGATCCAGAAATCATTATTATTAATAAACCCGCTGGCTTAGTAGTTCACCCGGGAGCAGGACAAGCTGACAACACCTTATTAAATGCTCTGCTTTATCATTATCCAGAGCTTGCAAATGTTCCGCGTGCTGGAATTATCCATCGCTTGGATAAAAACACTTCCGGTTTACTGGTAGTAACACGTAATTTAATTGCCCATACTAAACTTGTTGCCGACTTACAAAAACATAAGATTAAACGCGAATATACAGCGATTGTTAATGGTGTTATGACTACTGGTGGCACCATCGAAGCACCAATTGGCCGCCACCCGGTTAAACGTACCCATATGGCAGTAAAAGAAAGTGGCAAAACCGCCACTACCCATTATCGCATTATTAAGCGTTTTCCAGCACATACATATTTAAGGGTGATTTTAGAAACTGGCCGCACGCACCAAATTCGCGTACATCTCGCGCATATTGGTTACCCCATTGCCTGCGATCCAACTTATGGCAAAGGTCTAAAAATACCGGCAAAATGTAGTGTGGTTTTACGCCAAGCATTAGAAAACTTCAAACGTCAGGCGCTACATGCCGAACGTTTAGGCCTAAAACATCCCACTACCTCTCAATTAATGGAATGGGAAGTTAAACCGCCAAAAGACATGGAAAATTTACTACAGATTTTATCTCAAACACATGGTGAAAATAAATGAGCAGATTAACCAAAAATCCAAGCTTTATTTTATTCATCATTTTTCTTGAGGGCTTTGTCAGCATATCGACCGAAATTCTTACCATACGCCAGCTTATACCGGTAGCGGGAACCAGCATTATTGTCACTAGCTTAATCATTGGCATATTTTTATTGTTTCTTGCGATCGGATATTGGCGCGGCGGCTTATACCGGGAAAATTTTACTGCAATACTACGCCGCAACTTTATTATTGCCTCAGGATTAATGGGCATAGGAATAGCATATCCATTTATAGCGTTCTTTTTTATCGTGACTGAGCAATATATACCAAACAGCAATTTATTGTTCGCTTTAACTATTTACCTGATATTGATTATCGCTCCCATTATTTATCTCATCGGACAAACTGTACCGCTTACTATGAATTTAATGGATCCCAAAAAAAGAACGGCAGAAATAGGGGGAAATGCTCTTTTTATAAGCACTCTGGGCTCTTTCTTAGGAGCACTGCTAACCAGCCTACTATTAATGGAATTTTTAGGGGTTGCTTGGACGGTTTTTATTAATTTTTTGATTTTAACAACGCTGGTGTTATGTTTTTCTAAAAACAAAGAATGGCTCAGATATGCTCTGTTAGCAGGGATAATGGGGTTGGTTGTTTATAGGTTAAATATTTCTTTTGAAAAAAACCACTTTATAACAACAACTAATTACGCCAACTACAATGTGATCAAAAACATAGAATCTGACCTTAGATCAACAGGTAAAATCCTTGTAGCAAACAACTCACTCTCATCATTTATTGGCGATGACAAAAAAACCTTTCCCTATATTGAACTAATTAAACGTATTTTATTTAAAGATCTTGCTCTGCACGATGCGCAAATTTTAGTGCTTGGGGCTGGGGGGTTTACTTTATCCGCTTCAGAAACACATGACAATCATTTCACCTATGTAGATATAGACCCTAAAATTAAATCAATTGTGGAAAAAAACTTTTTAGCAAAAATCAATGGGGATTTTGTTGCACAAGATGCACGCGTTTATTTAGTCAACCATATACAGCAATATGATGCTATTATTTCCGACACATATAGCAATGCACGCTCTATTCCCCCTGCTCTACTGACGCATGAATATTTCAGCAGTATAAAGCATGCATTAAAACCCAATGGTTTTGCCATCTTCAACATTATAGCCAAACCATTTCTCAACGATGCTTATTCAAAACGAGCAGACTCTACAATTCGCACAGTATTTGGCAATTGCCTAGCGAGTCCTCTAACCTATGCAGATAATTTGACCAATATTATTTACGTGTGCCACCCATCTCAGAACGCCCAAGATAAAATGGTTTATACAGACAATCATAATACTGCGGATCTCGATTTTATTTTTTTGCGCAAAGAAAGCTATTCTGATCATCTGCTAGTGGGGTTTTACCAAAAAACTGCTGGTCTCTAAGCTTATTGAACTACCAGCCCCAAAACTCGGTATTGGAACTGTCTTTGCTGGTGGCGGAAAAATAACAACTTCACATTATTTGTATGGTAACGTAGACTATCGGCTATAAGCTTTATTTATTTTAGGATAGACATATAATAAGAATCAGATTCTTTTTAAGAAACCACTTTAAATAACCATGTTAGCTACTGCTATCAAAACACATAAAGTAAAGCCGGGGGAATCGTTGTTTACCATTCTCGATACTTATGTTGCTAAACTTGCAGAAAACACCATTATCGCCATTGCCAGCAAAGTTATAAGCATTTGCGAAAATCGCCTTGTTAGCAAAAATAAAAACAAATTACATATGATTCGCCGGGAATCTGATTTTTGTTTTGCAGCGCCACTTAGATCTCCAACCTTTTATCTAACCTTAAAAGACAATCGACTGGTTCCCAACGCTGGAATTGATGAATCGAACTGCAACAATGCTTATGTCTTACTACCAAAAAAACCACAACTAACTGCAAAAAAAATTTGGCAACATTTACGTAAACGCGATTCCCTGAAAAATCTAGGCGTGATTATTGCCGATAGCAATATCACTCCATTACGCCGCGGTGTAACTGGCATCGCTATCGGCTGGTGCGGTTTTAAACCAATATATGATTATATCGGCCAAAAAGATATTTTTGATCGCCAACTACAAGTTACACAAATCAATCTACTTGATAGCCTCGCTACTGTTGCAACTGTAGCCATGGGTGAAGGTAGAGAACAAACACCAATTGCTATTGTAAAAAATGCGCCAAAAATTAATTTCCAAAATCGCGCGCCGACCACCAAAGAAGAACAAACAACTTGTATTGGCCCAAAAAATGATTTATTTAGTACTGTTGATTTTGCTTTGTTGAAGGATATATCGTATGAATAACTATATAGAACCACATTGGCCAGCGCCAAAAAATGTTAAGGCCTTTACCACAAAACGTATAGGTGGTAATTTTAATCTACACATAGGCAATAACCCAAATAACGTTTTAGCCAACCGCAAAAAGCTATACCAAGAACTAAATTTACCAGCAGAACCATTTTGGTTAAAACAAGAACACACAAATACGGTGATCCACTTAGAACCAAACACTACTATCATCGAACCAATCGCCGACGCTGCATTCGCCACCACACCAAACCTTGTTTGCGTAGTCACAACTGCCGACTGTGTTCCCATTTTAGTTTGCGATCAGAACGGCACTATTGTTGCCGCCATTCATGCTGGTTGGAAAGGTATTGCTACTGGAATAATTGAAGCAACTATCAAAGCAATGAATACTAATCCAACAAAATTACTAGCCTGGCTTGGACCAGCAATTGGAGCAAATTCTTTTGAAGCTGGAGAGGATATGCGCGAAATTTTTATCAAAAGTAATCCAGAAAGCCAAAAAGCTTTTGTTGCCCACAACGATCGTTTCCTTACCAACATTTACTTACTCGCATCGCAGTGTTTAAATACTGTGGGAATTACAGCAATTTATGGCGGCAAATATTGTACCTTTACGCAAAAAGAATTATTTTTCTCGTTTCGCCGCGAAGGAATTAGCAGCGGCAGAATGGCAAGCTTGATTTGGCTAACTGCATAGAATCAGATATTATATACAAAAATTTAAAAAGGACGAACGTATGAAATATCTCAAGCACGTGTCATATGGAGTTTTAGCCCTATTTTTGACTATCACCTGTTATGCAGGCAGGCCTATAACTGGCATTGCTGAAACCAGCCCAAGCCTTGCACCAATGCTACAAAAAATTATGCCAACCATAGTCAATGTTTCAGTACGCGGCGAAGTACCAGCAGATAGTTTATCACCCCAAGATAAACGACGACGTCACAATGGCTCAAAAAACAATTCCAGATTTGAAGATCTGGGATCAGGAGTTATTATCGATGCGCAGCACGGCTACATTGTAACTAATGCTCACGTTATAAAAGATGCACAATCTATTACAGTTACACTGAGCGACGATCGCAGCATGCGAGCCAAGGTTATTGGCTATGATCCTCCATCGGATATTGCCGTAATCCAAATAGCAGCAAAACGCCTCAAAAATGCAACCTATGGCGACTCTGATAAATTAAAGGTTGGTGATTTTGTGTGCGCAATTGGCAGCCCATTTGGTCTACAAAAAACGGTAACATCTGGCGTCGTAAGTGGACTTGAGCGCAATGATCTTGGCATTGAAGGCTTTGAAAGTTTTATTCAAACCGATGCTTCAATTAACCCCGGCAGCTCTGGCGGTGCCCTAGTGAACATGCAAGGAGAATTAGTTGGTATTAATACAGCGCTTATCGGACCAATTCCTAGTAGCGCCGGCATCGGTCTTGCGATACCAAGCAACATGACCAAAAATATAGTAGAACAAATAATTAAATATGGAAAAGTAAAGCGGGGAGTTATGGGAGTTATAGTACAAAATATTACACCAGCCCTTGCCGAAGCTATGCATTTAAAAGAGGCTGAAGGCGGTGCTTTGATTTCGCAAGTAATGGAGGGATCACCAGCTGCTACTGCTGGATTACATCCTAAAGATGTGATTATAAAAATCATGGACAAACCCGTTCATTCCGCCGCCCAAGTTAGAAATGTGGCAAGCTTATCAAGCATTGGTTCTAAAGTAATTTTGCAAGTACGCCGTGATAATAAATTAATCAATCTCGAACCTGTAATAGCCGACCCAGAGGATTTGAAAAAAACCCAGGAAGTACCAAAAAATTTGCTCTCAGGACTAGGGTTAAAGAACTTTAATCTGCTGATAGATAACCAACAAATTAAAGGCGTTGAGGTATTATATGTTGATGACGCAAGTGTTGCCTACAGCTGCGGCCTTAGCCCTACTGATGTTATTCTCACCGCCGCCAATCAGCCAGTAACCACAATTAGCCAGCTTCAAGCAATTGCCAATAAAAATCCTAAGCAACTACTGCTTGAAATAAAACGTGGATTAAGTGGAAATTTTTTCTTGGTGCTTGAAGAATAGCAAAACATCAAACGGAAAAAAGCGATGAAAAAATATTTGAAGCTTCGTTCTAAAAAAACATGGTTAGGACTTTTGGGGTTGTTTACCTTATCTGTCTTTATTTTTCCAATCCTCACTAGTAGTACATTAGAGGTATACATAGGTGTAATGCCAGAGGAAGTATCTCCATTGATCAAAAGTTCTTTATCTATAGACAAAACTTCTGGTTCTATACTAGTAATTTCTCGTTCAAACATAAGACCTATAGAGGCTGGCGGAACAGGAGAGCTACTTGAACAAGATTTAGGTTTATATGATAAAAGCTTAGAGAATGCTAACAACATATCGGTGACAACCGATTCGAGCTTCAAAAACATTGGCAATGAATCAGATGTTGTTAGACAGTTAGCAAAAAAAATAAAAAACAACACATCAAAAAAAGCTATTAACATGGAGGACCACCTTATTCCAAAGTTTAAAAGTAAAATGGAGAAGTTTATAGACAATGATGGACAAGCGATTATTTCTGTAGCTAAAATAGGAAGCGGCCATATAAAAAGAATATTTATTCAATTACCAGAGATGGGGTTTCAAGCCTCTTTGTGCTATGAATATGGAGTTGCTATTTTAAATGCGATATGTAGCCAATTTGCAAACGAAGAAATGGTTTTTGCTGCTGCTTTTTCCGGTGGAGGTTCAATTAGTACAGAAACTAAACCAGGAATGATAGAAAGCTTTTCTAATAGTGTAGGCATTAGAGCATATAAAATACCAGGAAAAAATAAATATATCGGCAAGGTTTTAATATCTACTCTTAATGAAGAAATTACTTTATTTCAAACCGATCCTTGCGAAAATCAATACGAGGCGCTAGAAATTGCTAGATTTGTTTTTCTGAAATTGGGGGACATCCCTCCTGAATTGAGTCCCATTTATGTAAAAGCTGTATTACGACCAGGTGAAGATCAAGAAAAAGCTAAAAAAAATATTGCTAGCAACACAGATAAGATTGACATCAACTTTTTAAAACAGCAACTGATAAGTAAATTAAAAAGCGGGCAAACTAGTATTACAGAAAGTATCTTTTTGGGAGACGCAGAAAAAGATGCCGGAGATAATATTGGCAAAATGATAGCCGCCAATAGCACAGATAAATATAAGAACAGCAAAAACACCCAGGTAGTAAGCGCCAACATGGAAGATGATATAATTTTTAGAATATATAGACATATTATGGAAAAAAGGAAAAGTAGTAATGATTCGTATATGCTACTGAGAACAGCTTGCGACCCATTCAGAATTAGCAAAGAGGTTAAAGAAAAGTTGCAAGAATGGATCGAAGAGAGGGAATATACTCTGGACAACTATATTGATGCAGTGTTATGGAGGTTAAGTGGCTTTAATAACAAATTTCTGACAAAAAATGCACACTGGACTTTTTATGATGCCTTTAAAAACACATCCGACCAAGAGTTGTTTTATAGAACTAAAGTGTCAAAGGACGACGGAGAACCAATTGTAGTGGATCCTTTCTGGCGAGAAATAGGAACTGATTTTATAGTAGATGTCCTAGAAGCAGGGGAAGAAAAAGATGATATTGCCAGCTTTAGAAAAGAGTTTAGGAATATGGTTGATGTTGAGGGACTTGAACATTTTAGTTACGAATCAAATAAAACCTTAGTCCTAAGAAAAAAACTAGAAAAAGTGTTAGAAAAAGCCCTGCATAAATTGAACTTTGATAAAATGGACGGAAAATACAAGATTTGGGTTAGAAAAGGCTCATGGTCAAATAATCCAAGCAACGATCTAAATTCTTTAGATTTTATACACGGTTCAAATGCGGATAGAGCGTTCTATGTGTCTACAAATTTTGTTGCTTTAATTGAAAACGCTAGTGAATATTTTAAAAAACTAATGGAAAAGCAACAAGAATAATAAGATCTATTATCCAAATGATTGATCCTGTATATGGACTCACCTAAGTGAACTATCGACATATTTACCACTCTGGCAATTTCGCTGACGTATTTAAACACTGCGTCTTAATTATGTTAGCCCAATCTTTGCTAAAAAAAGATAGTCCCATACTCTTTTTAGACACACACGCCGGCATTGGCAAATATGATCTAACATCTGAAGTTGCACAAAAAACTCGCGAATATGAAAACGGCGCGGCACGAATTTACAACCTGCATAACTGTCTCCCAACCATTCAAACCTATCAAAATATTATTCATGCAATTAATGCTCACACCAAAACATTACACTTCTATCCAGGCTCGCCGCTTATTATGCGCCAATTAATGCGTGCCCAAGATTACATGATTTTGACCGAACTACACCAAGAGGATGTAAAATTATTAAAACGTTGCTTTTATCAGGATCAGCAAGTTGCCGTACATCTAGCGAATGGTTATCACGGCTTAAAGGCATTTTTACCGCCAAAACATGGGCGCGGCTTAATTTTAATTGACCCGCCTTTTGAGGAAAAAAATGAATTTGAACAAATCATCACCGGATTACAAATAGCACTAAAACGTTTTCCAAATGGAATTTACATGATTTGGTATCCAATTAAAGACCCAATTGAAATAAAAGATTTTTATAAAAAATTAAAAACTATCGAGTGTAAAGGTATATTAACTACCGAACTAACAACAAGTAAAAATGTTGTGAATTTGGGATTAAACAGCTGCGGCTTAATAATAATCAACGTGCCATGGCAATTTAAATCTGAACTAAAACCCGTTGTTTCTTGGCTAGGCAGAACTCTCGCCCTTGATCCAACCGGGGAATGTGAAATTAAATAGGATCTTATAAATTCGGTAGCCGCGGGTTTTTCCCAATTATTTTGCAGGTACTCTGTGTATCTTTGCTCCAAGCTGCTCCAGCTTTTCTTCGATACACTCGTATCCCCTATCGATATGATAAATTCGATCAACAGTTGTTTGTCCTTCAGCCATAAGACCAGCCAAAACTAAACTTGCCGAAGCACGCAGATCCGTGGCCATAACAGGAGCACCAACCAGCATTGGTTTACCAACCGTAGTCGCCACATTACCATGCAACATAATATCAGCACCCAAACGATGTAATTCCTGCACATGCATGAATCGATTTTCAAAAACTGTTTCAGTGATGCTACTTTCTCCCTGAGCCACACAATTCATCGCCAGCATTTGTGCTTGCATATCAGTCGGAAATTCTGGATATGGCGCTGTACGAATAGTAACTGCTTTTGGTTGACGCCCGCCCATATCCAATTCAATCCAATCTAAACCAGTAGTAATTAAAGCACCAGCTTCAGTAAACTTTTTAAGCACTGCCATCATTGTTTGTGGAGCCACATTCTTTAACTTCACCCGACCACGCGTAATCGCACCTGCAACTAAATAAGTTCCTGCTTCAATACGATCTGGCAATATTTTATATTCACCACCATGTAGGCGATCAACCCCCTCAACAATTAAAGTGTCAGTGCCAATACCAGAAATTTTTGCACCCATCACATTTAAAAAATTTGCTAAATCACATACTTCAGGTTCGCGCGCAGCATTTCTGATAATGGATGTGCCTTCAGCCAGCACTGCAGCCATTAAAATATTTTCTGTTCCAGTAACCGTAACCAGATCAGTAGTAATTTCAGTCCCTTTTAAACGACCAGCTACTGTTGCTTCAATATAACCATTTTGAATATCTATTTTAGCACCCAGCGCTTCCATCCCTTTTAAGTGCTGATCAACCGGACGAACACCAATAGCACAACCACCAGGAAATGATACTCTCGCCCTACCAAAGCGCCCCAAAAGAGGTCCAAGCACGAGAACCGATGCACGCATGGTTTTAACCAAATCATATGGTGCAAAAAATTTATTCACTGAGCGCGCATTAGCTTCGATCGCCATACCTTCATGCACCAATAAATCCACACCCATACAGCCCAGCAGTTCCATAGTTGTAGTAACATCATGTAAGTGTGGAACATTACGAATTACAACCGGTTCATCGATTAATAATGTCGCAATTAAAATTGGCAATACAGCATTTTTTGCACCAGAAATACGCACTTCACCATCTAAGGGGACACCGCCAGTAATTACTAATTTTTCCATACTTTTATAGTTCTCATTTTATAATTTCTAAAGACAAAATTTCTTCCAACCCGCTTGCTCCGATCAAATCTAAAAGCTGCTTCGGTAAATTAATAAACGAAATTTTTCTACCCTTACCTTTAGCATAACGAACCCATGCGACCAACAAAGCAACACCAGCGTTATCACCAAAAGTTACCTTGCTTAAATCAAAAACTGGACTCAAGCTCTGCCTGATAAAAACACAGCCACGTCGATTGAGTTCAGCAGCAGTAGCAAAACTAAGCTCACCATTTACATGAATATTATCAATATCACTCACCTCAATTGAATTCATATTACCTGCGAGCATTATTTGCATGTAACTTCTGTACCAACACCTCTAAACCACCTTGACGTAGTGTACTTGCAAATTGTGAGTTATAATTTTTTATAATACTTACGCCGTCCACACTAAAATCATAAATCAACCACCGCTCTCCTTGCTGTGTCAAGCGATACTGCATTTGAATTGGTGGCCCGTTTTTCAATAATAAATCACTATCAATCTGCACCCGATCACTAATCCCGCCACGAATTGGATAAAACTTAATTGTTTCACCATCATACGATTGCAATGCCGAAGAATAAGTACTAATCACATAACGAGTAAACTCTTTTATAAATTGCCCTTGCGTACTACTTGTAGCCTTTTGCCAATAGTCGCGCCCAACAACCGCACGCGACATACTAAGTAAGTCAAAATGTGGCACTAAAACCCGATTCACCAAATCATAAACCAATTTATCATTATGTTTTAAATTGCCAATGTGTTTATCGAGCTCATGTAGCATCTGACCTGAAGTACTTTTGAGCATAGCAAGTGGTGCTGGATCAACCGCAAAGCTAGAAGCACAAAACAATATACCAAAGGCAGCAACCAAAATTTTTATCAACTTCATAGTTATAATCTCCAATTTTCATTAAACATCTTACAAAATTTTTGTCTCTATTTCTTATTACCATCTCCTAGTTTATACATCAACTGCCCAATCAAATTCTCGAGCACAATCGCTGGCTGCGTGTCTATTATTACAGAGCCCTCTTTAAGATCAGATCCCTCATACCCAGGAATTAATTCGATATAATTCGCACCAATTAAACCTGCAGTTAAAATTTTTGCAGTTGTATCTGAAGGTAATTTGTTCTGCCGTTTATCAATACGCATTCCTACATTGGCTTTAAAGCTATGGCTATCAATATCAATACTATCAACCTCACCAATACGTACGCCAGCAATAGTCACTGGTGCACGCACTTTTAAATCGCCGATATTATCAAAAATTGCGCTGACGTGAAAAGAAACACTCTTAGAATATTGGCTAAGACCACTTACCTTGAACGCTAGCGCAAACATAGCAAGAATTCCAGCAAGAATAAACAAACCAACTAAAAATTCTACTATCCGTTTGCCAAGCATTACCAACCTCCTAACATAAATGATGTCAAAATAAAATCTAAGCCTAACACTGACAAGGAACCATATACTACTGTTTTCGTGGTGGCACGGCCAATTCCAGCTGCAGTTGGCACGGTATAATAACCTTGATAAACCGCAACCCAAGTTATCACTATACCAAATACTAGCCCTTTAATAATACCGTTAACAACATCATTACGAAAATCAACTGACGCTTGCATATTAGACCAAAACTGCCCTGCGTCAACTCCCAGCCAATCCACACCAACTAGGTAGCTACCAAATACCGCCATAATACAAAAAATCGCAATTAAAATCGGCATTGAAATTACACCAGCCCAAAAACGTGGAGCAATTATGCGCCACAGCGGATCAACTGCCATCATTTCCATACTAGCCAACTGTTCAGTCGCTTGCATCAAACCTATTTCTGCGGTCAAAGCTGATCCTGCCCGTCCAGCAAACAATAAACCACCAATCACGGGCCCAAGTTCGCGTACCACACTAAGCGCCACTAATTGCCCAAGCTGCGATACTGCTCCAAACCGTTGCAAAATATTATAACCCTGCAAAGCAAGCACCATCCCAATAAACAAACTGGAAACAACTATAATTACAACCGATAACACCCCAACACAATAAATTTGTTCTATCACTAACGGAAATAGTTTTATTACCCGTGGCCGGCGAAAAATTGTCCTAAGTAAAAACACACCCGATAAACCAATATGTTCGCAAAACTGCAAACCCATACACCCTAAATTTTCAATCCAGGTAATCACAGTAATAAATCCTCACTATAGTTTTTCGCCGGATAACGAAACGGCACTGGACCATCTGCCAAACCACTGATGAATTGATTTATGAGCGGTGATTTATCATGCATAATCTGCCGGGCTGTACCCTCACCAATTATCTTACTATCAGCAATTATATAAACATAGTCAGCAATACTGATGGTTTCAGCAACATCATGCGAAACTATAATCGATGTTAATCCCAATATATCATTTAAGTGTTTAATCAATTTTACAAGCACGCCCATAGTAATCGGATCTTGACCGGTAAATGGCTCATCATACATCATAAGCTGTGGATTTAGAGCCAAAGCACGCGCCAAAGCTACTCGCCGAGCCATACCACCAGAAAGTTCACTTGGCATCAATTCACGTGCGCCTCGCAAACCAACCATTTCAAGTTGAATCAATACCACATCACGGATCATGTCTTCGGGTAATTTAGTATGTTCACGCAGTGGAAAAGCAACATTTTCAAAAACACTAAGATTAGTAAATAACGCTCCACTTTGAAACAACACCCCCATCAAGCGTCTCATTCTATAAAGTGCCGGCTGGTTTAAACTATGAATATTAACATTATTAACCAAAACTTTTCCAAGTTGTGGACGCAGCTCGGCGCCGATTAAACGTAAAATTGTGGTTTTACCTGCACCGCTTGGACCCATAATTGCAATGATTTTTCCGCGTGGAATATTCAGACTTACATCTTTAAATATCCAACGATCATCACGAACAAAATGCAGGTTATTTATTTCAATAAAGTTGTCAGACATGATTTTATAAAATTTTATTATTATGAACTATAAAAAATTGCCAATATTGCCAATATGTTACATAAATTATTTTTAAAAATCTACTCTATTCCAATAAATACTAACTTGTTATAATACATCAAAATTTTTCATACTTAAAATTCATGCACAACACAAAAAAAATCATCCAATTGGCATGCACCGTTTTGGAAACTGAAGCACAAGCAATCTTAAATTTGCGTGATCGCATTGGCGACAATTTTATTCAGACCTGTAAATTACTGCTTGCATGTGACGGTCGTATTATTGTAACCGGCATTGGTAAATCCGGACATATTGCTAACAAAATTGCGGCGACTTTTGCTAGCACCGGCAGTCCAGCGTTTTTCATGCATCCTAGCGAAGCAAGCCACGGAGATATTGGCGTAATCACAAAAAAAGATGTTGTCATAGCCATTTCAAATTCCGGGAAGACCGAAGAAATAATTGCAATTTTACCAGTAATAAAATTGCTGGGCGTACCACTAATTAGCATCACCGGCAATCCAAATTCTACTTTGTCTAAATTAGCCAATGTTAATTTAGACGTCAGCATTGAAAAAGAAGCCTGCACACTAGGTTTAGTACCAACTGCAAGCACTACAGCAAGCTTAGCTATGGGTGATGCCCTAGCAGTGGCTTTACTTGAAGCCCGCGGCTTTACTACTGAAGATTTTGCCCGCTCACATCCAGGTGGAACTTTGGGCAGGCGCTTGCTACTACGTGTTGATGACCTGATGCGCACGGGGGGTGCCATTCCAAAAGTAAAAAAAGATAGCTTGTTATCCGCAGCTCTGATCGAAATGTCACGTAAACGCATGGGCATGACAACAATAGTTAATGACGATGGCACCCTAGCTGGAATTTTTACTGACGGCGACTTGCGCCGCGTACTAGATAAAAATTTAGATGTGCATACAACAAAAGTTGCTGCAGTAATGACGACAAATTGCAAAACCATTGCACTAGACATACTTGCAGTCGAAGCCGTCAAAATAATGGAAGAGCATCAAATCATGACTCTAGTTGTCACTGATAAAAATCACATGCCAATCGGCGCAATCCATATGCATGATTTATTGAAATCTGGGTTAGTATAACAAAATATGAAAACACATAAAAAACTAAAACACTTGAATATCAAACTACTGATCCTGGACGTCGATGGAGTTTTGACCGATGGTAAAATTTATATTTCCGACAACGGCATAGAAACTAAAAGTTTTAATATCCAAGATGGTTTGGGATTAAAATTGTTATTAAATAATGCTATCAATGTCGCCGTTATTTCCGGTCGTAAATCTAATGCCACTAAAATACGCGTGCGTGAACTTGGAATTAAGCATGCTTACTTTGGCGTTGCGGATAAAATTAAAATCTTTAATTCATTAAAAAAGAAGTTATGCCTAAAAAACGAAAATATTGCTTGTATCGGTGATGACCTTCCAGATTTACCAATTATACAGCAAGTTGGTTTTAGTATTGCCGTAGCCAATGCGGTACCAGAAATACGCAAGATTGTAGATTACACAACAAAAAATAAAGGCGGTGACGGTGCGGTGCGTGAAGCTTGCGATATGATTTTATGAATACAAAAAATATATTTATTACAATCGTTTTACTTGCTATATTTTCGAGCGTTAGTATTTTAGCTTTACTCGAAGCAAAAAAAATCACCAGTAGTCACACCAATGCTGCTGATGCCCCTGATTTTTTCATGACTAATACTACCTATGTACAGTTTGATCAAAATGGTAATGTTAACAATCAATTTTATGCGAGCAAAATTATACACTTTACCAGTAACAATAATTATACCTTCGATAATCCTCGCATGAAAATGTATAATACCAATGAGCAACCATGGGACATTACTGCAAATAAAGGACGAAGCGAGGGGGGCAAATCTAAAGTCTATCTTTGGGATAATGTTAAAGTAGTGCAAACTGCCAGCCATGAAACTACCGACTTTGACATTACTACTACTTCTCTCACCGTTTATCCCAACATTAAATTTGCTGAAACTAGCGACGGCGTCATTATTATTCAGGGCAAAAGTATTGCTAAAGCAGTCGGCGCTAAAGCTGATTTCAAGTCTGGAACCGTAAGCTTACTATCTAGTGTTGAATGTGAATATCAGGCAGAGCAAACGCCAGCCAACTAACGATCACATTACTTTCACCGCTTCACTCATGGATAAATGGTATGTTTTGAGAGCAGCCATCTCCTCGTCAACGACGCCTCGTGTACTTCGCATCTTCTCTCAAATGACTCTACGCTGACTAAAGATTTTTAGCACTCACTTCTCATTCTGCTAAAAATCGTCAGCTATCTTGGATATCCACTTCGCCTTCGCCTCCGCTTCTCTTTCCATGGCTAGCAACGGTTATCTTTGAGCTATTTGGGATAACAACAAGTGACGGTAATAAGACCATTTTAGTAACAATTATGGCAGTATTTCTATATGCCCTATGTCTTGATAATCTCAGGTTATGAACGCCTGTTTTTAGATCAGGCACAGGTGGTGCTAGACCGGGTATAATTGGTAGTAGTGTGCCAGTGATATTATCCAAGATGCCACCGGAATCTATTTTAATAGCAGGAATAGCAGGCAGAATTGTCAGCTTCCCCGGAATTAAATTAACAGTATAGTTTTCTGCAATTCCTCCGGAAAGGTATATCGTATACGTCCCTGCTGGTGAATTAATTGTTGCATTAGTCGACTCTAATAACCCGCTAACCACACCTGACGTATCCCCACCAACAAATCCTGCATAAGCAACAGTCAATGCTGGAATGGCTTCTCCAGCTTTAATAGTAGCGTCATTAGCTGTAATAGTTAGCGGAGCTGGAGTGATATTAGTTGTGGTTGTTGGAGCACCTACAAATGATAATGAATACTTATAAGCATCACCACCAATTAAAAATGAGTTGATTAAACTCACTGTTTTGCCACTAGCCACATTCTTATCTGAAAATGTTGCCACGGCACTTAAGCTGACATCATCGCCGATAATCGGAGTATGTAGAGTCAAGCTACTAGCATTAATGGTTGCTGCACTGTTTCCATCGTATGGTTTATCATTAGCAGTAAAGCTGCCATCGATAGTTAAGATTGTGCCAGTTGTTATGTTAGCAGTGGTTGTAGGAGCACCTGTAAACGACAATGAGTAATTACTTGCGTCGCCTCCAGTTAAAGTTGAACTAGTTAAACTTACTACTTTATTATTAGCTACATTTTTATCTGAAAATGTTGCTATGGCATTTAAGTTAACACTATCACCGCTAATCGGAGTCTGCAGAGTTAAGTTGTTAGCACTAATGGTTGCTGCATTAGTGCCATCGTATGGTTTATTGTTAGCAGTAAAGTTACCACCGATAGTTAAAGTTAGAGGATTGATAGTAGCTGTGGTTGTTGGCGCACCTGTAAATGATAATGAATAATTGTCTTTATCAGCTCCAGTTAAAGTTGAGCCAGTTAAACTCACTGTTTTACCACTAGCCGCAGTCTTATCTGAAAATGTTGCTATGGCATTTAAGTTAACACTATCACCGCCAATCGGAGTCAGTAGAGTTAAATTATTAACACTAATGGTTGCTGTGTTGTTTCCATTGTATGCTTTATCATTAGCAGTAAAGTTACCACCGATAGTTAAAGTTAGAGGATTGATAGTAGCTGTGGTTGTTGGCGCACCTGTAAATGATAATGAATAATTGGGAGCATCCTTACCAATTAAAAATGAGTTGATTAAACTCACTGTTTTGCCACTAGCCACATTCTTATCCGAAAATGTTGCCACGGCACTTAAGCTAACATCATCACCGATAATCGGAGTATGTAGGGTAAAGCTACCAGTACTAATGGTTGCTGTGTCGTTTCCATCGTATAGCTTATCATTAACGGTAAAGCTGCCGCTTATAGTTAAGGGTGTTCCTATGGGAGCTATGTTAGCAGTAGTTGTGGGAGCACCTATAAATGATAATGAATAATTGTCTTTATCAGCTCCGATTAAAGCTGAACTAGTCAAACTTACTACTTTATTATCAGCTATATTTTTATCTGAAAACGTTGCTACGGCACCTAAGCTGACATCATCACTGCCGATCTTAGTCTGCAGAGTTAAATTGTTAACACTAATGGTTGCTGCATTAGTGCCATCGTATGGTTTATCGCTAGCAGTAAAGTTGCCACCGATAGTTAAAGATAGAGGATTGATAGTAGCTGTGGTTGTTGGCGCACCTGTAAACGACAATAAGTAATTACTTGCGTCGCCTCCAGTTAAAGTTGAGCTAGTTAAACTCACTGTTTTACCACTAGCCGCAGTCTTATCTGAAAATGTTGCTATGGCATTTAAGTTAACACTATCACCGCCAATCGGAGTCAGTAGAGTTAAATTATTAACACTAATGGTTGCTGTGTTGTTTCCATTGTATGCTTTATCATTAGCAGTAAAGTTACCACCGATAGTTAAAGTTAGAGGATTGATAGTAGCTGTGGTTGTTGGCGCACCTGTAAATGATAATGAATAATTGGGAGCATCCTTACCAATTAAAAATGAGTTGATTAAACTCACTGTTTTGCCACTAGCCACATTCTTATCCGAAAATGTTGCCACGGCACTTAAGCTAACATCATCACCGATAATCGGAGTATGTAGGGTAAAGCTACCAGTACTAATGGTTGCTGTGTCGTTTCCATCGTATAGCTTATCATTAACGGTAAAGCTGCCGCTTATAGTTAAGGGTGTTCCTATGGGAGCTATGTTAGCAGTAGTTGTGGGAGCACCTATAAATGATAATGAATAATTGTCTTTATCAGCTCCGATTAAAGCTGAACTAGTCAAACTTACTACTTTATTATCAGCTATATTTTTATCTGAAAACGTTGCTACGGCACCTAAGCTGACATCATCACTGCCGATCTTAGTCTGCAGAGTTAAATTGTTAACACTAATGGTTGCTGCATTAGTGCCATCGTATGGTTTATCGCTAGCAGTAAAGTTGCCACCGATAGTTAAAGATAGAGGATTGATAGTAGCTGTGGTTGTTGGCGCACCTGTAAACGACAATAAGTAATTACTTGCGTCGCCTCCAGTTAAAGTTGAGCTAGTTAAACTCACTGTTTTACCACTAGCCGCAGTCTTATCTGAAAATGTTGCTACGGCACCTAAGCTGACATCATCACCGCCAATCGGAGTCAGTAGAGTTAAAGTATTAGTATTAATGGTTGCTACACTGTTTCCATTGTATGTTTTATCATTAGCAGTAAAGCCACCACCGATAGTTAAAGTTAGAGGATTGATAGTAGCTGTGGTTGTTGGCGCACCTGCAAATGATAATGAATAATTGTCTTTATCAGTTCCAGTTAGAGTTGAGCCAGTTAAACTAACTAATTTATTAATAGCCGCAGTCTTATCTAAAAATGTTGCTACGGCACTTAAGCTGACATCATCACTGCCAATCTTGGTCTGCAGAGTTAAAGTACTAGTATTAATGGTTGCTACATTGTTTCCATTGTATGTTTTATCATTAGCAGTAAAGCCACCACCGATAGTTAAAGTTAGAGGATTGATAGTAGCTGTGGTTGTTGGCGCACCTGTAAATGATAATGAATAATTGTCTTTATCAGCTCCAGTTAAAGTTGAGCCAGTTAAACTCACTGTTTTACCACTAGCCGCAGTCTTATCTGAAAATGTTGCTACGGCACCTAAGCTGACATCATCACCGCCAATCGGAGTCAGTAGAGTTAAAGTATTAGTATTAATGGTTGCTACACTGTTTCCATTGTATGTTTTATCATTAGCAGTAAAGCCACCACCGATAGTTAAAGTTAGAGGATTGATAGTAGCTGTGGTTGAAGCCATGCTTGAACTCAGCACATAATCACTAGCATAAGTTCCAGACGAAGCAATGCCGGTAACATCCACTGTCTTGCCTATTCCTACATCCTTATCGTCAAACATAGCTGTATAAGTATATGCATCTGGGTACCATGGTCTGAATATATTTACAGTTGACGAAAAACTAACCGTGGCATCAACGTCGCCGTCGTATGCCCTATCAACACCAGTTGCAACTGGTGTTAATCTTACTTGAGCGCCCCCAGTTATAGTCCCGTTGTTACTAATACTTGCTCCACTAGTTATGATTTTAATGCCACCCCCTGAGACTGTAAGGTTATAGTATGGTACATTTGCGACTGTCTGAACACCGTTGGCGTAGTTTACGGTTGATCCTGTAGCAGCATTAAACATTCCGCCTATAGCCCACACTAAGGGCGTGCCAATCCCTGTTATCGTTAAAATATAGCTGCTGGTACTAAAAGTTGTATTGGCGCCTATGGATAATGAAGTCAGTTTAATATTGCTTTCCATAGTAACAGTGCCCGTGCCTGAAGTTAAAACCAAGCCAATATCACTAGAGGATGCGTTATTATCCGATATGCCTTGCGAAGCGCCACTTAATGTTATGGTCGCGATTCCCATCATGTCCTTGGTGAATACAGCACCGCTTCCTATTGTGAAGCCACCCGATATATTTATATTACTGGCATTTTGAACTAGTGTGCCAACCGCAACAGTTAGACCATTTCCTACTGAAAAAGTACCTCCTAAATTGATTGTAGTACCTCTAAATGTAGCCGAGCCAGCTGTTACTGCGCCAAAAAATGTAGTCATCCCAGTAGCTGCGTTGGTCTGAGTAATAGCGCCTGTAATAGTAACAGCATTGTGGAAATTAAGAGCTGCTGAATTGGTCATGGTTAAAGTGGCCAATGCATTAGAAGATCCAACAGCACCTGCAAATGTTACTCTGCCACCAACTGCATTTACTGTAAGATTTTCAGTACCGGCTGTCGTTCCATCAGTATTACCAGAAATTGTTATCGTTCCACTTCCAGAAGTAAGAATAACTGAAGCCGCGCTGCCTATTACAAGATTGCCTCCAATACCTAATGCTGTGTTGGTAGTTACGATATTATTGGATAAGGTTGCAGCACCTGTTGTTGAGAATCCTCCCGGAGCCGTAATAACCACTGAAGAGGTAAACATTCCTGGGTTGGTAACAATTACTCTGCTACCCGATCCAGTAATGGTAATAGGGTTGCTGCTAATTGTAATACCACTACTACTCGTTCCTCCCATTGTGATATTAGAACTTCCAGTAACTCCACCACTAAGAGCTAATGTACCAGTACCAGAATTATCTACTTCACCATTACCTGAACCAACAGTAATTGCACGAGAAAACGTCGTGCTTGGCCCAGTATATGACAGGATTCCTGCACCAGACAATGCAATAGCGCTGGTAGCGGTGCCTAAATTACCCGCACTTGAGAAACTTAAAGTTCCGGCGGTAACAGCAGTCGCACCTCCATAAGTATTGGCAAAAGATAGTAGCAAGGTGCCGGCTCCATCTTTAGTAAGAGTAGTACCAGCACCAGTAATAGCCGCTGTGCTAACAGTAGTATTACCCGTACCGCCTATAGTGAGAGCATAACCTGCTCCAGTAATACCACCAGTAAGTGTTAAAGCTGTACCTGAAGTGTCTGAATTGATACGAGCGGCTGAACCTAGTGTGATTGCTCCGCTCCAAACGTTAGCACCAGAAACACTATCCAATGCTCCAGCATCCGAGATGCCTGTGCCATTTAAGGTAAGAGCCTTTGTTATGGTGATGCCACCCTGGATTTGTAAAGCCGCTCCGCTTGTTACTGATACTGTTCCTGCACCTGTACCAAGAGCTGATGCATTTTGGGCATTCAGAATGCCAGCTGAAACGGTAGTGTTACGAGTGTAAGTATTTATTCCAGATAGTGTCACGACACCTGAACCCTCTTTAGTCAGGGTATGCGCCCCACTTATTGCGCCGCTAATAGTTAACGTTTCGGCAGCATTAGTAACAACAATAGATAAATTTTTAGTAAGAGCTATGGGAAGGCTAATTGTATTCCCACCAGAAGAACTGCTATCGGTTATATCATCGGCACCAATTTTAATCGAATTACCAGCTAAAGTATAGCCGCTTCCTGAGATAGTAATAGACTTAAAAGTATAGTTAGTAAAATCATTGTTAGTTGAAAGAAAACCTGGTGCGACGGTCGGGAACACTAGATCAGCACCTGAGCTTGGTGGTGCCATGCCTCCACTCCAGTTAGCTCCAGTACTCCAATTATTTGCACCGCCACCTACCCATGTAAACGTAGCATCCCAATCAGTGGTAAGCTCAGCTGGGACATAATCATGCATTGTTTGAATAGGTATAACTGGGCCATAAGCGGTACTATAGGATACATTTAAATACTCTAGATAAGCATCGCCGCGTCCATTGCTTACGGCATTAATATAAATATTAAAATTATTGTTTGTATTTTTAACAGAAGATATAAGTGTAACGTAGCTATCCGCTGATCCAGAAACGGTAAACAAATTATTTATAGTTGTTAGTGAATTAGCATCAAATATTATAGTCTTGCCTGGTGTGGTACAAGTCAGATTGTGGAAAGAGAAAGAGTTGCCTCCGGTAATATTTGAAATTTGTGAGGCGTCTATAAAAAATACCGTAGATGATGTTCCCGGAATAAATACTCCGCCAGAACCAAAATCCCAATCACCGCCTACATTAATTACAACGTTGTTGCCGCTTGCATCAAGTATTCCTCCAGAATTAATTACACTACCTCCAATATTAACAACAGCATTGTTGTTAATCTTAAAGCTTGCACCTGATGATATTATTAGGTTACCTGATGAAGTGAGTGCGGCGGAAGAAATACTGACACCGTCGCCAATTATGACATTACCACTTGGAGTATAAAGCAAGAGGTTCGCATCTTTGTTATATGTGATTGATCCTAAACTATTATCAGGCGGACCACGTATCATTATAGATGTACCTGTGTTTGTAACTTGCGCTATGTTTATATCGCCAGTTATTTTTTGGATAGTCAAAGCATCATCGACCTTCACTACAATAGGTGCTGCAAAAGATCCGAATTTATTGGCCGCCAGTGCAAGCTTTGAAGCGGTAAGAATAACATTCAGATCAGTTTCTAATATATCATCTGTTTTAATAGTAGCCTTTGAATTCTTCAGATATGTTACGCTTAAATTGTTACCCTTTATTGTGACATTGTTATTTTCTACACTAGAGCTTTCAATACGTAAATTTAGATTTTTGTATATCTCAACTGTTGGAGCTAAAATTGTAATATCCATCATCATATTAGCCATAAGACTAATAGCAGTAGCAGAATCTATAATATAATTATTACCAATAACATTAGGAGCGCTTAGTGATACAGAGCCAGTAGTATTAATTACATCAGCTTTAATATTAATTGTGTCTTTGGCTTTAGCGGTAACATCACCTGACAGATTGAGCTTATTACTTACAACTATATTCTTATCCGATTCAATTGTAGTTGTTCCACCAGAGGCATCGATCGTACCACTTAAATTAACTTCGGCGCTTGCTCTTAAATAAATCTTACCGCCTTTTTTCTCTATTCTGTTTGCAGAAATAGTACTGGTATGAACTACATCACCGACAACACCGGCTGCAGCAGATGCCAACATATACACCTGACCACCTTGAGCCTTAATCAGTTTTTTGTTTTCCACTAACGCATTAACTTTTGATGGCTCTACCGTAAGATTAATTAAATTATCTCCGTTAAAATCGAAGGTAATTTTTTCTCCAGCAGCCATTACTACGGAGCCCATATTGGCCACAATTACCCCTTCATTCTTTACGGTTGGCGCAAGCAATGCAATCATGCCACCATCAGCAGCAGTAAGAGTCCCCTCATTCAAAATACTACCATTTGAATTATTACGGGAAAAAACGTATTTACCAGAAAGAAAATCATTATCGCTCGTACCCATAGTAGAGGCTATTAGGCTTCCAACATTTACTTGTGAGCCTGAAGCAAAAATAAATCCTGATGGATTTATTAAAACGACCTTGCCGTTAGAATTTATAGTACCAAGAATCTGTGATGGATCAGTTGATTGTACGCGATTTAAGATGACTGAGCTTGGTGATGGTTGGTTGAAATTAACTGTAGCATCGGTACCAACGTTGAATGTTTTCCAATTTACAATAGCTTTATCGCAGACTTGAGTAACATTCATCACCGCGCCAACAGAATCTATTGTAACACTTCCTCCTGGACTTGAAGAAACCACTCCTCCAGTCGGAAGTGTGGTAGCAGCAATATCGGCTGCAGCACATATGGAGTATAAAAACGACAAAAACAATACAAACGTATATAAAATTACGTTGTAATACTTTTGCTTTTTTGTGTATCTGCTAAATTCCATTTAGCTAAGTTCCGTTTAAATTACCGCTTAAACTACTACAGTCGCCTTCTGCTAAACTCCATTTAAATCACCGCTTAAATTATCGCGGCCGCCTGAACAAAAATGCATGAATTTCTTCCAATGCCGACACCAAAATCATGTAAATTAATTATACCCGAATTGCTAAATGCAGCGGAAACCGCACCTGAGGCTTTCACTACAAACCACTTAACTTTGGACGGTGTCCACATAACACCAATACCGACTGAATCAAGTGCATAGCTATTTTTTCCAATTGCACCATTTGAACCTGCGTAGGTTTTGTAATGCTGAATAATATAACCAAAATCATAGAATCCTGAAACCTTGACCTCATTCCAAAGTACTCGTGAAAGTTCTGCAGTAGCGACAAAACCATGGTCGCCATTGGCATCACCAGTTGAATATGCACGTACCCCATCAGGACCACCTAGGCTAAATTGTTCTGAAGAATCAAGATTATGTAATGCCAATTGCCCATTAAGTTTGAGATTTAAAGATGTTTTTTCAGTAATATACTGGATGCGGGAAGTAAAGAACGAAAATTTGCTATATATTCCACTGGTACCAGGACCCGTCTGATCAAGAGCATAACTACCCTGGTTACCCTCAAGATTAAGATTACCTAGCGAAAACCCCAATCCTGATGACGTATAACCACCACCACAAAATTTATCATATGCATCTACATTAAGATAAATATTTCCAACATCTGCTTTTTTGTCGTTAATTATATTTCCAGACAACTCATTCTTAAAGTTTTTATGAAAAAAATTCGCCAACACATATACATTTTTTAAGCAAGAACGTATAAGAGGCCATGATAAATATGGCCCTATGGTAAATGCACCTCCCTTACCCTGCAGATAGCTGAATTCTTTACCAAGCCTATAATGTAAATGGCTCGAAGATAGCCCTCCTCGCATACCACTGTAGCCGATCGGTAGCGAATAAGTAAGCGATTCATAACCCATCAATCCAGTATAAATAAAACTTCCATAAATCTGATCACCAATAGAAAAAGGGTCGTTGAAACTCAAAGCGGCTGTCATTCTCTGTGTACCGGTAGAGTGAATACCATAATCATCATACCCAATATTTGCGTTTACCAGCGGATTATCTTTTATATCAAGATCAACTAATACGCCCGCCTCTTTTTTGCCTGGATGCACAGTAGATATTGCTTTAACGCCAGGGATGTCGTTAATTAAAAGCAATCCTTTCTCCAAGTTGCTGATAGTAATGATTTTGTTTTTGCCTTGGGCATTATTTATAATGCGAATAGCTCTATTTTTATTGAAACGTGTTTTTTCTTTACTGGTAGTATAACCCTCTAACTGTCCAATAATAATGCTTATTTCAACTATCCCATCTTTTATCTCTTGCGGTGGAACTATAACTTTCGCAACGTAGCCTTTTTTGACATAACATTCAACAATTTTTGTCGTAGCAGTATCTAGCTCAGTAACATCCACATCTCTCCCAATAAACCCCTTGAGCAGCTTATTAAGCTCCGTCTCACTGAGTACTTTAGCGCCAGTAAACTTAAAGCCCTTAATAAAAATAGTTTCGCCTTTTTTGGCTTTTTTGGTCTCACTTGGTTCATAAGAAACGACAACAGCTTCTCGAGTTAGTTTGGGTTCTTGTTTCTCTAATTCTCGGAGTATTGCACCAGAGTCTGGTGGTTGGCTTTGCGCGTATATGGCTTCCATCCCGCAGATAAATGACACAGAACAGCATATCTTGAAAAATGTATTATAAATCCTTTTCATTGCATCGCACCATTACAATTAAGAGTAATAAACGAGCCCACACCGCTCCATATGAGCATAGTACATTTACTTACAGTCTTTATACAATACAAGATGAAACTAAAATACCGAGAAATTGTTAAAGCCCAGTTTTGCTGAGGGAAATCCACCTTCCTAGTGTTTATTAAGCAAGATCCTATTGTCATGTACCACAGTTTGTTTACCTTTAAGCGCAATAATCATATCTTCCCGACTCTTCACCAATACCTTTTTGCTGTCTTCATGTTCTTTCTTTTGCACCGTTACTTTTTCCACTCCTGTGGCAATATTTGCTTTATCTTTATTAAGATCATTAATGATTCCGCAATGTCCGTCTATCTCTTTACATCGATCTTCCTTTCTTGCCGTCTCGTTCTGCAACTGTTCATGCACATCGACTGCTTCATTCAAGCATTGTCCACAATCTTTATCTTGAACCAAGAAAGCTACAATATCAGTTGCATCTAAGGGTTCTGCTTTCAGCTCACTGGTAACTCTTTGTTGTTCTACAGTTGTAGCTTTTGCTCCAGTTACCTCTATAGGTATTTGAACTTGATCTTCCTTTAAAAGTTTTCCTAAGGTTCCTGTGGCTAATGCTTCAAGTAATGTCGCATGTTTAATGTGTTTTCGCTTACAAGTAGCTAAAAGCCCTTTTATTGACAATTCGGAAAATGGATGCTTTCGTGCTCGACCATGTGCAAGCAATTTTTCTTCAAGACGATTATCATTTTTTTGTGCTTTCTGGTCTAAAGTGGCAATACGATCAGCACCTTCTTTATTTTGTTTATCTAATTCTGCAATACGTTCAACATATTGCTTGCTTTGCTTCTCAATTCCCTGTAATTTTTCAGCAGATTTTTTCAGATAGTTATCTATTTCTTGGATTTTATTGTCGAGCTCGCTAATTTGAAAATCTATTGCAGCCAACTGCTTTTGTAGAAAATCAATGCTGGCTTGCAGCCTATCCGCTTCCGACGCTTTATAAACACCAGCAAAATATCCTTCTAACTCTTCTCTGATCCTCTTACCCTGCTTATAATGATCTTCGTCCATCCTTATCAGTTCTTCCATGAGTTTTTTGGCTTCTTTTTCATCCTCTAATTGCGTTTGCAATTTGTGATAATCATCATCACTAACTTTTCTTTTTATTTCTTTTAGCACTCTCTTTATGCCACTAATTAGAGCTGGACTAATAGACTCTGCGTTAAACTTAAACAGTCCAACCCTTTTAAGCATGGAAATTAAACTTATCTTTCCATGATTTTTTCCTAAGGTTTTTATCGCTTCCTCTATCTCTTTCTTTAAGTTTTGCACCTCCCTTCTCGTAGCATGGTTACTCCCTCCAAGCGGCATTTTTCTTCCAAGCTTATGTTCCAACATTGCAGCTTCTTTTAAAAACATGCTGAATATCGCCAGCTGGCGTGTTGCATCATTTGGGTAGTGCAAACTCACGTTTTGAACCAGTTTATCCATCATGGCTTGAGCCCGCACTTGTAGTCGTGTTTTACCCATACATGTCCTTATGTTAAATTAAATGGCCATAGAATATTACATAAACCTACCACCTACTTTCCAGCCTCGACAAGCATTCTATCCTGATTCGTTATTTTTGTAAAAGCTGTTTTAGCTCAGCTCACTCCCTCTTCACTGACCCTTTGGGTATCCCCTACTCTCCCTATGAGCCAATTTTGTATCACATTGCCACATATCTACTGCACTTTTGATTTCAAAGAGAGCATGATAACTTGCGGGTAATAAACAGGGCTAAAACTACGGTCACCTGGATTTTTAGGCCTAGAAATGTTTCTCAATGAGGCGATCACAAGTCCCGTCGAATTTTATTTCCGCAAGAGCCTGGTTGATTGCTGTTATAAGTTTGATATTATCTTTCGCTACCGCAATGGCATATTGCTGTTTTATTAAATCCAAGTGTTTTACTGGCAAACCAATTAAGCGATAGTGTTTCTTATCTGCATACTCCATGCGCCAATGGTTTAATACTACTTCATCATCAAGAACGGCATCAACCTTACCATCTTTTAGTGCTAAACAAGCATCACGCCCTGTAGAAAAAGTTTTAATTTTAATGGTATCTCCATATATACTTTTTATATACGGAATATGACTAGTAGCAGCTTCAACGCCAATGGTTTTGCCCTTGAGTTCAATAGGGAGGGCGCTGAAAGTAGAAGCACTAGTTGCAAGTAGTGCTGCCATACCCGAAAAATAAACATCACTAAAAGCTATCTCTTTTTTGTGTTCTTCATTAACAGGTATAGCACTAATCCAAGCATCATACTTGCCCGCTTTAAGTGATGGGATCATATTGCCTATCTTATCAACACTAATCGTACATTGCGCTTGAAGTCTTTTACAAACCTCGTTTGCAATATCGATGTCAAACCCATGTAGCTCTTGGTTCGTATGCAGCTTAGAAAATGGTGCATATGTTCCTCTGGTAGCGAATCTGATAGTCTTAATTTTTGCGTAAGAAACCGTGCTAATCAATATTAGCGCCACGCATACGGTATTTAAAAGGATATTCTTTCTGTTCATAGCTAGCGCCCAACGATCTCTAAAGATTATTATTATAAATGGTTTTCATTAATTAGGCTAATTCTGGGAGTGAAAAACATGTGCTTTAGCGACCCTGATAGTTTAGAATAGCGGTTATTTTATTTGGAGACACATTATGAGTTTGAAATCAGATGTTTGGATTCGAAAAATGGCACATGAACATAAAATGATTGAACCATTTGTCGACAAGCAAGTAAAAGTAAAAGCGGAAAAACAAGTAATATCTTATGGTTTATCAAGTTATGGCTATGATGTTCGCTTGGCAGATGAGTTTAAAATTTTTACCAACATAAATTCCGCTATTGTTGATCCAAAAAACTTTGACCCTGCTAGCTTTGTTGATATCAAAACCAATATTTGTATTATTCCACCAAATTCATTTGTACTAGCATGCACAGTTGAGTATTTCCGCATTCCACGTAACGTACTAGTAATTTGCCTTGGCAAATCAACTTATGCACGTTGCGGCATTATTGTTAATGTCACACCACTTGAACCTGAATGGGAAGGACATATCACTTTGGAATTTTCTAACACAACTAATCTGCCGGCAAAAATTTATGCAAATGAAGGCGTGGCACAACTCATTTTTTTTGAAGCGAGTGAAGCATGTGAGACATCTTATAAGGATCGCAAAGGTAAATACCAGGAACAGAAAGGTGTTACCCTGCCAAAAGCTTGATTTCAGGGTAGGTTTCTGGTGGAACTTATACCCTTCGTAAAATGAATTTAGGCGCGAAGTCAAGCTATTAGCGCCCGGAGTTTACTTTTACGTAAATGAGGAGCGCGAATAGCGCAGACGACACTGCATAAATTTATTTTACGAAGGGTATAAACATGAAAATTATTGATCAATCTTGGGAATGGCTACAAAAACCAGTTCTACCGCTAGAAATAATTGAACGCGCTGGTCGCACTTGTTACAAATCAGAAAAGCGTATTACCAAAGGCTCTGCCGAAAAATTTATAAAAACAATTATAGAGCTTGGTCATGAAACAGTAATAGAACACGCCAATGCTTCCATACGTTTCATTACTAATCGTGGCGTAACACATGAATTAGTGCGTCATCGCTTAGCCAGCTACTCGCAAGAAAGCACACGTTATGTGCGCTATAGTGGTGAGGTTGTGTTTATAAACCCAGTTTGGTGGAGTGATCCAAGTTATTCCGAAGCACAAAAAAAAAATTGGTTAGCGGCGATGCAACAAGCAGAAAAGTCTTATTTAGAAGCACTAAGACTCGGTGATAAACCAGAACAAGCACGTGAAGTGTTACCGCATGCATTAAAAACCGAAATCGTCGTAACCGCTAATCTGCGCGAGTGGCGCCATATTTTCGAATTACGCAGCTCTTCCAAAGCCCACCCGCAAATACGAGTTTTAATGCTGGATTGTCTCAAGGGTTTTGCTCGAGAAATCCCGGTAGTATTTGATGATTTGCTACCCCCTTGACTAACGTACTTTATAACGTACGTTAGTCACAATTAATCAAATTAAATATACAAAGAAAAAATATGAACACATTAAGCATAACCAGCTTTAGAGAAAACTTGTACGATATTGCTAAACAAACAATTAGTTCGCACGAACCAACAACGATCACGAGCAAAACCGGTTCTTTGGTTTTGCTCAACCAAGAAGATTTTGCAACGTTAATGGAAACCATACAATTACAATCAATTCCAAACTTAAGCAAAGACGCTAAGATACTTAAAAAAGCAGAGAAAAAAGATTTAGTGACCAGAGATAAACTGCCATGGTGATAAAGAAGAATACCTGGAAATTACTTTCTATTCCCACTCTATCGTCGCCGGGGGTTTGCCGGTGATATCATAAACTACTCGCGAAATACCCGGAACCTCGTTGACAATACGATTCGAAACCCTGCCCAAAAATTTTGCTGGTAACTGTGCCCAATGTGCTGTCATAAAATCGCTACTTGTTACCGCACGCAGAGCAATTACACATTCATACTTTCTTTGATCGCCCATGACACCTACAGACTTTATCGGTAAAAACACTGCGAACGCCTGACTAACTTTGTTATATAAATTTTCCTGATACAGCTCTTCCAAAAAAATATGATCGGCTTGGCGTAGCTTATCTAAATATGGTCTACATATTTCCCCTAAAACACGAATACCCAACCCCGGCCCAGGAAAAGGATGGCGATTAACAATCTCCTTACTCAAACCTAATTTTAAGCCAATTCTGCGCACCTCATCCTTAAACAGCTCACGCATTGGTTCAATTAATTGCAACTGCATTTTCTTCGGTAGGCCGCCAACATTATGATGCGATTTAATAACCTCGGCTTTGCCGAATTTCATTTGCGCCGATTCGATCACATCAGAATAAATAGTTCCCTGGGCAAGCCAATGCATACCCTTTAAGGTTTTTATTACATCAGTGAACACCTGGATAAATTCTCGGCCGATAATTTTACGCTTAGCCTCAGGATCACTAACTCCAGCCAAAGCCTTTAAAAAATGCTTTTCTTTATATACAGGAATTAAATTTAATTTAAAATGTTTAGCAAATAGGGCTATCGTTTGTTCGGCCTCACGATGACGAAGCATCCCAGTATCTACAAAAACACAGGTAAGGTTGTTACCGATAGCTCGCTCTAACAAAAGAGCGGTAACTGCAGAATCAACTCCACCAGACAAACCAAGCAATACCTTATCATTGCCAACAGTTTCTTTGATTTTTTTAACAAGGTCATTAATAATATTGCTGGTGGTCCAAATCTTTTTACAGCCGCAAATTCCAACGACAAATCTTTTTAAAATAACGCCGCCATGCTTAGTGTGGGTCACCTCGGGATGAAATTGCAGACCATAAAAATTTTTATTTTTATTTTCAATAGCAGCATATAAAGTGTTACTGGTGCTACCAACAGCTCGAAAGCCATCTGGAAGTTTGGTTACTTTATCACCATGGCTCATCCACACATCAATTTCACCCTGCAAACCAGATAGCAAATTTGAATTATCCGCAATTTTAAGGTTAGCATAGCCATATTCATGCCGCTTAGAATTTATTACACAACCTTGAAGCTGAGCCGCCATGGTCTGCATGCCATAACAAATACCAAGCACCGGACAACCAAGCTCAAATATAATTTTTGGTGCACGTGGTGATTTTTTTGCTGTTACCGTATTAGGACCGCCAGATAAAATAATGCCCTGCGGCAAGAAATCTGTTATTGCTTTAGCAGAAACATCATAAGGATAAACTTCGCAGTAAACTCCTAGCTCACGTACTCGCCTAGCAATTAATTGAGTATATTGTGATCCAAAATCTAGGATTAATATTTTGTGCTGCTGAATATCATCATTCATTTATCCCACCCAGTAATTTGGCGCTTCTTTGGTAATAATAACATCATGGACATGGCTTTCTCTTAATCCCGCAGCAGTAATAGCTATAAATTCAGCTTTTTCGCGCATAGTGTCAATATCGACACAACCAGTGTAACCCATGCTAGCACGCAGTCCTCCAATAAGTTGATAAATTACCCCAGCTAAATTACCCCTGTAAGGAACTCTACCCTCAATGCCTTCGGGAACAAGTTTTTCAGTATTGGTGGTGCTTTCTTGAAAATAACGATCGGCCGAACCATGCGATGATTTTGCCATTGCATCTACTGAACCCATGCCACGATAAGTTTTATAAGGTCGGCCTTGATAAAATTCTAATTCACCTGGAGCCTCTTCGGTACCAGCAAACAAACTGCCAATTACCACGCAACTAGCGCCAGCAGCTACAGCTTTGCTTATATCACCAGAATAGCGAATACCACCATCAGCAATAACTGGAATGTTATGATTTTTTAAAGCTTGCGTTACATTTTGAATAGCCGTTATCTGCGGCACACCAACTCCCGCAATAATTCTCGTAGTGCAAATAGAACCAGCGCCGATCCCCACCTTTACCGCATCAGCTCCTGCATCTACTAATGCTAAGGCGCCATCTGCAGTGGCCACATTGCCAGCAATAATTTGGAGAGTTCCAAATTTTCGTTTGATGCTACGCACACAATCTAAAACCTTTTGGGAGTTGCCATGTGCCGTGTCTATAACCAATACATCTACTCCAGCTTCAACTAAAGCAGCAACTCTTTCATCAGTGTTTTTGGCAGTACCAACAGCAGCACCCACTCTGAGCCTACCTTTGTCATCCCGACAAGCCTCCGGCTTTTCTTTAGCGCGCAAAATATCTTTTACAGTAACCATTCCTTGTAAATGAAAATTGTCATCAACAATTAAAATCTTTTCCAACCGATGCGCATGCATTAATCTTATTATTTCTCCGTGCGGGGTTCCCTCTTTAACCGTGATCAATTTTTCTTTGGGCGTCATCAGTTTTTTTACTGGCTGCTCCAAATGAACTTCAAAACGCACATCACGATTGGTGATAATACCAAGCAATTTATTCCCTTCTACTACTGGCATCCCGGAGATACTATGAGCTTTACTTAAAACTAATAAATCGCGAATAGTTGTTTCGGGAGTAACAGTAATTGGCGCGCGTACAATACCACTTTCAAATCTTTTTACTTTCCGCACCTGCGCAGCCTGATCAGTGATACTCATATTTTTATGCAAAATACCAAGTCCTCCCTCAAGCGCAATTGCTATCGCAAGATTCATTTCCGTTACCGTATCCATCGCAGCAGAAATCAGCGGAATATTTAATACAATCGATGCAGTTAAATTGGTTTTTAACTTGACATCTTTGGGCAAAACTTGGGAATAGGCTGGAATTAATAATACATCATCAAAAGTTAAAGCTTGGGAAATCGTGCTCATTTTTTCTCCTCGTTACCTCAAAAGAAACCTAGATAAGCTGCACTCTGAATCAAAAAATTGTAGGCTGCGTAATACCATAGGTAGCATATAGAAGCAAAAATTTTTGCTGTATATATTGCTTATCATCATAACACATTGATAAAAAACTAAACCTGCCGATCAGCGTGGTACGAAGATCTTACCAGAGGCGCACTGGCAACATGTTTAAATCCAAGTGTGCGTGCAAGTTTTGCAAATTCGGCAAATTCTTGTGGCGCGATATAGCGCTTCACCGGTAGATGCTCTTTAGTTGGCTGTAAATACTGTCCCAAAGTTAATTTATCCACATCATGGGCACGCAAATCATTTAAAACTTGTTCAACCTCTTCTGCTGTCTCACCCAGTCCCAGCATCATTCCAGATTTAGTTGGCACTTCCGAAAAATATTCTTTGTGTTTTTTTAATAGAGTTAATGAAGCTTGATAATCAGCCTGTGGGCGCACAGTTGCATATAATCTTGGAACGGTTTCAATATTGTGATTAAAAGTATCGGGTAGTACCAACCCTAAAGTTGCTAAAGCATTATCCATACAATAACGAAAATCTGGCGTAAGAATTTCAATATTAGTGTTTGGATTTTGCGTGCGCACCGCTTTAATACAAGCGCTAAAATGCGAAGCGCCACCATCGGACAAATCATCACGCGTGACCGAAGTTATTACAACATATTTTAAATTCATCTGCGCCACAGTATCTGCGAGTTTCATTGGCTCATCTTGGTCAAGCGGCTCCGGCAAACCTGGAGTTACATTACAAAAACGACAATTGCGGGTACAGGTATTTCCCATGATCATAAAAGTTGCAGTGCCCAGGCCAAAGCACTCGCCCAAATTTGGACATGCAGCTTCTTCACATACAGTTGCTAATTTGTTCTGACGTAGCATTTGTTTGATGGATGCAATTTCTGGATTGCACGGCCATTGGCTACGAATCCAGGGTGGTTTACGGTTATTGTATAGATTAATTGGCATAATAATTTACCTCAGCATGAACCAACTCTAGTTATCATCATAGTGCCCCCAAAGAGAAATTACCTTTACAGATAATTCATTATCAAAAACCTGATAAACAAGCCTATGTTGAATGTTCAATCTGCGGCTATAGATGTCTTTAAAACCAACTAATTTTTCAAATTTAGGAGGATTTGCATAGGGATCTTGTTTGATGATATTTATAAGTTCTTTCAGTTTAGGATATAGTAACGATGTTTTTACTTTTTCAAGATCTTTTACTGCTTGTTTTGAATACAAAATATCCCACATGGTCATAATTCTGCATGCACACATTCTGACAAAGAAGCTGCTATTCCCTCTTCGATATCTTTACGAGTTTTTGGGTTAGACAGCAAAAAGATTGTTTCTTGGATGGAATCCCAGTCTTGTTTCGACATTAGTACGCAATCACCATTCCTAGATTGTATCAACTTTGGCTCTTCTCCTTTTGAAAGAGTAGCCAATAATCCAAATAAATTAGATCTGGCAAATGAAGCGTTGATTATTTCCACGTTCTATCCCTCTATAAACAAAATTTGGCATACTTGTACCATAAGCAGTACAATAAATCAACTAAAACACAGAAAACAAAGTTTTTCGCAAAATTTTTGACCCACTTCTTCAAGTGTGGTTGCAGCAAAATCACTAATTCTTGTCATTTGTAAATTTTGAAAGCCACAGGGATTGATACGACTAAATGGCTCTAAATCATTATTAACATTTAGAGCAATACCATGATAACTACAACCACGACTGATTTTCAGACCAATGGAACAAATTTTCTTGCCAGTAACATAAACTCCGGGAGCATCAGGTTTTATATTAGCCTTTATATTATAATCAACGAGCAGTTGCACGACAGAGTTTTCAATTAAACTTACATAAGTTTTCACGCCAATTTTTAGCCGGCGCAAATCAAGCAAAACATAACCAACCAATTGTCCCGGTCCATGATAAGTAACCTGTCCACCACGATCAGTTTGAATTATTGGAATGTTCCCTGGATTTAAAACATGCTCAGGCTTGCCTGCCATCCCTTGAGTAAAAACAGGAGGATGCTCCAAAAGCCAAATCTCGTCAGGAGTAGATTCTCCGCGATTTAAAGTAAAATTCCGCATCTCTTGCCAAGTTTGCTGGTAATTGCACAGACCGAGTTTTTTTATAACAACATTAGGCGTCATATATCACAATTTATTTTTAATAAAAGATCCTATACCATCAATCGGTATATTTTCTACCGCAGTTCCTGCTCGTGTTTTATATTCAACCGTGCCATTATCTAATCCGCTTTCACTAATGATGATGCGATGCGGTATACCAATCAAATCCATATCAGCAAACAAAACTCCAGCACGTTCCCTGCGATCGTCAAATAACACATCAAAACCAGCATCAAGTAATTGCTTATAAATTTTTTCCGCAGCCTCACGTACACGATAAGATTTATGCAAGCTCATTGGAATCAGCGCAATTTGAAATGGAGCGATTGGATCAGGCCAAATTATACCATGCTCATCATGATTTTGTTCGATCGCGGCCGCAACCGTACGCGATACTCCTATACCATAGCAACCCATATACATTTCCACAGCTTTCCCCGTTTCATTTAATACTGTAGCACGCATGGTGTGGCTATATTTTTTGCCCAATTGAAAAACTTGGCCTACTTCAATACCACGTGCAAATTGTAGTTTGCCACGACCATCCGGACTTAAATCTCCCTCTTGAACCCTGCGCAAATCTGCGACTTGTGGCATAGGTAAATCACGCTGCCAATTAGCATTAATTAAATGCTTATCATTTACGTTAGCACCACAAACAAAATCTTTGACACCTAACGCATCACGGTCAGCAATAATGGGTATTTTTAAACCAACCGGTCCAATCGATCCTGCTTCGCAACCAAGAATTTCTGCAAATTCGTGTGGGTTAATAAAAGTTAAAGGGGATGCAATTTGCGGTAGTTTAGCCGCCTTAATTTCATTTAACTCATGATTACCACTAAGCACCAAAGCTACCCACGGAACTTCGCTACCTTTAACAATTAAAGTTTTAAGTATTTGGTTTGAATTGATTTTTAAGAATGTCGCGACTTCCTCAATCGTATGTTGCTCGGGAGTGGCAACTTCTTGCATTTGATTGATTGAGTCTTGAACTGCAATTGGGTGCGCCAGGGCTTCTGCCATTTCAATATTGGCCGCATAATCACTCGCATCACTATATGCAATTAAATCTTCGCCTGAATGGGCAAGCACCTGAAATTCATGCGACGCACTGCCACCAATATTTCCAGTATCAGCAAGTACCCCGCGAAATTTCAATCCTAAACGGGAAAAAATGCGATTATAGGCTTCGTACATAGCATCATAGGTTTTCTTGAGTGATTCTTCATCTAAATGAAAAGAGTATGCATCTTTCATCATAAACTCACGTCCACGCATGACGCCAAAGCGAGGACGAATTTCATCGCGAAATTTCGTTTGAATTTGATAAAGGGTAACTGGGAGTTGTTTATAGCTATGCAGTTCATTACGCGCTAAATGAGTAACAACCTCTTCATGCGTTGGACCAAAACAAAAATCACGCTTATGTCGATCTTTGATTTTTAAAAGCTGGTCACCATAAGCATCCCAACGCTGGGATTCAATCCAAAGCTCTGCCGGCTGAATTGCTGGCATGAGAATTTCAAGCGCATCAATGCGTGCCATTTCCTCACGGATAATTTTCTCCACTTTTTTTAGGACACGCAGACCAAGTGGTAGCCAAGTATAAAGACCCGCACCTAGTTTTCTGATCATACCAGCACGCAGCATCAGTTTGTGACTGACAACTTCTGCCTCAGCTGGGACTTCTCGCAATGTAGCAAGTAAAAATTTTGAAGTACGCATATAATTTATTTTACAATGGTTGTTTCAGTTTATAGAGTATGGCTTTATGATTCGCTTGTAAAGTATGAGTTTATGATATAATCAATACAGGAACCATGGGTGAAATATGCCAATTTACGAATATAAATGCCAAAGTTGTGGCCATAGCTTTGAACAATTACAAAAAGCAACCGACGAGCTGCTATGCACATGCCCAGAATGCGGCAAAAAACAATTGAAAAAATTAATGTCCAATACTAGTTTTCAACTAAAAGGTACTGGCTGGTACGTAACCGACTTTAAAAATAAAAAAGAAACAGCTAGCAGTAAACCAAAAACCGAAAAAAAGACTACCGAAACAAGGGATAAACCAAAGGCTGGCGAAAAACCAAAGAATACTGAGGATAAATAGAACATCACACAAACAAAGCAAAGATCTCGACAAACAGCATTGATATACCAATTGCCATAATAAAAAACAGCAAATATTTTCCACCAAAAACGCGATAAGGCGTGGAAAGCTCTGCGCTACCACGCAATTTATAGGCCATTAAAGCCGGCAAAATGACCACTAATATTGTAGCGAAGAAAGCTGCATATTTTAATGCCAAAATGAAGCCATCAGGAAAAAATAAAGCAAATATTAGGGGGGGAATAAAGGTTAATAACGATGTCTGAAATCTACCGAAACGCGTATTTGAACGCTTAAAGCCATCAGCCAAAAAGTCAAATAAACCTAGCGTTACTCCCAAAAATGAAGTAGTCATGGCGACATTGGAAAACACATTAATTCCCATGGTAACCCACTTATTATTTACAATCACACAAATAGTTTTTATCAGCTCCCCAACAGACTGCCCAATCGAAGTAAGACTATGCTCACCTACTAATGGAACGCTGCCCATAGTTACGAACAACCACAATAAGTAAACTATCAGCACTGTTGTCGAACCACAAATAATTGCAAATTTCAATTCTCGTGGTTTGCGACCAATATAAGTACTCAAACTAGGAATTGTTGGATGGAAACCAAAGGAACATAAAAAAATAGGTAGCATAGGCAATAAAGTTTTACTCCCACATGACTCTCTTATCATATTTACAAAATTTATTTGTGGAAATAGTAGCATGAAGACTATTACCAGAGATAACCCCTTAAAACTCATGAGAAAGCGGTTGCAATAATCTACACTCTTGGTACTCAAAAAAACTATTCCACCCATAGCCACAAGAAACAGCAACGCGCTAAACCAACTTGGGGTTTTTACATGCAAAATTAACTCGGCTATATTTGCGAGCAAAGAAGCGCCACCAGATATATAAGCTGCAGTCAATGCATAAAGTAGGAGAAGAGTACATAACCATGATACTACACGCCCGGAGATACCAAGGGTTCTAGAAGCCATAGTCCCCAAACTATTAGCATATTTTTCGAAGGCTAAGTTTACCTCTAAGGTTAACAATCCGGTTATAGTCATAACCGCCCACATGGCTACTAGCATAATAGCTGCTACAGTAAAACCAGCTTCAGCACTAACTATTGGCAACGCAAGCATTCCAGCACCAATCATGGTACCAATTACAATTAAAGTACTACCAATTAATTTACTAACATTCATACATAATCAACGATATCACAAAAGAAATTGTTTGCTAGAAAAAACTAGTAATGAGCTGTATTATTGATCTCATCGAAAAGTTTAACTATTTATGTATAAGAGAGATTTATGCGCACCTATTACTGCGGCCTGGTTGATAAAAAAATAATTAACCATGAAATTAAACTTTGTGGCTGGATCAACCGTATTCGCAATCACGGCAAAGTGATTTTTATTAATTTGCGTGATCGCGAAGGCATTGTACAAATTGTGGTCGAAGACGACAATCAGGAATTATTCAATAATGCAGCTAAAATTCACAACGAATATGTTTTATCTGTGCATGGCAAGGTGCGTGCAAGACCGGAAGGCCTAGTTAATTACGATATGCCAACAGGCGCGATTGAAGTTGTAGCATCAAGCATAGAAATCCTTGCTCGATCTGAAGCTCTCCCATTTAATATTGATAACTACCAAGAAGTCAGCGAGGAATTACGCCTTAAATATCGTTATTTGGATATGCGTCGCAGTGAGATTGGCAACAAGCTAATTTTCCGAGCTAAAGTCGTCAAAAAAATTCGTGAGTATTTTGATGCTTTAAATTTCGTTGAAGTTGAAACTCCAATTTTAACCAAGACTACCCCTGAAGGTGCACGTGATTTCTTGGTGCCAAGCCGCAATGCTGCCGGCCAGTTCTATGCCCTACCGCAATCACCACAAATTTTTAAGCAACTATTAATGGCCGGTGGACTAGACCGTTATTATCAGATTGCCCGTTGTTTCCGTGATGAAGATTTACGCGCAGATCGTCAGCTTGAATTTACTCAGTTGGATGTTGAGCTATCATTTACCCATGAAGAACAAATTATGCAAATTCACGAGGAACTAATGCGTCAATTGTTTGCTCAACTGTTGAATGTTGCACTACCTAAACAATTCCCAAAATTAACATTTAAACAAGCCATAGAAAAATATGGTGTTGACAAACCAGATTTACGTATTCCGTTAGAGTTGGTTGATATTGCTGACTTAGTCGCTGACTGTGGTTTTGAAGTGTTTGCCCGTGCGGCTGAAAATCCACTCTGTCGCGTAGCAGCTTTAAAACTACCAGGTGGCACTAAGCTTTCGCGCAAACAACTCGATGGCTATACAGAATTTGTTGCTATTTATGGATTAAAAGGATTGGCGCATATAAAAATTAATGATCTAACGCAAGGAATACCTGGTTTACAATCATCCCTTTTAAAATTTTTAGCGCCTGAGGTTGTGGAAAACATTTTAGAGCGCATTCAAGCAGCAACTGGTGATATTGTTTTCTTTGCCGCCGATGATGCAAAAATAGTAAACGAAGCATTTGGCGCCCTACGTGTCAAATTAGGCCATGACCATAGCCTGGTAGCACATGGTTGGCAACCACTTTGGGTTGTTGACTGGCCAATGTTTGAGAAAACAGAAAGCGGCTGGACTTTTATGCATCATCCATTTACTTCGCCGGTTAATACCAATCCCGAAGAGGTTATTGCTAATCCCGGTATGGTAATGGCACGAGCCTATGATATGGTGCTTAACGGCACTGAACTCGGTGGTGGCTCAATTAGGATTAGTAATCGCGCGATGCAAATGGCAATATTTAAAGTTTTGGACATGAATAAGGCCGAAGAAGATTTTGGCCATTTAATCGAAGCATTTAAATATGGTTATCCACCAGAAGGTGGCTGCGCCTTAGGAATTGACCGTATGATAATGCTCATGACTGGTGCAAAATCAATTCGCGATGTCATTGCTTTTCCAAAAACACAAACAGGTACATGTCCTTTAACGCAGGCACCGTCTGAGGTTACAGAAGAACAATTGAAAGAACTGAAAATAAAAATTTCATGAGCAACTATTTACGGAGGGCATATGTCAGGTCATAGCAAATGGGCCAATATCAAGCGCCACAAAGAGAAACAAGATAAAACAAAGGGAAAAATATTTACCAAATTAATCCGTGAAATTACGGTTGCGGCCAGGCAAGATCCAGATGCTAATGCAAATCCAAGGTTACGACTCGCGGTAGACAAAGCACTCGCGCAAAACATGACCCGCGATACAATTGATCGCGCAATCAAACGTGGCGCCGGTGGTGATGAAGATACCCATATGGAAGAAATTTCTTATGAAGGATATGCGGCGGGTGGTGTTGCAGTTTTAGTACACTGTTTAACTGACAATCGTAATCGCACTGCAGGAGACGTGCGGCATGCGTTTACCAAACATGGTGGCAACCTTGGCACTACCGGTTCTGTTTCTTATCTTTTTAAACAAAGGGGATTGCTTTGTCTTCCACCCAAAAGTAATGAAGATAAAATAATGGAAATTACATTAGACACTGCTGAAGACATTACTACCAATGATGATGGCAGTATTGATGTTTTTACCGCACCAGAAAATTTTGCTAAAACAAAAGCTGCTCTAGAAAAAGCTAGGATTGTTCCCGTTGTGAATGAAATTTCTATGATTGCAGCAATTCAAGTTGCTCTAGATAAAGGAACTAGTGAGACAGTTATGGGTCTGATCGATGCACTGGAAGACTTGGATGACGTACAAAACGTATATTTTAATGCGGATATCTCCTAAATGCCGATAATTTTGGGTATTGACCCTGGTTCGCGTATTACTGGTTTTGGAGTTATTGATACCGCCTGTAATAAACAGCGTTACATTGCTAGCGGCAGCATTCATATTGCTAAAAGCACTTTCGGCGAACAACTAAAACAAATTTTTAATAGGATTTCAGAATTGGTTGCATTACACCATCCAGAAGAAGCAGCAATTGAACAGGTTTTTGTGCATGCCAACGTTAATTCTGCTTTAAAACTGGGTCAAGCTCGCGGCGTGGCAATTGTCGCAGTAGCACAAAGCGGCATCAGTATTGCTGAATATTCAGCCAGGCAAGTAAAACAAGCCGTTGTTGGTTATGGCAATGCGGAAAAATCTCAGGTACAACATATGGTAAAATTATTATTAAAGCTCCAAAACGAACCACAAGCAGATGAGGCCGATGCGCTTGCGATTGCAATTTGTCATGCCAATTCACGTCGAGGGTTTAGTTTATGATAGGTTTTTTACGTGGAATTTTACTCGAAAAAGAGGCGCCTAATTTGACTCTCGAAATCAATGGCGTTGGTTATGAAGTACAAATACCGATAAATAGTTTTTATCGATTGCCTCAAGTCAATCAAGAACTAAGTTTACACATTCATTTTGTAGCACGCGAAGATGGCCAATTTTTGTATGGTTTTATTGATAAAAAACAACGCACCTTATTTCGTTCTTTGATTAAAGTAAATGGTGTCGGACCAAAAATGGCGCTAGCGATTCTTTCTGCCATGGAACCTGATGTTTTTGTGCGTCATGTATTAAATAATGATCCTGATGCGCTCGAACATATTCCAGGAGTTGGCGCCAAAACCGCACGCCGTTTGATTGTTGAAATGAAGGATAAGGTTAACGAGTGGAAAAATACCAGTACGTTTATAGATATCAAATCCGGTGCTGCAGTAAACGATGCTATTAGCGCCCTAGTTGCTTTAGGCTATAAACCATATGAAGCTCGCCGAGCTCTAATGAAACATAAAGACAAAGAATTACCGAGTGAAGAACTAGTGAGATTGGCTCTGAAAGAAATTGAATAACTAAAATAAAAAAATACTATGACTATAGATAGATTAATTACAACCGCAACCATCCTACCAGAAGAAGAGGCAGTTGATCGCGCTATTCGGCCCAAAACTTTAGCAGACTATATTGGTCAACCGGCGGTAAGCGACCAAATGGGTCTATTTATCCAAGCAGCACGCGAACGCGGCGAAGCTTTAGATCACACCTTAATCTTTGGCCCACCGGGTTTAGGCAAAACCACACTAGCGCATATTATTGCTAATGAGCTTAAAGTAAACATGCGTCAAACATCAGGACCGGTACTTGAACGCGCTGGTGATTTGGCTGCAATTTTAACGAATCTTGAACCACATGATGTCTTATTTATTGATGAAATCCACCGCCTGAATGCCACCGTTGAAGAAATTCTTTATCCAGCAATGGAAGATTATCAAATTGATATTATTATCGGCGAAGGCCCATCAGCGCGCTCAATTAAATTAGATCTACCTCCTTTTACCTTGGTAGGCGCTACCACGCGCGCTGGTTTATTAACATCACCACTACGTGATCGCTTTGGCATTGTGCAACGCTTAGAGTTTTATAAGAGCGAAGATCTTGCAGAAATTGTTATGCGTTCCGCAAGCATTTTAAATATTGTCATTGATCCATCTGGTGCTATAGAAATTGCGCGCCGCTCACGCGGCACGCCAAGAATTTCTAATCGCCTCTTGCGCCGCGTGCGTGATTTTGCTCAAGTAAAAGCTGATGGTGTTATCACCAAAGAAGTTGCAAATGCTGCACTAAATTTATTAGATGTTGATCTTTGCGGTTTTGATGTCTTGGATCGCAAATATATGCTCATGATTATTGAAAAATTCAATGGTGGTCCAGTTGGCGCTGAAAGTTTAGCAGCAGCGCTGGGCGAAGAACGCGATACCATTGAAGACGTGCTTGAACCTTATTTATTGCAACAAGGCTATATTCTACGCACCCCCCGCGGTCGCATAGCGACTACTCAGGCATATTTGCATTTTGGCCTAGTTGTGCCTGGGTAGTAGCAAACAATAGTAATTTAAGTTTGTTACTGTTTTTCATGGGATTCATCTTGTTTAAGATTAATACAATATTTTTTATAAAACTCCTGCAGATCCGAGAATTCCATATTTAACAATGCCAAATTTTTAAAAACTTCAGGTAGATATTCACGTAAAAACAATTCTTTTTTTAGCGCCAAGGCATTGGCATAACCATCTTTGGCAACAAAATAGCCAAGACCTCGCTCTTTATAGATTATATTTTGCTCCTCTAAATAACTATAAGCACGAACTACAGTATTTGGATTAACTTCAACTAGGACAGCCAAATCGCGTATTGAGGGAATTTTTGCGCCCGCCAACAATGTTTTGCGTAACACCTGTTCGCATAAATGGTCGGCAATTTGTAAATAGATTGTGTGTTTTTGGCGAAACTCCATACTAAACCTCGCTTTCACATAGGCGTAAATAAGCAACTAACCAAGCACAAGGTGGAACCATAATAGTAAAAATCAGTTGGATTTTTGTACCATAAAGCATTAATACCTGCCATCCGTTTAAAAAATTAGCTCCTAAAAAAACGCTAAAAATAACGCCTTTTACTAAAAAAACTCCCAGCGTTAGACCACACAAACATAAAATAGTCTTGTTAAAGTTGTTACTTTTAAAATAGATCGAACCTAAGAAAAATATCGACTGTAGTAATATATAATTAACAAAATAATGGATAATATTTTTATGGATTGGTTGAAAAATTACAGCCGTTTCACTCAAAGCTAACCAAGCAAATCCAGCAACTAATAACGAAACTATATAAAAAATTAATACAACGCCAACAATGTAACCAATGGTAGTTAATAGCAAGCGTCCCAATAGCTTTTCTAAATTCGAAACTGGTAATAATAAAAAGCTTTGACTTCTTTCTTTGTTATGCAAATCGGCAAACGTGCGACTAGTCAACCATAAACCACCAAAAAATAGCAGCAAGGCAAATGCATCCGTATGAAAGTTATCTGCGCGTAATCCGTCAAGGCTAATTAAGCCATATAGAAATAAAACCACAAAAATCGTTAAAGCAAATGTAAAAATCTTAGAAGAATTCATTACCAAATCACTCTTCATGAATAAACCTAAGCGACGCCAACTAAATTGCTCGATAATGCTCATTTTATGCTCCTTTGAAAGCAGCTATTGATACTCTCTGCCTTAACTAAAATACCTTTAAACAATAATTCTAAGTCAACTTGGGTTTCAGCATTATTTGGGTTTGGTTGAATTATACGAAAACCACCAAATACTTTTTCTTGATATAGCGCCGCGTTCAGCGTTATCGCATCAGGATCAAACTTTTCCGCAAAACATAGGGTTTTTGCAACAGCTTCCATACTTTGTTGAAAAATTATTTTGCCTTGATCGAGCATTACCACAGTATCAATTAGATTTTCCAGATCATGTACTTGATGGGTGGCAATAATAAAAGTTTTATCTTCAGTAAAATTAGCAATCACTAATTTCCTAAATTGACTTTTCCCCGGGATATCCAAACCATTTGTTGGTTCATCAAGTAGCAAGAGTTTACAATTAGTTGCTAGGGCAAAAGCTAGTAAAAATTTTTTCTTTTGACCATAAGAAATATCATTCAAGTTGTTATTGGGATCAATACTGAACTCTTGGCAATTGCTACTGAAACTTTCTTGACTAAAATTTGGATAAAACGGCGCAAATAATTCTAAATATTTTTTTGCCGTTATATTTGGCAACCAAAATTCTTCGGTTAAATAAAATATATCGGCCAAAAAATTTGCGGTGCGTTTTTGTGGCTCAACACTTAAGACCTCACAACTACCACTTTTAGGAAATACCAAACCGGAAACTAATTTGAGCAATGTTGATTTGCCCGCTCCATTTTTACCAAGCAGTCCACATATTTTCCCCGCTGTAAGCCGCCAATCTAAATTGTAAAACAACCAATCCTGGTGTTGGTATCGAAAGGAAAGTTTATTAAAATTAAGTATCATCAGTTGACTCCTAAAACTTGCATTGTGTCCCAACAAAATTGCTGCTTTTGTGATAGGTTCATACTCACTAGCTATGCTAGTGTAATAGCGATATAGTACACTACAAAAACACATTGTCAAACAAGTAATTGCAGATCTTTGAAGAAATTACGACATTGTTGATATAGCACACGACTATTTCGCAAGGTATTGCGGAATAGTCGTGATCAGATAAAATTTTGTAGGCTAAACCACTCTTCTTCTAGACTCTTTATTTTCCCTTTAAGAGCGGCACTTTTTTTTAAGCACTTTTCTAATTCAACTCTGTTTTCGGACTGATATATTTTTTGCTCTGCAAGCCTTGAGGTTATTTGCTCTTTTTCCGCTTGGAGCTTGCTGATTTCTTTTTCAAGTGTTTGCATTTGTTTGGCATTAGCTTTAGTCTGCTTGGTATTATCTTGCTGCGCAACCACCTCTTTTATAATTTCCTTAGGCGAATCTAAACCAGCAAACTGCTGTTTTCTCGTATCTAACAACCATTTTTGATAATCCTCTAAATCACCATTAAATTTTACAACTTTTTGGTCATTAACCAAGTAAAATTCATTCACGGTTGCTTTTAATAAATAGCGATCATGAGCAACCAACACTAAAGCACCGGTATAATCTTGCAGCGCATAAGCTAAAGCTGCACGCATTTCTAAATCTAAGTGATTAGTTGGCTCATCCAATAAAAGTAAATTTGGTTTTTGCCAAATTAATAATGCCAAAACCAAACGCGCCTTTTCACCACCAGAAAAATCTGTTATCGGATGAAAAGCCATATCCCCCTGAAAACCAAAACCGCCGAGAAAAGTACGCATTTGTTGCTCACGCACATTGGGATCAATCTTGAGAATATGATCTAAAGGAGAAGCTTGCATATCGAGCTGATCGATTTGATGTTGTGCAAAATAACCTATCTTCAAATTTTTATTAAAAGAGATGGTTCCTGCACTAGCCTCCAAGACACCAGCAAGTGACTTCATAAAGGTTGATTTACCTGCACCATTGATACCGAGGACTCCGATTGCATCTTGCGGATTTAAACTAAAACTTATTTTGTTTAAAACTTTGTGTTCGCCATAAGAGATATCAGCATTATCTATATGCACCAGGGGTGCACCACACGGTTTTGGTTTAACGAATTTAAAAGAAAAAGGTGAATCTATTTGCGTAATGCTAACTTGTTCCATCCGTTCTAACATCTTTATGCGACTTTGTGCTTGACGCGCTTTACTAGCTTTGGCCCGAAAACGATTTATGTATTTATTCAGATGTTCTATTTGCGCTTGCTGTTTATTATAAAGACTTCGTTCTTGTGCCAGCTGCTCGGCTCTTTGTTTTTCAAACCCCGAATAGTTTCCCGAATACATTTCTAATTTGCGATTAGTAACATAAAGAATTTTTTGTACGACATTATCTAAAAAATCTCGGTCGTGTGAAATGAGCAGCAATGTTCCATCATAACTTTGTAACCAACGCTCTAGCCAAATAATTGCGTCCATGTCTAGGTAATTAGTAGGCTCATCGAGCAGTAAAAGATCAGCGCGACTCATCAATACTTGTGCCAAATTTAAACGCATCCGCCAACCGCCAGAAAAAGCGTTCACCGCTTTTTGCTGCTCATCTAGTCTAAATCCCAAACCAACCAGCAACTTAGCTGCTCTGGATTCCAAAGTATAACCACCAATTTCGTAAAGGTGGTTGTGCAATTCTATTATTCGATGATCGTCGTAATCTTCTTCAGCCTTTTTTAATTGCTGCATTAACACAGCTAGTTCCGAATCACCATTCATAACATACTGCAAGGCGGATATTTCTGTATTCGGCACTTCTTGAGCCAAATAGGCAATGCGGATATTAGACTGTATATAAAGGTCACCACCATCTGGTGGCACTTTTTGTAGCAACAATGAAAATAAGCTAGATTTACCGCAGCCGTTTACACCAATCAATCCTACTTTTTGCTTGGCAAAAATTGTGGCTGATGCTTGGTCGAATAGTATCTTATTGCCACGTTGTAAGGTGACTGATTGGAGTGTGATCATTACCCTTGACTGCTTTTAGATTTCATCACATTCAAAGTCTTTAATGTATGTAGGGCTTCATATAACTGGTAATCTTTATATACTAACTCGAGTTCTGACTTCGACTGCTTTTGCTGCGCTGCCAATCTTTGTTTCCCATCTGCACTATCATCATCACCATCCGCATTCTGAATATGATCAATCAAAGCCGACTCATCAATTCTTGGTAAAGATTGAGCTCCCTGGTTATGCGAAACTTGTATATCTTCTACATCAATATCTGGTTCAATACCTTTGGCTTGAATTGAGCGCCCAAGGGGCGTGTAATACAGCGCGGTAGTCAACTTAATTGCACTAGCTCGGCTAATAGGGAGTATAGTTTGCACTGAACCTTTACCAAAACTACGTGTACCAACAATAATGGCGCGTTTATGATCTTGCAAAGCACCCGCGACAATTTCTGCAGCTGATGCAGAACCTTCGTTGATCAAAATCACTAGCGAAACATTTGGTAATAACTCACCCGCAGTAGCTGCAGCAGTTATTTGACCTTCCTCATCTTGGCCCTTAGTATAAACAATTAATTTATTGCTTTTAAGCTTGGTCGCGTCCAGGAAATCATCCGCTACTTCTACTGCAGAATCAAGTAAACCACCAGGATTACTACGCATATCTAAGATCAAACCTTTCAAATTTCCTTTTGATAACCTTTGTAGCTTTTTAATTGCTTTGACCATGTCTTTTTCTGTTGATTCCTGAAAAACAGCTAATCGGACATAACCATAGCCTGGTTCAAGTAAAACATCCTTGACAGATTTGGTCTTAATTATTTCGCGACGCAAAGTAATAACTCGTGGTTTATTTTCGTTTTTGCGAAGAATAGTCAAACTTAGCTTGCTACCTTTTGGGCCGCGCATCATGGAAACATATTCACTAGGCGTCATATCGCGCACTAGTTTATTATCAATCTGAACTATATAATCACCGGCCTTAATACCAGCACGATAGGCTGGAGTATCATCAACTGGAGTTATTACCTTAATAACACCTTGATCAGGAATCATTAGAACACCAATACCACCAAATTTTCCAGAAGTTTCCATTGCAAGTTCCTTAAGATCTTCTGGGCCGAGGTATTCCGAATGAGGATCCAAACCAGCAAGCATTCCTTTAATAGCGCTATCAAGTAAGGCAGATACATCAATCTTCCTGTAATAATATCTTTTAATATTGGTAACAACTGTAGTTAAACGCTGTAAACCTTCTGCAGGTAAAACTATTTCTTCATCTTGAGAAGAATTTTTTTCCCAAAAAGCTACTGCTTCATTGCAAACGAACAAACTCAAGATAATATTGAAAACGATTATTTTTACGTGGCTCTGCATAAAACACCTTATTACTAATTCTAATTTTAACTTAAAACTCATCTACACCAATGCTCCGGATTAACCGGTCTACCATTATAACGAATCGCAAAATAAAGTCCGAATTCCTCGGAACCGCTTTTACCCACTACAGCCACCATTTCACCAGTTTCGACGTGATCGCCTAGTTTTTTGCGAAAACCTTTATTATGTCCATAAAGACTCATATAACCACTTCCGTGGTCAATAATCAATAGTAACCCATAACCGGTAAACCAATCGGCATATACTACTCTTCCTGATGAAATTGCGTGAATTCCTTGATTTTCGGGAGCTGCAATAATAATACCACTCCAACTCCAATAACTTTGTTCGATTGGGCTACCAAAATGAATTATAACCTCCCCCTTGGTTGGCCAGACAAAATGCCGACATAACTGCACCATCAACTCAGGCGATATAATGACTGTTTTGCTTGGACCAAGCCGACTTAGCCGCTCAATTAATTTTTCTAAACCTCTCTTAGCACTTATTAGTTGTTCTAGCTTTTGAGTTTGTGTAGCAATTTTATTTTTCAATGAACCAAGAATTTTATTATGCTCCTGCTCAGTTTGAACCAATTCTTGCTTTTGTTGCTGCTGTTTACTTTCAAGATTTTCCAAAATTTTGGTTTGTTTTTCAATTTGTTGTTTATTCAGCGCAATCTGATCTAAAGCTCTTTTAATGTTATGCATCTGCTGCAGCCGCGCAACAAAAATATATTGATGATATGCCAGAAGCAGGTCGGGACTTATATGGCTCTCTTTATTGAAAATAGTTTTAAGATAATTAGATTGTCCAATCTGGTAAGCGGCAACCATTTGAGCAGAAAATTTTTGTCGCGCTTCTTTAAGTTTCAGCTGTTGTTTAGCTTGATCATGGCCTAATTTCGCTAGAACATTTTTCTGCTGTTTAAGATTTTTTAAAGTTATCCGATAATTTGTCTCTAAAATTTTAATTTTTGCCTTAAAATTCTTTAACTGTTGTTCGACCGATACCTGCTGCTTTTCTTTTTGATCAATATCCGTTTTAACTTTAGTGATTTGCTTGAGCAAACTTTTAAGCTTAACGTGATTGCTTGCAGCACCGGCTGGTGCGCATAGACAAGTAAGGCACAAGATTATTATGGCTACTTTTTTATAGAAAGGCTTTAACACATTTATGAACCAAGCTTCACCATCGGCTCCCCAATCATTTCCTTTGGTTTTTCAATTCCCATCAGGTATAACAATGTTGGCGCAACATCAATCAATTTACCTATATCTTTGGTAATAGTTGCTGGACGCCCCACATAAATAAATGGAACCAAATTAGTAGTATGAGCGGTAAAGGGCTGCCATGTTTCCAAATCAATCATTTTCTCAGCATTGCCATGATCAGCAATTATCACTACTTCGCCACCAACTTCTTGAAGAGTATTAACGGCGCGCCCAAGACACACATCAACAGCTTCAATCGCTTTTACTGCCATATCAAAAATACCAGTGTGTCCCACCATATCTGGATTAGCATAGTTACAAATAATCAGGTCATACTTTTTCAGACGAATAGCCTCAAGTAATTTTTCTGTAACCTCAAATATACTCATTTCTGGCTTTAAATCATAAGTCGCAACTTTTGGTGATTGCACCAAAATACGATCTTCTTTATCGAAAGGCTGTTCACGACCACCATTAACAAAATAAGTAACGTGGGCATACTTTTCGGTTTCAGCAATTCTTAGCTGGGTACAACCACTCGCGGCTACAGTTTCACCTAAAATATGGGTTAAATTATCGGTTGGATAGGCCACTTGAACTTTTAAATCTGCTGCATATTCAGTCAACGTTACATAATCAGTAAGCTTGGGCGTAAATTCGCGCTTAAAACCATCAAATTGTGGATCAGTAAAAGCATAGCTCAATTCGCGGCCACGATCAGAACGAAAGTTCATAAAAATAATTGAATCGCCATCCTTTATAGTAATTGGCTTCTCATTTTCAGGATGAATCGCAGTTGGCTTCACAAACTCATCATTTTCTCCACGCGCATAAGCAGATTTTAATGCAGTCACCGCATCAGTGACATGATAATCGGTTTTGCCTAAAGTAAACAAATCATATGCAAGCTGCACACGTTCCCAACGCTTATCACGATCCATACCATAATAGCGTCCACCAATTGAAGCTATCTTACCACAACCTAAGCTCTGCATCTTATTTAGCATCGATTGAATCGGCCCTAAAGCAGATTGAGGGGGCGTATCACGACCATCAAGAAAAGCGTGCACATAAATATTTTTCAATCCACGCTTAACTGCCAATTCAACCATGGTTTCGATGTGTGTATTGCGACTATGTACACCTCCGTTGGAAAGCAAACCAAAAACATGAAGAGAGCTACCTGCGGCAATAGTATCATCAACAGTTTTGTTCAATACTGGATTTTTAAAGAATTCACCGATTTCAATTGCCAAATCAATTTTAGTTAGATCTTGCAATACGTAACGTCCGGCACCAATATGCAAATGGCCAACTTCAGAATTACCCATCTGGCCACGCGGCAAACCAACATCCAAACCGGAAGCTGACATTAACGCGTGCGGATATTTTTGCCATAATTGATCAAAATTCGGTTTTTTCGCTGCGATAACAGCGTTGCCCCTAGTTTCTTCGGTACAACCCCAACCATCAAGAATCAGAAGCATAATCGGACGATGCTCTAATGTAGCCATATTTTCTCTCTGAATAATTCTTAAGTAAACCATTGTAACGGTATTATAAATAATCTCAATAAAGCAAAGAACTTTTTGTTTTAGAATCTTAGATTTTTTACTCAGCTTAATCTATAATGCGCCCACAAATAAAATATGAAAATAATTTTTCAGGCGATAACTTATGATAACTATGAAACAACTCCTATCTTTTATACAAAACCATTGGCCACTATGTACAGCAGCTGGCGCAGTGTTAGCGTTATTGGTTTTTGAAGAATTCAAAAACAAAATAGGCGGGATACCAAGAACCTCAGCACAGGACGCAACGTTATTACTCAATCGTGAACATGCTGTAACTATTGATCTACGCGATCAAAAAGCATTTGCGAGCGGTCATATTCTGGACTCAATTAACATGGTACGTGCGGATTTTGATGCTCATATAAAAAAAATCGAATCCCACAAAAACCACACTCTAATCTTAGTAGATGACACTGATACTAATGCCGCATCAATTGGCGCTAAGCTGCAAAAAAACGGGTTTGCTAAGATCTATATTCTGGCAGGAGGCCTACAGGCCTGGAAAGATGCACATCTACCTCTAACAAAAAACTAAAGGAGAACTAACTATATGACAAAACATCACCATGAAGCAAACACCCAAGCTCAGACCGAAGCACAACATGAATTTAGCATTCAACGTATCTATATCAAAGACCTCTCCTATGAGGCGCCAAGCACACCGGAAATATTTCAAACTGAATGGGTACCGCAAGTTGCTTTTAATTTACATACTGACTCCAAAAAAGTAACTGATGATGTTTATGAAGTAGTATTACAAATTACAGTTACGGTTAAATTGAAAGATACAACCGCATTTTTAGTTGAAGTGAAACAAGCAGGCATATTTACCGTAAAAGGCTTCACCAAAGAACAACTTGATCCAATGCTTGGTAGCTTCTGCCCTAATATTTTATTTCCCTATGCGCGCGAACTTATATCTGCAACTATCAGCCACGGCAGCTTCCCGCCATTATATTTAGCACCAATTAATTTTGATGCCCTGTATCAAGAGCAGCTGCAAAAACACCATAAGAAATAAGATGTTTATATGAAATTTCTTATAACTATTATTTTATTAATTCTATGCAGCACTACATTGGCACTAGATAATCAGCCCATTCAATGCCCGCAGTTTAACGGCGTCGCACTACAATTTGCGCTAGCACAAACTAATATGCAATCTCCTTTTAGTCTTGAGCAACTACAAAATGCTCTTGGCCAAAGCAAACCAGAATCTACTGCTGTAACGGCAACCTATACTTGGACCTATAAAAGTCGCATATTACTTGTTAGTGCCAGCAACAGTGATCTCACGAAAAAAATGCTTACGGGTAATGACGATGGGAGTCTAACTTCAAAACAGATGGAACAGGCTTATGAAAAATTAAAAACCGCAACCTCAATCTGGACTATTAAAGAAATAGAACGTCAACTTGGTCCAGGACGTATCACTCGCACCAAATCACAAAATTATAGCTGGCACTGTGGTATTGGATCATTAGAAATTACAACTGATCAAGATAACAATATCACTGCTGCAAGCATTAGTTATAAAACCTCCCAAAATAAAAACATTATCGAGGCTCAATTGGGTTTTAATCACCCAACATGGGACATCGCTACCGACTCATTTAGTGGGTCTTATCGAGCATGGAAGCGTTCGTTTTAGAACCCCCCGTTAAGCTATTTTCCCAACTGTCGCCAAATAAACAGTAAACTCATCCCTACCATTTACCTCAATAATTTTATCAATAGCATCTTGCTCATATGCAGCAACTGCACAAGCTCCGGCGTGAATCGCTTCAACTGCCAAATAAAGATTTTGACAAACATGCCCAGCATCAAGTGCAATAAATTTATAAGCATAGGGACCACAACGCCATTCACTGCGATAAGGAACCGCTGTCCAAACGAAGACTACCGCAGCACCATGCATTTGTAGTTGATTAATTTCAAAACAACTGGTGCTGATTTTATCTGTTATACCACTTTGAGCAGAAACCAAACATAGTTTGTGATCAAGGGGTACATAACGATAAACTCCAGGCTTTAGGTCTTTAACCCGACGAATTACCAAATAAGTTTCAAATGGATGACATGCGCCCGCCGAAGGAGCTGCACGGTGAGCAAAAACATCTTTATCAGTTATGCCTTGGGTAGACCACAATAAAAACGAAAGCTCTTTCATGGTCAAAAAATCCTGTGTAAATTTACGCCGGGAACGCCGATTTTTAATTGCATCTACCAATTTAATGGCAAAATCAAAATGTTCCGGCGCAACTAAATCAATTAACTTAGCTTCCGATAAACAAGGTTTTTGTCCAGGAGGCATTGGCACACCTTTATTGCTATCAGAGGGCCATTTACTCCATCCTTCTTCAAAATCACATTTCAAAATATCGCGACCAAAATTTTTATATTTCATATTTCCTCCCTGCTGGTCTTTATGTCAAATTATAGCACTTCAATTTATTAACTACACCTATAAAAAAACACCTAACCAACCAATATTTTTAAAATGTTTTTACTTGATTAGATCCCGTGTGTTAAAATGCACCCATATCGCCATTAAAAGGAGTTTAATATGCCCTTAGTCTCTACCGAAGAAATGTTCAAAAAAGCTTATTCCGGTGGTTATGCAGTTGGTGCATTCAATGTCAACAATATGGAAATCATTCAAGGTATAACTGAAGCAGCTAAAGAAGAAAATGCGCCATTGATTTTACAGGTCTCTGCCGGCGCAAGAAAATACGCCAATCATACCTATTTGATGAAGCTGGTTGAAGCAGCGCTAATTGAAACCAATCTACCAATTTGCCTCCATTTAGATCATGGAGACTCATTTGAACTTTGCCAATCTTGTATCGACGGTGGTTTTACCTCCGTTATGATCGATGGCTCACACTTTCCCTTTAAGGACAATATAGAATTAACCCGCAAGGTTGTTGAGTATGCACACCCTCGCAATGTGACCGTTGAAGCTGAGCTCGGAAAATTAGCCGGCGTTGAAGATGAAGTCAAGGTCTCTGCAGATAACGCTCTTTACACCGACCCATCTGAGGTTGAGGAGTTTGTCACCAAAACAGGAGTTGACTCACTGGCAATTGCCATTGGCACCAGTCACGGCGCTTTTAAATTCAAAGGGGTACCAAAACTACGCTTCGATATTTTAGATGAAGTCAGCCGTAGGTTGCCAAACTTCCCAATTGTTCTTCATGGCGCATCATCAGTTATGCCTGAATACGTTGAAATGATAAACAAATTTGGCGGCAAAATGCCTGGGGCACAAGGCGTTCCTGAAGATCTTCTGAGAAAAGCTGCCTCGCTTGCCGTATGTAAAATCAATATTGATTCCGATTTACGCCTCGCCATGACTGCCATGATCCGCAAAAGCTTTGCCGAAGATCCGACTAATTTTGATCCACGCAAATACTTAGCACCAGCACGCGATGCAATTAAGCAAGTCGTGCGCCATAAGATAGTTCATGTTTTGGGATGCAATGGGAAGGCTTAATTTACAAATAAACCAAAAATGGTAAACATATCTAACTCAATGAACCATATAGGTAAATGCCAGAAAGGAGAAAATATATGCCAAATCTTTTCACAAATTTTTTCGGAGGATATCTTCCTCAAAATTGGTCTAGAGGGGCACAAATAGGTGTAGTGGCAGGTGGTTTTGTAGGAGGTATCGTCGCAGCACCTGTACTAGGGCTAGGCGCAGGACTCACGCTACTAACTGTTCTTGGAGGAATGGTACTAGGTGGAGAGGTAGGAATAGCAATAGAAAAAAAATATCTACTTTCTGTCGCGAATAAAAAATTAGGAATATCTCTTCCGCCAATAACCATCAAACTTAAAAAAGAGATAATTGATGGTGAAGAACGTGCTGTTTTTAACTTTGAAGACGTTACAGCATTTAATCTTGATGAAATAAATCACGCAGTTGATCAATACACAAAAGTCACCGATGTGAGGGCTATCGAAAATTACAAATTTGAAGAAAAACCTAAATATTCAGTTAGGTTGGTTGCAAAAAGTGATGTCACACTCGGAGAGCTCGACTACTCTGACATGTCCTCCTTCGACGTTGTTGTTACCAATCAAAAGACTGGTAAGGAGGCCTCGTCTGCAGAACGTGACGCCGTATTAACAACATTAGGCGTAATGCCTAAATTCCTGGGGGGTGAATTGACAGACCCTGAAGCTAAGGCCACTGAGGTAATTGACGAAGCTGGATCAGCTGTTGGAGATTGGCTTAAACGTAATATTTTAGGGAAAACAAATAGACTAACAGTCGACCCAAATGCACTTCCTAACCCTGAACTCGAAAAAGAAGAATTTTTTGATAGCTTGATAAATGTTGCTATAAGCACCGGACGTTATGAAGAAATTCTAGGTCATTATAGAAACACAATGATAGCGCAGTATAGGAAAGTTAATGAACTTAAAAAATCAGAAAAGAAACTTGAAAATCATATTGACAGCTGTTTTGGGTTTCTTTCAAGACCAAGCGTTCGTCAATTTGCCGTAGGACTCTTAGTAACAGCAGCATTTGTTGCAACTGCTTTCATCCCAGGATTAAATGTAACCGTCTTCGCACTCTGTGCTCTTATTTCTTTTGGCTTCTCAATTTTTAAGGGTGTTCAGTTATTTAATAAATTTTTGGAAGACAGGAAGTTTGAGAGCGAAAGAAAAGCGAATGAGGCAAAAATAGCTAAATTTGAAAGTACATTTAAAGGGCTTGATGTAACTAATCGAGCTATTGAGACTTGTATTAAAGATAAAACATCACTCCTCTCACTAGAAAAACAAGAAGCGAGCGACACTTGTGCCCAAGTTATTAGCAAATGGGTATGTAGCCCCGCCGGCAGTGCTTGCAAAGAACTTAAGCTACCAGGAAATAATATCACCCTGATCGGGGCAAGTAAACTTGCTGAAGCGTTAAAAAACTTCTCACATATACAGAAAATTGATTTAAGCGGTAATCCTATTGGCGAAGAGGGAGTAGAAGCCATCAAAGATGCCTTGTTGGTAAACCTTACCGTTACAAGCTTCTCGTATGACAAAGACGAAACACCTCCCCAACTTAGCAAAGATATTGAAAAACAGTTATTAATAAACCAATATTTGCAAGGAATTTCTCCCGATATAGGTGACCACTTCACAAGCCAAGATGAGTTTCATAAAGCTGCAATAGAAAAAATAAAAAACACTCAAGTTCTTCCTTACTTACAAGCAATCGACGTCACCAATTCACCCTCTGAAATACAAAGAGCAATAATACAAACTCAATTGCATATGATTCTCGCGAGTACTTTTCCTGAGGCTCAACGATTAGATAGCTATATAGCTATCTATAATAAAATTACTCACGAGGACTTTGAAGCAATAAAAGAAGACCAAAAGATTATATTACAATCGGTCAAAATCGCACTATTTAGTAAAGACAGGCTCCGCCCTATTTCTGCTCCTGGAGTAAAAGCCTTAAGGGAAATGCAGGATGCAGATAGAGTAGCCTTGCTTGAACACAGTCTTGTCGTAATTCCTTCCATCAACGAGGATGATACTAATATACATGCTCATGGAATAGCCGTTTTAACTTCTCGATTAATTGGTTTTGAAAGTACGTTTGCTGAACCAAAACTACGTGAATGTTTGGAACAATGGAGTACAGGAAAACTGAGTTTTGATGGGTATATTAGTCATCTAAAGACCGTAAAAGCATCTCTTCCTTTACCTTTAAAAGACGAAGTAGAAACAATAATACAAGCAGGGTTACAAGCAGACTTACCAACTAGATTTACCTGCTTAAAAGGGTCCTCTATTGATGATTTTCCAAAACTGCAAGAAGCATTAGAAACATCCTACGAGTTAAGAAGTTTTGAATTTCCAAAAGAGGTAGATGCAAATGTTAAAAAGCATGTTGAAGGTATTATTAAAAGAAATCAGATACGAGATATACTTGAACATCCTCTTACGCCAGCGGCATTGACCAAATTTTTTGAGCTTTACAAAGATATGGATCCAAAACACTTAGCAGCGCCTGCAATAGATGTAGGCAAGCTTGTGACGTTAGTACAAACTGATGCTTATAATAAAATAGACAAAACCATGTGTGTTTTACTGCAATCACTAGATAAAACACATCGTTGTACACTTTTAGAAAAATGTTTTGCTAACAGAGGCGAAACAAATGCTGTGAGAAAAGCCGCTCTTGTATCTAACATGATTACCACAGTGATTGCTGAGAATAGTAGCTTTAATTTCGATAACGCGACGCATGGTGATAATGGTACTCTTGAGCATTACATTTATTATTCCACAGTGGCGAAAGACTACTCCTCTAAAGAACTAAAGACAAGACTAGACAATCGAAGAAAGAAGCTCAAAAAAGAGGAAAAAGACAACGAGGCTGATAGATTTGATTGGATATTACAAGCAGACTTACGCGCAGAGCTTGGGACAGAATTTCCATTCTTATGCAGCCCATTCGAAAAACCAAGTCCAGAGCAACTAGCAGGATTAAAAACAGTCTTAGATAAAGTTCCCCCCGATTTAAGAAGTGAATTCCCGGATAAAGTTGATAAGGGTGTTAAATCTTATATCGCTCACATTATCAATAGAAACAAACTAAATGATGCAATTTCTGATTATGCCACTTCAGAAAAAAAGTTAAAAAAATTCTTGGCAGTGTATGAAACAATCCCGGATGCAGAACGTCAAGAGTGCCTAAAAGATTTCAAAAAATTGGCTCAAGGTAATGAAGTAGCATTGAAAGCCCTAGTTCAACATGATGTTGACAAACCATACGATTTTAAAAATCTGAAAGCCCTGAATGAAACACAGAGAACCGAAATACTCGAAGCTTGCCTTGAAAAAAATCCTAATGCTCATGGTATAGCCACTTTAGCTGCCCAACTACTTACTGCAATCTTACAAAATGAATCGATAGATCCAAAATATGTATGGCAAATATTCGACTGGCCAAGCACTATTAAGTCTTACACAAAATGGTCTTTTCAAGAATATATTGACCAACTGAAAACTTTAAGTAACACCTTAGAAGATGCTGACAGGATAGATGAAATAATACAAACAGGGATACAGGAAGATTTAATAGCCAGATTTGATTGCTTAAGAGACAATCCCGAGAACGATGAAAGTTTTAGAGATTTAAAAGATGAACTAGAACAACAATATGATTTAACAGAATTTGCCCCACGTCCATCAAGCCCAGGTCTTGGAGTTGTGAGAACCTATATCGAATCTATTTGCCACAGAAATTTAGCACTCCAAGCTGCAGCAGAACCATGTGACTTAGATGATTTAAATACTTTTATACGGGAATATAAAGCTATTGGAACCGATCTCCAACCAGAAAAGGTTTCCCTGTTATTAGAAGAGGTTTTCTCACCATTAGATGAGAAACAAAAACTTTCAATTCTAAAAACTGTTGCCTTAAACTTAGGATCTTATGAAAAAACAGGAGGAGGATCCAGGTGGGCATCCGATGATAGAGATAATTTTACAACAGTATTAGATTGTAAAAAATTAATGGAATTAGATAGGTCACATCGTATGGCACTACTCACACAATGCTTTGATACTGATCAAAACGCAAAAGAAAAAGCTGTTTTGGTATCTACAATGTTAGATGTCTTACTTAAAGACGAAGAAAAATATCAAGCCAACAAAGACCAGCTGCTATTTAAAAACCTTGCTTATGAAATCTACTGGGCAATATCACCAGAAAAAGAGGGTAGCGCTCAACCCTATCACAATTTCGTCCAACTACAAACTAGACTCAAAGAAATTGAAGCTAAAATTGACAAGGGAGGATATTCCGATACACCTGCTGAATTACGAGAGGCAATAAAGAAAAATTTAACCTCTGCTTTACAACCAAAACCAGAGGCCAAACTGTCATTGGATTTGCAAAAAAAATCTGCTGAGTCAGAACTTGAAAAATCATCCGTATTTGAGGTAATAAACATGGATGATGGATAAGAGTAAACTTTAAACAGATGTATCTTTTTCGGGGAGAAGTGCTTTATTTGCACTTTTCCCGAATCAATTTTATACAAAAACCACTGTATTTATAGACCTTCCAATGGTTGGGACGGACTCTAGATATACTCAATCTTTGTAATTTCTAGTTGTGCTACTCCTGTTGGTGTTGTTGCTTGGGCGAGGTCACCAATTCTTTTACCAACCAGCGCGCGTGCGATTGGTGAGTTAATCGAGATTTTACCAAATTTGAGATCCGCTTCATCATCACCAACTAGGGTATAAGCAGATTCAACATTAGTGCCTATGTTTGTAACGTGAACTGTAGTGCCAAACACTGCAATGCCATTCTTGGGTAGCCGAGAAACATCTATAATGTTAGCGTTTGAAAGTTTGCCTTCAATATCACGAATACGGGCTTCGATAAACCCTTGTGCATCTTTTGTTGCATGATAATCCGCGTTTTCACGCAAGTCACCAAGTGCTCGAGCTTCGCCAATTGCTTTAGCAATGTGTGGGCGATCAATAGTTTTTAATTTGTCTAGTTCTTGGCGCAAAGCACTGGCGCCCTTAACGGTCATGGGAGTTTTTTGCATGAGGATATTATACTCGATTTTATTTGATTTTGACAAAAAATTAAACTATCAACATCCCATCGCCATAGCTGAAAAAGCGATATCTTTGGTGTATAGCCTCTTGATAAGCGTGCATAATATTTTCATAACCGGCAAGGGCACAAACTAACAAAAGCAAACTGGTTTTGGGTAAATGAAAATTAGTAATCAGACCATCAATGCAGCGAAATTTATAGCCGGGATAAATAAAAATATTGGTATCACCACGATATGGTTTTATCGCGCCTGCCTGGCAGGCGGTTTCTAGCGCACGGGCGCTAGTGGTACCGACAGCAATGATTCTCCCACCATTTTTTTTTGTATTTATAATTTGCTCGCAAACTTTTTCTGGAACATCGATGTATTCCTTATGCATTTTATGTTCTTCAATTTTTTGGGCGCGAATGGGTTGAAACGTTCCAGCACCAACATGCAAGGTTAAAAATGCAGTTTGAATTTCTTTGCGGGCAAGGTTATGCATTAATTCTTCATCGAAATGTAAACCGGCTGTTGGTGCTGCAACTGCGCCATCATGTTTGGCATAAATAGTTTGGTAACGATCGCTATCAATCATGGTTGGTTTATGTTCAATATATGGAGGTAGTGGGACTTGGCCAAATTGCTCGAGAATAATATTAAGCAGGCGAGGTGCGTGTAAAACCAATTCAAAAAAATCATCTTGCCGACCTATGATTTCAAACCAAGTGTCATTAGTTAAAACCAGTTTTGCACCGGTTTTTAGTGGTTTACTGGTTTTGATTTGTACCAGTAATTTATTATTCTCCAGAATGCGTTCTACTAAAATTTCTGCCTTGCCACCTGTCGGTTTGGTAGCAAATAGGCGCGCCGGGATGACTTTGGTATTATTGAAAACCAACAAATCTTTTGAGGTAATTAAATTCGGAAAATCTTTAAAAACATGATGAGCGATAACGCCAGTTTCTTTATTGAGGCATAGCAGGCGACTATTACTGCGTTTTGGTAAAGGAAACTGAGCAATGAGCTCCGATGGAAGATTAAACTCAAAATCGGTAAGATGCATAGTGGGGTAACCTTATTAACCGGTAGGCACAAATTTTAGCCTGAGTTCTCCCCAGCAAACGCAGGGGCTAAAGCCTGCACCTACCAAGCCTGTTACTGCTTTTCGGCTGGAGTTTTCTTGATGCTATATCTCTTCTGAAATTTCTCTACACGTCCAGCAGTATCTGAGATTTTTTGTTTGCCCGTATAAAAAGGATGACATTTGGAACATATTTCTATGTTAAGAGTATCCTTGCCTACGGTTGAGTTAGTTTCGAAAGTGTTACCGCAGCTGCAGATAACTTTTACTTTTTTGTATTGTGGATGAATTTCTGGTTTCATGATCATGTCTCAAAATATATAAAATATACAAATAACCAATAAATTACAACTATTTATGTATCTATTTGAACTTTTAGGGATCGAGAGTATACCCTACTTTACACGGAATCAGCAAGCAAAAAATATTTATCGAATTGACTCACATTAAATGTTACCGAAAGTAGAATAAGAAAGATATCGTTGACTCATATTAAATGTTACCGAAATGGGGAGCAAAATATGGGTCATAACGAAAGAAAAGCCTATCTTGACGAAATACGCTCGAGATACCGAAAAGCCTGCAAAAAGATGAAGGCCAAAATCTTAGATGAGTTTTGTGCTGTTTGTAGTTATCACCGTAAACATGCCATAAGATCACTTGGAACACCATTCAGAAGGATAAAACCAAAAGCAAAAAAGCGAGGCAGTAAGTCAATTTATAACAAGGATTATATTGTTAAGCCGCTGGTTAAAATTTGGCTGGCTACAAACCAAATGTGCAGCAAGAAGCTAAAGGCCGCACTACCATTATAGTTGCCATTCTACGAGGGCGAGTGTCAATTTCCATGTAAAATTGACCCCTCTAGAGCATAAAGTTGCACCGAAAATTGACCCCTCTAATTACTAAATTTACTCTTAAAATTTTAACTAATTTTAAGAGGATAAAAGAGGATGATAATAGTGGAAACAATTGCGAAAATAAGGCGGCTGTATTATGTACAAAACAAGGGGATAAAAACGATAGCTCGTGAATTGAATTTATCAAAAAATACGGTAAAGAAAGTTATCCGAGACGACAAAACATCAAAGACTTACGTGAGGGATAAACAAACGTTACCAATAATGGGAGAATTCAAAGATCAGCTAACAAGCATGTTAGAAAAAAATATTAAGCAGCCGTTGCGTTTAAGATATACAGCAAAAAAATTATACCAAACGCTTTGCAGCAATGGTTTCAAGGGGAGCTATTCAACCATAAATAGATTTACTACCGATTGGAGACGTAATAATCATTCTGATGGAAAAAAGGTTTTTATACCACTGGAGTTTGCTCCAGGAGAAGCATTTCAGTTTGACTGGAGTACAGAAGAGATTGAGTTACAAGGTATATTAACGCGAGTTAAGGTTGCACATATACGACTGTGCTACAGCCGTATGTTTTTAATTGTTGTCTACAGAAATGAGCAAATGGAAATGGTTTTTGATGCCCACAATAAAGCCTTTCAATTTTTTGGAGGAACTACAAAAAAAGGCATATTTGACAACATGAAGACTGCTGTTAACAAAGTATTTGTTGGCAAAGACCGTAAATTTAATTCACGCTTTTCTGAAATGGCTTCTCATTATTTATTTGAACCGATTGCATGCACACCAGCTTCTGGTTGGGAAAAGGGTCAGGTAGAATGCCAAGTTAACACTGGGCGTAGAAATTTTTTTACTCCACTTCGTTGTATTAATTATTTAGAAGAACTGAATGAACAGCTTCTCGGTGAATGCATAGAATGGGCTCAAAAAACAAATCATCCAGAATTAAACGGACGAAAAGTATGGGATGTATATCAAGATGAGAAACCAAGTTTGCTAGAATACCGCAACCAATTTGACGCTTATAAACTTGAGCCTTCGGTAGTTTCATCATACAGCTTAATAAACTACGACACCAATATGTATAGTGTAGATTGCGATTACGTTGGTGAAGTTGCCGATGTTAGAGCTTATACCAACAAAATTATTATAGTATTCAAAGGAAAAACAATAGGTGAGCATGAGCGTTGTTTCGAGAAAAAAAAGAAAATTTACGATCCGTGGCACTATATACCAGCGCTTGAGCGCAAACCTGGAGCATTAAGAAATGGCGCTCCTTTTAAGCTTTTAAAATTACCACCATCATTTATAAGTATGCAAAATAATCTTAGAGCACATGAAGATGGTGACAAACAATTTATTAAAATTTTATTACAAGTATCAAAACATGGCTTAAATAAAGTTGATGAAGCGTGTACAAATGCTTTAAAAATAGGAGTAAGTAATGCAGATTTTGTCATACAATATCTGACTCCAGCAACTCCAAAAGAAAAAATAGAAGAACGACAGCTGCATTTAATAGAAGCGCCAAGCGAAGATATATGTTGTTATAACGATGCTTTTTTAAGCAATCAGCTTGTATCTCAGGAGGCAATCTATGTCGCATGAAAATATCAAAGAACAATTTGGGGCTCTTGGATTAAAAGGGATGCTGCAATATTTTGATGACATGATTGATTTAAAATCACAAGAAGAGTGGCCACAAATGCTTCTATCTATGCTTAAAAGCGAAGCATCTTATCGACAAACAAGATCTTTTATGTACAAATTAGGATTAGCTAAATTACCACAAATGAAGTCTATAGATAACTTCGACCCAACAGGTTTACCAATTAAAATAGAAACGTTAGACAATGCTAAAAGCATGAAATTTATAAAAGACCACTACAATATTTTAATCATTGGTGGCAGTGGTGCGGGAAAGAGCCATTTAGCGATTGGACTTGCTTACTTAGCATTACAAAATAGTTATCGTATACGGTTTTATAAGTTTGCTGAGCTAGCAAGAGATCTAATAAACCGGAGTGACGCTAATTTAAGCCCATTATGGCACATCCCTGCTACCATAATGCTAAAATTAGCGTCACTGTTTGAGTTGCCGCGGACGTCCTGCGGCTGGGAAACGCCACAATGACTGGTCGCCGTCGGTCTTCACTCGCAAAAGCGGCTCGCTCTCGACGGCTACCGCGGGCTTCTCGCCATCGCTTCGCTCTCCCTGGCTCGGCGAGCGCAGTCTCACAACTACGAAACAGCATTTATGGCAAAGCTACAAAGGTTCGATCTTGTTGTAATTGATGAGCTAGGCTATTTGCCGATTGATCCAAAGGCCAGCCCTCTATTATTTGAACTGTTTTCTAATCTTTATGAAAAAGTATCGACAATAATAACCACTCATCTAGCATTCAACGAATGGCCAGATATCTTTGGTAACATAAAAGCCACTAAGGCGATAATTGACAGATTTACTCACCACTGTTTGATCTTAGAAACTGGTGATAAAAGCTGGAGATTGAGGGAGGGAAAAACAACAAAAAATTGATCAGTAAAAGTGAAGTTTTTAGCTCGTGGCAGAGGGGTCAATTTTCGATGCAACTAGGGGGTCAAATTTCGATGCAAATTGACATCTGCCTGCTCCTACTGACGTGAACCATCCATATCTAACCAAGAAACAAGTTAAATCGCATGATATACGCGTAGGAACCTATAAAGGCAGTGACAATCTTATTATACCTCTACGGGATAATGATGGGATCACTCATACGCTACAATTCATATACCCAGAAGGTAGTAAAAGATTTTTGGGCGGTGGCGCAAAGAAAGGACATTATTTTCAGATTGGTGAACTATCAGACATTATTTACATAGCAGAAGGCTACGCTACTGCTGCAACGATTCATGAGGTAACCGGACAATTTGTGGTGGTAGCTTTTGATGGCGGTAATCTTTTGCCCGTAGCTCAGAACATCCGTAAAAAATATCCAGATAAGGATATTGTTATCTGTGCTGATAATGACGCTTTTAGAGAAGATGGCAAAAATGTTGGTATTGAAAAAGCTACAGAAGCAGCAAAGAGTGTTGGTGCAAAATTAGTCGTTCCACAATTTAAAGACACCACTACAAAACCTACAGACTTTAATGACTTAATGTGTTTGGAGGGTATAGATGAAGTTAAAAAACAGCTTGCTAATGCTGTCATGGTGAAAGAGACACCAGAAGAGGCAGTCGCCCGTTTAGCAAAGTTACCACCATTACAATATGATCGAGTTCGAGAAGAAGAAGCTAAAAAACTCGGCGTTAGACTTTCTACTTTGGATAGTGCAGTTGAAAAAGAAAGAGGTTTATTTGCTGAGAGTAAAAATAACGAAAAAGCTGATAATAATAGCGAGATTATAAATGGCATAGAGCCTTGTACTGAGCCAGTTGACGGCGCGGCTATAGCCAATGAAATTAGGGAACTAATTAAAAACCATGCTGTCCTAAATGACAGCCAAATTGATGTAATAGCTTTATACACGATTAGCACATATTGTATAGACGCGTTCGGTATTTTCCCTAAGTTACTTATTACTTCACCAGAAAAGCGTTGCGGAAAAACTACGGTTTTAAGCATTTTACGCTGTATTGTTAATAAAGCTCTTCAAAGCTCAAATACAAGTCCTTCTGCAATATTCAGAGCAATTGAATTATGGCGGCCGACTTTGCTTATTGATGAAGGTGATACATTTATTAGCAACGACAATCCAGAACTAAAAGGAATTATTAATTCTGGGCATACCAGAGATACAGCATTTGTTTTGCGCACTGAGGGTGATAACAATAACCGACAACCTAAACAGTTTAGTACATGGGCGCCTATGGTTATCGCGATGATAAAGACTCCTCCTGATACAATTCTTGACCGCTCCGTGGTTCTAAAACTAAAGCGCAAGCTATCTTCGGAGCGTATAACCAAATGGGTTTATAATAATTTTGATAAATTAGCTCCTTTAAGACAAAAAATTAAGAGATGGGTTGATGATAATTTTGAGGCTATAAAAAGTTGTACGCCTAAAATTCCTAGTTGCGATAATGACCGCGCGACGGATAATTGGCTGCCATTGTTTGCTATTGCTTTTGTACTTGGGAGTGAGTGGACTGCGAAAGTCGAGATAGCATTTAAAGATTTAAATACCGCTGATAACACTAACGATGAAAGCATTAGCACAACGTTATTAATGGATATCAAAGAAATTTTTGAAAAAAACAATCTTGATAAAATCCATTCAAGCGATTTAGTAGAAAAATTGATTAGGCTGGAAGAACGATCTTGGAATGAATATAGACACGGCAAGCCTATTACACAAAATATTTTGGCAAAATTGTTAAATTCCTTTGAAATTAAACCAAAACAAATACGTGTAAACGACCAAAGTAAGAAAGGCTATAATCTTTCAGACTTCGATGATGTCTTCTCTCGGTATATACCCGCCATACTCTTTATTCAAAACGAAACAACGAAACAAATGGCTACTGGCGCGGGTTTCAACGGTTTTCAAAACGAAACAGCCAACTTAAATGTTTCGTTTCAAAATAGCCAGAAAGCCACGCCAGATAAGGATTGTTTCGGTGTTTCGTTTCAAAACATGGGTTCAGAGGGAGTATATGGTTTAGATGCCACAATAGAGAGTGACGGGAGCGTAAGTATATGATATTTCGAAATGCACAAGATGTTCTTAACTTCGCTAGTAATAATGGCATAATTTTCACCTTACGTGATACTACTTTAAATATCAAGCCAATTAAAGGGCAACTTACTACAGCGTTTGTAGAGACTACGCGCCAGTATAAGCAAGATCTAATTGATATACTTTCAAACAAAAATAAGCACCAATTGATTTTAACCGAAGAAGCTTTTTTACATTGGCTGGCTAAACTAGAAAAAGCAGAGAGTTTTGCGTTTGATACTGAGACAACGGGCTTAGATTTTATGCAAGCCGAAATAATAGGTATTTCGTTTGCAATAAAAAACAATGCTATTGGTATAGATGCCGTTTATATTCCGCTCAAACATGATTATGAAGGCGCACCGAAGCAATTAAATAGAGAGTACGTTTTAGAAAAATTAAAACCTTTCTTTACCAGTCAAGCGAAAACGAAGCTAGCGCAGAATATAAAGTATGATGCGCACATTTTACGCAATCATGGTATAGAATTATTGGGCAACTGTTACGATACAATGCTGGAAGCGTATGTTGTAGACAATTGCGGTGGACATTATGATAAAAAAACCCTGGTTAAGAAATTTTTAAATAGGAAAGTTATTGCATACGAGGATGTTGTTGGTAAAAAGCAAGTGCCTTTTAGTCAAATAGCATTAGATAAAGCGGCCGAGTATTGCATACAAGATGCCGCAGTAGTGCTTGAATTGCACGATGCTGTAAAGCGAATAATAAATATCAGCGATAAAAAAGCATACAACAAAGTGGATATACCATTGATGCGTGTTTTACTTAACATGGAACGTACTGGGACGCATATTAATAAAGAAGGACTACAGAAAGTTATTGCTGGTTTTGAAAGCGAAATAAAAAAAGCCGAATGTGCATCTTATGCTGAAGCTGGGGTTTTTAATATACGTTCCCGTGAACAAACGATAGCTGTTATGCAAAAAAAGCATTCTCTATCTGGCATGCAAAAGACGAAGAGCAATAAACTATCAACAGCAAAGACGGCTTTAGAAGAAATGTCATTAGCTTACCCAGAAGACAATTTATTCAAAAGTATTTTAGAATATCGGCGATCGAGTAGTTTAAAAACCCTTTGCGAAAATCTATTGCAAGCTATTAATAAAACTACAGGACGCTTACACACTAGCTATCATCAAACTAGCACGATTACTGGACGACTTTCTTCAGGCAACCCAAACCTACAAAATATACCGCGCCGTGGTGAGGCTGGTGACGAAATTAGAAAATGTTTTACTGCTCCTAATGGATATAAACTTATTTCTGCGGATTATTCACAGATAGAGCTTAGGGTGTTGGCGCATATATCCGATGACGAGAATTTAATAAAAGCGTTTAAAGATGGTGTAGATATTCATAGTACTGTTGCAGCTGAGATTTTACACAAAGACGTAAGCAACCTCACCAAAGATGAACGAAATATTGCTAAAGGAATAAACTTTGGAATTATTTATGGCATGGGGATAAAAGCGTTAGCACAAAAATTACACGTGAGCGAAGATGCAGCGAAAGACTATAAGAATAGATATTTTAGTCGTTATCCACTTGTAAAAGAATATTTATGGAAGATACAAAAATTTGTAGAGACGTACGGCTATGTAAAAACCATTACAGACCGCGAACTAAAGCTAGCTACGGGCAAATCGAGTGATGGATCATATAAAGGTGTTAACTATCAGATACAGGGAAGTGCTGCTGAGATTATAAAGCTGGCGATGATAGATATAGCTGCTTGGATAAAAACATGTGGTTTTAAAATTGCAATGACTATGCAGATTCATGATGAGCTGGTGTTTGAAGTTGAAGAAAAGTATGTTGCCGTTGCTATGGAAGAGATAAAAACCTGTATGGAAAATTTGGCGGCTTTAAATCAATTTGATGCAACGCTTAAAGTGCCTTTGATTGTTGACATAAAGACTGGTGCGAACTGGCATGAGGCGCATTAGAGATGCTGATTAATCAACAATGTTAGAGTTTTTTGGCTATCCGTGGTGCTGGATTATGGCTAAAGGCTTGCCAATTCCACAACACGAAGCCTAGACCGGATTGATGAGTTAATAAGAGGCTTACCAATATCAAAAAATGGCTAATCACTACCGAAATTGCTGTATTTCTTAATATAAGCGCGTTTGAGCCTATCATATCGTTTAAGGCTAGGGGGAGGTGTAGCAATAATATTAAAACTCAACCTAGAGGCTTATATTGCGTTTAACGAGGGATGTGTTATAATCATAGCATGAGAAATACTTTAATGATTTTAATACTAACAACAAGTTATACAAAAAAGGTAATTTACAATGACTGAATTAACCGATGACCAAATAATGAAAGCTATCCAAAGAGATAAAGCTGAGCAGCTAGATTTAGCTCGTGCTGTTATTAATGACAAGTTAGCTATTAAAGCCGAGTTATGGAAGAAAGTTAGAGAAGCTATGTGGGATAATAAAAAAACCTGTAATGTGGAACTATTAAAATTTTATCTTGAGTATAATTAAAGGAGCTGTTATAGACTATTCAAAGATTGAGCTGCTTATTTAGATAAGATTAAGTATCTTAAGTGATTTGAATAGTAGCGGCAATTTATCATTAAAGAGCTGATATAATTATTTGTATTACAAAGCGTTATTGGTTAAAATATTAGTCAATAAGATGTACAAAATTTACGGGGATTTTGTTTTTATTAACTAACTATTGTTCAGATCAGAGGTTATACAAAAATGTTTAAAGAAGGTCAAAGCGGTAATCCAGCAGGTCGTCCAAGAGGAATCAAGGACAGGAGAGTTTTGTTTGCAGAAATTATCGATAGCCGAAAAAACGCTCTTATTGATAAGGCCACTGAGATGGCGTTGGCTGGTAATGAAGCTATGTTGAAACTATTTCTTGAGCGGTTACTGCCTGCCAAGCCCAAAGATGATTCTATTGAACTTAATGTCACGGGTAGTAACTTTAAAGAAAAAACTAACCAGATTACTGAGCTTATGAATCAAGGGGAAATTACGCTTGAACAAGCAAATACAGCTATAAATTGTATCGAGAAAACTCAAGAGATAGAATATAAAGAAAAAGAATTTGATACACTTGTTAATGATATTGCCGATATAAAGGCTGCACGCGCAAAGAGAGAACAGGGTTACTAAATATTTCCTCCAACACTCAAACCAATGGCAACGGCTATCTATTCGATAGATGAAAACCCGAAGCATATTTTAATGAACAAACTTAATCGAAGCACTACGCTACCAGCTATCATGTACATTGAGAAAACAAACGTCGCGATGCTAGCTAGAAAGTTTATTTTTTAATAATCTTATTTCTTCAACGCTCAAACCAGTGGCGACGGCTATTTGCTCGATGGTTAGACCTTGGCTAAAAAGGTTCATGGCAATAGCTTTAACAGCATTAGAAGCCTCTACCTTCCCCTTCTGTAAGCCCTCCTGTAAACCTTCTAGCTTGCCCTTCTGTAAGCCTTCCTGTCTAAACTGTTCTGCTAATGTCATAATATTATCCTCATTTACTTTTGATAAACCAGATTTAATGGTTTTTACAAATTCTTGCTTGTCTGGTATTTCGCCAGCCTCAAATATATACGAAAGTATGGTATAAATATAATTCATTTCCCCTTGAGTTTCAATATCCTTTAAATCCCCAATAAGACCCTTTAAGACTGGTAAAAAATCTTTTTGATAAATGTACTTCATCGTTCTGGCAATAACACCATACCTAAGATACTGTTTTAGCTTCTCATCTGGTATCTGGGATAGATCAACCAACTGGTACGGTTTCCATAGAATATCTTTCGCAAGTTCTTTATCACTAAACAAATCGAACAAATCGGTAGAATAGCCGTAATTCCTATAGCCAGTATAGAAAATAACAGGGTAAACGATTGGCAACTTATCGCCTCCTGTTTTATGTATGTGATGCTCCATTATAGCCATAATGTATTTAAGAACCCTAAAAGCCATTAACTTATGGGGACTACTCTGGTGTTCAATAAGCAAACATAGATATCCTGCTTTGTTGCTAAACTCTGCTGAGTAAAGTAAGTCAGTAATTTGTAGCCTCAACTTATCATCAACAAAACTTTCTTTTTGTGGTTGTATTGTAGCGAAGTTTACAACAGATTTAATATTTGCTGGCAAGTTCTGTTCAAAAAACTCACGTATTACTTTTGGGTCAGTCATCATAGACCTAAAGAATCTATCGTGAGGCGTAAGATGCGAGTTAGCCATTATGTCCTCTTGTTTAATTTAGGCTGGGCTTGATTATATAGCAATTATGCTCTTTACCAAACCCAACCTATCAAAATAATACACTAAATAACCATTCATAACTTATGGTGCTGGAAACTCTAACACAAACTCCGTGTAGTCACCCTCTACCGATTCACAGACTATATCACCGCCATAGGACTGCATAATTAGTTTACAGTAAGCCAAGCCAACGCCTGTACCTCCTTGATCTATCATCTGGCTTTCAAATAGCCCAAATATTTTAGGTAAGAAATCTTTGGCTATTCCTGTTGCAGTGTCTCTAAATATTAGCTTATTAAATTCTACGCCAGTCTCAAGTCTTAAGGTAATTTTCCCCTTATCTGCATTCACAATAGCACGTAGTGAATTTCTGATAAGGTTATACAGTATGTGAGCGGTTAAGCTATGGTTGCCGTTATACTTAAAGTCCTCGGCAGCTTCTACCGTTAGCAGCTCGCGCTCACCAGTCTTGAAAGGGTATTGCTCTAAAGCTTCCTCAACGCTTTTAGCCATTGAGCATAGCCTAAAATCCTTCTTGCTTGGTTTGCCTGTAACTACGCCCTTTATCTGCAATTGTAGGTTATTGATTAAATAATCCGCGGCTCTTACTTTTTTCCTTATATTGCCTAGCTTGCCTTCTGCCAGCTCAGAGCAGATATTGATTGCAGCCAGATAATTTTTAAGCTCGTGTGCGATACTGCTTGATAATGTTGCTATTGCTTGTACTTCTTTGTTGCCAGACGGTTGTCCAGCGTTTAAAATGGTCTTAGCCATGTTAATCTCCGTAATTGAGTTAATTTGGTTAGCACTGCTGGGGTACGTGGTGTGCTCCAGTGGTGCGCTGTTTTAAAAATGGTGTTACTGTGTAAATATGTTTTATTTTTATATTGTTTGTTCCCTCCTTTTTGATGTTGTTGAGCAGTGTTTTTTTTTCGTTACATCTTCTACATATATTCTACATGTAAAAATCAAGGGGAAGGTGTTTTGATATAACTATTTGATTCTATTGGTGCCGGCAAGGGGACTCGAACCTCTGGCCTACTGATTACGAATCAGTTGCTCTACCACCTGAGCTATGCCGGCTTTCGTCCGCTGATTCTACCTAATTATTTGATTACAGCCAATCACTTTGCAAATTAATCAATTGCAGTTGTTACAATTTAAAAATTTCTGCCCGTAATAATTCCTTTCGTAAAAACTCCTGTATTGCGCTTCTATATAAATAATCTTATAAATATCTCGTAGATAATTTCATAAAGCTTTTAAATTTCAGGAGAACTTTTATGCACCGCTATAATTTTGGTTTTACCCTAATCGAGCTATTAATAGCAATTGCAATCGTTGGAATTCTTACAGCTATTGCTATCCCATCATATCAAAACTATACCCGCAAGGCTCATTATACCGAAATAGTGCAAGCAAGTGCGCCATTTAAACTCGGCATTGAAGAATGCTTTCAACTAAAGGGCGACACAAAAGATTGTAAGCCTGGAAAAGATGGGGTGCCACAAAATATCGTTGCTGGCTTTGGCGCGGGATTGGTTGATAGCGTGATTATAGGTGATAACAGTGTGATTACAATAACACCTTACGATAAATACGGTATAAAACCAACTGATACATATATTCTAACTCCTGAACAAAAAAACAATCAACTAATCTGGAAAAGGAGTGGTGGCGGAGTAGACCAAGGATATGTTAATGCAAATTAACTCTAAACAACCATCAGGTTTTGCTAAATATTTAGTTGAGCAAAACCTGATGGAATATACGATCATCAAAGAATTAATTACACCAACACTCAATAATAATGAAACGCTAATAACAAAATTGATTGCTAACAATTCACTCGATGGCACCGACCTCGCCCGTGCGATTGCAGATTACTTTAGTATACCATTCATTGATTTAAAACAGCTGCAGCATAGTCAGTTATCACTAGATTTGCTGCAACCCCAACTCATCCAAAAATATCGAGTTTTACCACTAGCAAAAACCAATGATCAATTACAACTAGCGTTGGCTGATCCCACCAATTCAGCAATTTTAAACACGATCAGATTTCACACTGCGCTCAATATTAATCCAGTTGTCGTTGCATATGACCAACTAGCACAGGTAATTGAAAAAGTTTTGCCTGCAAAAAAATACAATCCTTTAGCGGATGAAGATGCACCAATCATAAAATTTATTGACCAAATTCTAAACGACGCTATCATCAAACACGCCTCTGATATTCATTTTGAACCATATGAAGAATGTTGCCGCATTCGCTTCCGTGTTGATGGCTTGCTCTATGAAATCACTAAAACTGAAAGCTTGTTCGGACCACGCTTCAGTGCACGGCTTAAAATCATGGCCAATCTAGATATTGCAGAAAAGCGCTTACCACAAGATGGACGCTTCACCTTAAAACTAGCAACCAATCAAAATCAAGATTGTCGCCTGAGTGTGTGTCCAACCATGTTTGGCGAAAAATTAGTGGTGCGTATTCTCAATCCTATTAATATTTCGCTTATAGCGCTTCCCTAAATTATAGAGTCTGATAGCCGCAGTGTCTATACCAAT
>CAXOVY010000008.1:0-115886 GCA_964213355.1 Gammaproteobacteria bacterium
TTTTCGGTGCAACTTTATGCTCTAGAGGGGTCAATTTTACATGGAAATTGACATCTAATTCTTGCTACAGCAACTTTCCAGCCAGAATATAGCATGGTACGCTGCTCTTCAGCCATCGTCGGATGAAAAGTTGATTTGGCCTGCCAAGTTTTCGCGATATCTTCTAGGTTTTTATACCAGCCTATTTGTAGCCCTGCTAAAAAGGCTACCCCTAATGCTGTAGTTTCAATTTCTTTGGGTCGCTCAACTGGTACGGCAAGAATGTCTGCTAAAAACTCTCACAGAGCCAATCGTTTTTTACCATCCCCCCATCGATTCTTAGAGCTTTACATTTAGTAGCTCCATCAGCAACCATAGCATTCATTAAATCTAAACTCTGATAACCGATAGCTTCTAATTTTGCGCGCACAATATGCTCAATACTTGTGTCTCTGGTAATACCTAAAATTGCTGCACGCGCATCTGAATCCCAATATGGCGCTCCTAAACCAGTAAATGCTGGAACAAAATAAACTCCACCGGTGTTAGCCACAGACTGAGCAATTCTTGCGGTATCTGCCGAATTTTTTACCAATTTAATTTTATCTCTAAGCCATTGTACTCCAGCTCCAGCAGCAAAAATGCTGCCTTCTAAACCGTAAATTACTTTATTATTTAACCGATAAGCAATAGTAGTAAGTAGGCGATTTTTAGATTTAACGGCATGTACTCCAGTATTTAAAACCATGAAGCAACCTGTACCATAAGTACTTTTTATCATACCTGGCTGAAAACAAACCTGACCAATAGTAGCTGCTTGTTGATCACCGGCTATGCCCATTATGGGAATAGCGGCACCAAAAATATCTTTTGCTGCTACACCAAAATCAGCACTAGAATCTCTTACTTCTGGCAATAATGAAGCTGGAATGTTGAAATGTCTTAGCAGCCCCTTATCCCAAGATTGCGTGTAAATATTAAAAATCATAGTGCGAGAAGCATTGGTGGCATCGGTAGCATGAACTTTACCTCCCGTTAGGCGCCATAAAAGAAAGCTATCAATAGTGCCGAAAGCCAGCTCGCCACGATCAGCTTGTTCATGTGCACAAGGAACGTTATCAAGCAGCCACATAATTTTAGTTGCAGAAAAATATGGATCAATCAGAAGTCCCGTTTTTTCTTGAACAGTGTTTTCTAGATCCTGTTGTTTTAATTGTTTGCAAATATTATTGGTACGTCGATCTTGCCAAACAAGCGCATTATGAATTACTTCACCGGTTTTTCGATTCCAGATAACTGTTGTTTCTCTCTGATTAGTAATGCCAAGAGCAGCAATTTGCGTAGGTTGAATTTGTCCTGCAAGTAACGCACTGCGACCAACTTTTACTGTATCACGCCAAATATCTTCCGGATCATGTTCTACCCAACCATTTTCTGGAAAATGTTGAGGAAGGTGTTCTTGCGCGCTACTAATTGCCGTACCAGTACTATCGAAAACAATAGCTCTAGTGCTGGTAGTCCCTTGATCAATAGAAAGAATGTACGGTTTTTTGTTAGTCATGCTGCTCACTCCTAAGTTACATTGTTTATTCTCTGAGAAACAGAGAAACATTATAATAACTGCATTTAATACTGTAGTCACTTTTGTTTTATGTGCGACAGCCATGTTATGTGCGCTTTCTCCATTGGTAGTTTGTCGAGTGGAGTGATAATATGCGATAAAATTATGTTTCTAAAAGGAGGACTCATGCAAAACTATTTTATTGGCGAACTCCTAGGTACTATGACTTTAATTTTGCTTGGCTGTGGCGGGGTTGCTAATGTGCTTTTAAAAAAATGTAAAGGTGAGAATGGAGGATGGATTTGTATTACCGCAGGGTGGGCCTTTGCAGTCATCTTGGGCGTTTTTGTGGCTCAAGCAGCTGGCTCAGCGCAGGCTGATATTAATCCAGCAGTGACTGTAAGCAAATATTGTTTACACATTTACACCTGTTTTACTCAAGTAATTCTCCAAATTATAGCGCAATTAATTGGTGCCTTTGTTGGTGCAGTAATCGTCTGGCTAGCATATTTACCCCACTGGAAAGAAACTTCTGATAAAGTTCATAAGCTTGGCGTGTTTGCAACCTCACCGGCAATCTTGGATCTACGCAGTAATTTTCTTTGTGAAATTATAGGAACTTTTGTTTTGGTTTTAGGGATCGGCGCTTTAGTTACAAACACTACTATTATCGGCGGCTTAACACCATATTTTGTGGGTCTATTAGTGTGGTCCATTGGTTTATCTTTGGGTGGGCCAACAGGTTATGCGATTAACCCTGCACGTGATTTGGGGCCAAGATTAGCACATGCCATTTTACCAATTCCAGACAAGGGAAGCTCCGATTGGAATTATGCATGGGTTCCCATTGCTGGACCAATCGTCGGCAGTTTAATAGGAGTACTTGTTTGGGGTTTTGTGTTTATAAAATAGTAACTATTCATGAGCGACGAGGCGTCACTGCAGATTCCGATTCCGCTTTAGCTTTAGGTGAAGCTTTAAAAATGGAGCCGGGTTTTGGCTTAATCTTCAAAAAAATTGGGATTTATGGCATGCTGAAAAAAAGTATGTGCATATAAGACCGTTTATTTTGCATGAACAATTTGCTTGAGCAAAAGTTTAGTATGATTATCGTGTTAATCACACTTATTATCAATTACAACCAACAACTACGCTCCTCTGCACACCAATTGCATATTGAAAAATCTCGGCAGATCAACTCTCAATTAACTTCATAAGAGTATCAATATCGGTTTTCATAATTACAGTTAGATAATCTGGAATTTCATTTTTTTCAAACTCTCTACCTGAAAATAAATATAATCTTGTAAAGCCATGTTCACGCAATTGCTTTAAAACATCAAAACCGCTTAACGCACTACCCTTGAATTCATGATCTACGAGCATTATTGTGTCTTTATCGTATTTATGCACATTTTTTAAAAAGTTATCTGGATTACAATATTTATCCGCATTCTTATTTTTAGTTTTGACAACTCTTACCACGGTATCACACATCATCTCACTATCATCTGCTATAACCAGATTAACTTTTTCTGCTTCCGCAACCGGGCTGCATTTTTCGTTAGCTTTACAGATTTCTATAGAAGCTTCTGTAGCCAAATCTTTGGGCAATATTCCTATTCCACTTTCAGCAGCAAATTTTTGTACCTCTATATCAGCATAATGGCTCGTTACTAAAGTGGCTCGTTCAAGATTCGTCTGCTTTATAACATCCATACCAGTTAAGCCATCTTGTTTCATTAGTTCTTTATCAGCTAATAAATATATTTTATTCTTTTCTGGAAATGTATTGATGAAATTAATAGCTTCTTTGCCAATAATAAAATGTTTTAGTTGAATATCATTTTTATATTTTTTGAAATACATATCCCAAATGCCATGCATTGCAGGATCATCGTCTAAGATAATTACCGTGTCTCCCTCATTTAGCTTTATATCTTTTGCCAACCATTGTGGTGGAATAGCCATGGGAAAGGTTAGGATCATTTTAGTTCCTTCTCCTAACTTGGAAACAACGTCAAACTTACCTCTATTTAGTTCTATAGTTTCTCGGATTTGAGTAAGTCCTATACCATGTCCTTCTTTTTTATCTGTGGCTACTGTAGCTCCGCTTTTGATTTTATTAGCTGTTTCCTCGGACATTCCTTTGCCATTGTCTTGTATAATAATCTTAACATCTTTTTTTATCTCATCTATGCTAAGACTTAGATGCACCGTTCCCTTTTTACCCTCTAAGGCTTCTATGGCATTGTTAAAAAGATTGGAGATCATTCGCTTAAAATGTGATGGCTGTACTTTGATAAAAGCAAGCATGCTGTCGTGGCTATAGTCTTCAGTAAAGTCAATTAACAAACCTGTATTTTGAACTCTCTTTTCACTCAAAATTTGCATTAGAGATAAACTAACTATAATGGGCTTTTGTTCTTCCAACCCTGATGCTGCCTTATCTTTCTCATATCTGCCTATTAAACTGCTGGCAACATCAATGATACTTGCAGCTGTTTCTCGAAGAGGAATACGAATTTCTTCAGGAATCTTTTCAGCATTATTTTCAACCATTGCGTATATAGTACGAGCTGGTGAACGAATATCGTGGGATACTTGGTCAGAGATTTTTATTATTTCTTTTTGTCTTTCGTTTTCGATCTTTAATCGTGCTGCTTCTTTTTCTGAGGTAATGTCAATTGAAATACCAATAGTCCCAATAATTTTTCCATCATCGTCATACAACGGTGCTATAAAGGCATTAAAATATTTAATCGCATTAGTTGCGAGATCTCTAATTGATTCTTCAGCGTAAAGTGTTCTGCCCGTTCGTATTACTTCTTGATGGTGGCTCACTATCCCATCTGCCATTTCTTTAGAATAAAGATCATAGGGCGTTTTACCGGCGAAATCTTTGTCATAAGAGGTAGTACCAGAAATCTCAAAACAATGTTTATTTACACCCAAATATTCCTGATTCATACCTAACCAATAAAAAGGAATTGGTACAATCTGAGCAATTTTTTCAAGATGCTCAAATACTTTTGCTTTTTTTGATCGCCCAATCTCTTTTTTTTCCTCCGTAATATCAATTGAAGTACCAATTGTACCAATAACCTTCTCATCATCATCGTATAGGGGTGCTATTGTTGCATTAAAATGTTTAATTTCGCCAGTCGTGTTATCTATGATCGACTCTTCCGTAGAAAGTGTTTTACCAGTTTGTGCCACCTCCTTGTGGTGTTGCACTATATTTTCCGCCATTTCTTTGGGATAAAGGTCGTAAGGAGTTTTACCAGCAAAATCTTTATCGTATGATTTAGTCCCTGTAGCTTTTAAGACAAGTCCATTTATACCTAAATATCTCTGATTCAAGTCCAACCAATAAATAGGGGTAGGAAGGAGCTTGGCAATCATTTCAAGATGCCGAAGCGCTTCTGCTTTTTTTGTCATTCCATTTACTCCATGTTATTTTAATAACTTAAGGTATTTATTAAATACACTATTGGTAATAGGTAACCACTTAAAACCCAATTGTTTTAAAATATTTCTTGTTCTGTTTTGTAATACTGTAATGGAAGCGATATTCTGTATCTTCCCTCTCTCCATCCATCCTTGATGCAGCAAAAACTTTACGATTAGATCATGATAAATATTTTTGTTCAAGTTATACGCAATATTATCAACAAACCGTTCCATTGTTAACGTTGTAAATAGTGACGTACCGTCATTTGCCAACACATTATACATGTTAAACAGATGCGGATTAAACACATGATAAATATTATTATCCAGCTGTTTTTTATCAAATAGTTTAACTACTGCCTTTGCTGTTAAGTCCGCTTGAGATATCTCGACCATGCTGATGTCTTGGGCAATGCATTGCATTTTAAATAAACATTTTAACCAATTATAAAAAGCATTTTCTTCTACGTTCTCCTGTGGCCGTTGGTTTTCCGCCATAAATGCTAAATTACCAACGCGATAAATATTGCTATTTATTCCATATTTTCGACATCTGATTGTTTCTTGTTCTCCTAGTAGCTTTGTCTGGACATAAACATTATCCCTCTTTTCTAAAGCATCTGGTAAGTCATCTTCTGTATATGAGTATTCTTCGCAATTTGGAATAAATCCGAAATTTAATACTGAATAAGTAGAAATATAGTGGAAATCTTTTGACTTGGTTAATTTAGCAAACCCAAGCAGATTTATCGTTGATTGAACATTAGCCGAATAAAATTTATTATAATCTCCATAATGTTTAACCAAAGCTGCTGAGTGGATTATGCTATCAATTTTTGCTGTTAAAGGTCGGTATTTTTTGGATGGCAATCCCAAATCACTTTTTTCGATATCGGCTTTAATAACAAAAACACGAGAACCATAAACACCATCTAATGTTTTATCAAAATAAAATTGAAATTTTTTATTGATACGATCAATTGCTTCTTTTTCCGAATTTGCTCGTATTAGTAAAAACACATTGTAATCTGTAAGTTTTAATAATTGATTAAGGATATTGCAGCCTAAATATCCTGTTGCTCCGGTTAACAAAACATTAGAAATTGGCTTTTGTAAAGAATAATCTAGACGTAAATTGCCGCTATCTTTTAGATAGAGGGCTGTTTTTTCTTGTAACCCCTTATTAACCGTACGATTTTTATCTGATTTCTTTCGATATGACAATTTTACCTGTTCCAATTTTTGTCTAAGTATATCTCTTCCAAAAGATAAGTTTTCAGCAAGTTTCTTCGGGGTTCGCAAATTGAATATATCAACAATTTTAATATCAAAATTACTCTGCAAAATTGCAACCAATTGAATCGCTTGTATAGAACTTCCACCACATATAAAAAAATCGTCGTTTACTCCAATTTTTTCTGTTCCCAAAATCTTGGCAAATGCTGCACATATCGATTGTTCTTGTCTATTACTTGGTGCCTCATATTTATTATCATCTTCAGGTTTTAACTCAAACAACATTTTTCTATCTAGCTTGCCATTTATTGTCAATGGCAATTCATTTAAGTAAAACAACGCTCTTGGCAATGCATATTCCGGTAGTTGCTTTGTCAAATAATCTCGTATTTTTGTTTCGTCTAACTTTTTATCTGCTACATAATAGGCTAACAAATACTTATCACTTGTTTGCTCTAAAGCACGTTCTTTTACCAGCACTACAGATTGTTTAACATCCGGATAATTCGATAGCTTATTTTCTATTTCGCCCAACTCTATACGATAACCCCTGATCTTAACCTGAAAATCATTGCGGCCTATGTACTCAAGATTTCCATCAGGTAACCAACGAACTAAATCACCAGTTTTATATAATCTCTCATTTTTGTTTTGTGATTTTTCTTCTTTGTTTTGAAATGGATTGGAAATAAATTTTTCTGCTGTTAAGTCGGGATGGTTAAGATAGCCGCGAGCCAAACATTCACCTCCGATCACAAGCTCACCAATAGTGCCAATTGGCAAGATGTCTAATTTATTATCTACTACATAACATTTAACATTGTTTATTGATTTACCTATTGGGATGTTTTTATATTGTTTATCAAGTATAAAATTGGTTGTATAAACAGTGTTTTCAGTTGGCCCATAACCATTAGACACCCTATATGATTGCTCAGTAAATTTTTCTAATTTTTCTCCAGCAACAATTAGATTTACTAAACTAGTATTTTCTAGATCAAAAAATAATTCTGCGAACTTGGTAGGCAAAAAAGCATAAGCAACATTATGTCTATGAAAAAAGTCATTTATTGCTGCTGGATTTGTCCGATCTTCCTTTGGCACAACATGCAAAGCTCCACCGGATAATAGTATTGGATATATTTCGATAACTGAAGCATCAAAGCCAAATCCAGCATATTGACTACCAACACTCTTGCTATTTAACCCATTAAAGTTAATCAAATATATTATACAACTCGCAACAGTACGATGTTCTATTAAAACGCCTTTAGGATTTCCTGTTGTACCTGAAGTATAAATAACATAAATAAGATTAGTACTTGTTATTGCTGTAATTGGATTTGTGTTTTTTTGGTTTGATAATTCTTTTTGTGTTTTTTTGTTAACAATAGAGATTACTGTTGTATTCCCCACTTTTTGTCTTTCTTGTTCAACAAGAAGTTGTATTTTGTTTGTGTATTTGTCGTTAGTTAGTACTACTTTTGTCTTTGTATCTTTTAAAATGTATCCAATTCGCTCATCTGGATAACTAGGATCAATCGGAACATAAGCCGCGCCAGATTTTAATACCCCAAGCATTGCTATAATAATCTGCTCGCTTCTGTCTAAGCACAATGCAATCAAATCATCTGGCTTAATGTTGTAATTAGATAATAAATAATGAGCAAGTCGGTTGGCATGTTGATTTAGTTCTCGATAGGTAAGCTTAGTATCTTCATATACAACGGCAATATTATTTGGCGTTTTTAATACTTGTTCTTCAAAAAGTTGGTGGATAGTTTTGTCTCTGGGATAATCTTTCTCGGTTTGATTAAATTCGTATACTATTTTTCGGTATTGTTCATCGTATAGAAGATTGTAGCTTGATATTGATTTTATATTATTTCCACACGTTAAATCTTCTAATATTTCAGAATATAGTTTTTTGTAACTAGTTATGAAATTGTTTATTAGCCCATCATCGAATGTTTTTCTATCGTATCTGATTCTATAGTTTAACTTGTTACCTCTTGCATCGTGTTCGAATAACAAAATATCTTTTGTTACCCCATCTGTGCTAAATTCAGAGTGTGTCTCTGCTTTTGTTATTCCATTGAAACTAAATGGATGTTCTCGAAAGAATGTTTGGGCAAAACATATATCTAACAACTGCTTATTATGATTGTCTTGAATAATATTGGCTATAGGATAATAACCATACTTGATATCATCTCGCATTGTTGATCTAAAAAAATCTTTACTTTGATCAAATAAATCAACGATTGTCGTATCTTGGTTAAATTGATATGGAATTAGATTGGTATTTATCTGTGCGCCATAAATAAAGTCCAACCCCTCTTTGATAGCTATTGGATAACTTATAGCAAAACGTTCTTGTCCAGTATATCTATGCAAAAGCAGAGCAAAGATACATTGGCCGTAGATATATGGTGTTATTCCATGCGTCAATTTGATTTGCTTCAGCTTAGCGAGCTCTGCCTCGCAACAACTAAACTTGACTATTCCTGTCGGATTAAGCAATTTATTGGTATTCTGCTTATCATAATCTTTATTCAGCTTTAAAAAACTTAAGTCAACATTTTCAGCGTCAGATAACTGCTGCTGCCAAAATTCTTTATATTTGGCTTTGTTTTGCTCCAAATTAGAAGATAGCTTGTCGGTTAGATCGGCTATTGCTTTTATCTGATCGTCAAAGGTGTATTTAGCAATATAACTTTCATCATTATAATAATTAGAGATTGCCTCAAATACGCCAGGATCTAAAGAGGCGCTACCATCCATAACAAGATGATGCATAACAATAATAAATCTATAAGTATGGTTGCCAGTGTGTACTAACTTAAATCTATATAATGGTTCATTATGCAAATCGAAACTACGGCTTATATATGATGATAATTCAGACGAATTAACAGTGCTATCTAGGTACTCTAATTCATTAATACTGTCATTTTTTACTAGATATGGTTCGCCATCAATATCTTGGACATGACTATTTAATAAAACACACTCTGCAACGTATTTTTTTAATGCGGCTCTTAGTCGATCTACATCTAAATTACCGTAGAGTGTTTGGTCTATTGATAAGTTATAACGGCAACCGTTTGGATCGAGTAACCATTCGGTATAAAAGATCTTGGCATATGGAGATAATTTGATTTTGTACATATCTTAATATTAGAACATCTTTTTGTTGACACTTTCGCTCCTTACTTTTTCTCTTCCTCTTTATTACTTCACTAAAGCTAAATTGAACTAACACTAGCTGCTGCAATATACACCCAATTAAAACGATTTTTCATGGTTTTTGTCCAGCGATCTGAAGGTTTTTAACCAATAAGGCTATAAGCTATGATCAACACTGTCCAATTGTATAACTGTAGCACGTCTTTTTTATAACACATTAAGAAAACCTTAACTCAAACACTACCAATTGAAATTGACATGGCAATACCTAGTCCTGCGCCTCGCTGCGTTCGGTTTGAACTAGGCCCTATGGGGTAATCGTTGTTTATAAGATCGGTAGGCGCAAGCTTTAGCTTGCGTTATTTAATCGTGAGCAAAGGCTTTGTATATACTAGAACTGTTGCAACGGTTCCTTTGTCTACTTTGATATTTTCATATTCCCCAAAAGATAGTTTTTAACCTTTTTGAATTTTTACTCAAGTACTGATATTCTATTACAAAAAAATTGTTACATAATTAGCAACAATTAACTGGAAATTCTATAAATGTTTAAATTCTTAACCAAATTTATAAAAAACAGCTCCTTAAGTCTAATGAGCTTGGTTTTCACCGGCTTAATTATTTTTGGCGGGGTTTACTTTTACATGGTGCTTCATCTTCCAGATGTTAGCCAACTTAAAGAAATGGGCAAACAAATCCCCCTACGCGTATATACCAGCGATGGTAAGTTTATTAAGGATTTTGGTGAAAAAAAACGTATACCAATAACTTTAAAGCAAGTACCAAAACAATTAATGCAAGCAGTTTTAGACACTGAAGACCAGAGATTTTATGAACACCGTGGTGTCGATTTTTTAGGATTATTACGCGCTACCAAAGCGTTTATCGCATCAGGTAAAAAATCTCAAGGCGGCAGTACTATCACTATGCAGGTGGCACGTGATTTTTGCCAAAACAGGAAAAAAACCTTTAGTCGTAAACTAAACGAGATTTTACTTGCCTTTAAAATCGAGGAAGCCTTTAGCAAAGAAGAAATACTTGAACTCTATTTAAATCAAATCTATTTCGGTAATCGAGCCTATGGTATTGCTGCTGCTTCACAGGTTTATTATGGCAAACCACTAAACGAGCTGACCCTGGCACAGATAGCAATGCTCGCTGGTTTACCTCAAGCACCATCACGTGATAATCCAATCCTCAACCCCCAAGCCGCACGGGAGCGCCGTAACCATATACTGCAACGGATGCTCGAACACCGTCACATCAACTTGATGGAATATAATACCGCAGTTTCCGCACCAATCGCCGCCAGCTATCATGAGTTACAAGCAGAAGCATCAGCACCGTATTTAGCAGAAATGGTACGTAATGCTGTAATTTCTCAGTATGGTGACGGAGCTTATGCTGCCGGCATGAAAATTTATACCTCAATTGATTCGCGCCTCCAAGCCTTTGCCAATCAAGCCTTGCATGATGGAATTTTAGCATATGATCAACGCCATGGTTATCGCGGCCCGGAAGGACATTTGGCTCCGGGAAGTCGCGTTTATTGGCGCCATAAATTAAAAAATATTCCAATAATTAGCGACTTACAGCCAGTGGCAGTAATTAGCTCCAGCGCTAAATCAATTACCGTTTTACTCAGCAATGGTACTACCACTGACATTAATGCCAACAATTTTGCTTGGGCAAATCCGCAATTAACTAATGGCGATATTATCCGCATCTATAAAACTGCAAACAACCAATGGAAACTTGCACAATTACCGAAAATTGAAGGGGCAATTATAGTGCTTGATCCAAAAAATGGCGCAATTTTAGCACTAAGTGGTGGGTTCTCTTATGCCAACAGTAGCTACAACCGTGCCATTCAGGCCGAACGTCAGCCAGGATCTAGTTTTAAACCATTTGTTTACTCAGCTGCTTTAGAAAAAGGATTTACCTTTGCGAGCTTAATTAATGATACGCCACTTATAATAACGGACCAATATACTAAAAAAGAGTGGCGCCCACAAAATGATTCTCAAGATTTCCTTGGACCAATTAGTTTGCGTGAGGCATTATTTCGTTCGCGCAATGTGGCATCAGTTCGCTTGCTGCAATCCACTGGGGTTTCTTATGTAGTAGATTATCTCAAAAAATTTGGTTTTTCCGGACCAGAAGTACCACAATACCTTACATTAGCTCTTGGAGTTGGCAATATAACACCGCTAAAAATGACAGAAGGTTATGCAGTGTTTGCTAATGGTGGTTATAAAATCACTCCATTTTTTATTAATTCAATAGTTGATGCTGATAACAAAAATATTTTTCAGGCCAAGCCGACAATCGTTCCTGAAATAGCCGGACCAGCAAATAAATTGCCCTTGGCGCCACGCGTTATTACCCCGCAAAATGCCTATCTAATCACTGATTCGCTCAAAGATGTTATTAAAAAAGGCACAGCAAAAAAAGCTCTTGCGCTGCGCCGTAGCGACATCGCAGGTAAAACCGGAACCACTAATGACCTAGTTGATGCTTGGTTCTTAGGGTTTAATAGCGATTTGGTTGCAACGGTATGGATAGGTTTTGATCAACCACACTCGACACATGAGCATGGATCGCAAGCGGCCTTGCCAATATGGATCCAATTTATGCAAAATGCGTTGGTGGGCAAACCAGAACACAGTATGAGGCAACCCGAGGGAATAACTACAGCACGGATTGATCCAGCAACTGGACTGCTCGCGGAACCAGAACAAGAAAATGCCATTTTCGAAATGTTTACTGTTGACACAGTTCCAAAAACTATAGCCCCTCCTCAAACAGAAGTAGGTTCACTTAATCTAGATGATCTAGAAATAACTACTGCTCCATTATTCTAAAGAACTTTATGGATTACAAATTATTAGAATTGGATGCTGGGCTTTTCGGCTTTAAAGTGGCTAAAATCTTGCTGCCACAACTTTCTTTAATAGAGCTGCAAACAATACTCAATGAACTGCATAAACAAAATATACGCTTAGTCTATTGGCCCTCTGATAGTACTGATGAAAAATCACAACAGGCAGCGAAAAAACTCGAAGGATTTCTTGGTAGTGAACACATCACATATTTACTTGACCTAAAAACACTAGATCCATCCCCGCTCGTTGCGCCTGAGATTGAAATCTATGAACGCAAATCCGCATCTATTGATATTGAGTTGGAGCAATTAGCCATTCAAGCTGGTACTTATTCACATTTCAATACTGACCCAAATTTTCCGAAAGAATTATTTCTTAAACTTTATCGCACGTGGATTGAAAATTCTGTTAATGGCTCGGTTGCTAGCAGAATACTGGTGATTCGTAATGACAACAAAATCGTTGGCATGACTACACTTGGAACAAAAAACAACCGCGGGGATATTGGGCTCTTAGCGGTTAATACTAATTTTAGAGGTAAAAATTTTGGCACCAAATTAGTTTGTGCGGCACAAACTAATTTCATTGAATCAGGATTTTCTCATGCCCAAGTTGTGACGCAAAAAGCAAATGTTCCTGCTTGCCGCCTCTACGAAAAATGTAATTTCCGCCAAGAAAAAATCGAAAATTTTTATCATTTTTGGTTGTAATTTTATTTTAACTCAATACTCTCAATAATTACATCACCAATTGGATGGTCATTGGCATCAACTGGCACATTTTCAATTTTGCTAACCACAACCATACCGGATGTAACTCGGCCAAAATTAGTATGCTTGCCATCAAGCCATGGAGTAGCGGTCTTGGTAACAATAAAAAACTGTGAGCCATTAGTGTTTAGTCCAGCATTAGCCATCGCTAAACTACCACGAACTAATTTGTGGTCATTTATCTCATCCATGAATTTATATCCAGGACCACCGACACCATGGATACTAATATCCTTATCACGACTGTTCGGATCGCCAGCTTGAATCATAAAATCTTTAATAATGCGATGGAATTTAGTGTTGTTATAAAAACCGTGACTCGCTAAATTCAAAAAATTGTTTACCGTAATCGGCGAGTCCTTACCATAAAATTCTATCGTAATGTCACCATAGTTAGTCTTAATAATAGCGATTTTGTATTTTGCGAATAAATTTTCTTGCCCCGGTAAAACCCCATTAACTGCTGTTTTCATAATATCTTCACCTGCTGTTTCTTTTTGCTTGCAACCACAAACCATAAAAGTCAATACTGAAATAACCACTAAAACAAAGATATTTTTTTTCATGTATTTCCCTCATTGCTAATCCTATTGAATTAGATTAATTATAACAAATTGCAAGCAAAGGACAACAAGCAATTCTTATAAGTAGCCTGATGTCTAATTCCACTATGCACTATTTTCCTTGCCTAAGCATAAAGTAACTATATACTGTTAGATACCTTTTTCAATCTTAGAGCCTATTCATAATTATAATAGTTTTACAGAAGCACAAGGTGTATATAGAACATGGTAGTTGCAGCAATCAACAAATACTTTACTCCAATTGCAAACACCTTTAGCAACTTCATTACTCATTTAGAAAAAGCACAAACCCCCTTAATTAATTATTTTATAACTTTTGCATGTATTCTTACACTGAGAAATTTTTTAGAAGGCTTTTCTCATAATGGTCTAGTCAACTTATTTTTTATCAACGCCCCAGGAGGGTTTTTGACAAGTGATTTTATCCACTTCGGTTTGTTTTACGCTCTCGTTGCTTTATTAATAATCTTGGCACTACACTGTTTTACTCAAGAAAAAATTCAAACCATTATTAAGGTTGTTGTGCCGGGGTTTATTTTGATTTTATGTGTTCCTATTATAGATTTAGTCGTTTCGAAAGGAATGGGACACCACATATCTTATGTTTTTCCGCAAACTAAACACAAGCTGCTTTATTATTATTTTACTTTTTTTGGTTCTCTGCAAAACATTTCCTTCGGCATGCGTTTGGAAATATTTATGGCACTTTTATGCGCCTGCTTTTATCTACAAACCAAACAAAAAAATGTTTTCAAAACCTTGTTTGGCCTAATCATTATCTATTCCTCTATTTTTTTTGTTATTACCACTCCCTACGTCATCAAATATTTTGCAGAAATACTCCACATAAACATCCCAACAACATCTTACGTGTTTGTGAATTACTTTCTTTTACTGTTATTTCCATCCGGAATGAGTATTAGTTTCTTAGCCAACAAACGAGTTTTTATCGCTTTAGCAAAAGATTTGCGTTGGTTAAGACTATTGCACTTTGAATTAATGCTAGTATTGGGAATTGCATTAACTGTAAAACAATTTAATATCCTTCTTTTAATCAATTTTATTTTTTTAAGCATCAGTATTTTATTTTTTTGGCTATCTGCGGTTATGATAAATAATATCTACGATCAAACCATTGATAGCATTTCCAATCCCAAGCGACCACTAGTCACTAAAGAGATTGCACTAAAACACTATACAAATATTGCTACTACCATATTATTCTGTAGCTTGGCTTATGCTCTAGCAGTTAACGTAAAAAGCATGTTTATTATTGGTAGCGCCATTCTTGCTTATTATATTTATTCAGCGCCGCCGCTACGCTTAAAGAGAATTCCTCTCTTTTCTAAAGCCATTATTTCCTCAGCCAGCCTGGCTTTTATTTTGCTCAGCTATATAAATGCGCATGGAAATTTGCAAGAATTCCCCAAATCTTTCATTTGGATTTTCCTCATGGGCTTTACTTTAACTGCTAATTTTATCGACATTAAAGACTATCTTGGCGATAAGGCGCAGGGAATTATGACGTTGCCAGTATTGTTAACACCGCCCTTAGCCAAACTTTTTATCGGTGGCGCTTTTATTCTTACCAGTCTGGCCTTCCATTTTTATTTACAAAATCTTTTTTTATTACCATTGTTATTTGTGGCGGGAATTTTAGGCTTTTATTTTATTAATCAAAAAAATTATCAAGAATGGCGTGTTCTTTGCATCTATTTATTAACCATTACAGGACTAATCGTATACCTTTTAACGAACAAATTATGCAACTAAACAAGCAAATTTTATTACACTTTCTTATACGCTTAGTTTTTTATGAGACAATACTTTTTGCTGGTCTAGGCATAGCTAATTGGGGCTTTAACGGATCTTCCAAGTGGTTTTTTATAAAAATTTTATAATTTCAATGTGATATATATTTTTTACCTATATTGTGGTCACTAAATATAATAAATATTTGCATTTTCATGTTGACAAATACGATATTATAGTTAATAATGGTGGCCACTATGTTTGTAGATGACTCAACATACAAAAGAGGTGGTAAAACTTATCGACGCGTACTTTTACGCACGTCTTATCGCGTTGATGGTGCTGTACATCATAAAACCATTTCTAATCTTTCCGATTGCTCTGATAAAGAAATCGCAGCAATTAAGTTGGCACTCAAACATAAAAGTGATCTTAAAATTCTTGGCAACATTAAAGATGATATACAAACTGTCCAAGGGTTAAGTGTCGGTGCTGTTTTAACTTTACAGCAACTGTCAAAGCGTATTGGATTAGTAACCGCTCTTGGAAATAGTCGCGAAGCTAAATTAATTTTGTGGTTGGTACTGGCAACTGTAATTGCACAAGGTTCTAGATTATCAGCTGTTCGTTTAGCGCAACAACATGCTGCATGTGATATTTTAGGGCTAGATGCTTTTAATGAAGACGACCTTTATTATGCCATGGATTGGTTAGATAAAAATCAGTCCAGAATTGAACTGTCGTTATTCAACACGTACTATAAAGAGGTTCCGTTTTTCTATTTATACGATGTTACTAGCAGTTATTTCGAGGGAACTGAAAATGAATTGGCAGATTATGGATATAATCGCGATGGCAAGAAGGGCAAGAAACAAATAGTAATCGGATTAATGACTGATGTAGAAGGCTGGCCAATTGCGGTAGAAGTATTTACCGGTAACACTAACGACATGTTGACCGTTCCTGCACAAATCAAAAAAGTAGCTGAGCGTTTTGGTGTTAAGAAAGTTGCTTTTGTTGGAGACAAAGGAATGATTAAAAGTACGCAAATAGAAGCGTTAGAAGAGCATGGCTTTAACTATATTACTTCTATTACTAAGCCACAAATTGTAGCCATGATAGATAAAGGACAGGTACAATTAAATTTATTCGATGAAGAATTAACAGAAATTTGTATTGATGACGTTAGATACATATTGCGTAAAAATCCGGTAAGAACCGAAGAGATTAAAAAATCTCGCAGTAGTAAATTAGCTAGTCTTAATAAATTTATAGAAAAACAAAATTTATATTTACGCGAGCATCCTAAGGCAAAACTAGACAAAGCTGTAGAGAAAGTAAAGGCTAAAAATGAAGCTTTAAGAATTTCTAGCTGGGTTGAAGTAGAAAAACAGGAAGGGTCAATAGCTCTTAAAATTGATGAAAATAATTTAGCAAAAGAAGCTTTATTAGATGGCTGTTACGTATTAAAAACAGATATAGCAAAAGAAGATATTACATCTGAGCAAGTTCATAAAAGATATAAAGGATTAGCCAAAGTAGAAACAGCCTTTAGAACCATGAAAACTATTCTACTAGAAATGCGGGCTATTTATGTACGTAAAGCCAATCGAACAAGAGCGCATGTTTTTACGATCATGTTGGCTTACATGTTAGTACACAAATTAAAAGAATATTGGCGAGACGTAGAATTAACAACAGAAGAGGCTATTGCTGAGCTAACTTCTATTTGCGCGCTAAAAGTAAAAATCAAAAACCAAGAAATGCAGCAGACCATTCCAAAACCAAGACAACAAGGATTGGAATTGCTTAGAAAAGCAGAAATTATTTTACCTGATGCACTGCCATGCAAAAACGTAACCGTGGTCACTAGGAAAAAATTGGTTTCTGAGAGAAAATAATTTTTAATTCAAAAAGTTAAGTGGGTTTTGACAGCGAACTAGTACTGGAAGATCCGCTTTAACCTATTCAGCCTCGATCATACTTTATCCCACGATTATTTCTCACCCAAGATTTTATTGATTACACTGAGTCTTGCATTGATCAGCTGGTTCGCAGTAAACCTACGGGGTCAAATTACCATAACATTAGATTTGTCCATCTACTTATTCATCACTTTTTTACTTGCCCAAGCAGCAGGTTTCCAAACTGCCTTTAGCATGGTCATTATAATGGCAACAACTTTCCTGTATGAATGCCATCCCTTTTGTTTAAGACGCTGGGCGGGTTTTTTTGCTATTAAATATGCGCTCGACGCAACCGCAATATTTCTTTTAAGCCTATTCTTACTGTGGAAGCATGGTGGCATTTTTTCTTTTATATATTTTTTCGTATTTTATTTTATTTTGGTATTTACTCGCAGAACCATTCTTCCTTTTTTCCCCAACTTAAAAACCTAGAAGGTCACGCGGAGTCAGATTATTTATTGGTTTTTGACAATGCCAAAGCAACCATGCTTGCAAATGACTCAAGTAAACGCTTTTGTTCGGGAGAAAAAGTTTTATCTACTTCTAATTTCATCAAGCAAATAACACCCAAAACATTATCGCGTATTTTAAGTGGAACGTAATACCACTTGGCGGAAGACAAAGTGTTTGTTCCTTTACCCGCATGCCGTCCATTTTTATAAACCCAGGTAGCAACAGCTTTTTCCATTTCGTTTAGTTCTAGATCTACTCTGCTTTTAGCTGTTAGTTCAAGCGCTCCCGATGTTCCAGGCAAAAGAATCACAATATCGCTATCAAAAGCCTCGACTACACTGCGCACCGCACGATTCAAAATATCATTAAAACTTTCAGCGCCCAGGATCTCACGCCCAAAATTATAAAGAGCATAAATAAATCGCTCCCGGTGTCTGGCGCTTTCGGCGCGCCAACGTATCATTCTCCCAACCCAACTTACGCCCAAAACAATTAAAATAAAAAGCACCATGTCAGTTAAATAGCGAGCATCAAAGAGGCCAAACGAAAAAGTCGGCGTAATAAAAAGGAAATCAACCAAGCCCAAAGCAAGTACCGAGGTAACTAATCCAACCGATATGCCCCATAAAATCCCCGAAACAATAGTCGGCAGTAACATCAACATTATTAGATTATGCGCCGAAATCCATTTTTGAAAAAACCAACCAAACAATAGCACTATTATTACGCTAAAAAAACCGTAAAAAAATGGTTTGGTTTTTAATTTTTTTGCTACCAGCTGCGCTGCCGGTGGCGCGCCACGCGAATCATCACCCACAACCAATAAATTAATAGGACTAGCCTTTTTTACTAACTCATTTAAAACCGAACCTCTTATGAGTTCTTGCAAATGTGGTCTCTGCGATAATCCGGTAATAATTAAATTAACATTTTTCCGTTTGGCAAATTGAATAATTTCATCTGCAATGTTACTACCACTAAGTGAAACAACTTTAGCTCCTAACTCTTCGGCCAAATGAATATTGCGATAAAGTTGACTGCGTGTTTTTTCTGTTTCTTGCACTTGTTGCAATGATTCGACATGTACTGCATACCACTCTGCCTCAAGCTCTATGGCCATACGATGAGCAAGCAACAATAGTTTCTCGGTAATCTTATTTGAACTAATGCCAACTAACAATTTCGATTCTATGGGCCAAACACTCAAAATGTCTTCCTTTTCGCGATAAGAAAGCAAGTCGCTGTCAACGCGTTTTGCTGTATATTTTAACGATAATTCGCGCAATGCAAGTAAATTTCCCTTTTTAAAAAACTTCTCCATTGCTTGCTTGGCTTTTTGCGGAATATATACTTTTCCTTCAGCCAATCGTTGTTGCAGCTTTTCTGGTGATAAATCAACCAACTCAACTTCAATTGCCAAATCTAAAATACGGTCAGGAATAATCTCTTCAACTTTAATACCAGTAATTTGATAAACGATATCGACCAAACTCTGGACATGTTGAATATTAAGCGTGGAATAAACATTAATACCAGCATTGAGCAGTTCCTCAACATCCTGGTAACGCTTCGCATGCCGCGAACCGGGAATATTAGTATGCGCCAGCTCATCCACCAAAACCACTTGAGGGCGCCGCACCAATAACATGTCTAAATCCATTTCACTGATCGTAATACCGGAATATTCAACATTTTTGCGCGGAACTATTTCGAATTCACTTACCAATGCTTCGGTATCTGCTCGACCATGAGTTTCTACAATACCAATTACCACATCAATACCGTTGCGTTTATTAACTATAGAATCTTGCAACATGCGATAAGTTTTACCAACACCAGCACAATAACCAAGAAAAATTTTTAAGCTTCCGCGTTTAGCCTCTTCGCTAAATTCGATTGGAGGGTTTTTTAAAACATCATCCATGTCCTTTGTTTGGTCTATAATTGTCATGTTTTATAAGGGTATATCATCCAATGCTAAATTAAGTTCCAATACATTAACTCCTTCCCGCCCCCAAAGTCCAACGAAATCATGAGTAGTGTTGGCACGAATTAATCTTTTGACTTTATCTTCTGAAAGCCCGCGACATTTAGCTATCCGGTGCAATTGAAGCATGGCATTAGCATAAGAAATATGTGGATCCAAGCCACTAGCAGAATCAAGCACTATATCAGCTGGCAGTTGCGAATTTGCAGCCAAGCCATTTTCTAGTCTTATCTGTTGAATACGACCTTTAGCTAAATCAATCAGTTTTTTGCTGGAAGGGGCTAAATTACTTCCACCAAAACTTGTTGCATTATAATTAATTGCAGAAAATCTACTATGAAAATATTTAGGTGAGGTAAACTCTTGCGCAATTAATGTTGAACCAATAACTTTATCATTGCGCATAAGCAAACTACCGTTTGCTTTATGTGGAAATATTACATGACCAATCCCCATAATAAAAAGTGGATAAATCAACCCCAACAAAACAGCACAGGTAATAAAAACCCGAAGAGATATTACTAATTTTTGCATATATTCCTATCCTATAATCTGAAGCCAAACGATACCCATATCAATCAGTTTTATACCAATAAAAGGCAACAACAAACCACCAAGACCGTAAACTAGTAAATTTTTCCGCAAAAGAAAAGTCACAGAAACTTGTCTATACTTAACTCCACTTAATGCTAGCGGGATCAATAATGGTATTACGATCGCATTGAAAATTACTGCGGATAGGATCGCACTATGTGGACTTGCAAGATGCATAACATTCAAAACATTTAATATTGGACACTTAGCAATAAACAATGCTGGAATAATTGCAAAATATTTGGCAACATCATTAGCAATACTGAATGTAGTAAGAGCACCTCGAGTAATCAAAATTTGCTTACCGATTTCAACAATATCAAGTAGCTTGGTTGGCGTTGAATCTAAATCGACCATATTAGCAGCTTCTCTAGCTGCCTGAGTACCAGCATTCATTGCCACAGCCAAATCTGCTTGGGCTAGCGCTGGAGCATCATTGGTACCATCACCAATCATCGCTACCATATAGCCATCTTGTTGATATTTTTTAATACGCTCCATTTTCATCGCGGGCGTGGCTTGAGCTATAAAATCGCTAACGCCTGCCTCTACAGCAATCGTTGCTGCTGTTAACGGATTATCACCAGTAATCATTACTGAAGTAATACCCATATTTTTTAATTGCAACAACCTATCACGAATTCCCTCTTTTAATACATCTTTAAGATAGACAACCCCATATACCATATCTTGATCAGCAACAACTAATGGCGTTCCACCTTCTCGAGCAACTTTTTCTACAATCTTTTTTACTTCTTCGGGAAATTTAATTTTTCTCTGCTTAACAAAATTCTCAATCGCATCAGCTGCTCCTTTGCGAATTTGCACCTCATTAATATCGATACCACTCATACATGTTTCGGCTCTAAATTCAATAAATTTTGCTCCGACTGGCGAGCGTATATCGCGGCCACGAATTTGTAATTTTTCTTTGGCTAAAACTACAATACTGCGTCCTTCGGGTGTGTCGTCAGCAAGCGAAGACAACATGGCAAAGCGAGCTAGTTCTTCTTCGACGACTCCAGGGGCAACAATAAAGTCAGTTGCTAACCGATTGCCAAGCGTGATTGTTCCTGTCTTATCCAACAATACTACATTGACGTCGCCAGCCGCTTCAACTGCACGCCCAGTTAAAGCAATAACATTATGTGCTAACAATCGATCCATCCCCGCAATACCAATGGCTGGCAATAACCCTCCTATAGTAGTTGGGATTAAACACACCAATAGTGCAATCAAAATAGTAATAGGAATTTCAACATGCATGAAAGTACCAAATAATGCTAACGTTACCGTCACCACAGCAAACAGAACTGTTAATCCAAGCAAAAAAACCTCTAGCGCAATTTCATTTGGTGTTTTTTGTCGCTTCGAGCTTTCGATCATATTAATCATTTGATCAAGAAAGGTTTCACCAGCATTAGCTTTAATTTCAACTTTGATTTTTCCAGAAAGGATTTTGGTACCACCGGTCACCCCCGTTTTATCACCCCCCGATTCGCGTACTACAGGAGCAGATTCTCCAGTAATAGCTGACTCATCAACTAAAGCGATACCCTCAACAATTTCACCATCAGATGGAATCATCATACCGTCACTAATAATGACAATGTCACCTTTTTTAAGCATTAATGCTGGGACTGATTCTACTTTATCGTCAATATCAGAAATTAATTTTTGCGCATAAACCTCACTCCGATTTTGTTTCAGCGATTCCGCTTGAGCCTTGCCCTTACCCTCGGCTAAACTTTCAGCAAAATTAGCAAACAAAACCGTAAAACAAAGCCAGAGACTAATTTGCAAACCAAAAGCAAAAAACTGCTGGTCTTTGGCAAAAAAACTTACGATGGCAATAGCCATGGTAACAATCGCACCAATTTCCACAACAAACATAACCACGTTGTGCCATAACTTTAGCGGATTAAGCTTAATAAAGGCTTGCCGAATAGCGGGAAAAATAAATTTGGTATCCCATAACATTCTTGTACGCATATTGATATCTCAGGGGTCAGGTCTTGAATAGTGAATTTTTAAATATAATCAGATATATATAAAAATTCACTATTCAAGACCTGACCCCTGACTCCTTAATTTAAAAAGTTTGTCCATCTAAAATATATAGATGCTCAAGCACTGGTCCCAGTACCAATACTGGAAAGAAAGTTAATGCTCCAATAATCAACACCACGGAAACTAAAACAAAAACAAACAATGGACTAGCGGTTGGAAAGCGTGCTGTTGGCGCATTAATTTTTTTCTGCACCATAGAACCGGCAATGGCTAAAGCGCAAACAATAGCGATGAAGCGCCCGAACAACATCGCAAACCCGGTCGTTAAGTTATAAAAAGGAATGTTAGACTCAAGTCCCATAAACGCAGAACCATTGTTGCTCACACTGGATGCATAAGTATAAATTATTTCTGATAACCCATGGGGAGACGGGTTGCCTAAACTCGCAATACCAATGCTAGTAGTTGCCGCTATTGCGCTTAAAATTAACTGAAAAATACACGGCAAAAAAAGAACAATAACTGTTACTATCATTTCATAAGGCTCTAGTTTCTTCCCATATATTTCCGGAGTTCGTCCAATCATCAGCCCAATCAAAAACATTGCAAGTATTCCATAAAACAACATGCCAATAAACCCGCAGCCAACACCACCAAAAACAACTCCACCTATAGCTATATTGAAAAAGGTAATTAATCCAGTAAGAGGCATCAAACTATCAAGCGAAGCATTCATCGCTCCAGTTGAAGTAGCGGTACTAGCACTCGCAAAAATTACCGAAGCTAATGTACCAAACCTCTCTTCTTTACCTTCCATATTAAGACCATGATGCACCCCTAACTTTGTCAACAGAGGATTACCATGAAATTCTGACCACAAAGCAAAACTAAGACCCATAATAAACAACAACATCATAGCAATAAATATGGCCCAACCTTGGGCACGATTGTTTACAAACGCCCCAAAAGCAAACGGAAAGGCTGCAGCAATTATGAGTAAAGATAGTAATTCTAAATAATCGGTAAATGGAGTTGGATTTTCATAAGGATGGGCAGAGTTAGCAGTAAAAAAACCACCGCCACTTGTTCCTAAATGTTTAATTGCTATTTGCGAAGCAGCCGGCCCTTGAGCAATAATTTGCTCTTTCCCTTCCAAAGTTTGTACGTGCACATATGGCTGAAAATTATCAACGCAACCTTGTGCTATTAAAACCAGTGCCACTGCTATTGCCAGCGGCAACAAAATATAAATTAGTGAGCGCGTAAGATAAACCCAAAAATTTCCAATCCCTACTGTATTTTTACGAATAAAAGCATTAATGAAAGCAACCGCTGCTGCCATACCAGTCGCTGCAGATAAAAAGTTTTGTAAGCCCAAACCCAACATTTGGGTCAGATAACTCATCGTAGTTTCACTTTTATACGATTGCCAATCAGTATTGGTAACAAAAGAAATTGCCACATTAATTGCGGTATCCCATCTTACGGCTTTAAGCTTTTCTGGGTTTAAAGGTAGAAAACCTTGGACCTCTTGCAACAAAAATAAGGCAACCAATCCTACCAAGTTGAAGAGCAAAAGATTTACCGTAAAAGTTTTCCAATCCATGTCTTCGTGTGGATCAACCCCAAAAATTTTATAAAGAAACCTTTCAACAGGTACAAAAACTGGTGATAAAAATGTTCTTTCACCAGCAAAAACTTTTGCTATATATTCGCCAAAAGGAATTGCTATAACGGTAAGAACAAATAAAAACATTGCTATTTGAAACAACCATGTTTGAAACATAAAACCTGTTCTCCTTTATAACTAACCAACACCTAACTCTGCCATCGCTGCTAATTGATCAGCATGATGCTCACGTATCAGCGGTTCAATCACAGGCGTTAAATCACCATCAATAACTTTATCAAGCTGGTATAACGTTAAATTAATCCGGTGATCAGTAAGCCTCCCCTGAGGAAAATTATAGGTACGAATTCTTTCTGAGCGATCGCCAGTTCCAACCAAACTTCGCCGCGTTGCTGCTTGTTCTTTCGCTTGCTTTTCCCTCTCAGCAGCGAGTATCTTAGCCTTTAAAAGCGACATAGCTCTGGCGCGGTTTTTATGCTGCGAGCGCTCATCTTGACATTCAACGACAACTCCTGTTGGCAAATGGGTAATTCGCACTGCAGAGTCAGTAACATTGACATGCTGTCCACCCGCACCTGAACTACGATAAGTATCAGTTTTTAAATCTGCTGGATTAATTTTTACATCATCAATTTCATCAGCTTCAGCAATAACCGCAACAGTACACGTCGACGTATGGATACGTCCTTGTGCTTCAGTTTCCGGAACTCTTTGTACTCGATGCGCTCCAGACTCGAATTTTAGTCTTGAATAAGCTCCTTTACCAACAATCCGCGCAATAATTTCTTTATAACCACCATGCTCACCAGGACTTGAATTGATAAGCTCAAGCTTCCAACCAGTATCTTCGACATAATGGGAATACATACGAAATAAGTCGCCAACAAAAATTGCGGCTTCATCTCCACCTGCGCCGGCACGAATTTCCAAGAAAACATTACGCTCATCATTTGGGTCTCGCGGTAATAACAAAGCTTGTAGACTCGCTTCTAAAGTTTGATGAATGTTTTTTAAATGCAACAATTCTTCTTGAGCAAGGGTTTTTAAATCAACATCTTGCTCTTCTTGCAACATTGTTTCCGTATCTATTATTTTTTGCTCATTATCGTTATATTCTTTAAGAGCGGTAACTATTGGCTCAAGGTGTGCATATTCTTTTGATAATTCGCGATACCGATTTTGATCGTTAATAATTTCTTGGGTAGCCAAAAGATCAGCTACTTCTTGATGTCGCTTTGTTAATGAATTTAATTTGTTAATAATAGAAGATTGCATTGATCCTGTTTCTTAGTTTTTATTCAAGTTCGTGGTATTATACAGATTTAGTGGAAAAACGTAACTATTGGAATTTATTCATAAGGTGAAATTATGTTCGGAAAAATTGCCCTAGAAATACAGCAACTAATTCTAGCCATGAAAATTAATACGGTTTTTGCGCTGGAACTTGTCAGTATTTTATGGTTTATACATATCATTAATAGCATGATGCAATACCGCCTTAATTTTTTAGGCATTCGATCGAGAAAGCTGGGTGGCTTACCAGGAATTATATTTGCTCCATTGCTTCATGGCGACTTTAATCATTTGTTTTTCAACACGATACCTTTGTTCGTATTATCAGACCTGATTTTGCCAGAAGGTAGGGTCATGTTTTATTATGTATCTGGTACTATAACCATATTAAGCGGTCTTTTGATTTGGCTTTTTGGTCGACGCGGCATTCACATTGGCGCAAGCAGTCTTATTATGGGTTATTTTGGCTATTTGCTTGCTAAGGCTTATTTTAACATTACGGCCACTACTATTGTACTTGCGGGTTTTTGCCTTTTTTATTTTGGCGGACTCTTTTTGTCGCTTTTTCCCGGTGCCAAAAAAAATGTCTCTTGGGAAGGCCATGTTTTTGGTTTTGCCTCCGGTATTTTTGTCTCTTATTATTTGCCAACGATTTTGGCGTTTGTTCTAATGTAATCTACTAATTAAAAAACCAAGCACTGTAATAATGATTGTAACACCAGCTGCAATAATACCACCTAACCAAATAATAGTTTTATCCCTGCTTGATTCTATGTCCCTCTTCAATTCAGACCTTACCTGTTCTAAATCTAGCCTAGTTGTCAGCTTATCCCCTATAGTTTCCGCCATCATTTCAGCTTGTTTTTCTGGAACACTAAATGTTACTACACGCGCCATAAGCTATCCTCTTGTCTATACACATTATATATAATTTTGAAAAAATCACTCATAAATACGCGGCTAGTTGCAAGTAATTGCTACTCAATAGAGTAAATTGTAGTTTGTTAGAAAGAGGTTATCAATACCGTATACTTTTACCTGCTGCATTGCTCGTAAAATATTTTTTTACTCCAACAAGCATCCTAATTAATCATCCAACTATATCTAACCCCAAAACCAAATTTTATTTCATTGGTTTTGCTGTCGGGTTCACAGAAACGCCAAATAGTATCATCTATAGTTTTATATTGGTATTCGGATCTTCCATATTTGAATTGCGTATAACTTGCAAATCCATTTAAGAAAAACTCATCGAACAATTTATAGTTTGCTTCCAAACCAGCCTCGTAAATTGGTTTTTTTCCCAAAATATAGGACCAGCCGTAATATGGTTCTTTCGCGTTCGCACTAAATATTTTACCTCCCTCAATATATGGTGACAAAACAAAATCGTCGGTCAATAGCCAATTACATTTCATACCAACGACGGCTTTGTAGTGCTGGTATTTTTCATTATAGAAATTATCGCTCTGCCTGTTCCAGTAACGATATCCCACCCCTACATAAGGAATTATCTGAAAAGAATTGCTTTCAGTAAAAGTAAAAATATAACCTGTTTTTAAGTCCGCATTAAAAATTTTGTGCTGAAATTTTGTAGCTAGTGGTAAATAGGTTTTTTGATAGATGCCGTCATATTTTAATTTTCCACTGTAATAATCAAAAGAAAGATCAGTATAAATTTTTTCTATAATAGCCTTTCTTACATTAAGGAAAAAACCAACTATTGTACCTGCTTCTGTGCTTTTAGATTTAGAGCTGTCTCCCATTGAGGGGGAAAAATACTCCCAATATTTTAAATTCAATCCCGTTACATCAACAGCAACGCTGTTATTAATTTGATCAAGCGCGCCATTCTCCAAAAGCCGTGCGAATGCTGGACTGAATGTTAAACAAGCGAGAAGAACAATAGTGTTTTTTAGTTTTTTCATTTGCATTTTAAAATACTCTACCCTCTAATTAGTTTATTGGTTATTACATCACGAATTTCAGTTGATTTTTTCAAATTGCCAACACGTCCAGAAATTATAAAATCGACCGCTCCACCAAATTGTTTCGATACCTGTTTTGCATTTTTTGCTGGGCTTTCACTAGCCGCATTAGCGCTGGTCGAAATTATTGAACCCCCAAATTTTTGACAAAGTTTTTTAGCTATCGGATGCAATGTAACACGAATTGCGACTGAAGCAAACTTGCCAGAAACCCAGTATGGAACTTTTTTAGTAGCCGGAAAAACCCAGGTAATGGGCTTTTTATTGTTTGGTTTAATTATACAACTTTTGCACAAATCCATTTTTACTAAATCTTTTACTTGACTCCAACTCGAAGTAATTAAAATTAAGCCTTTTTTTACGCTACGTCGTTTAATTTTCAATAAGCGGAGTACTGCGGTTTCATTAAAAGGATCACAGCCTAAACCAAAAACCCCCTCGGTTGGATAAGCTATTATTCCACCCTCGTGAACAACCTTAATGGCCTGATTGATTTCATTATGCATAAATTAAATCTATAAAAGTTCGGCAATTTCCTGCCAAGGTATAGCTGTGATTTGGTCATCTAATTTTCTTGGCCTGCTACATCTGCAAACAATATAGCCAGTTTTTACGTTGTAATCATCTAAAAATGTTTTTAAATGCCGCGCATCTTGAACTGTGGGTTTATCAGTCCATTTAACTTCGATAGGTAAAATTTTATCTTCATAACTTAAGACCCAATCTACTTCGCGACCTTCTAAATCACGCCAAAAATTTAAAGTGATTCTTTTTGTCTGGCTTCTAGCCAGATGCAACAACTCCAATCCTATAAACTGCTCAAACAACTGACCCATGGCTGTATTTGGTGGTTTGGTGCCTTCACGAGCAACTACGCGCCTTACTCCTAAATCAAAAAATAGATATTTACATGATTTAACCAAACGCCTTCTGGCAGGACTGCCTTTGGCAAAGGGTTCAATCCGTTCTGCAATTAAGCAATCTTCTAAAATTTGATAATAGGCAGCTATAGTTGTTTGTGCAACACCAATATCCTTTGAAATATTATTAAAGCTAATTAATTGGCCGGATTCCGCAGCCGCCAATTGTAAGAATTTTGCAAAATCACCTAATTGCCGAACAAGAGCCTCTTGGCGCACCTCTTCTTCTAAGTAAGTAATCACATAACTTTCAAGGTCATGTTCGCGAGATTTATTGTTATCGTCAATAACAATACCAGGTAAAGAACCATAAACTAGGATTTCTTCAAGCCGCTTATACGTTTTAGGTAGCTCATAAGCTGTAAGCGGATCCAAATGAAAACAAACTACCCTACCCGGCAACCAATTTAATTGCTGTTGTTTTTTAAGCTTACGCGCCGATGAACCAGTAAGAACAAATTGTGCAATTTTTCTATCAATGAGATCTTGTGCCGCATCCATAAGCTCAGGCACTTTTTGTATTTCATCTACGGCTACTAAAGGTTTTCTGCCTAATTTTTCTGCCAAAGCTTCTACTTCTTGCGAAAAACTTTCTATATCTCGTTCATATTGCTGACGGATTGCTGGTCTAGCAAGAGACATGGTGAAATTAATAGGCAATTCAGTCAACAAAGTGGTCTTGCCAACTTGTCTTGGACCCAATAATAATGCGCTTTTTCCACGCTTAAGCGCAACTTCAATAGCTGATGTAATGGTTCTATTAATTTTTTGCATACCCTGAATATTAGCCTAATTTTCAGTGTAAAGCAAAACAATTCTGAACCCCCGCTATTTCCCAAGGCAAAACTCGGAAAAAATCTTTTCCAACAAATCATCAGCAGTAAACTCACCGGTAATTTCTCCCAATGAACGTTGCGCTTGAACCAAGTCCTCGGCCACCAATTCAAACGATCCAGTCAACAAAATGTGCTGTGCGTTTAATAAATGTTTTTCAGCTTGATCGAGCGCATCTAAATGCCGTCTTCTGGCACTAAAGCCATTTTCTACCGCGTGAAAACCAGCGCTGTTTTTAATATGTTGCTTTAGTAAATTTAATCCCGCTTGGGTCTTTACCGACAAGTAAATACACTCCATGTTATTTATTTTAACAATTTTTGCCTCTTCGCTCTGCAAATCAATTTTATTGTACAACACCGTAAAATGCGCATGTTTTGGCATCACACCAAAAAAATCATGCCATAACTTCGCTGGATCACGATCTAACCTCGTAAAAGCATCGACCACTAACAAAACATGATCAGCTTTTTTAATTTCTTCCCAAGCACGCCGAATACCCTCACCTTCAATTATATCCGGTTGATCTCGCAATCCTGCGGTGTCCAATAGATTAATTGGGAGACCATCAATTTGTATTCGCGCGTGCAACACATCGCGTGTTGTTCCTGGAATAGCGGTAACAATAGCCGTCTCTTGGCCGCTTAAACAATTAAACAAACTAGATTTACCAGCATTGGGTTTTCCAGCAATAACAACGGTAACACCATCGCGCAAGATCGCTCCTTGTTTTGCCGTGTTTTTAAGCTGTTTAATTTGCAGTAAAATATTACTTATATTAGGATCAAGAGATTCTATAGCTAATTTTTCAGTTTCCTCATCTTCAGGAAAATCTATAGTTGCTTCAAGGGGTGCACGCAGCTTAATTAGCATGGTTAGTAATTTATTAACCTGGCGAGAAAACTCTCCCTGCAATGACCGTACAGCATTTTGCGCGGCTTGCGAACTTGCGGCGTCAATTAAATCCGCCACTGCCTCTGCTTGAATTAAATCAATCTTATGATTTAAAAAAGCTCTTTCCATAAACTCGCCGGGTTTGGCCATACGCGCCCCAAGCATAAGCACACGCTGCAATAAAAGGTCCATTATCACCGGCCCACCATGGCAATGTAGTTCTAAAATATCTTCGCCCGTGAATGAACGGGGCGCACAAAAATAAATAGCCAACCCTTGATCAATAATCTTTCCGCTGGCGGAAAAAAAATTGCAAAAATTAACGTACTGCGTTTTCGGAGTTTTTTTTAGAATTGTTTGCGCAATGGAGAGCGCCAAAGAGCCAGAGATACGAACTATACCAACACCACCACGACCTGGCGGTGTTGCTGGAGCGGCTATAGTGTCAGAGGTTACCATCATTCTAAAACATTTTCTGTTGGGCCTGTACTGCGGTAATTGCAATAGTAAAAACAATATCATTCACCGAACAACCGCGCGAAAGATCGTTTACTGGTTTGCGCAGTCCTTGCAACATTGGCCCGATACAAACAATGCCAGTACTACGTTGCACCGTTTTATAGGAAATATTACCCACATCAAGGTTAGGAAAAACAAACACGGTAGCGTGTCCTGCAACTTTGCTGTTTGGCGCTTTTAACGCCGCCACTTCTTGGTCAATCGCAGCATCATATTGCAGCGGCCCATCAATTTCTAAATCTGCTCGTAATAGTTTTACAATTTCGGTTGCAGCTTTAACTTTATTAACATCTGGACCAAAACCCGAATCGCCAGTACTATAACTTAGCATCGCAACCCGCGGCGTTATCCCAAAAGCAGCGGCGGAATTGGCGCTTTGAATTGCAATATCAGCGAGTTCTTCTGCACTAGGATTTGGATTGATAGCACAATCACCATAAACCAAAACTTGGTCTGGTAAACACATAAAAAATACTGAAGACACCAATTTCGCATTTGGCGCAGTCTTAATAATTTGCAGCGCTGGGCGAATAGTGTTCGCTGTTGTGTGAGCCGCACCAGAAACCAAACCATCAACCTCCCCTAAGTACAACATCATCGTTCCCAACACGGCATTGTCTTCGAGCCGCTTTCGTGCTGCTTCCGGTGTTAAATTTTTACCACGACGCACCTCACAAAATGGCTCGACATATTTCTCAATAACATTTTGTGGCTCAATAATTTCAATCTGCTCGTGCAACTTAAGATCGATTTTGGCACAAGCCGCAGAAATATCTTGTTTTTTACCAAGCAAAACACAACGAGCAATCCCACGCGCAGCGCAAATATTTGCAGCTTGCAAGGTACGAGGCTCCTCGCCTTCTGGCAAAACAATTTTTTTGTTAGCAAGCCGTGCAGAAGAAATTAGGCGCTGACGAAACATTGTTGGGGTAAAAGCAGACGCAACTATATTGTTCAAAAAAGGCCACAACCAACCAAGATCAAAATATTTATTAATTGCTATGCCAACATGGAAACTACTAGCCTTTTCTGCCAACTCGTTTTTATAAGGAACTGCTCCAAGCAATGGAATTTTTATGGAGAAAAATTTTTTACAATCCTCTATTGCTTTTGTTTCTTGCGGATCAATCTTATTAACAATAAAACCTAAAATTTGGCGCTTATAACGATATTGATAAGGGTTTGCAATGGTCTTTAGTTGCCGCATGGTATCGTGCAAGTTTTGCCTTGAAGCAACAATAAAAATTACTGCCGCATCTAAAGCAGTAGCAATGGAAAAATTTAATTCTGTAGCATAAGGCTTAGAAAGTGAAATGCCATTTACAATCACAACATCTTTATTAACCGCAGCAATCTCATATTGCTCCAGCATGTTTTCTAAAAAATCATCAGTGCGATTTACAAGAAGCAGCTGTTCTACTGTTTCTGCATCAAATCCAGACAAAACCGTGGCGCGTACGTTCTTACTTGTAAGAGCATCAAGCAATCCAGAAGAAATTGTTTTTGTCCCTGCATTTAAAGTTGCTGGGATCAACATGATAATGTGTGCCATAAAAATCTCAAAAATTATTTTTGTGTCAATAGTGCTGTATCTTGGGCAATTAGCCATTCTTCATTTGTCGGAATCACTATTGCAATTGTGCTGCCTTCTGCAGAGATAATACCCTTGCTATTTTTACCATGAATCTCATTACGCTCTACATTAATTTTAAAATTAAATATTTTTAACCACCCTAAAGTTTTAGCACGTACCATTTGGGAGTTTTCACCAATACCCCCAGTAAAAACCAAGGCATCAATCCTCCCGAGTGGCACGGCCAATGCGGCGATATACTTTGCTAAACGATAACAAAAAATTTCGAAGGCTAAAACAGCCCTTTCATTTCCAGCCATTACTTGTTTTTCTATCTCGCGCATATCAGAAACATTCCCTGAAACACCGAGTAAACCGCTCTTTTTGTTCAATACCTCGGTTATTTTATAAACATCATAACCTAAGTTATCAGCCAAATAAGCGTGCAAACCAGGATCAACATCACCAGAGCGTGTCCCCATCATTAAACCTTCAAGCGGAGTTAACCCCATTGAGGTATCAACACTTTTTCCATTTAGAATTGCCGTCGCGCTACAACCATTACCCAAATGCGCAGTAATAAACGCAGCTTTACTAAGTGGTTTTTCTAAAATATTGGCTGCTTGACCACACACAAACCGATGACTGGTACCATGAAAACCATATCGACGTACGCGATGTTCTTTATAAAACTCATACGGAATAGGATAAATATAGACATAATCAAGCATTGTTTGGTGAAATGCAGTATCAAAAACCGCTACCTGCGGCAAACCAGGAAACTCCTTAATTGCTTCTTCAATACCGGCAATATTTGCCGGATTGTGCAAAGGAGCCAAACAAATGCTCTCGCGAATTGCCTGCAAAACCTTGTCGGTAATTACCACCGATTCTGTAAACTTTTCATCGCCATGTACAACGCGATGACCAACCGCAAAAATATTATTCGCTATATCATCAAAAGACTTAATTAAATCCACAATGACGTGAAGCGCAGCATGATACTCAATTTTTGGTAAATCCTGGGTTTTACTTTCCGCCCCTCTGCGATATCTAATATTAGCTTCTGGTGCTCCTATATTCTGCACCAAACCAGAAAAAAAACTCGTCCCTACCTCTGGCTCAATAACTGCAAATTTGATAGATGAACTACCACAGTTCAATACTAAAACTAAAGATTTTTCCATACTGCTCCCAATGTGCTTAGGTTATTGTTCCCAATAAAGTACTATAAAATATATACAAAAAAGAATATACTGTTTACCTATCGAAAACAACAGCGGCTGCATTGCTACAAAATATTGTTCTAAACAAAGGAAAAGGCAAGCATAATTTCACAATACACTCCTTACAGCAACCCCTATTAGGTGAAGCCTAATAGGGGAAAAGCTATTACGTACTATAAATCATCTTTAGGTTCATTGATATTCTCTTTCACGGTAGGGACTGGACATGCAACAGTTAATTCTTTGGCAAGATCTGGATCGACGGTACAAATAATGTGTTTGTCAAAGCCATTATCGTTGGAAATGACCTCACTAAGTAATTTCTTATCTTGTTCGTTAAGCTCCTTGCTAGAACTAGAACAAACATCGGTTACACTATCAGTTATACAATTTTCCATAGCGCTTGTCTTACGAACCAGCAAGGTAAAAAAAGTTGGAAGAGCTAGCCAACCATTCATCAATTTACCATAAGCTCTCATTTTAAAGGGTTCAAAAGGAATATCCTGAGTAGTTGGGTGCAACCTTGTAAGCTCATCTCGACGTAAAAGATCATTAGTTGGTTTATAGTAGGCAAACATAGGGATAGTACGATCGGGGTTGTTTACATAGGTTAAAAAATTTGTTAAAACATTCATGTCTACGATGATTTCTTCGACCCCTAACGATATTTTACTGCCGTTATTAAATGCATAAGCAATTTCATCCGCGGATTTCTGCATAGCCTCGGCAAGAATTTCTCTATTTTGCTTATTTATATCATCGTAACACCTCTTATCTCCATAAGCAGTCCATTTATCTCCTCTTTTGTTGGTTACTTCTAACCCATGAGCATTATCTTCATCATGTTGTTTATTTATTAGCAATAAAGCAAGAACATTAGTTGGTAAAATATCTCGCATCTTTTTAAATGGTACACGCATATGTCCTGCTGCAAACCTATCAGACAAAAAGTGACAAGCGTATCCATTTCTGGCATAAGCTAAAACAAGAAGTTTACTTTTTTCTACGCTATCTTTGGTGTTATATGCTTGAATTGCAGTTTCAATTGCTACCTCATGCCCAGCATTATAGGCTAGCCAAGCTGGATCATGATCAGAGGTTCCGCCAAAATGATCAATCATCCCTTTTAATAAAAGAGGCAATTCATCTTTGTCCACCAATATTGTTTTGATAGCAGCAATCCAACCACCTCCAGGGTAATGTTCTGAAGGTTGCTGATGTTTAGCTAATGCTTCTTTAATTCCAGCAACTTCTTGTAAAATTATAGTTAGAACACTGTCTACGCTTGATGCTTGTTGAGTGGTTTCTTGATGAAACCTGTCAAACGTCATTTTAAAGCGATCTTTTTGTTCTGCTAGCGTTACACCATCTGAAATAACACGATCACTATTAGCATAAAAATCTGGTATAGCTACTATGGTGCCATAGGAAAGTTTATTGTGTAACTTTTGCTGTGGAAATAACCAAGCTGTAAAGTTAGCACTCCCCCCTTTAACTATTTCATATTCGTCGCTTACATTAGATATCTGTTTGGGAAACAATATGTTGATATTATCTCCGACTATAATATGTTCCCCACTTTCAAATTGAGCAAAAACAATATTAGTAAAAATACTAATGACAAAAATGGATAAACCAAACAATCCTTTGAAAAATCTTTCCATATTCATTCTCCATAACATGGGTTATTAACGTTTTACTATAGCAGTTGATAAATAATAACAAGTTCGTAAAATCGGCCGCTATCAACACTTAAAACAAAACGCATTTGCAAGTTCCAACTAATGCTCACAGATGAGCTATGATCGAAACAGGAAGCAATTGTGCAGCAACACGGAACTTACGACAAGCTAAATTTTTGGGTTGTATGGGTTCATAACAGGTATGTCATCAACCTCAAACGTTATGAGCCTATATAAAAAGGTTTGCTTCGAAACACTAAAAGTATTACTCTAGCGGGTCTGGAGATAATGTTATGACTATGAAAATACGGGGTTTTATTATTACAGCTTCCTTTATTATTGGAAGCATAATTACCCCAAGCGCTTTAGCAGTAAACTTAATCGACGTCTATAGACAAGCTCTTTCAAGTGATCCAACGTTTAAAGCCGCTCGCGCACAATGGCTTTCTGATAGGGAAACTTTATCCATCAAACGCGCGGCTCTTTTTCCTCAACTAGGCGCACAAGGCAGCACTTCCGGAGTTTACTCCTCTACAGAACTTCAAGGTCCTTACACTGATTACCATAGCAATACATCTGTTTACTCGCTAACCTTAACACAACCATTATTTCACTTTGGTGACTGGGCAAATGTTTGGCAAGCTCAAGCCTTGACAAAAAAAGCCGAGGTAACTTTTCTGGCAGCAGCAGAGGACTTGCTACTTCGCACTGCCAAGGCATATTTTAATGTGCTACAAGCTAAAGACATGCTCTCCTTTACCACAGCAGATAGAGAAGCTTTAGAACGTATGCTTAATCAAACCAAACACAAATATGCCGTTGGCTTGATTGCTATTACCGATCTTGAAAATGCCAAAGCAGACTATGATAATGCTATCGCTAAGGAAATTGCCGCCATAAATGACCTTTGCGTTAGTTTCGAGAAACTAGGCGAAATAACCGGAATTAGATATCTTTCTCTCGATTCGGTTAAAGAAACATTTCCCTTGCTCTCTCCGAAGCCAGCCGATATCGAAAAGTGGGCAAAAGCAGCAGAACAACAAAATTTTGATCTTGCGGCAAAGCGCTATGCAACCATCATGGCTAAGGAAAACATAAAAATTCAAACTGCTGGACACCTACCAACAATAGACGCTAATGGTAACTACGCTTTCAACTATAAGGGCAGTATTAACACCTCAAATCCCGGACATCAAAAAAATGCATCTGCTGGACTAGCGTTAAATCTACCTCTTTTTCAAGGCGGCCTTGTTCTTGCTAGTGTTAGACAAGCAAATTATCAATACCAAAAAGCTATATCAGATCAAGAAACAACACATCGTTCGGTCGTCAGCTCAACTCGCCAAGCTTATCTTACTGTGCTATCAAACATTAGTCAGATTAAAGCTAGAAGACAAGCAATTAAATCAGCGCAAAGCTCGCTGCGCGCTACTATAGCAGGATACGAGGCAGGTACTCGCACAATGGTCGAGGTATTACAGGAACAAGCAAAACTTTACGATAGACAAAAAGATTTTGCTGTCAGTGAATATACCTACATAACACAGTTTTTAACATTAAAACAATTAACAGGAATTTTAGATATTAATGATTTTATGAAACTTAATCTCTGGTTAGAAAAGCCCCAAACAAACGATACTGCGCCTAAAAAGAGGGATAAGCTGGTTAAGAAACAAACCCTCACTGTTGCAACTAGCAAAAAAATAGATGCCACAAGTAAGACAACAGAAATAAATGCAGACAAACCAACAATTGAACAACCGGCTGCTACTAGCCCAAAAACAAGTCTAAATACTGATAGCGACACCAAACAAATAATATCAACGCCAACCACCAACATCAGTACCGACACGCAATCTATAGATAAGGCGACAGAGACGTCAATTGAACAACGGGTTGCTGTCACCCCAAACCCGAGCGAGAATACGCAACCAGCCATTAACAGTAATATCAAACCAACAACATCGGCACCAACAACTAACACTAGCACAAATAAGGCAACCGAAGCGCCACCAACTGCCAAAACAATAACCAGTCAACAAGCCACCATAACAACATCAACAAACAGTAGCAGCGCACTAACAGCACTGCTACAATAACGCGCGGTATGCGGCGGCTGGCGCAATTTGCCTAATATGCCTATAACAAACTGACTTTCGCGGTAAGAACATGGTGCACAAAATATAGCGATAATTTGATTTAATAGGATCAAACAACTTAACAATGGAAGCGCTCAGCTATGTCTTTTACAGATATATTTATTCGCCGTCCTGTGTTTGCAACAGTGTTGAGCTTGATCATTTTGTTGGTCGGGCTACGCTCCTATTTTACTTTACCAGTACGACAATATCCAAGAATTGATGCTTCGGTTGTCACTGTAACGGTAAATTATGCAGGAGCTGATGCTGCTCTCATGGAGGGCTTTGTTACCACTCCTATCGAAAATGCTCTTGGTGGTACCGATGGTGTTGACTATATAGTCTCTAGTAGTACTTTGGGACAAACCACAATTACCCTTTACTTCAAGCTTGGTTATGACATCAACGCCGCAGCATCTGATGTCAATGCTAAAGTTAGCTCGGTTCGTTATCTATTACCCAAAGATATCAATGATCCAGTAATAGCCAAAACCGATCCCAACGCACAACCAAGTATGTACCTTTCCTTCGTTAGTCCCAGCTTACCTGTTGAAAGAATTACTGACTATCTTAAACGCTCTATCCAACCACAAATTCAAACCTTACCCGGGGTTGGTACGGCGCAGGTTTGGGGCTCGGAATACGCGATGCGCATTTGGCTAAATCAATACCTAATGTCAGCATATAACATCACCCCCAATGATATACAAAATGCTCTTTATACCCAAAGTTTACAGGCTCCCGGAGGACAATTAAAGACCGCTCTACAGGAGCTCACCGTAAAAACCCTCAGCGAAGCTACAACTGCTAAACAATTTGATAACTTGGTTCTACGCCAAAGCAATGGCCAAATAATAAAAATTCGTGACATTGGTAAAGCTGATTTTAGCTCAAAAAATACTGATATTTCTGTTTGGGTTAATGGCGTAGTCGGAACTATAGTGGCCGTTACCCCCTCATCTATAGCCAATCCACTCGATATCTCGGATGAAATAAAGCAAGCCTTTCCAAATTTAATGGCGGGCTTACCCAAATCAGTTCAATCGGAAATACTATGGGATAATTCTAAATTTATTGAAGAATCAATTAAAGAGGTCAAAAAAACTGTTATAGAAGCAACTATCTGCGTAATCCTGGTGGTTTTTTTATTCCTAGGATCTTGGCGTACCTTGTTAATTCCCGTTGTAACTATTCCCTTATCTTTGGTTGGCGTATGTACCATAATGTTATTTTTGGGATATTCTCTTAATACAATTACTCTTCTCGCAATGGTGCTGGCTATCGGAATGGTGGTAGATGATGCTATTGTAGTCACTGAGAACATTTACCGCCATATTGCTGGAGGGAAAACACCACTTGAGGCGTCTTTAGCTGGAGCAAAAGAAATCCAATTCGCCATTATTGCTATGACCCTCACCCTGGCTGCCGTTTATGCGCCAATCGGATTCTTAACAGGCTTAATCGGCGCCTTATTTAAAGAATTTGCTTTTACCCTTGCTGGCTCTGTCATTATTTCTGGTTTTGTTGCTATAACCTTATCACCGATGATGTGTTCTAGAGTAATGTTGCCTCATGGGGCTGACGAATCTATTTTTACAAAAAAAATTGACTCTGTTTTTAGTACAACTATGCATTATTACGAAACACTTCTTCTTAAAACACTTAGAAACCGCAAGAAAATTCTATGTATTATCCCCATTGTGCTTATGCTAAGCGCTATAATGTTTGTTTCCATCCCCAGCGAGCTAGCACCACTAGAGGATAGTGGTCACCTGTTTATACCCTTAATGGGACCAACATCTGCCAATATTGAGTATACGAAAAAATATTCAAAAGTAGTAGAGTCCTTAATAGCTAAAGTTCCTGAAGCCGAGAGTTATTTGGTAGTCAACGGTGGTGGTCAAGGTACCATAGCTACTAATATTGGTCTTGCCGTTTTGATATTAAAACCATGGAATAAACGCAAACGCTCTGTTGATCAAATAATTGAAGAACTGTTTCCAAAATTCTGGGCCATACCCGGGGTTATTGCTTTTCCAATGAACCCTCCAGACCTGCCTGGTGCGGGGAGTGGTAGTGCCGTCCAAATTGAAATACAAACTCTTGGAGATTACAACAAATTAAATGAAATTGCCCAAAAAATTCTGAAAGAGTCTTATAAAAATGAGAAATTATATAATGTACGTGTAGAACCAAGACTTGACCAACCACAATTAAATGTCAATATTAACCGAGACAAAGCTGGAACTCTTGGCGTTTCGGTGAACGACATCGGTACTGCTATTAATATTAGTTTAGGACAACCAAACAACTCCTGGTATTTTGAAATAGAGGGGCGCAGCTATTGTGTCATACCACAGCTTTTTCCCAAAACGAGCACACAACCAACTCATGTTGATCATTTATACCTAAATACTACTAACGGAGTTTTAGTTCCCCTAAAAAATATTGTAACCCTTACTGAAACCGTAACGCCACAAAGTTATAACCATTTTCAACAATTACGCTCTATGGAAATTACTGCATCTATGGCTCCAGGATATTCGTTAAACCAAGCATTAAAATATTTTAAAAAAATAATAACCGAAAACGCACCCAGCGATGTAACGATCGATTATGCCGGTCAAGCACGACTCTTCTTTCAAACTGGCAATCAAATGGCTATTACTTTTCTTTTTGCTATAATTTTTATTTTCTTGGTTCTGGCCGCTCAGTTTGAAAGCTTCCGCGACCCGTTTATCGTTCTTTTTACTATTCCTCTTTCGCTTTTTGGTGCCCTGCTAGCCATGCTCCTTACCGGCTGCACCATGAATATTTATTCAGAAATTGGTTTGGTAACTTTGGTTGGGCTAATTAGTAAACACGGTATTTTGATGGTGGAGTTCGCAAATCAATTACAAGAAACTGGAAAGAGCCTAGAAGAAGCGATAATCACCTCAGCAATTACACGGCTACGACCAATTTTAATGACTACTGCTGCTATGGTTTTAGGTACCATCCCTCTTGCCCTTTCTAATGGAGCCGGAGCAATCAGCCGCCAACAAATTGGCTGGGTAATTATTGGAGGCATGTCAGTTGGCACGATATTTACTCTATTTATCGTGCCAATTATCTATACCCTTTTGGCCACAAAAAAACAAATTTCTACTTCTTTAGCCTTACCGCCATAACATCACATTTTGCTCCATGCAGCACTGCATTTGCAGTAGAACCCAAAAGTTGCATATTCCGATCCAAATCGATCAATGATTCCAGTCCAAACCGATCAGTAATTCCAGTCCAAATCGATTAACGATTCCAGTTCAAATCGATCAAAACTTTCATGTCGAATGACCCACAATAATCAGATTTAAAACCTGATTGTTTTTTCAAAATAAGTTGTACTTCCAAGATTAATTAAAATTTGGAGATACAAAATGAGAGGTCATATAACAATGAGAAAAATTCGGGAAATATTACGTTTAAAATTTGCTCTTGAAATGGGAAACCAAAAAATCGCCAATAGTTTGGCAATTAGCAGCAGTACTGTACATGAATGTTTGCGCAGGGCTAATTTAGCTAATCTTAGCTGGCCGCTGCCAGATAACATAGATGATGAGATATTGGAGAAACAGCTTTACTCTCCGCCAAGACAAGCAATACCAAAGGAAGAGCGAGGTGAGTTGGATTGGTCTAAAATTCATGATGAGCTAAAACGCAAACACGTAACGTTAATGTTACTGTGGAACGAGTACAGAGAATCGTATCCAATGGGAATAGGCTACAGTCGGTTTTGCGATCTTTACTTGCTATGGAAAAAGCCATTAGACACATGGATGCGTCAAGATCATAAAGCTGGCGAAAAAATGTTTGTCGATTATGCAGGAGGCACTATTCCTATAAGCGATGGGCAAGGCTATATACATCAAGCACAGATTTTTGTTGCTGTGCTTGGCGCGTCTGGATACATCTACGCTGAAGCGACAATGACACAATCTTTGCAGGATTGGATAGAGTCACATTGTCGAGCTCTTAAATTCTTCGGCGGTGTTCCAGAGATATCGGTGCCTGACAATTTAAAAAATTGCACTGTCCTTGCCCATCGCTATGAGCCAGATATTAACCCAACTTATCATGACCTGGCAAAGCATTATGGGTTTGTAGTTATGCCTGCGCGCGTAAGAAAACCAAAAGATAAAAGTTTGGCGGAAAAAAGCGTACAAATTATACAGTACCAAATTCTAGCAAAATTACGCGATCAAACTTTTTTTAGTTTGGTAGAAGTAAATGAACCGATAGCAATTTTATTGAAAAAAATTAATTCGCAAGCTTTCCAAAAATTATCAGGATCACGGTTAAGCCAATTTGAGAAGTTAGATAAACCAGCTTTAAAACCACTACCAAGCACGCCCTACAAATTCGCTGAATGGGCAAAGGCAAGACTGGGTCCTGATTATCATATTGAATTGGATAAACACTTTTACAGCGTTCCGTATACTTTTATTAAAAAAATTTTGGATGTGAGATTTACTGATCAAACAGTTGAAATTTTTTATCGTTCAAAAAGAATAGCGGTTCACATGCGCAGTTACATACATAGACGACATACAACATTGAAAGAGCATATGCCTAAGGCTCATCAGAAATATGTCGAGTGGACTCCGGAACGAATTATTAATTGGGCTCGAAAAATAGGAATGGCAACAGCGCAATTAGTTGAGAAAGTTATCGAAACTAAAGAGCATCCACAATTAGCCTTTCGTGCATGCCTTGGGATCCTGCATCTTGGTAAGAGCTATACTGAACTACGGTTGGAAGCAGCATGTGTCCGCGCTTTAAAAATAGGAGCCTACAGTTATCACAACATAGCGTCTATTCTAAAAAATAATTTAGATAACGTGCCAGTAAGTTCATCGGAAACTTTAACAGCAACAAAAGAAGAACATGAAAACATTAGAGGAGGTGATTATTTTGAATAAGGGGACGCTGTCCCCTTAAACCCCTGAAGTATTTAGAGACGTAACTTGTAATTGATGAGGCGGGATTAGCCGCCTCAAGTTACGTCACTGTCATCAGCGCTTCCGCCTGTACAGTAATTTAATAATATAGGAGAAAAAATGTTAATACATCCAACAATTGAAAATTTAAAAAAACTACGTTTACTAGGAATGGCTAAAGCATTAGAAAACCAGCTTGATCAACCGCAAGTAGAAAGTATGAGCTTCGAAGAACGATTAGGGTTAATAATTGACCGTGAAATTTGTGATCGTGAAAATAGAAAATTACAAACAAGGCTTCGCAATGCAGCTTTAAAACAAACAGCGTCAGTAGAAGATATTGATTATCGCGCATCACGTGGTATTGATAAAAAGCTCGTATTTACTTTATCTAATTGCCAATGGATAAAAATGCACCGCAATGTTTTAATTATTGGTGCAACTGGTACAGGCAAAACATATCTTGCTTGCGCTTTGGCACATAAAGCTTGTTTAGAAGGAAACTCTGTTTATTACAGTCGCCTCTCAAGACTTCTGCCAGATTTGGGTTTAGCACGAGGCGATGGTAGCTATAATAAAAAAATGAAACAGCTGGCAAAGGTCGAGGTTTTGATTTTAGACGACTGGGGACTTTCTCCTCTTACAGATGAGCAACGTCGTGATTTATTAGAGCTACTAGACGATCGTCATGAAAAATGCTCTACTATTGTTACCAGTCAACTGCCAATTAAACTCTGGCATGAAGCCATTGGAGATAAAACTTTGGCTGACGCTATTATGGATCGACTGGTACACAACGCTTATCGGTTAGAATTAAAAGGTGACGACTCTATGCGTAAATTTCGTAATGAAAATCTGAATAAGAGGGATAAATAACTAAATTATAACAAAGGTCTTTCGCTTTGATTTTTTTGATCGGTTTGGATCGGAATCGTTAATCGATTTGGACTGGAATTACTGATCGGTTTGGACTGGAATCATTGATCGGTTTGAATCGGAATGATTGATCGATTTCATCGGAATACGCAAAAAGTATCTGCAAACCATGCCGGCCATGGCTACCGACAATAATCAAGTCGGCCTTAAGCTTCTCTGCCTCTTCTAAAATCACAAATTTAGCTGGTCCAACTTTTACTAATTGTTTATGTTCTGGTATATCAAGATGCTTTCCAAGTTTTCTCATTTCTGCTGTTGCGCTATCAATTAGAGCTTTCTCTATCTCAAACCCCATCCCCATACCATAAGAGCTATAGCTACCAATATGTTCTATCGCATGTACTAGAACTACATTTGTCTTAAATTCTTTCGCCATAAAATCCGCACGTTTAATCAACTCAGCATCGTTAACCCCTATCAACTCAACTGCAACTAAAACGTGTTTGTAATTTTTCATATAAACTCCTTTTCTTTTTTTATCTTATAAAAATTATAACATAATGCCCTGTTATTGAAACATGATTAAATCCTGTGAATAAGTTATTAGTTGTTTTCTAGCTTAAGTTTAGTTAATAGCAAACATACAAGAAACTAACAACCTACAAATCACTCAACCACTTGAAAAATATGATTTTTTAGCCATTACCCACAGAAAAAACGGTCTGTAATAGTAACAATCTTTAATATATATATAAACTATTATTAGATTACTTAACATTCTACTTTGACAAAGTTACCCAGAATCAATACCATTACCAATCTTAAATTAAGAGATAAATACATTTTTGGTTAAAACCCTATGAAAAGAACTTTCCAACCAAGCAAAATAAAACGCAAACATAAACACGGTTTTCGTGCTCGTATGGCAACTAAAGATGGTCAACAAGTAATTAAGCGACGCCGTGCCAAAGGTAGAAAAAAACTTAGCGCCTAGATCAGGCTTAATGAAATACAAATTTCCGCACAGACTACGTTTAACCACCGATGATCAATTTAAAAAGGTATTTCGCAGTGCTCGAAAGGTGCCTACGGAGTTGTATGCGGTTTTTTACTGTCATAACAACCTTACCCATCCAAGATTGGGAATAGTTGCTCCTAAAAAAAGCATCAGAAAAGCAAATGAGAGGAACTCTTTTAAACGCACGGTTCGAGAAAGCTTTCGCTTAAGACAACACAAACTAAGCGCAATTGATATTGTATTTCTTGCTTATAAGAGTGCTGAAGGTGCATCAAAAGAAAAGTTATGCCAACATTTAGAACAACAATGGGAAGAGTTAATTTTGCGACAAAAAAAGTTGTAATTATAGCAATAAAAGCATATCGCAATTTGGTCAGCCCATTTTTAGGGAATAATTGTCGTTTTTACCCAAGCTGCTCCTTGTATGCGCAAATTGCAGTCGAGCGCTATGGTGTTTGCTATGGTTTGTGGCTATCCTTTAAACGCTTATTAAAATGTCATCCATGGCACCAAGATGGATATGATCCGGTGCCAGAAGTGACGAGAAAATCAACCAAGATAATTAATACTAAATAGAGAGTCTTATGATCGATAGAAAGCTTATTTTATATGTTTTAATGGGGATAATTGCTTTTGCTTTATGGAATGCTTGGCAAAAAGATTACGGCCAGATAGCTACGGAAAATATGAATATTGCGTCCAAAGCAGCAGCAGTTTCTACAGCTACAAATGAGGTTGCAGAAGCAGCTCCATTACAAGCGATACCGATTCCAGAATCTCGTTTGATTAAAGTTCATACTGATGTTTTAGATGTTGCTATTGATACCATAGGTGGCGACGTTATCCACGCAAACTTATTAAAATATCCAGAAGTTATTTATAAAGAACAGGCAACGAAGCTTTTAAGTGATGATGATACGCGCTATTACATAGCTCAAAGTGGCTTGATTAGCAAAACAGGTCCGGATTTTGTCGGAAAGCAAGGACAGTACACCGCACCACAAAAAGAATACACTTTGCAGCCTGGAAAAAATAATTTAGAAGTTAAATTACTCTGGACTAACTCAAGAGGCTTGGTTGTCACTAAGACCTTTATTTTTACCAAAGACAAATATGATTTTGCTGTTAACTACGAAATTGTTAATAAATCAAAGGATCTATGGACTGGAAAATTTTACGCACAAATTAAACGTAAAGATTTCGACTCAAAAGGCGGTTTGTTTTCACTTAATACTTATACAGGTGCCGCAATTTCCAGTGCGGAAACACCATATGAGAAAATAAGTTTTTCTGAAATGGGTGATTATGTAAAAGAGAAGAATGGTTTTATTCATGATAGTAAGGGTGGTTGGTTGGCAATGCAACAGCGCTATTTTTTAAGTGTCTGGATACCAGAGCAAGATAAAACCTATCGTTATTTCAGCAATGTCAATAATGGTATTTATACTATTGGTTTGAGTAATAATGAGGTAACTGTGCCTGCTGGACAAAAAGCGACAATTGGCGCCTCCTTATATACTGGTCCGGGAATTACTGAGAATCTGGCTCCTCTAGCCACAGGCTTAGATCATATTGTCGATTATGGTTGGTTATTTCTGATTGCGAATGCGTTTTTTTGGCTTTTAAAAAAGATTTATCTGGTAGTTGGTAATTGGGGTTGGGCCATTATTTTAATAACTATTTTGATAAAGCTTGCTTTTTATAAGCTTTCAGAAACCAGTTGTCGCTCTATGGCAAGAATGCGTGAATTGATGCCCAAAATGCAGGTACTCAAGGAACGTTATGCTGATGATCGGCAAAAGCTGCAGCAAGCTACGATGGATTTGTATAAACAAGAAAAAATTAACCCTATGAATTTGGGTGGTTGCTTGCCCATGTTGATTCAAATCCCGTTTTTTATCGCCTTGTATTACGTTTTAATGAGCGCAGCAGAATTGAGACATGCTCCTTTTATATTCTGGATTAATGACCTGTCTGCATATGATCCATATTATGTTTTGCCGATACTAATGGGGTTGAGTATGGTTCTGCAGCAACGATTAAACCCAACATCTGCCGATCCAATGCAGGCAAAAATGATGATGTTTATGCCGGTGGTTTTTACGATATTTTTTCTTAAGTTTCCAGCAGGATTAGTGTTGTATTGGCTTGTAAGCAATATTCTTTCGATTTTGCAGCAGTGGTATATTAACAAAACACTGACCACACCCAGGAAAAAAAAATAGAATAAATAATGAAAGATCTAATAAATTTTTTTGCTACTTGTCCCAAAAACCTTGAGGGATTGTTGGAGGAAGAATTAATCACTATAGGGGCAAAACATACCAAACAAACGGTTGCGGGGGTAAAATTTGCTGGAGATTTAACTTTGGCTTATCGCACCTGTTTATGGTCACGTTTAGCCAACCGCATTTTATTCCCTCTCCTTGAGTTTAACGCAGAAAATGCGGATGCTTTATATGATGGCGTACGGCGCATTAAATGGTTGGATCATTTGCGTCCCACAGATACTTTTGTTATAGATTTTGCTGGTACTTCTCCCACAATAAAAAACTCTCATTTTGGTGCGCTTAAAGTTAAGGATGCTATCGTTGATCAAATTCGCGAGCATATCGGTACGCGCCCAAATATTAACAAAGAAGATCCGGATTTGCGTATTAATGTTTATTTGTATCACGAAACCGCAACTATTAGCATAGATTTATCCGGAGCAAGCCTGCATCGGCGCGGTTATCGAGGTTTAGCAGGAGAAGCGCCGCTCAAGGAAAATTTGGCTGCCGCAATTTTATACCGTAGTAAATGGCTTGAGTTTGCCAAGCTTGGTAAGCCATTGCTTGATCCAATGTGTGGTTCTGGAACAATTTTGATTGAAGCGGCAATGATAGCACAAGATTATGCGCCAGGACTGCTGCGTAAGTATTTTGGTTTTAGCAAATGGTTGCATCATGAACCGTATATCTGGAAAAATTTATGGTTGGAAGCTCGAGAACGACGCAAAGTTGGAGCTAAGCAGCTAAAAGCAGAAATTCGTGGTTATGATACTGATCCCAAAATGGTTGGTATTGCACGCCGCAATATTATTAATGCTGATTTAGAAAATACTATTGATGTGACAGTCAAAGAAGTAAATAAATTTACTCCACCAACCCATCATGGTAATCAATATGGAATAATTATTACCAATCCGCCTTATGGTGAGCGTTTAGGCGTACAAGATTTAACTCAATTTTATAAAGATTTTGGCGCGGTTTTGCGCGAGAGGTTTTTAAATTGGGAGGTTGCTATGCTTGTTGGTAATCCAGATTTAGGAAAAGCCCTGGGCATCCACTCACATAAATACTATAATTTTTTCAATGGTACGATTCCTTGCAAATTACTACTTTTTCATATTATCGAAGCAAACTTCTATCGTCGTCGCATACCGCTAGACGGGGTGCGTCGATAGTGATAATGTTTCACCATTAATCAACTTATTGAAAGGGAAAAGGTATGAAAAAAATTTTTTATTTGGTCTCTGTTGCTTTGGTATGTATTACCTTTCAAAGCAATGCGGTGGCTACTTCAGCAGCTGCAAAGACCGAGGTTTTTGATCAGCAGCAAACAAAACAAATTGAGCAGATTGTGCATGATTATCTTGTAAAAAATCCAAATGTTTTGGTAGAGGCAAGTAAAAAACTTCAAGAACAAGAAGCAGCAAAAGAGGAAGCCAATATCCAAAAGATAAAGAACATTATACCAAAATATAAAAAAGAAATTTTCGATACTAATGCTGCCAGCCGAGTTGTTACCGGCAACCCCAATGGCAAGCTAATAATAGCCGAATTTACTCAATATCAATGCGGTCATTGCAAAGCTGTTGCTCCCCTTGTTGATAAATTACTAAAAGATAATCCAGAAGCACAGCTGATTACTATCTATTGGCCATTTTTTGGCAATGATGCTATTTATGCATCCAAAGTTGCTTTAGCTGCGCAAAAGCAAAATAAATTTAATGAATTAAACCAAGCGATGCTTGCCACTACTGATTTCTTAACCAAAGACAAAATTGATGTTGTTATTAAAGCAACCACTAGTCTTGATGCTAAGAAATTACTTGTTGATATAGAGGCAAAAGAAATTGATGTTGGGCTTAAAGCCAATTTTAAATTAGCTGGCGATTTGGGTCTTATAGGTACACCAACTTTTATTTTTACTAACAAGGAAATGACAAAATTTAGTTTAGTTCCAGGACAAACACGAGACATGGAAGGGGATTTAAAGAAATCCTTAAATGAAGTGAAGTAAGACCCATATCAAAGAAAAGCAAGTTTGTATGGTTTATTAGTTAAATCTTGAATTTGGTAGGCGCAGGCTTTAGCCCTGTTCATTACCTACAAATATGGTGAACATTATTTATAGGAGCAAGGTAAAGCTGAATTATTAAGCTCTGAAAGAGCGTAATAATAAGTTTGTGAAGTGACAACCATACTTATGGGTAGTAGACAGGGCGCCTACCAGATTGAACCCGGGTTCATATGATTATAAACAAAATCACATTTCAAGAACTGATCTTTAAGCTCCAGCATTATTGGGCTAGGCAAGGATGTGTTATTTTGCAGCCCTTAGACATGGAAGTTGGTGCCGGTACTTTTCATACCGCAACATTTTTGCGCTCAATAGGACCCGAACCTTGGAACGCCGCTTATGTACAGCCGTGTCGCCGTCCAACTGATGGTCGTTATGGGAACAATCCTAATCGTAGCCAACATTATTATCAGTTCCAAGTAATGATGAAGCCATCACCAAAAAACATTCAAGATCTTTATCTCGATTCGCTGCGAGCACTAAATATCGATCCATTAACCGATGATATTCGTTTTGTCGAAGACAACTGGGAATCACCCGCTTTGGGAGCGTGGGGACTTGGTTGGGAATTGTGGCAAAATGGGATGGAGATCGGCCAATTTACCTACTTCCAACAGGTTGGTGGTTTGGAATGTAGTCCAGTAACTGGTGAAATTACTTATGGTTTAGAACGCATTGCCATGTATCTGCAAAATGTAGATAGTATGTACGATTTAGTATGGACAGATGAACCTAAAAAAATTACATACGGCGAGGTGTTTTTACAAAATGAAATCGAGATGTCTAGTTATAATTTCAATTATGCCAATGCTCGTGATCTAGTTAATCAGTTCACAATTTGTGAACGCGAATGCGGCCATTTACTTGAATTAAATTTGCCTTTGCCTGCCTATGAGATGGTATTGAAAGCATCACATACTTTCAACTTGCTGGATGCGCGCGGAGTGATTTCTGCTTCCGAGCGGCAAAATTATATTTTGCGAATCAGAACGCTTGCGCGCTTGGTAGCAGAAAATTATTACAAAGTACGTGAGGGGCTTGGTTTCCCGTTACTGGCGAATAAACTATGAAAGATTTCCTTTTTGAGATTGGTACAGAAGAATTGCCACCAGAGAGAATTGGCGAGCTGGTATCATCTTTGGCAGCTAATATAGAAAACGGCTTAAAAGAACACGCACTAACCTATGGCTTGGTTAAAACTTATTCGACACCAAGGCGCCTTGCGGTTTTAATCACAAATCTTATTGCTTGGCAACCAGAACAATCTTTTGAACTTCGTGGGCCATCAATAGAAATAGCTTTTGATATAAGCAATCAGCCGACGACTGCTGCAGAAAAATTTGCAAAAACCTGTGGAGTAGTTGTAGATCAATTAGATCGTATTGAAGATAAAAAAGGGAAGTTCCTCTTTTGTAAAACCACGAAAGCAGGAAAAGCCACAGCTGATCTTTTACCAGAAATAGTAACAACCAGTATCAAAAAACTGCCAATTCCTAGGCCAATGCACTGGGGTGGGAGTAAAATATCTTTTGTTCGTCCGGTGCATTGGGTAGTGATGCTTTTTGGGACCGAAATTATTTATACCGAAATTTTGGGAGTTAAAACTTCAAATCAAACTTTTGGTCATCGTTTTCATTATCCTCAAGCAATAGTAATTCCCGAGGCTGGGCAATATGAAGAATTACTTGAGAAAGTTGGTTTTGTTGTTGCGGATAGTGTCAAACGTCGCCAGAAAATTTGCGAGCAAATTGCTGCTAATGTAAAAATTGGTAGCACAATAATTAACGAAAATTTGCTGAATGAAGTTACCGACTTGGTTGAATGGCCCATAGCTTTGATTGGTTCATTTGATTCTCATTTTTTAGAAATGCCGCGGGAAGCTTTGATTATGCTAATGGAAAAACAACAACGCTATTTTCCGATAACTGATGGAGCGAAAAATTTACTTTCGCAGTTTGTAATTATTAGCAACATTGAAAGCAAAAACCAAGCGCAGGTTATAGCAGGTAATGAGCGGGTAATTCGTGCGCGTCTTACTGATGCTGAATATTTTTATCGCAATGACTTACGTGTTGATCTTGCAAGCCATAGCGAAAAATTAAAATCAGTCGTGTTTCAGGCAAAATTAGGCAGCCTTTATGACAAAACCCAGCGTCTAAAAATTCTAGCTGGTTTTATTGCAGCGAAAATTAATGCTAATGTAAAACATGCCGAGCGATCTGCCGAATTGTCTAAGTGCGATTTGATGACCTCAATGGTTTGGGAATTTCCTGAGCTTCAGGGCATCATGGGTGACTATTATGCTAGGGGGCGCGAGCCAGAAGCAGTAGCAACAGCCCTAAAAGAGCAGTATTTGCCAAGGTTTTATCAAGATGAAATTCCAACTGGCAATGTTGGCTGTGCTTTAGCGCTTGCCGATCGAGTTGATAATTTAATCGGATTGTTTGGTATTAATAAAATACCAAGCGGCGAAAAAGATCCTTTTGGACTGCGGCGCGCTGCTACAGGAATTGTCCGTATTATTTTGGAAAAAAACTTGGAGCTAGACCTAAGGGAATTGCTTGAGCAAGCATGGCTAAATTATGCAGGCCTTCTTGAAAATAGCGTTGCGATTGCCCAAGTGCTACATTTTATTTATGAACGGCTGCGCTATATGTATGCAGAGCAGGGCAAAAGCGCTAATACCTTTCGTGCTGTTTTGGCTCGTATGCCGACAGATTTACTGGATTTTGAAAAGAGATTTTTGGCAGTAACTGAATTTAATAAATTAGCAGAAGCCAGTGATTTGATCGAAATCTATAAACGGGTAAAAAATATTTTGGCTAAAGCAGATAAAGAAGAGAGTTTTTTTAATAAAGAATTGGCTACAGAACAGGCTGAACTCAATTTAGCAGAAGTAATTGAGAAAGAATCGCAAACAATAGCCGAGTTATATAAAAATAAAAATTATTTTGAAGTATTAGCGGTTCTAGTTAAAGCAAAACCATTCTTAAGTACTTTTTTTGATGAGGTTATGGTTATGGTCGAAGACAAAAAACTGCGCCTTAATCGTCTGGCCTTATTAAAAGATTTACAGAATTTATTTACCTTAGTAGCAGATATCCAATAACCTCCACCACTTGATCTTAAAAAGCTTCTATCGGTAGTGTTAATAGAGATTTTTGGAGCGCCAACCTTAAGCGATTATTAAACAACATTAAGACAGCCTTAAATTGACAATATTAGGTTGAATGTAGTGCCAAATAGGATATTCTGCGCCCACTGTTAAGATAGTATTAATCTTTCTGAGGAAATAAAAAGTGGGTCATAAATTAAGAACAACATGTGTTTTTTTTGTCGCGGTAACAATTATGCTAGTTCCCCAGGCCTTTGCTGGTGAAAAAGTGGAGTCTGAATTTGGTTTAACAACTTCATATTATCGATACCAAGAACCAAATGTTATGAGCCTTAGAGCTGTAAACATAGGCTTAAATTATATTGGTACATTAGTGTTTCAAAATGATTGGTTTATACGCGGCGATCTAGCAGCAACTATAAGTGGTGGCGCTAAGTACAGCAGTAATGGAACTGGAAGTATGAATAATGTAAAAAATTGGTATACCGATATTCGTGCTTTGTTTGGGAGAAATTTTGAGTTTAAAAGTTCTTCATTATCCCCTTATGCAGGTTTTGGCTATCGTTACTTGGACAATAATTCTGAAGGAATGGTAACCACTACTGGTAATAGTGGTTATCGTAGGGCAAGTAATTACTACTATTTACCAATCGGTATTACGCATCAAGTAAATTTATCAAGTCAGTCTAAGTTGGTTACCAATATTGAATTTGATTATTTGACCATAGGCAAACAAGTCAACTATTTCTCCGATTTTTCTATTGTACAAACTAAGTATGGCAAAATTTTAGGAAGGGATATTACAAATACGCAAAAAAAGGGATATGGAGCTCGGTTCAGTACCATGTGTCAGATAAACAATTGGTTAATAGGTCCGTATCTAACCTATTGGCGTATAAATACTTCAGATGGAGTAGTTGTACCAACGATTGATACAAACAATAGCGTTGTTTATTATGAACCCAAAAACAACACCATAGAAGCAGGCTTAAAAATCAGCTATAAGCTGGCAGAATAAAAACTGAGCTAGATTGGGTATAAATACACACTTTATTTGTGATCGGTTTGTTTTTTACAAAAATCTTCCAGATGGTGGATGTTAACACCGCCTTGTAAAAATTTTTTATCTTCTAAAATACGTTGATGTAGTGGTATGTTTGTTTTTATTCCTTCTATTACAATTTCTTTTAGCGCATTTCTCATCTTTACTATGGCAATTTCTCGAGTCTTGCCATAGCTAATAATCTTACCAATTAAGGAATCATAAAATGGAGGAACAACATAGCTTTGGTAAATATGCGAATCAACCCTAATTCCAGGACCACCAGGCGCATGGAAAACATTAATTTTCCCTGGGCAAGGCATAAAATTATCTGGATCTTCGGCATTAATTCGACATTCGATTGCGTGTCCATGGATCTGAACTTCTTTGCCTCTTATGCTTAATTTTTCACCAGCGGCAACTAAAATTTGCCACTTAACAATATCAATTCCGGTTGTTTCTTCGGTAATTGAATGCTCAACTTGGATGCGTGTATTCATTTCAATAAAGTAAAATTTGCCATCTTCATATAGAAATTCAAATGTACCGGCGCCACGATATTTTAACCTACGGCAAGCAGCAACGCATTGATCGCCAATATCTTCCCGTTGTTTTGAAGTAATGCCAATGGCAGGAGCTTCCTCGAGAACTTTTTGGTGTCGTCTCTGCATTGAGCAATCACGTTCACCAAGATAAATAGCATATCCCTTGCCATCACCCAAAACTTGAACTTCAATATGGCGTGGGTTTTGCAAAAATTTTTCCATGTAGATAGTTGGATCACCAAATGCAGAACTTGCTTCAGCTCGTGTCATAGAAATTGAATTTAGCAACTCGGTTTCGTCGTGTACTACACGCATGCCGCGTCCACCACCACCAGCGGCAGCTTTTATAATTATTGGATAACCAATTTTTTTTGCAAGAATAACGTTTTCATGATCATTTTTACTTAAGGGGCCATCAGAACCAGGTATGCAGGGAATGCCGGCTTGTTTCATTGTGTGAAGTGCGGCTATTTTATTACCCATAGTGCGAACGGTCTCATGGTTGGGGCCGACAAAAGTGAAACCGCTTTTTTCAACCTGTTCGACAAAATTAGCATTTTCAGCAAGAAAGCCATAGCCAGGATGAATGGCGTCAGCTCCGGTAATTTCTGCGGCGCTAATTACAGCGGGAATGTTAAGATAACTGTCTGCCGATGGTGGTGGTCCAATGCAAACAGCTTCGTCGGCAAGTTGTACATGCATCAACTCTCGATCAGCGCTTGAGTAAACGGCGACAGTTTTAATCCCGAGCTCGTAACAAGCTCGTTGTATCCTTAAAGCGATTTCACCACGGTTTGCTATTAAAACTTTTTTCACGGATTCACCCTTGTTTATAGGTTTTTACTCAATAACAAATAACGGTTGCCCATACTCGACCGCTTGAGCATTTTCAACCAAGCGTGCAGTTATAGTTCCTGATCTATCAGATTCGATTCTATTGAACATTTTCATGGCTTCAATTAAACAAAGGGTGTCGCCAGTTTTAACTTGTTGTCCGATATCTACGAAATGCTTAGATCCGGGTGTAGCTGAAAGATAAACTGAACCGACCATTGGAGAATTTACGGTATGTTTTGCGATAATAGCTTCTGTTTTGCTTGGCTCTAATAGCGATTTTTGATTAGATTGCTGCATTATTGGCGTAGATGTCTGCATAATCTGTTCAAAGTTAGCTATAGATTTGTTCAGTGTTACACGGATAGATTCTTTTTCTTCATGAATCTCAAGTTCAGCAATATTATTTTCATTTACTAAATCAATAAGTTTTTTTATTTTTCTTATATCCATAGATGATTCTCATTTATAATTCAAAATTGAATTACAATTTAACAAAAAATTGATGTTTTGTCCATAATCGAAGCAAGTTCAATGAAGATAGCTGTATAATTGATGAGTGTTATGATGGATGAAACACGGACTAAAGCCTTGTTCATTACCCAGATATGGCGAACATTATTTTAGAAGCAAGGTAAAACTAAATTATTAGTTCTGGAAGAGTGTGATAATAAGTTAATGAACAGAGTTTTATCCTGTGCCTACCCAATCAACGACAAGATATTTTGTTGTGTAGGGATTGAAGTATTGACATTAACCCCCACTTGATTATCATTGGCACTCTTTTTATTAGAGTGCTAAAAAATATAGCAAAAGCATAAAAACACGCCAAGCTATATCCATAAAACAACAATAATTAATAATCAGGAGAAGAGCTACATGTCAAAAATTCGTCCTTTACATGACCGCGTGGTCATTAAGCGTATGGAAGAAGAGCGTACCTCTGCCGGTGGTATTGTGATTCCAGATACAGCTGCCAATGAAAAACCAACCCGTGGTGAAGTCTTTGCTGTTGGTAAGGGTGGTTTATCAAAGGATGGTCAGGTTCATCATATGGAAGTTAAAGTGGGTGACAAAGTGTTGTTCGGTAAATATTCTGGCACTGAAGTCAAAATTGATGGAAAAGAATATGTCATCATGCGTGAAGAAGACATTTTGGCTATTGTCCAATAAGTGTTTATTATCATGTATGTGTGAAGAAAATGTTTTAGCAGTTTTCAATAAGCGGAGGAATTAAAATATGTCAGCTAAAGATTTAAAATTTGGTGGTGATGCACGTCACCTAATGTTACAAGGTGTTAATTTATTAACTGATGCAGTTGCCGTAACTCTTGGTCCCAAAGGACGTAATGTTGTAATAGAAAAATCTTTTGGTGCCCCAACAATTACTAAAGATGGTGTATCAGTTGCTAAAGAAATCGAACTTAAATGTAGGTACATGAATGCGGGTGCACAGATGGTGAAAGAAGTTGCATCGAAGACTTCAGATATTGCTGGCGATGGCACTACTACTGCAACTGTATTGGCAAGAAGCATGTTGACCGAAGGCGTAAAAGCTGTAGCGGCCGGCATGAATCCAATGGATCTTAAACGTGGTATGGACCTTGCGGTTAAGGCTGTTGTCGAGCAATTGGTCAAGCTTTCAAAGCCATGCGCCGATGCTAAAGCAATTGCACAAGTTGGTACTATTTCTGCTAATGCAGACGAGGCGATTGGTAATATTATTGCTGAATCAATGGGAAAAGTTGGCAAAGAGGGTGTAATCACAGTTGAAGATGGATCTGGACTAGAAAATGAACTAGAAATTGTTGAAGGTATGCAATTTGATCGTGGTTATTTATCACCATATTTTATCAATAATCAGCAGAACATGAGTGTTGAGCTACAAACACCTTATATTTTAATTGTTGATAAAAAAATCTCTAATGTGCGCGAAATGCTGCCACTATTGGAAGGGGTTGCTAAATCAGGCAAACCATTATTTATCATCGCCGAAGATGTTGAAGGAGAGGCTTTAGCAACTTTAGTAGTTAACAATATTCGCGGTATAGTTAAAGTTGCTGCAGTTAAAGCACCTGGTTTTGGTGATCGTCGTAAAGCAATGTTACAAGATATAGCAGTGTTAACTGGAGCTAAAGTTATTGCAGAAGAGGTTGGTTTGACTCTTGAAGGTGCTACTTTAAATGATCTTGGTCATGCCAAACGTATTGCTATCACTAAGGATAATTCGACAATTATTGATGGTGCTGGTGCGCAAAAAGATATTAAAGCGCGCATTGAGCAAATTCGTTGTGAAATTGACAATACCACTTCTGATTATGATCGCGAAAAATTGCAAGAAAGACTAGCTAAACTTGCTGGTGGTGTTGCCGTAATCAAAGTTGGTGCTGCAACTGAAATCGAGATGAAAGAGAAAAAAGCTCGGGTTGAAGACGCATTGCATGCAACGCGTGCTGCAGTTGAAGAAGGGGTTGTTCCTGGTGGTGGTGTTGCTTTAATTCGTTCTTTGCAAGCAGTCAAAACCATTAAAGGGGCTAATCACGATCAAGATGCTGGTATTGCTATTATTCGTCGAGCACTTGAAGTACCATTGCGTCATATTGTAAGCAATAGCGGTGATGAGCCATCGGTAGTGCTTAATAAAGTTGCTGAGGGCAAAGGCAATTTTGGTTATAACGCAGCAACTGGTGAATTTGGAGACATGATACAAATGGGTATTCTTGATCCAACCAAAGTTACACGCACGGCATTACAAAATGCTGCATCTATTGCTGGCCTAATGATTACTACTGAATGCATGATTACTGATCTTCCAAAGAAGGAAGAAACATGTAGCCATGGTGGTGGTGGTATGGGCGGTGGTATGGGAGGCATGGGTGGTATGGGAGATATGATGTAAAAAACATTTTGTCCCTTTTTAGTTTTAGCTTTGACCAAAAGCCCCTGCGTTGTTGCGGGGGCTTTTGTTATTTACTGTTTTGCGCACCACATAAATTGGTCGTTGTTTGGTTTCCTGATAAACACGACCCAAGTACTCTCCCAGCACGCCAATCCCTATTAACTGAACACCGCCAATAAATAAAATTGCGACAAAAAGTGAAGCATACCCTGGTAAATCAACCCCGCTGATAATTGTTCTTAACACAATCCAACTACCATAGAGAAAAGCGAATAGTGCCAATAAAAATCCTAGATAGCTCCATATTCGTAGTGGCAGGGTACTAAAGCTAGTGATGCCATCGAGGGCAAAGTTCCACAATTTCCATTTATTCCACTTGGTTGTTCCAGATATACGTGTCGAACGATCATATTCAATAATCGTGCTTTTAAATCCAACCCAAGCAAACAATCCTTTCATGAAACGCTGGCGCTCTGGTAATTTTTTAAGCGCCTCTACTACCATTCGATCCATTAAACGAAAATCACCGACATTATCAGGAATTTTAAAATCTGCTAACCAGTTATGGAGTTTGTAAAAACAATTAGCGCTATTTCTTTTTAGCCATGAATCACCTAAACGTTTTCGCCTCTTGGCTAAAACAACTTCAAACCCTTCTTCCCACTTCTGCAACATTGCTACTATTAATTCTGGAGGATCTTGTAAATCAGCATCAATTGGAATAATCGCATCTCCAGTAGCGAAATCAATTCCAGCAGTCAGAGCAGCTTCTTTGCGGAAATTGCGTGAAAGTTGGACGATTTTAAGGCGGTCATCTTTTATTTTTAGCAGGTTGGCAAAAGTAGTATCATCACTACCATCATCAACACAAACAAACTCAAAAGTATATTGTTTTATATCATTTACAATGAGGAATATCTTTTTAAAAAAATCTAAAACCGTGTCGCCTTCATTGTAAAATGGAATAACTAATGATATCGTTTTCATTCCGTGATAATAACATAAATATGAAATACGCTAAAATAATCTTACTATTTGTTGGAGTAGTATTTTTAATAGGATGTGCCCATTTCCAATCGCAGCCAATTTTTAAATATATACCTTGGCAAGAACGCCAAGCGAAAATGAAAAAAAACAAAAACTGGATTATTAATGGAACGCTTAGTATTACGCATAATAAAAAAAGAGATATAGCCAGTTTCACATGGCAGCAAAACCAAAATGATTACACAATAAATATTTCAGGACCGCTAAATTTAAACAGCGTTAAAATTATTGGTACTGCAAACCAAGTTGAATTTTGTCAGTCAGGACAAGCTTGTATTCGCGAGTCCCTTAACCCATTTGGTTGGAGACTGCCAATTTCTAATATGCGATATTGGGTTTTAGCGTTTCCGGCGCCAGCTAAAATAGAAGCAACAAAGTTTGATCAATACGGGCACTTAACTGCGTTTGAGCAACAAGGTTGGAGAATTAATTATTCTGATTTTCAGCCTGTAAATAACGTAGATTTACCTAATATAATTACATTACAAAACAAGAAATTTTTTATTAAATTAAAAATAAAAAAATATTCATTTTATAATTAAACATCTCTCAATTATGCTTGGGCAACGCTAGAGAATTGGTTGTTCTGATTTCCAGTCTGTAAATAGAGTAGATTTACCTAATATAATTGCGTTACAAAATAAAAAGTTTTTTATTAAATTGAAAATAAAAAACATTCTTTTATAATCAAATAATTACGCCGTAATGATTCCTTGTTCCACATGAAACATCTTGATGTTTCGAGAATCTGAAAAATTTTCTAAGTCATTGCGCGCGAGTCCAGTTACAAAAATTTGTGATTGTAAATTTAGCAAGATCTCAGCAATTAAAGATTTTTTTTGAGAATCTAATTCTGCAGGCAAATCGTCAACCAAATAAACACAACTTTTCCCAGTTAATTTGCTAAGCAATATTCCTTGCGAAATTTGTAGCCCATAAAGTAGTAATTTTTGCTGTCCACGAGATAGTGCATCTTTTGCTGGAATTTTATTAACTGTTACTCGTAAGTCTGCGCGCTGCGGCCCAACTGATGTATATCCAAAATGTAGATCATTTTTCAAATTATCAGCTAAAATTAATGTCAAATTTTGCTCAATGTCCCAGCCGGCAAAATAAGATATGTTTATTGAAAAATCGCATAATAGTTTTTGTAAAACTGACTGTGCAATGGGAATAAAATATTCTACATATTTTTTTCTATGCTCGTGTAGTTCAAAACCAAATTGAGACAATTCTTTGTCCCACGTTTTTATATAATCAATTTTAAAATTTGTACGTAGGCTCGCATTACGTTGTTCTACAATTCGCTCTACTCTGCGCCATAGAATCAAAAAATTCTGTTCCACATGAAACAATCCCCAGTCTATAAACTGCCGCCTTATTTTTGGTCCATCATCAAATAAACTATGGCTGTCTTGATTTAAAAGCTGTAGAGGTAATAATTTGGTTATCTCTATATTTGAGGGAACATCTTCTCCTGCAACTTTAATGCGCTTGCCGCTAGTAATCGAACGATCAACACCAACAGAAATATAATTATTTGCTTGCTCTATTTTTCCGAAAAGAGAAAAGCCATTGGTTTCATATTTGATAATTCTTCGCAAAAGATGACTTCGAAAAGAACGCCCAAGAGCTAAGTAATAAATTGTCTCTAAAATACTTGTTTTACCAGAACCATTTTTACCATAAAAAATATTACAGTGATTGCTGAAATCAAAATGAATGTTTTCGAGATTACGAAAATTAATAATATTAAAAAAAGATAAAGACATAAAGATTAACTAAGATCAGCTTTGTGTTTAAAAATTGTTTAAATTCAAAATGTTAAGTGATTTATTGCCTTATCGGCATTAAAACATATAAGCAATTCGTACTACCATTAACTTCTTCAATTACAACTCCATTTTCACCATCTTTAAAAGAAACACTAATTTTTTCGGTTTCAACTATATTCAATATATCTACAAAATAGCCGATATTAAAAATAGCGTTTAAATTTTCTCCTTGATAATCAACAACTAATTCTTCGGCAGCTTCTTCTTGGTCTGGATTATTTGTTGTTAGCATTAGTGTGTTAGAGTGTAATTGAAAACGAGCACTGCGAAATAATTCATTAGACAAAATGCCGACACGTGTTAAAGCTTGTTTTAACTCATTACAAGTTATCTCAACTCGTTTGTCACCCCTTTTGGGGATTATTTTGTTGTAATTTGGGAATTTACCGCTAATTAACTTAGAAGTTAAAACAAAATCTTTCCCTTTTACGCGAACAAAATTATTATTAAAACTTACTGTAACTTCTTCATCAGAGGTTTCAAGTAAACGTAATAATTCAACAACACCTTTACGTGGAATTATTACTTGAGCAAAAGAATTATCAACAACCGATGATGAGATACTATTCATTGCCAGACGGTGGCCATCAGTTGCAAGCGCTTGAATCAAACCATCCTTTACTTCAATTAGTAATCCATTCAAGTACTGACGCACATCTTGCTGTGGAATCGCAAATGAGGTTTTTTCAATTAATTTTCGCAGCGCGCCTTGGGTTATTCTAAATTCCAAAGATTTTTCTTGTATTGGTGTGCGTGGAAAATCTCTTGTTGGCAAAGATGTTAAAACAAAGCGACTTTTGTCCGAAGAAACGGTGATACGGCCACGATCTTCGGTCAACTCAAGCAAACTATTTTCTGGAAGTGCACGACAAATATCTAAAAATTTTTTACCTGGCAATGTAACTTCCATCGGTTTTTCTATCGCCCATTCCATATGTGCCAAGCCACAGAGTTCAACCTCAAGATCTGTTCCAATAAAAGTTAAATTTTTATCTTGTAAAGTTACCAAAATATGCGACAGAATTGGTAAGGTTTGGCGTCGTTCAACCACGCCAGCCACCAATTGCATAGGTTTAAGCAACAACTCACGTTTAATTGTAATTTTTACCATATTTAAATTCCTTAAGTAGACAAAATCCGCATTAGGTTACGATAATCTTCTGCTAAATTAGCGTTGCTGGTAACTAATGCTCTAATTGTACGACAAGCATGCATCACGGTTGTATGATCTCTACCGCCAAAAGCGTCGGCAATTTCAGGCAAGCTATGATTAGTTAAATCTTTAGCGAGAGTCATCGCAATTTGCCGTGGCCGTGCCAATGAGCGATTGCGGCGTTTCGATAACAAATCTGCAATCTTAATTTTGAAGTACTCAGCAACCATCTTCTGAATATTATCAATCGTAACTAATTTTGCCTGGAGTGCCAATAAATCTTTTAAGGCTTCGCGCGCAAAATCTAAAGTAATTGGTTGTCCAGTAAAGTGCGAATTAGCAATGACTCTTTTTAAAGCACCCTCTAATTCTCGTACATTTGACTGAATATGCTTGGCAATAAAAAAAGCAACATCATTGGGCAAATCTATTTGTGAAAGTTCAGCTTTGCTTTTTAAAATAGCAACACGCATTTCGAGTTCTGGCGGTTCAATGGCAATAGTTAATCCCCAGCCAAAGCGTGATTTCAAGCGCTCTTCTAATCCAGAAATTTCTTTTGGATAACGATCACAAGTTAAAATAACTTGTTGTTCAGCGTCCAGGAGTGCATTGAAGGTATGAAAAAATTCTTCCTGAGAGCGTTCTTTACCTGCAAAAAATTGAATGTCATCTATTAATAACGCATCGAGTGAACGATAAAATTTTTTGAAATCATTAATTGAATTACGTTGCAAAGCTTTTACCATATCTGCAACAAAGCGTTCAGAATGCAGATATAATACGTTAGCTCTAGGATTTTGCTCTAGAATCATGTTGCCGATAGCATGCATGAGGTGAGTTTTACCAAGACCCACTCCGCCATAAATAAATAATGGATTATATGCTTTGCCGCTATTTTTTGCGACTTGTAATGCCGCTGCCCGCGCTAGTTGGTTTGCCTTACCTTCAACAAAACTCTCAAAAGTAAAAGTTTTGTTTAAATAATTTAGAAAGGGGGTTTGGGGCGGTTTGGCTGGAATTTTCTTTTGTTTAGTAAGTGCTTCGGTTTTTTCCACAGTACGCTTAAGGCTGCCAACAGCAAGGTGTACCTTAGGATTGATGCAGCCAATATCTTGTAAAATAGCAATGATTTTTGCAAGAAAATTATCTTGGATATAATCAAGCACAAAATTGTTTGGCGCAAGCAAAATCAATTCATTTTCTTCGATTTCTACTTGTAATGGTCTAATCCAAGTATTGAATTGTTTTGTTGGAAGATCGTCTTGTAATCGCTCAAGGCATTGTTGCCAAAATTTTAGTTCCACACGCCCTCTTTTACTGAAAAATTATTGCGTCATTCTAGCGTGATATCTTAAAGTTATCCACAGGGTGTGTTAATTATTTAACTGTTTGACTTCACGCGGGGAATGTATTTATAGTGAGTCCACTGCTTCGGCAAGATCAGCATAGATAGGAACATCTATTTCAGCTTTTAAGGTTTCCATTCCCTTACCAGTTTTGACCAATATTGCTGCGGCTCCACATGCTTTAGCCGCAAGAATGTCGCGCACTGCATCGCCAATAACTAATATTTCCTCAGGAGCAACATTAAATTTGTGAGCAGCTTGCAGTAACAGCCCGGGTTTTGGTTTTCTGCACTTGCAATTATCTTCTGGCCTATGGGGACAAACAAAAATGTCATTCATATCAAGATGGCCACCTGCAACGGTGATTTGAGCAATCATTTTTTTGTGAACGGAATCTAAAGTTTCTGCGGTAAAATAATGCCTGGCAATTCCAGACTGATTGGTTGCAATTGCAACGCTATAACCACTATGCTGCAATTTAGCGATTGCTTCAAGACTTCCAGGAATAGCGTGCCATTCATCTGGAGATTTTATATAGAATGGTGAATCTTCATTGATTACACCGTCACGATCGAGGACAATTAACTTAAACATAATGTGTTTTAATATTTTTAGAAACACCAGACGACACAATCAGCTATGACCTGGCTGTGTCAGAGATGTTGTACGTGTTTAGATAATGACCTACCATTGGGACGGTTTTTTTACTATTTCAATGACGGTAGGTATCATTTCTTTGAGAAACTCTTTGAGGAAATTCCCCAGACATTTTTCATGCTCATTGCCACATGACCCATAGATTGAAAAACTATCCTTTGGATTATATATGAGTCCACAATCTTTTTTATCTGTACAACAAAATTGTTTACATTGATCAAGGGATTGTACTTCAGCCGTATGTATGACTTTTCCATCGCAGTTTGTACACTCGCAGCTGATCCCGCCACCCACCATCTGTACCTCATCACATCTTAGATTTGTAATCATATTTCTCCACATTGTCACTGTTAACATCCCAATAGAAGCCTACTGTAACCATTATTCTTTGTCAATACAAGTGGTTCGCACGAATTGTTTATATTGGAGCGATTGATGGTGAAGTATGGAAACATGTGGCAGGAGCTGTATAGCAGGTGGTGTTTTTATTGATTACACCAACGCGATCGAGGGTAATTAATTTAAGCATATTGTGATCCTAACATTTTTTATAAACTTAGCATCTTCATTCAGTTTTTGTTATGAACGCTACCAAATCAATGCTTTTAACCAAGCAAATAAGCATGTCATTTAATAACGCTAATACGTAAATTTCATATTTCTATCAGATCTGTTATTCTTGCGCAGGGTTGGTTAGACAATCGCTCGACTGCCAATTTTGGTGTCGAGAGGAAAGTCCGGGCTCCACAGGGCAAAGAGCCAGATAACATCTGGGAGGTGCAAACCTACGGAAAGTGCCACAGAAAATATACCGCCTTACCACTTGTGGTAGGGTAAGGGTGAAAAGGTGCGGTAAGAGCGCACCGCATTGTTGGTGACAACAATGGCACGGTAAACCCCTCTTGGAGCAAGACCAAGTAAGAATCTTAGTAGAGGCTAATGTTTCTACAGGTGCTGCCCGCATCAAGATTCGGGTAGGTCGCTTGAGGTGTGTGGTAACACACATCCCAGAGAAATGGTTGTCCACGACAGAACCCGGCTTATTACCAACCCTACAATTTTCGCGGGTAACTTATGAATTTTGCTAAAAAATATTATTGGGTTTTTATCGCGATTTCAATATTTGTATTAGATCGCATTACTAAAATGCTGGTATTGCAATATTTGCCATTTAGATTGCCGGTTAATGTTCTACCTATGTTTAATTTGTTTTTTACTTTTAATACTGGATCTGCATTTGGTTTCTTAAATAGCGCTAGCGGTTGGCAAGGATGGTTGTTTAGCGGTGTCGCAATTGCAGTTAGTGCTTTTCTAGTAGTTTGGCAGTTTAAAATAAGTGTCCGGCATGCTTGGCTCAAAATAGCCTTGGCTTTGATTTTGGGTGGAACTTTGGGCAATTTATACGATAGGATAATTTATAATCATGTTGTAGATTTTCTCGATTTTTATTTTGGACAATGGCATTACGCCACTTTTAACTTAGCTGATTCAGCAATATGTATTGGCGCGATCATGCTATTGATCAGCTCTTCCCAAAAAGAAAAAATCTAACGCCAACACTCTTCTGCAGACCCACCACCGCTAATATCCCTGTTACCATTTTGATCAAAAGTTAAAGAGCCACATAAGGTATCATATTCGGCTTGCTTTCCAAGTGGGTCGGCATGTAAAACATAGGTGTCGTCTGTTGCTGTCGGATACAGATGGTAATGGTTTATGTTATCTATTGTCACATTATTGTAGGTGTTGTGTAAAACATAGTGTTCTTCCATCTTCCCAGCCGCATTCATAAGTGATGTTATCGCATATGTACGCCGCATTTTTACTAAATGTTCATTATATAGTGGATAAGAGATAGTTCCTAAAATACCGATTATCATGAGGGTGATTAATAGCTCTATTAAAGTAAAACCCCGGTTTTTCATAATTCATTAAACGAAAGATTTAAACTTCCTGCAATACCGTATAAAATACTACAGCGTTATCTTGAAATATTTCTTATTGCCCATAGATTACAAGTTCAAACATGTACCATTTGTATTGTTTGATGGAGAATAAAAAATGCGCCTAGAACAACTGACCGATAATTTTCGCGAGGCTTTAGCTGATGCCCAATCAAAAGCAATTGGCAAAGATAATCAATTTATTGAACCAGTGCATATGATGCTGGCTTTACTTGAACAAAAGGGTACGGTTTATCATGTCTTACAAAAAGCGCGGACTAATATTATAAAATTACAAAGCGTATTAAACGATGCTTTAGAACAATTACCTAAAGTTGAAGGTGCGGCAGGCGAAGTTCATATTTCTAATGATTTGTTAAAACTATTAAACGTTGCCGATAAATTAGCACAACAACGCAAAGATCAATTTATTGCCAGTGAATTATTTTTATTGGCTGCAGTTGATGATAAAGGTGCTATTGGCAAAATATTAAAAGATGCAGGTGCAGTTAAAAACATACTTGAACAAGCAGTTAATGATGTGCGTGGTGGCAAAGGAGTTGCTGATGCTGGTGCAGAAAATCAGCGGCAAGCTTTAGAAAAATATACCATCGATTTTACCGCACGTGCCGCTTGTGGCAAACTAGATCCAGTTATTGGGCGTGATGATGAAATTCGTCGTACTATCCAGGTGCTGCAGCGTCGCACAAAAAATAATCCGGTTTTGATCGGTGAGCCTGGTGTTGGTAAAACAGCAATTATTGAGGGTTTAGCTCAACGTATTATTAATAATGAAGTTCCCGATGGTCTCAAAAATAAACTAGTACTTGCCCTAGATATGGGTACTCTAATTGCTGGCACTAAATTTCGTGGGGAATTTGAAGAGCGCCTGAAAAATGTTATAAGCGAAATCGTAAAAGCCGAAGGCCAAATTATTTTATTCATTGATGAATTGCATATGGTTGTTGGTGCTGGCAAAGCGGAAGGGTCTATGGATGCTGGTAACATGTTAAAGCCAGCATTAGCGCGCGGTGATTTACGTTGTATCGGTGCAACCACTTTGGATGAATATCGCAAATATATTGAAAAAGATGCAGCTCTAGAACGTCGTTTTCAAAAAGTTTTAGTAGATGAACCAAGTGTCCCCGACACAATTGCAATTTTGCGCGGGTTAAAAGAAAAGTATGAATTGCATCACGGTGTTGATATTTCTGATTCAGCCATTGTTGCTGCGGCAACACTTTCACATCGCTACATTACTGACCGCAATTTACCGGACAAAGCCATCGACTTGATTGATGAAGCTGCAAGTAAAATTCGGATGGAGATGGATTCAAAACCAGAAGTTTTAGATCGTTTAAATCGCAAAATTATCCAACTCAAAATTGAGCGCGAAGCTTTGAAAAAAGAAACTGATGAGGCATCGAAGCAGCGTTTTGCCGATTTAGAAAAGCAATTAAAAACACAAGAAAAAGAATATTCTGGTTTGGATGAAATTTGGAAAAAAGAAAAAGCGGCAATACAAAGTGCACAAAAAATCAAGGAAGACTTAGATCAGGCAAAACTTGATATGGAAGCAGCTAGGCGCAAAGTTGATCTTACCAAGATGTCAGAATTGCAATATGGAAAAATTCCGAGCCTGGAAAAGCAATTACAAGCAGCGCTCAAAGCGGAAAAAAACGAGACGCATTTAGTGCGTAATAAAGTTACGGAAGAAGAAGTTGCCGAAGTTGTTTCGAAGTGGACGCATATTCCAGTGAGCAAAATGCTTGAGGGTGAAAAAGAAAAATTATTGCAGATGGAAGACGCTCTACATAAACGTGTTATTGATCAAAACGAAGCAATTAAAGCTGTTTCCGACGCTATTCGGCGCTCGCGTGCAGGACTTGCTGACCCCAACAGGCCAATTGGCTCGTTTATGTTTTTAGGGCCAACTGGAGTTGGCAAAACCGAAGCTTGTAAAGCTTTAGCAGGGTTTTTATTTGACACTGAAGATGCAATGGTACGCATTGATATGTCAGAGTTCATGGAAAAACATTCAGTTGCACGACTAATCGGCGCGCCCCCAGGATATGTTGGTTACGAAGAGGGCGGTTATCTTACAGAGGCCATACGGCGTAAACCATATTCAGTAATTTTATTGGATGAAATCGAAAAAGCGCATCATGATGTTTTTAATATTTTGCTCCAAGTTCTCGACGATGGCCGTTTAACTGATGGCCAGGGAAGAACTGTAGATTTCCGCAACTGCGTTATTGTGATGACTTCAAATTTGGGATCACAATATATTCAAGAAGCAGGTAAAAATAGCTACGAAAAAGTAAAAGCGCTAGTTTTAGATGCAGTCAAAGAAAAATTTCGCCCAGAATTTATTAATCGTGTTGATGAGATTGTGGTATTTCATAGTTTGGATCACAAACAAATTCGCATCATTACCGGTATTCAAATTAAACGTTTACAAAAGCGTTTGATGGAGCGTGATCTACAAATAGAAGTGAGCGATGAAGCTTTAGATTATTTAGCCGAAGCTGGTTTTGATCCGGTTTATGGTGCGCGTCCGTTAAAACGTGCCATTCAGCAGCATCTAGAGAATCCTTTAGCTCAAGATATTCTCCAGGGCAAATTTATGCCAAAAGATAAAATTTTTGTTGAAAAGAGCGGTAGCAATTTGAAGTTTGTGCGCAAGAAAAAATAGGATTATCTTTAAATTAGGTATTTCAGGTAAAGCAAAACCCTTCCGACAAGGTTTTGGTACCAGGGACGTTTTTGCCAATCTACTAAAAAAATTTCTTTAGAGGATTGTAAGTCGAGTAAAAATTGATGTTCCAATAATTGCTTTGATTCCGACAAGCGTACATTAATATCAACCTCAAGGTCATGGCGCAAACTCCGATGATTAAGGTTGCTTGAGCCAATAGTCATCCAATTGTCAATAATCAAAGTCTTGGCATGCAATACACTCGGTTTATATTCAAAAATACGCACCCCCGCTTTCAATAGTCTTGCATAAAAAGCCTGAGAAGCCCAAGGCATAAAAGCCACATCTGATTCCTGTGGCAATAAAATTCTAACATCGATCCCCAAGTATGCGGCTTCATTCAGGCATCTTAGTAAAAAATTATCTGGTACAAAATAAGCATTAGTAATCCAAACCCGGTTTTTACAGCTTTTAATGCGTTGCAATAAATTTTTATATAAAATTCGGCGGCGATACCAGGCATTATTTAAACGAATAATTGGGTTGGTGCGGATATGACGGAAAAAATGGCGAATCCGTTCTTGAATAGGTAAATGTGTCCAAGCAGCTTCAAATGCCAGCAAAAGATCTTTGAGATCAATATGTTCTAAACGTACCCCCGTATCTCGCCACCCCCCTCCATCATAATTTTTGCCCAAATGCTGCTTCGAAATATTAAAACTACCAACGTATGCGATTTTTTTATCGATAACGCAAACTTTGCGATGATTGCGAGCATTAATTTTTAAGAACAAATAAATTAATTTAAGTAAAGATGGTGCTTTTATATGAGATCTACTCCATTGCCACAATCTCCATGGGAACGGATGAAATACTCGCGTTTCTGTTCCCGCCTGCTCTAAGCTTTTAACGGCTGGACTGTTCCACTGTGGAGTACCGGCGCCATCAACTAGTAACCTCACTGCCACGCCACGCTTGGCAGCTTTGGTTAAAGCTGCGATAATTTTTTTACCTAAAGGATCCAATTCAAAAATATAAGTTTCGAGTTCAATCGATTTGTATGCACGAGCAATATCATGTAGCAACACCGAAAAATAATCACTTCCGGCAAAAAAGATTTGCTCTTCGTTAATATTTTGATTTTTACTCGTCATAATTTTGGTATAATCTAACACCAAATCATAAAAAAACATTATTAAGCTATGGTATGTTCATTATCAATGATTTTGATTGTAGTTTAATGGGAGGCAAATACAAGATGAATATCATACCTAACGAACCTCGGTCACGCGGGATTTATTTATTGCCAAATTTATTTACTATTGGTTCCTTTTTTGGCGGCTTTTTTGCTATTGTTTCATCGTTCACCGGCAATTATGACAATGCCGCTATTGCGATTTTTATTGCAATGATTATGGATAGCCTTGATGGTAGAGTAGCACGTCTGACAAACACCATGACCTCTTTCGGTGCCGAGCTCGATAGCCTTGCTGATATGGTGTCATTTGCTGTTGCGCCAGCTTTTTTGGCTTACACCTGGAGTTTATCTGCCCTTGGTAAATTTGGTTGGCTTGCTGCTTTTATTTATATGGTTGCAGTCGCCTTGCGTTTGGCTCGTTTCAACACTCAAATTGGAAATATGGACAAAAGATATTTTCAGGGGATGCCTTGTCCCGCAGCAGCTGCTGTAGTTACTAGCTTTGTTTGGATATGCTATGATTTTGAAATTGTTGGTAAATTAGCTACGATAGCATTAGCGTTCATTATGATTGCTGTTGGCACTTTGATGATAAGCAATATCCGTTTTCGCAGTTTTAAAGATGCGGAGTTAAAAAATCACGTGCCTTTTGTTGTAATTTTGATAGCAGTATTAGTTCTTGTTTTGATCACATTTGATCCTTCAAAAGTTTTATTTGTTGTTTTCGCTGGCTATGCTATTTCTGGGCCAGTAGCAACTATTTGGGGTTTGCGGCAGAAAAAACGGCTGCGTAAAAATTCCTTAACCCTACACAAAAAACATGAATAGAATAATAGAGTTGGCATTAAAAGAAGATATAGGTAGAAAAGATATTACTGCAGGTTTAATTTCCAGTTCCTCTAAATCGCATGCTTATATCATCAGTCAGCAAAAAGCAATTATTTGTGGTATCGATTTTGTTACTGCCGTTTTTGCTAAAATTGATCCAAAAATAAAAATAACTTGGTTGGTCCAAGATGCAAATCTGATTCATGAAAAACAAATCTTATGTAAGCTTTATGGCTCAACAAGATCCTTATTGACTGGTGAGCGAATAGCATTAAACTTTTTACAAACCTTATCGAGCACTGCAACTTTAACCCATCAGTTCGTAAATAAAATTAAAGGTACCAAAGCTACAATTTTAGATACGCGCAAAACTTTGCCTGGTTTACGCTTAGCGCAAAAATATGCGGTAACATGTGGTGGGGGACGCAATCATCGCTTTAGTCTTTATGATGCGATTTTAATTAAAGAAAATCATATTGCTGCTTGTGGTTCAATAACCAATGCTGTTGCCAAAGCAAAAAATCTTTATCCAAATAAAACTATAGAAGTTGAGGTAAGGAACCTAAAAGAATTGCGCGAAGCATTGGCTACCAGCGCTGATAGAATCATGCTTGATAATTTTACTCCTAAAGCAGTTTGTACTGCTGTAAAAATCAACAGGGGAAGGGTCAAATTGGAAATTTCCGGTGGTATAAATTTAAAAAATATTCGCGCATTTGCAAAAACCGGAGTTGATTACATTTCTGTTGGTGCGCTTACTAAAACAGTAATACCAATCGAGCTATCGATGTTGTTTGGTTCAAAAAAATGACATCAAAAATAGAGCAAAAACTTAAGCACTATACTGGCAAGGCTATCGCTGATTACAACATGATCCAAAAAGGCGATCGTGTTTTAGTTTGCTTATCAGGGGGCAAAGACTCTTTTGCCATGGCTAAAATTTTACGTCGCTTACAACTACGCACTAAAAATAAATTTGTTTTGCACGTGTTTATAGTGGATAAAGGTCTGCCTGGTTGGAATGAAGATGCTATTCGTGGTTGGCTTCTAGAAAACAAATTTGAATTTACCATAGTAAAAACTAATATCTTTAATATAGTAAAAACTAAAGAACGTCCCAAAGATTCGTATTGCGTATTGTGTTCACGCCTACGTCGCGGTCATATTTATACTTTTGCAAAAAAGTATGGATACAACAAAATTGCTCTTGGCCATCACCGAGACGATTTAATCACCAGTTTAATAATGTCAATTTTTTACAACGGCATCATTAGTTCAATGCCCCCAAAGTTAATAACCAACGATAAAAAATTGATAGTTATACGGCCGTTGGCTTATTGTCAGGAAAGTGACATTGTTAAATACGCAGAAGAGCAAAAGTTTCCGCTAACCACCAAAGGAATATGTGGGGTTAAAGAAAACCAAACTCGTAAAAAAACCAAGGAGTTGATTGTGAATCTTGCGCAAATTAACCCCAAGATCCCTGCTAATATTCTGTGTGCTTTAAACAATGTTCGCCCAAGCCAGCTTATGGATCAGAAACTGTGGGATTTCAAAACTCTAGAAAAGTTGCTGCAATCTCTGGGCAAATAACCACAGACTGTTATAATCATTCTTATTTTTTGGTGTTTATATTATTCATGGCCAATTTAATTACACTTATCCGTCTGGCAACAGTATTTGTGATCGGAGCGATTGCTTTATATGCGAAGGCAGAGTGGCAACTTTTAAATGTACCACTAATAATTATTAACATCTTGCTTGATGGTTTAGACGGCTATATTGCTCGGGTGCGACATGAGACTTCGGTGTTTGGGGCAGTATTTGATATTGCTGCTGATCGCATAATCGAATCGGTTTTATGGATGATTTTAGCTAATCTTGGGATGGTATCAATTTGGGTGGCAATAATCCTTATAACACGTGGCATCTTAATAGATAGTTTACGTAAACCACATACCCATAGAGGCATATCGCCATTTGGTATAATGAAAACTACTTTGGGAAAATTTCTCGTTGCGAGCAGAACGATGCGTTTTATGGTAGGCCTGTTCAAACTTATAACTTTTTCTTGGCTGTTCTTTTTAATTCCGGCTCCAGATCTTTGGCCACAGATGGTAGCTGACCATTATGCTGTGTTTAATTTAATTAGTGATGTGCTGGTTTATACTACGATAATTATTTGCCTAGCCCGTGGTATTCCAGTGGTGCTTGAAGCGCTACTATGCAAAAACTAGTGTTTTTCAACCTCCCCAAAAAAGCCGAGCAATTTACTAGAACAAAACTGCTGCCATACTCAATCTGGGATTATGATTTCGGCAATATTTTCTCTTCAGTCTTTTTAAATAGTATTTACCTCTTCTACTCTTTTTTGAACGTCAACTGCTGTATTTAGATCTTTTTTTATTTTATCTTTGCTTTCTGAAGCTGTATTAACGTCGATATTATCAACGGTTTTATGGACTTTACCTATATCATTGCTTATCGCATCTTTAATTTTTGTGACTTTATTCATTTCATTTCTGATTTTTTTGCCATAAAAACCAATACTGAGGATGTTCAAAATTTTGTATGTGAGAGTTTTTTGATATTTTTTAAGTTCTTCTATAACGCTATTTAGTTTACTAGAGAGTTTTTCTAATTCGTTAATTTTATTGTTAGCTGTTGTATAAACAACGTTAGCTTTTTCAAATTTAGGTCTATATGTATCATACTGTTCTTTTAGATCAGCTAAACTTGTATCAATACGAACTAATCCCGCGCTCAGATCTTCTTCTTGGTTTTTTTTTGGGGAAGGAGTTATCTTTCCTAGGTCTTCGTTCAATAGTTTAAAATGCTCACTAAGACTTTTGAGATTTGATATCCACGTCTGCAACTCAGATAATATTTGTCTCTCCTTTTCTGGTGTATAGGTTCCTATTTTCTCTTGCTTAAGACTGTCTAATTTACCTTTTATTTTATTTGCTTCGCCTATTTCAATTCCAAGCACATCTTTATACTGTTGGATAGCTAAAAGCATAGTTTTTTCTTCATCTTTATGCTGTCGAATGGCTAAAAGCATGGCTTTATGTGTTTTTTCTAACTGTAACAGATGCTCGCTCATATCAGTTGAGCTCTTTGTTTGCTGTAATTTTTTCTCAAGCACTCTAATAACAGTAGCGTTATTTTTAGCCTTAGCTAATTGGTATGCTTTCTGTAATATCTCCGGGTTTTTAACTTTACCTACCATTGTTCCAATGATTGCTTCACGACTACCATCAGTAACGTTAGTGTTAATTGTCTTTTCAATTATCCCTTTTATAAGCTCCTCGTCCTTCCCTGCTATAAGTATTTCAATAGCTTCTCTATAGTTGTCCCTTCCAAAATTTTTAGTTGCGTAGAAAAGAGCATTAGTAAGGGTTGGTATATCCGTGATCCCTTCCGCAATAACTATCATAGCATCAACATTTTTATTGTGAATAGCAAGTTCTAAAGCTGTAAATTTACTATTTGTTGTTTCTAAATTAGGATTTACTCCTGCTCCTAAAAGCACCTCAATGGCCTTTGTCAGATTTTGCTCAATAGCTTTAGTAAGCGCAATTTTTTTTGCCTGTTCTGTAGCTTTTTCCATAATTACGGGAATAACAGCGCTGTCACGAGATGCCGCTATTACGAGAGCATTTCCTAATAAATCATCAATGCCTTTTTTATCAAGAGCGTCTATTTTAGAAGCGGCGTTTTTTTGATCCTTTTCGAGGTTTTCTAATAATTCAAGCGAATTTTTTCTTATGGTAAGAGAGCGGTCAATTTCAACAGAAGTATGTCTTTTTTCATCAAGATATTTTTTTATACCAGCCAAATCATAACTGTTGTTTACAAGCAGCTCAACAAGATTGGCATCATTATTATTCAAGGCATATTCAAGGGCAGTTTTACCACTATCCTTACTGGTTTTGTCAGGACTTATGCCCTTTTTTACGAGAAATTTTATAAGCTCAACATTGCCATTATTATGCACGAGAGCACTTAGTTCTTCTTCCTGCATCTCAGGTCCTATTGCTTCTATGAGAGGCGCTATAGTTTTGATGTTAATATCTTTCTGCTCAGAGATATGGTTAAGTAGTTTATTCAATTTTACGGAATTCTGTTTTTCTAAAAGTATTCCAATAGCGGTAGCCCTATTTCCTGCAGTAGCATGTTCAAATCCATCCGTTAAAACGAATGGATCATTGATTTTTTCTATAAACATTTTTATTATTTCTTCATTTCCTTTTTTCATTGCAAGATTAAATGCTGAGGGAAAGCTATCCGCACCTGCTTTAATAGGAATACCAGGATTAGCTCCAGCGTCTAGGAGCAGTTTAATAGCGTCGATAGAGTTATTAGGGATGGCAGATAAAAGAGCTACATTTTTAGTGTTTTCTTCTTCTTTATTATCCTTAATTTTTTCCAAAAAGTAGTGTACGGACTCTAAGCAATTTGCTTTAGCCGCCATAATTAAGCCGCTTACATATGACGCTTCATCTTTTGGTTTAATTTTGTCTAAAACTTCCTTGACGCTAGGATAGGCGCCTTTTTTTGTATCCATGGACTGCATGGTGAGTGATAATGATAAAGGATCTGTGTGGTAAGCTTTAAAAACTAATTCAGCAAGTTTTTTAGTATTGGCGCATTTAACTTCTCCTGTCTCGCTATTTGGATCAAAATAGAAATAATTACCTCCCTGTTTAAATATAGCAGTAGCGTGATTTGGTGAAGCCACTAAAATCATCTTACCTTCTTGAATAATGTCTGGTATTTGCAGTAGATTGTTAAGTTGGTCTAAAGTAAAGACCGAAGCAATCGAATATTCTTTGGTCGGATGACGTGTCTCAGAAGATTCTTCTCCTGCTTTTTGTTTTACATCTTCTAGGGTTTTATCTAACTGAAGTTGTCCTGCTATTGGCAAGTAGCTAAATGGAAGCTGAAAAAGTTCAATTAGAGAAATGAATCTATCAAGATTTTGCTTCATTTCTGGAGTCATATTACTATATGTTTCTTCATCCCAGTTCGCAATTGAGTCTATAGTAGATTTAAACCAATCGTAATCATCTCTTGGAAGATCTGTATCTTTTTTTTGGGTTTGCAGCCATTTAGAATATGCCCACAAAGAAGAAAGTCCAGCGCAATACCCATATTCAAATCCTTTAAAAAATTCGGGATCTCTTTCAGATAAATCTAGATATCTTTTCAATTTTCTTAGAACAATGGCTTGTGCCAAACGTATTTCAGGTTGCATTTTTTTCCTCCTTAATATTTCCCTATAAGCCTTACATTTTCTGGTATCAACTTAATAGCAACTAAGAGGTGTTTATCCCTACTTGCAGTCAAGTAGTAGGCATAGTTTACAAAAAATATCTCTAGATGTCTCCTATAAGATGTGTTCCTAATCAATGTTTTTTATTGGCTCGAGAGTCGCTGAAAATTAGCTGGCTCATGGCTGCGACTATTTTCTGGATGCCACAGATGGAACACTGGTACAGTAAAATGCCTATCTTTGCGCAGTACTTTAACAGCGCTCGGCTTAGGCTGGGCTAAAAGATATTTGCGTCTTCGACGCGTAGATTTTACTTTGATTTTTTCACGTTATAATAGACTTCTTTCAAAACTTTGATTTTTTAGTTTTGTAAATCTTGCGCAAATGAATTAGCCAGTTGTTTATTTTAAACTGAACCTAAACCTAAACCTAAACCTTTTTTCGGTAGGCGCAGGCTTCAGCCTGCGTTTTTAGTATTGCTCCAAACTCAACACGCAAGCTAAAGCTTGCGCCTACCAATATTTTAGGCTTCTTTTAAAACCCTTGCTGTACCAATTCATAGTTATAAATCCCCGCAATTAGATTGAACCTAAGACCAAATCGCTTTCGTCGATTACGATATTTATCAGCAATAATTTTAAATCGCTTAAGCATACCAATAACATTTTCGTTTAGAACCCGTTGACTCGATAACTTTTTATTCTCGCTTTTATCCTTAAAAGTTAACGGATGTTTCTTAGTTTTTTTCTTCGGCAACCTACTGTTAACATGTATTTTATTTAATCCCTGATAGCCAGTGTCTGTAAGAACTTCTGTGTTTGTTAAAAATCTGACTCCTGATTCTTTGAACAGTCGAAAATCATGGCGTTTACCATTGCTAAAATTAGTACAAATCACCACCTGACTAACTTTGCTTACTACTATCTGACTCTTTATAGTATGTCTTTTCTTTTTTCCTGAGTAAAAATACCGTTGTTTTTTTTAGGCCTTTGGATTGGTGTTTCGCTAGCATCGACTAAAACAACCTCATATTCCATATCGCTTTTTAGCAAAGCCTTGCGCCCAGGTAAACTAAAAGCTCTACTTTTTATAAGAGTATCTTCAACCCATCTGATTATTTTATACGCATTACTCTCGCTTAAATCATAGCTCTTGCTGATATGAAAATAGGTTCTATATTCCCTTAAATATTCCAAAGTCATCAACAGCATATCTTCTATACATAGCTTGTTCGGTCGTCCTCCCAATGATTTCTTTTGTTTATGAGCGTTTTGAAGTAAACCAACCATCTTTATAAATGTAGGTTTCTTAACTCCAGTTAACCTTCTAAACTTCGGTAACGGTAGTTCTGCAATTGATTCCCATTTCATCATTCCCCCCTTTCTTGTACTTAGACATGTATATTTTGCTACGAAAAATGGGGTTTTGAAAGAAGTCTAATGAAATGTCAACAGACCCTAGTATTTTTCGGCCTTGACGGAACTTTGGTTAAGGTGAAACCAAAATTAAAATTTTTAATGGAACAACTCTGCTTTTATAGTCTTACTAGTTCAAACTAACGGAATCATTTACCCATATTTAGCTGAAGGAGTGGGGTTTTGGTTGAGCTATCTGTTTAAGTGTTTATGCCAAGTTTTTTATAGTTTTAGCTGCTCTTCTGCTACAGGGTGAAGATTTTTATCAGATTTAACAACACCTATATTGCGAACAATATCATCCAATTCTTTACTAGCTTTTTTATCTATGTGTACGAATATGCTTTTTAACATCTCAATGAATAAACCGAATCGCGTTTGGGGTGTACTGTTATGTTTTTCTAGCATAGCCTTCTTTTCTAGATAATGATCTATTTTTCTATTTATTTCCGGATCGTCTTTCTTGTATTCTGCACCTGTCTTTGTAGCATAATTGTTCAAAAATTCTTGGATTTTCTTTTTACATATTTCTTTTTGTGTATGTGACCGTAATTTTACCGTACCTGGCTCGAGCGTTTCATGCGATTTTATCTTCTCGGTAGCCGTTATTTCATTCCATAGTTCTTCGATTCCTCTTTTTAGCCATTCAGATGTTTTTTCTGGTTTTTGGTGTGCTTCTATTTTTCTTGTTTTAATGTCTAATATGTTTAGAACTTTTTGATTAAATGGTTGTTCTTGCAGACAGCCTGATTTTTTTAGCTCTTTCATGAAATCATCCGGCAGCATGTGGCCAAGCTTCGTGTGGGCTGAGATTGGCATTTTGATTATCTTTTGTGAATTATCAATTTTTCCAAGTTTGTCTTTAAATCGATTTGCACACCAGTCATTTAAATCGTATATTGTTGTTATCATCGTTTTTGCAATAAACTCACAACATATCATTTCACCCTTTTTACCTTTATTCTATGCTATCCTTATATTCGTTGAGAATTGCTGTTGCTGCAGAATACTATATTGATCAACGCCAGTTGTTGCCCTAATGCGCGTAGAGTTTTCGATTTCTTTTAATTTTTGATAATTAATTGGTTCGCGGCCGCGGCCATTTTCTGGATGCCACAGATGGAACACTGGTACAGCAAAATGCCCATCTTTGCGTAGTACTTTATTACGAATTAGTCTGATAGCCAAGTCAGAATCTTCATATCCCCAGCCGCTATAACTTTCATCAAACCCATTAACAGCAAAAAAATCTTTTTTCCACATACCTAAGTTGCAGGTTTTTACTCCCTGCCATCTAGTGCGTCGCAAATAGCGCCAATACCTACCCCCGAGTGGTAAAATTGGCAAAAACCGATTAGTCCAGCCGGAACAAAAACCTTTAAACCAGTGCCACATATTCCATTGTTGCAAAGGAAGCTGTTTCTGTAGCACACTATCGGTAAAATCAGATGATAACAAAATTCTATTACCAGCAACAAAATAATTCTCTTCTGCTAATTTTTGGTGTTGTCTGACAAATGATGTTTGTGGTATGGAATCACCATCTAAAAAAATCAAGTAATCGCCGGAAGCATTAGCAACGCTTTTATTTCTAATCTGCGCTGCCCGAAAGTCTGAGTGCTCGTGCCATACATGGCTAAGAGTATAATCAACTTTTATTTTTAAGGATTCTATAACTTGCTTGGTTTTATTGGTTGAACCATCATCAGCAACAATTACCTCGAAAGCTTTAACATCTTGCTGAGCCAAAGCCAACAACACTAAGCACAAGGCATCAGGCCGATTATAAGTGGAAACAATAACTGAAATCATAAGAGGATTATGATACATAAATCAAAAATGTCATGTGTTTATGTAATGCGAAAGCATTATTATTGAAAAATACCAGTTGTATCGCCACTTTCAAAGTTGTTACAGCCCATCCATGTTATCCGTAACGTTAAAAGCGGCAATACACCGGCAATTCTAAAATTTCTATCTATTTAAAGCATCGAACAAATTCGATGCTGGTTTTTCTTTTCTTCTTTTTTGAGTTGTAGTAGGTGCGCTGTCTTTGAGTCTTTCGCCCTTCTGCACCGTGCATTATAGCTGTAACCAGAGATGGAACACCGGTGCTACTGCCAGCAGGTTCTGGTATTGTGATTGTAGCAGAGTTAGTTGGATACTGATTTTCAATAATCCAGCCAGCTTGATTTGGGTCAATTTCTTCTGAAGAACATATCTTTGGACGAAATTTTATGCCGAGGGCAGAGGCGGTGCTGCCGTATAGTAGCACTAGCAGCACTGAAATTGAGGAAATAAATAAAACTCGCTTTTTTTGGAGTGTGAACATACCAATTCCTCCTTGAGTTACTAGTTTTCACGACTTACTTAAGGTGGCTTGCAATATAAAAAACTTATCTTTTTTTGGAGTCAACTTAAAAACACGGCAGAGCAAAGCCGGAAAGAGATTGATGTAATTTTTCTGAACTCCGTGAAAACATAACGGAGTGACACCTATGTTGTTTTTTAAGATTTTAGGTTACAACGTTTTCTTAAGATTTCCTTAAGGTTCGATATGATCGCAGAAATTCAGAGTGTTGTCCAACAAATAAAAATTACTTTACAAAAGTAATTTTTATACCAAAAATAGTCATATAAAGTATATTTTTAAGCCAATTTTTAGCCTAATTTTCCATGACATTGTTTGAATTTCTTGCCTGAACCACATGGACATAAGTCATTGCGCCCAACTTTTGGCAGTTCGCGTATATAAGGCTCATTACCCTCTATAGTTTTTTGTTCCCCATCTTCTTTACTTTTATCTTCTGGGATAGGGCTACTAGTAGATGCGTGAATAAAATGCATTTTGTTTTGTTCTTTTTCGGCAATGCGACGACGCTCTTCTTCAATCGCTATGGCATCTTCCTTGGTTTTAATCCGAATCGCATAGAGAGTACGTACAACGTCAAGTTTTACATCCTCTAACATTTGCTTAAACATCAGGAATGATTCACGCTTATATTCTTGTTTGGGATTTTGTTGGGCATAACCACGCAAATGAATGCCTTCACGTAAATGATCCATCGCGGCCAAATGATTTTTCCAATGGGAATCTAAAACCTGGAGCATGATTGAACGTTCAATATGACGCATTGTTTCTGCGGTTATTTGCCCTTCTTTTTGTTGATAAATTTGAGTTAACTCAACCAAAATTTTATGGCGCAAAGATTCTTCATGTAAGGAACCATCTTGCTCTAACCAACTTTTTACTAGCAAATGTACACCTAAATCTTGCTGTAATTGCCTCTCTAAACCATACACATCCCACTGTTCTTCCAAACTTTGGGGTGGGATAAAGCCATCAATAATTGCATTAATCGCGTCTTCACGAACCAATTCAATTGTTTCGGCAATATTGGTTTCTTGCATTAAATCATCACGTTGTGCATAGACCACTTTACGCTGTTCATTGGCAACATCATCAAATTCTAAAAGATGCTTACGAATGTCAAAGTTATGTCCTTCAACTTTACGTTGGGCACTTTCAACTGCGTTTGTTATAAAACGATGCTCAATCATCTCATCTTCTTTCATACCCAGTTTTTTCATGATTATTGCCATGCGATCTGAGGCAAAAATGCGCATTAAATTATCTTCGAGGGATAAATAAAATCTGGAAGAACCAGGATCGCCTTGGCGACCAGATCGCCCGCGCAACTGGTTGTCGATGCGACGTGACTCATGTCGTTCAGAACCAATGACATGTAGCCCCCCTGCTGCTATGACTCTATCATGATGTAGTTTCCACTGGGTTTTAGTTTTATCCACTTCTGCATCGGTTGGATTTTCTAAATCCGCTAATTCGGCATCCAAGCTGCCACCAAGCACAATATCAGTACCGCGGCCAGCCATGTTAGTAGCAATCGTTACTGCGCCGGCGCGACCAGCCTGGGCGATAATTCTGGCTTCCCGCTCATGTTGTTTGGCATTTAATACTTCATGTTTAACTTTTGCTTTATCAAGCAACACGGATAATTTTTCTGAAGTTTCAATTGAGGCCGTACCGACCAAAACTGGCTGGTCTTTTTGACTACGTTCTTTGATGTCTTGCAATACGGCATTAAATTTCTCTTTTGCAGTTAAGTAAATCTGATCTGGCAAATCTTTGCGAATCATCTGCATATGGGTTGGAATTACTACAACTTCTAAACCATAAATTTGTTGAAATTCATAAGCTTCAGTGTCAGCCGTGCCGGTCATGCCTGAAATTTTGTCATAAATACGGAAATAATTTTGGAAGGTTATCGAGGCCAAAGTTTGGTTTTCTTTGCGGATTTGTACATTTTCTTTGGCTTCAATCGCCTGATGCAATCCATCTGACCAACGGCGCCCTTCCATGGTACGTCCAGTGTGTTCATCAACTATAATCACCTCTCCATTTTTAACAATATACTCAACGTCACGTTGGAATAAGGTATTAGCACGCAGAGCCGCATTAAGATAATGCATCAACTTAACATTTTTCACATCGTATAAGCTTTCGCCCACGCGAATTAAACCAGCATTAATAAATAACTGTTCAACATGTTGATAGCCGGTTTCAGTAAGATGTGCCTGGCGTGTTTTTTCATCTAAGATGTAATCGCAAACAAGATCATCGGACTTTTCTGGTTTTTTTAGATTCGGAATTAGTTTGTTAATGCATAGGTATAATTCGGCGCTATCTTCAGCGGGACCAGAAATAATTAATGGGGTACGTGCTTCATCAATCAAAATTGAATCAACTTCATCAATAACGGCAAAATACAACCCGCGCTGCACTTTATCTTCAAGGCTAAGAGCCATGTTGTCGCGTAAATAATCGAAGCCGAATTCATTGTTCGTTCCATAAACAATATCTTTGGCATAAGCGTCTTTTTTTTCTTCATGATCTTGGCCCGCTATGATTACGCCAACACTTAATCCCAGGAAATTATAGATTGGACCCATCCAGCCGGCATCACGCTCGGCCAAATAATCATTAACTGTAATAATATGCACGGCTTTACCAGTCAAGGCGTTTAAATAAGAGGCTAAAGTTGCGACCAGTGTTTTGCCTTCGCCGGTACGCATTTCGGCAATTTTGCCCTCATGCAAAACCATGCCGCCAATTAATTGTACGTCAAAATGTCTAAGGCCTAATGTACGCACGCTCGCTTCGCGCACAGCAGCAAAGGCTTCTGGCAATACCATGCCAAGCGTAACTCCATCTTGCAGGCGCTGCCGCAACTTGCTGGTTACTGCTTTAAGCTCTTCATCAGACATGGCTTGCATTTGTGGTTCGAGCGCATTAATTGCAGCGATATTTTTTGCTAGGCCACGCAATATACGTTCATTGTGGGTACCAAATATTTTACGTAGGATTTTTGTTATCATAGTAGTCTTGTATTAGTAGTAGTCTTGTATTAGCAATAAAAATTATTATGCCGTAAAATATGGCAAATGAAAACCATTGGCGAAATTTTAGGAAAAAATAATTCTCCACTTGCAAAGCTGATTAAAAAAAATCAAGACACACGAAATTTAGCTTCTGTGTTTCAAAGTATGCTCGACGCAAGTCTTGCTAAAAATTGTCAGTTTGCCAATCTAGAAGGCTCTGTAGTTAATGTTACGGTAAAGAATGCAGCTTGGGCAACAAGAATACGCTACGCTATCCCTGATATGCTAAAAAATTTACGTACCCAGCCTGAGTTCAGAATGATTACTTCTATTCGTTACTTCGTTGATCGCCCAACTCACGCGGCAAATCCCAAGAAGAAAAAAACAGCAAAATTATCTAGTGATAACGAAGTGTTATGGCAAGAAACATTAGCTCGGCTCAAGAAAAAGGCGAAGAAGTCCTAGTCTGCTACTTCGAAGCCACCGCTGCAGCGCTTTGCGGTATAAAGCTAAATGGAATTTGTTCAGCCTGTTTAAATGTCACTATTTCCCACGCGTCTTTAGTAGCAAGCAAGGTTTTAAGTAATTTATTGTTGAGAGCATGCCCAGACTTGTAGGCGCTAAAAGCACCGATAATATTGCAGCCTAAAAGGTACAAATCTCCAATTGCATCTAACATTTTGTGTTTTACAAATTCATCGCTATAGCGTAAGCCATCTTCATTGACAACACGATACTCATCTACCACGATAGCATTATCTAAATTACTACCCAATGCTAAATTATTAGCACGCAAACGCTCATAATCTGACAACAAGCCAAAAGTTCTAGCTCGACTCACTTCTTTTACAAACGAGGTATGAACAAAATCAACAGTTGCGGTCTGGGGTAGGTCATGAAAAACTGGGTGGTCAAAATCGATGGTAAAAGAAACCTTAAAGCCTTCGTACGGGCTAATACATGCCCACTTATCTCCATCTTTAACCTTAATTTTGCGTTTGATTTTTAAAAACCGTTTCGATGCGTTTTGTTCCTCTATACCAGCTGATTGAATCAGAAACACGAATGGACCGGCACTGCCATCCATAATCGGAACCTCTGGTGCACTTACATCAACATAAACATTGTCAATACCCAAACCAGCAAAGGCTGACATTAAATGTTCGATGGTTGAAATACGAACTTTATCTTTGGTCAAACACGATGAAAGTGTTGTATCACCAATGTTTTCTGTTAGGGCTGGTATTTCAACAGCTGGATCCAAATCAACTCTGCGGAAAATTACGCCACTATTAGCAGGAGCAGGTCTTAATGTTAAGTATATTTTTTCTCCTGTATGTACCCCAACACCTGTTGCACGAATCAAATTCTTTAAAGTACGTTGTTTAACCATATTGTTTTTTCACATAAATAAAAAAGGGCGATTATAGCATAATCTACAGAAATTACTAAAAAACTACTTCTGCAAAAAGTCATGTTTATCAATTTGATACAATAAGTGTAACTTGTTAATTAGTTTTTAAAACTATTATTTTTTATCTTCTTTGCGCAAAAAGGCGGGTATATCAAGATATTCAATATTTTTATCTAAGGCATCTGCTGACAAGCGATCAACTTCAATAGTAACATTGGGAGTATTACGTAGCACCGTGGGTTTCTCGAGTTTACGATAATCAATAGAACCGTCAGCAGCTCTGGTGTTTTCATTAACATTAGCTTTTGGAACATTAATCGCACCATCACCTACCGCGAATTTTCTACCGCCCAAGCCCGTTACAACGACTGTTACGCGTAATTCATCAGTCATTTCTGGGTCAATAACTGTTCCAACAACCACAGTAGCGTTTTCGGAAGTAAATGACTTAACAACATCACCAACTTCTTCAAATTCACCAATTGACATATTTGGGCCAGCAGTAATATTGACTAGTACTCCGCCGGCACCGCTAAAATCAATATCCTCCAAAAGAGGACTTGAAATTGCAGCTTCAGCAGCAATGCGCGCACGGTTTTCACCGCTAGCGTTGGCTGTACCCATCATGGCCATACCCATTTCTGACATTACAGTACGCACATCAGCAAAGTCGACATTAATCAAGCCCGGTTTGGTAATTAACTCAGCAATACCCTGCACCGCACCCAGCAATACATCATTCGCGGCTTTAAAAGCACTCAATAGGCTGATGTTTTTTCCCAAAACAGGAAGCAACTTATTATTTGGAATGGTAATTAACGAGTCAACATTTGCAGTTAATTTTTTGATACCTTCATCAGCGATCAGCATGCGTTTACGCCCTTCAAAAACGAAAGGTTTGGTAACTACGGCAACAGTTAAGATGCCAAGTTCCTTTGCCACTTCAGCAAAAATCGGAGCAGCTCCTGTGCCAGTGCCTCCACCCATGCCTGCTGTAAGAAAGACCATGTCGGTTCCGGCTAAAATATCGCGAATCACTTCGCGATTTTCTTCGGCAGCTCTACGTCCAATTTCAGGATCCGCACCGGCTCCTAACCCTTTGGTTAGCTCTTCGCCTAATTGTAATAATGTTTTGGCTCGCGAATTACGTAATGCTTGTAAATCAGTATTTGCACAAACAAACTCTACACCGTCCACATTTTCAGTGATCATGTGTTCAATTGCGTTACCACCGCCCCCACCAACGCCGATTACTTTGATTACAGCGCTTGTAGCTCTATTGTTATTATCTGATAATTCAAACATATCCACCTCAAGTTAAATTTTTATCTACAGGCACTAAAGTAGAGTTGCTGCTAGAAATTTCCTTTAAACCAGTTCTTCATTTTATCCCACAATCTTTTGTGCTCACTTAAAATAATGTTTTCAGTTTTTCCCTGTTGATAATGTTGATGACCAATTAACAATAAACCTACGCCCGTAGCGTAAATAGGATTATTAACAACCTCAACCATGCCTCCAACATTTTGTGGCGTACCGGAGCGAATCGGCAGCTGAAACACCTGTTGGGCTAATTCAACCATGCCATTTACTTTAGAAGCACCACCAGTAAGCACTATACCGGCGGCAATTAAATCGCTAAAACCACTGCGCCTAAGTTCAGCAAGTATCAAGGTAAATAATTCTTCATAGCGTGCCGCAACCACATTTGTCAAAATTTTTTGCGAAATCTCGTGCATTTGCCGCTTCTCTGCACTTGGAACCTCGATAATAGGAATATCATCACTTAACCGATCCAATGCACAAGCATATTTTATTTTAATTTCTTCTGCATATTTTGTTGGTGTTCGTAGTGCTATAGCAATATCATTAGTAACTTGATCTCCAGCAATCGGAATTACGGCGGAATGTCTGATCGCACCGTCGGTAAAAATTGCAATGTCGGTTGTACCACCGCCTATGTCTATTAAACAGACCCCTAATTCTTTTTCATCATCTGTAAGAACAGCAGAGCTTGATGCGAGTGGCTGTAAAATAATATCACTTACCTGCAAACCACAGCGTTCAATACATTTTACTATATTTTGTGCAGCACTTACTCCACCAGTAACAATATGTACTTTAGCTTCTAAACGAACCCCAGACATACCAGTTGGTTCGCGTATGCCTTCTTGATTATCTATAATAAATTCTTGCGGCAAAATATGTAGAATTTTTTGGTCAGCTGGAATTGCAACAGCTTTTGCTGCATCAATAACGCGATCAATATCTACTTGCGTAACTTCGCGATCACGAATTGCTACGATACCGTGTGAGTTAAAGCTGCGAATATGGCTGCCAGCTATACCGGTATAAACCGAGTGAACTTCGCATCCTGCCATTAATTCGGCTTCTTCAATAGCATGCTGAATCGACTGTACGGTAGCGTCAATATTAATCACTATCCCGCGCTTTAATCCACGGGATGGATGTGATCCAATGCCTATTACATCAATGTGTCCGTCCGAGTCAACCTTGCCAACCAAAGCAACAACCTTAGTTGTTCCAATATCTAATCCAACAAATAAATCGCTCTCAGTTTTCTTGCGCATATTATTTAGTCTCACCCAAATCTATACTAATTTCTAACAGATTATCACATAGATTGTTTGGAATAAATATTATTGTAACCTATTCCCATTTTACCGCAAAACCACCAGTATAGTAACGCAAATCAATTGATTTTAGTTGACCCTTATGGTCAGCAGTGATTCTTCGATAAAAATCAACTAAAAACTCCAACTGATTCAATGGGTCGCTTTCTTTTAAATAAATCACCGTATTATTATCTAGTAATATTTCCCAATAATGCTGGGGATTAAAAAATAGTTGTTTAATAGTTAAGCCTAGCGGCTCAAAACATTGCTGCGTTTTCTGATATAAGGTAAAAATCTCAAACGTGTGTTCCTCTGGACCAAAAATCACTGGTAGCCCCTTTGGAAAAGTAGAGACTGGCGGAGCAAACACCTCTCCTTTATGGTTAATAAGTGCTTTGTCGCCCCACTGTAGCACTGCTTGTTGCTCAATAATATTAACAATTACTGTATCGGGCCATTTACGTTGAACAGAGATTGCATACACCCATGGCAACTTTAGCAATTGTCGTTTCATTCCAATTACATTCAAATAAAAAAAGCCATTCTTAGTATAAGTTTCAATTGTCTTTTGCAGAAATTCTTGGTCAATGTGTTCGTATGCAGAAACAATTTTTACTTGCCTGATCGGAAAATTATTTGGTTTGGTGTAACTGCGGCCACGCCATAATAGAGCCAATAATGCACCAATAATAATAATTTTAAATAGCAACACGAAGCCTCGTCCTGCAGTCTTTGTTGTTGCCGAGGTTTCTTGCTGAGTTTTTACTCTTTTCCGTATTGTTTGCTTGTTGAAAAACAAAATATTACACCATTAAATTATTTGGTTTCGTAATTTATTTTTGGCTCTTATAAAAATTGAGTAGATAATTTAGTACATAAATAAAAGATTGGTGGCCGTAGGCTTCAACCTGCGGCTACCGATTTACCAACTTGTTTTTAAAAGAGTCTTATTTTTCTCCCAAGATATGAACTTCGGGAACTAAATCAACCCCGTGTTCAAGCTTCACCGTAAGCATGATTTCTTGTATTAATGCTTCGACATCAACGGCTGAAGCCATGCCACAATTAACAATAAAATTAGCGTGTTTTTCCGAAATTTTAGCGCCACCAATTTGTTTACCTTTGAGTCCACTTGTTTCAATTAATCTGGCAGCATAGTCACCTTGTGGATTACGAAATACCGAACCACAATTGGGTAAATCAAGTGGTTGTGAGTTTCTACGTTTCTGTAAACATTCACTTACTTGTAGCTGCATTTCTTGTGTATTATCGCGCGTGAAAACTAGTTGCGCGGCGACAAACCATTCTTCTGCGGCTAGCCCAATAACTTGGCGATAATTAGCGATAAACTCTTTTGCTTGTCTTAATTTGATTTCACCAAAACGATTAATGGTTTCAACGCAGGTAACGTGATTCCAAATACAATCTCCATTAGCGCCGGCATTCATTGCTAATGCTCCACCAACAGTGCCCGGAATACCTGCCATAAAAACTGCATTACACATGCTTGAGTCTAAGCACTTTTGCAACAAGCGCGCTAGCCCAACTCCAGCTTCAGCCCGCAAAGTAAAATCATCAAGTTCACTCAAACCATTAAGGCAATTACGCAAATAAACTACTAATCCCTTGATACCTCTGTCTCGAACTAAAACGTTGGTAGCTGCGCCAAGAATTGTAATCGGCCGCTGCTTCCAGCTTTGCAGCAAAAAATTTAGATCTTCTAAATCCGCCGGTTCATAAAAATACTCTGCCGCTCCACCAATTTTCCAAGAAGTATATTCAGCTAGCAAATGATTTTGTCGCAAATTACCGCGTAATTTAAGAAAAGTGTTTTTCATTTACTTTCCAAACTTTTGCTGCAGCTTTGGTGCCATCGCGCCAATACTTCCTGCTCCTTGGATCAATAAAACATCGCCTTCGCGCAAAACCGTTGGTAATACATTGCATAACTCATCATTATTTGCTACAAAAATTGGCTCGACCTTGCCACGCTGTCTAATATTACGCGCCAGGGTGCGGCTATCAACGCCAATAATAGGCGCTTCACTAGCAGCATAAATCTCCATCAACAACAACACATCAACTTCGGATAATACCGAAGTAAAATCTTCAAATAGAGCTTGAGTGCGAGTATAACGATGCGGTTGAAAAGCGAGCACCAAGCGGCGATTAGGCCATGCCACGCGCAAGGCTTGCAAAGTTGCCAGAATTTCCTGTGGATGATGACCATAATCATCAATTAAAGATGCATTGCCTTGAGGCATTGATATTTCACCCCAGCGTTGCATCCGTCGCCCAACACCAGCAAATCGCTGCAATGCAGAACTTATGGTGTTGTCGTCAACATCACAAGTGGTTGCTGCAATAATTGCGGCAAGTGCATTTAATACATTATGTTTTCCTGGTAAATTTAAATGTATGTTTAACACAGAATCTTGCTGCGCCCGATAAACTTTGAAGTCACAACTAAACCCTTGTTGTTTAAAATCATAGGCGCGTACATCGGCATCTTCACTAAAACCATAAGTAATTACTGGGCGCGAAATTTGTGGCAAAATTTCTCGAATCACAGGGTTATCTATACAAACAACAGCTAATCCATAAAAAGGTAATCGATGTAAAAAGTCTAAAAAGGCTTGTTTGAGCTTATTGAAATCGTTGTCATAGGTTTGCATATGATCGGCATCAATGTTAGTAACAACACTAAGCATCGGATTAAAATATAAAAACGAAGCATCGCTTTCGTCTGCTTCCACCACAAAATAGCTGCTGGCTCCTAAACGTGCACTGGCGCTTGCACTGTTTAGTATTCCACCGATTACAAAAGTTGGATCAAGCTTTGCTTCAGCCAGAATGCTCGCAACTAAACTCGTAGTTGTTGTTTTGCCATGTGTTCCCGCGATAGCTATACCATAATGAAAACGCATTAACTCGGCCAGCATCTGCGCTCTGGGTAAAATTGGCAAGTGTGCAGTATGAGCTGCCCGAATTTCTGGATTAGTGGCATCAATGGCACTTGAAACCACAACCGCATCTGCCCCGCAAATATTTTCAGCATTATGGTTTTGAAATATTGTTGCGCCTAGTGAAGCTAAGCGCTCGGTCGAAGCATTAGAGTTTTGGTCTGAACCGGTAACGCTATATCCTTGAGTTAAAAGAACCTCGGCTATACCACTCATTCCAGATCCACCCACACCAACAAAATGGATTTTTTTTATGCGACGCATTGGAGAAAAGTTTGTCATATATTATTTCCAAAACCGTTTATAACTGTGTTCTAACTTTGGTTTCCAAAAAGTACGCCCTTGGTGTATACATCCTATCTCTTTTAACTTCATGATACGTACGTAACAAAACAGCTATTATTGCACAATTAAATAGCATACTGCTGCCGCCGTAACTCATAAAAGGCAAAGTCAATCCTTTGGTTGGTAGTAATCCAAGATTAACACCAACATTAATAAGCATTTGCAAACCAAGCAACAATCCTAGACCATAGGCTAGGTGGCTGGCAAACCAATTTTTAGCCTGCGCTGCCATCTGCCCCAAGTAAAGAGCCCTTGCAACTAAAAATGAAAATAGACCAATAACTACTACCTGTCCAATAATTCCAAGTTCTTCAGCCAGCACAGCAAATAGAAAATCAGTATGCGCTTCTGGTAAATAGAATAATTTTTGAATACTATTGCCTAAGCCCACGCCAAAAATTCCGCCTCGTCCAAAAGCGATAAGAGATTGCACTAACTGATAACCGCTATCAAATGGTTTTGCCCACGGATTTAAAAATGAGGTTAAACGCATCAAGCGATAAGGCGAAACAACAGCCAACATTCCCAAAGCTGCTCCGACTAATAATAGCAAAATAATAAATTGCCATAAACGTGCTCCAGCCAAATACATCATTCCCAGTAATGTTAGGGACATCACCACAATTGCACCAAAATCAGGTTCTAGCAAGAGCAGTCCCGATATTATACCTAGCAAAATTAAAGGTTTTGCGAACCCTTTGATGCCAGCGCGTACTTCGTCCTGACGTCTGAGCAAATAGCCAGCGTTGTAAATTATCACGGCAAACTTGGCAAACTCAGAAACCTGTAATGATATTGGACCAAAACCCAGCCAACGAATACTACCATTAACTTGATGGCCAACGCCCGGAACCAAAACCAACATCAATAAAAAGATACTAGCAAGCAATAAGTAGCCACCAAATTTTTCCCAAAAACTTAAAGGTATTTGTAGTACAAAAGCTGCAACCACTATCCCCAGCAAAAGATAGATGGCTTGGTGTGATAAAAAGTGAAATGGACCGTGATAAAGTTTATCAGAAATTCCCATTGAAGCTGATGCTAGCAATAAAAAACCAATGGCAAGCAACGCTCCTGTAACCAATATTAGCCAATAGTCATAGTAAAAAACTGTAGATTTCATTTTTGAAAAAATACTCATCGAATCTTTTTTACCTCTGCCATAAAAACCTCACCCCTATGCTCAAAATTATTAAACATGTCAAAACTTGCCGCTGCAGGTGAAAGTAAAACTGCATCACCAGGCAGTGCTTCGTGTGCACAAATTGCAACGGCTTCTGCCATTGATATAGCATGTAACATTTTGCTTGTACCAAGTAAAGCTTGTTCAATCAAGAAAGCATCTTTACCAATCAAAACTACCGCACGCGCATATTTTGCTACAACATCACAGAGCTCACTAAAGTCCGCATCTTTACCAATACCGCCAACAATAAGAACAATTTTGCCACGACTACTAGATCCCAAACCCTCAATTGCCGATTTAGTTGCTCCGACATTAGTACCTTTGGAGTCATTGTACCAATCAACGTTATTAATATTTGCTACCCATTGGCACCGATGCGGTAATCCCGGAAATTCACGTAGCGTCTGTAACATTGCTGCCAGAGGTAAATTGATTGCTGCACCAAGGGCAAGTGACGCTAAAGCATTTGCCGCGTTATGCAGGCCTTTTATTTTTAGTTCAGCTATTGATAATAGTTTTTTCGTGCCATAAACCAAGTAATTACCAGCGATGCCAAAATTATTTTTGGTTGGCGCGTCTGTGCCAAAACTAATAACTTTTTTGGATAGCAAAACATTAGCATGACTTAAAGGTTCATCACGATTAATTATGATAACCTGGCAACCTGAATAAATATGTTGCTTCGCAGCCGCGTATTCATCTAAGTTGCGATATCGATCCATATGATCTGCCGAAATATTTAAAACCACTGCAGCAGCTGGCTCAAGTGAATATGTAGTTTCGAGTTGAAAACTAGAAAGTTCTAGAACGTAGAGCTCGGTTTCGTGGTTCAGCAGATCAAGCGCCGGCACGCCAAGATTGCCACCAACTTTTACTTTTTTTCCCGCTGCTTCTGTCATCAGACCAACTAGACTAGTAACTGTGCTTTTACCATTTGAGCCAGTTATGGCAATGATCGGTGCTGTTGCCACGCGTGCAAATAATTCGATATCACCAATTGCTTTAATTCCACGCTGTACGCATGCAGCAATTGCTGGTTCGTGTTTAGACACCCCTGGGCTCACAATTAATTCATCTGCCTGTGCCAAGATTTCCTTGTCGAAGCCGCCTAGATGCACTTGAACTTCAGGAAAGTTTTGTTGCAGTTCTTCTAATCCAGGGGGTGACATGCGACTATCGACTACTGCGACCTTAAAGCCTTGTTTAGCCAAATAACGCACGCACGACAAACCGGTTTTGCCTAAGCCAACTACAACCTTGAAGTGTGAATTAGTTTTAACCATTGTATTATATCTCTTTAAGTTTGCTAAAATACCTCTATTTCACTACAATTTAAAGGTTTTCTTGTTATGACTATACACCATGAACCAAAAAGATATTATTCATTTTTTATACTCTCTTTACGGCGATATATCACCCGCAACTATTTCAATCAGTTGTCGCAAAAAACATGGTATTTACGACAATCTTTCTTTGGTTTATGGTGAAAGCCATTTGCCATCTCTTTATGAACTTTTTAATGAAATAAACCCAAGATCCGGTGAAATATTTTATGATTTAGGTTCTGGTAGCGGCCGTTTGGTTTTATATGCTGCTCTTAGCTTCCCCTTTGCTAAATGCATCGGTATAGAACTACTCGATGATTTAATAAATGTAGCACAAATAAAACTAGAGTTGTGTAAAAAAGAATTACCTGATTTGTCTGGTTTTGATGCAAATAAGTTGGGTGAGATTGACTTTATACAAGCTGATTTTATCCGGGTTGATCTTAGTACTGCGAATGTCGTTTATATAGCATCAACTTGTTTTAATGATGAGTTCATGTACAACTTAGCATTACACCTTGAAAAACAATTGGTTATTGGCACCAGGATTATAACTTTTTCAAGACCTTTGCTGGCAAAGAAAATAAAAATTACCAAAAGCAAAATTTATCCTATGGAATGGGGTAAAGTAACAATATTCTTTCACGAGAAAATTTAATGTTAAAAACAAGCAGCCTATTTCTTGTTGCTACGCCAATCGGTAATTTAAACGATATTACTTTGCGTGCACTAGAAACACTGAAACAAGTTGATTTAATTGCGGCAGTGTCAATTTCCATGTAAAATTGACCCCTCTAGAGCATAAAGTTGCACCGAAAATTGACCCCTCTAATTACTAAATTTACTCTTAAAATTTTAACTAATTTTAAGAGGATAAAAGAGGATGATAATAGTGGAAACAATTGCGAAAATAAGGCGGCTGTATTATGTACAAAACAAGGGGATAAAAACGATAGCTCGTGAATTGAATTTATCAAAAAATACGGTAAAGAAAGTTATCCGAGACGACAAAACATCAAAGACTTACGTGAGGGATAAACAAACGTTACCAATAATGGGAGAATTCAAAGATCAGCTAACAAGCATGTTAGAAAAAAATATTAAGCAGCCGTTGCGTTTAAGATATACAGCAAAAAAATTATACCAAACGCTTTGCAGCAATGGTTTCAAGGGGAGCTATTCAACCATAAATAGATTTACTACCGATTGGAGACGTAATAATCATTCTGATGGAAAAAAGGTTTTTATACCACTGGAGTTTGCTCCAGGAGAAGCATTTCAGTTTGACTGGAGTACAGAAGAGATTGAGTTACAAGGTATATTAACGCGAGTTAAGGTTGCACATATACGACTGTGCTACAGCCGTATGTTTTTAATTGTTGTCTACAGAAATGAGCAAATGGAAATGGTTTTTGATGCCCACAATAAAGCCTTTCAATTTTTTGGAGGAACTACAAAAAAAGGCATATTTGACAACATGAAGACTGCTGTTAACAAAGTATTTGTTGGCAAAGACCGTAAATTTAATTCACGCTTTTCTGAAATGGCTTCTCATTATTTATTTGAACCGATTGCATGCACACCAGCTTCTGGTTGGGAAAAGGGTCAGGTAGAATGCCAAGTTAACACTGGGCGTAGAAATTTTTTTACTCCACTTCGTTGTATTAATTATTTAGAAGAACTGAATGAACAGCTTCTCGGTGAATGCATAGAATGGGCTCAAAAAACAAATCATCCAGAATTAAACGGACGAAAAGTATGGGATGTATATCAAGATGAGAAACCAAGTTTGCTAGAATACCGCAACCAATTTGACGCTTATAAACTTGAGCCTTCGGTAGTTTCATCATACAGCTTAATAAACTACGACACCAATATGTATAGTGTAGATTGCGATTACGTTGGTGAAGTTGCCGATGTTAGAGCTTATACCAACAAAATTATTATAGTATTCAAAGGAAAAACAATAGGTGAGCATGAGCGTTGTTTCGAGAAAAAAAAGAAAATTTACGATCCGTGGCACTATATACCAGCGCTTGAGCGCAAACCTGGAGCATTAAGAAATGGCGCTCCTTTTAAGCTTTTAAAATTACCACCATCATTTATAAGTATGCAAAATAATCTTAGAGCACATGAAGATGGTGACAAACAATTTATTAAAATTTTATTACAAGTATCAAAACATGGCTTAAATAAAGTTGATGAAGCGTGTACAAATGCTTTAAAAATAGGAGTAAGTAATGCAGATTTTGTCATACAATATCTGACTCCAGCAACTCCAAAAGAAAAAATAGAAGAACGACAGCTGCATTTAATAGAAGCGCCAAGCGAAGATATATGTTGTTATAACGATGCTTTTTTAAGCAATCAGCTTGTATCTCAGGAGGCAATCTATGTCGCATGAAAATATCAAAGAACAATTTGGGGCTCTTGGATTAAAAGGGATGCTGCAATATTTTGATGACATGATTGATTTAAAATCACAAGAAGAGTGGCCACAAATGCTTCTATCTATGCTTAAAAGCGAAGCATCTTATCGACAAACAAGATCTTTTATGTACAAATTAGGATTAGCTAAATTACCACAAATGAAGTCTATAGATAACTTCGACCCAACAGGTTTACCAATTAAAATAGAAACGTTAGACAATGCTAAAAGCATGAAATTTATAAAAGACCACTACAATATTTTAATCATTGGTGGCAGTGGTGCGGGAAAGAGCCATTTAGCGATTGGACTTGCTTACTTAGCATTACAAAATAGTTATCGTATACGGTTTTATAAGTTTGCTGAGCTAGCAAGAGATCTAATAAAAGCGCAGTCTCACAACTACGAAACAGCATTTATGGCAAAGCTACAAAGGTTCGATCTTGTTGTAATTGATGAGCTAGGCTATTTGCCGATTGATCCAAAGGCCAGCCCTCTATTATTTGAACTGTTTTCTAATCTTTATGAAAAAGTATCGACAATAATAACCACTCATCTAGCATTCAACGAATGGCCAGATATCTTTGGTAACATAAAAGCCACTAAGGCGATAATTGACAGATTTACTCACCACTGTTTGATCTTAGAAACTGGTGATAAAAGCTGGAGATTGAGGGAGGGAAAAACAACAAAAAATTGATCAGTAAAAGTGAAGTTTTTAGCTCGTGGCAGAGGGGTCAATTTTCGATGCAACTAGGGGGTCAAATTTCGATGCAAATTGACACTTATAGCCAAATCAATTAAATTTGGATACTGTGTTATGATTGTTTCTAACAAATTGTAATAATTACCACGATCGGAATGATAACTATAAAGTTCATTGCTATTTAGTAGGTTTTTAGGCACATCTTCCAGATTTAAAAATATTGAAATCGCCTCTTCTGACTTCAATAATCTTGTGTCAGGATAATATTCTAAATAAAAATTGGCAGCAGCTAATGGGTAATCTGTATCTTTTTTCTCTAATTTTTCCAGATATTGTAGATGATTCACAAACCTATTATATGTGGTCAATCTAGGAGGAAAAGTTGGTATTTTCTTTAGATAGTCAGAATTCCGAGTCACCTTATGGGGTTCCATAGTTATATTTCCTTTTCAACGAGTTTATTTTTTAGTTTTGCATATCTATAAAAAACTCCCTCGAAGTTGCTAAAAGCAATGATAAATCCAGGCCAGCCATCGAGGAAGCCTAGCTTTAAAAAGTAGATTTTGATAAATATCCAAGAAGCATGGGCAAATGCTTTTGCATAACTGGTTTTCTTTTTCGTGTCGTGAAGTTTGATAGCACCAAGAGTAGAATAGCTATTTATTTTATTTATTAACTCTTCTATGCTGCCAAATGAAAAGTGCTGCAATTTATTTTGTAGTCTGTCGGTTGCTCCATTTACGATAAGTCTTTCATGAATAATATCATCAGAAAATTTACCACAATCTTTTTTTACCAGCCTAATTGGAGCGTCAGTGTTGTTGCCGAAACAATATTTGATTTGTTTGCCCAGAAAATAATTTAAACGTGGTATTTTATAAGCTGTGTAATTAGTGTTGTTTAGCTTTTGTAATATTTCTTGCTTTAAATCGGGTGTTACTCTTTCATCAGCATCAATAGATAAAATCCAAGCAGAAGTGGCAAATGCTAGGGCGCGATTTTTTTGTTTACCAAAGCCCGGCCAATCAGTTGTATAGATTTTGATTTTAGGTGCATATTTTTTACAAATAGCCAGGGTGTTATCAGTGCTGCCAGAGTCAAGTATTATAATTTCGTCGGTCCATAAAATAGATTCAATACAGGCTGCAATATTCTGCTCTTCGTTTTTAGTTATAATTATGGTTGATATGGTTGGCATTAGTATAATCGAAAATAGGCATTAATTCCCGATAAAAACATTTGTACTGCCATAGCGGTAAGCATCATCCCCGAAAGTTTTTCAAGTGCGATCAAGCCCCTTTCGCCGAGATATTTGCTTAAATAACGACCACCAAGAAGCATGGTTCCAACTACAATCGCAGCGGCGGTGATAGCAAGAATCCATACAAACTTTTTCTCGGGTTGGGTAGTAGAAAACAACATAACAGTTGTTAAGGCGCCTGGTCCGGCTGTCATAGGGATTGCTAATGGAACAAAGAATGGTTCTCCCGTTAGCTGTTTTTCTGTCTGATCCACTTCTTCTGGAAAAATCATACGAATGGCAATTATAAATAAGATTATGCCGCCAGAGATTCCTAAAGCTTGTTCAGTTATTTGTATGCTTCGTAAAAAAATTTGCCCAAAGAGCATAAACACAACCAGCAACAAATAGGCAAAAAAAGTTTCGCGAATAATAATATGCGCATGCCTTTTTGGATTGACTGATTTGAGTGTTGATAGAAAAAATGGCAGATTCCCCAGGGGGTTCATGATTAAAACTAATAATATTGTCGCAGAAAGAATAGACATAAATTATCACTTGGTGTTATCTTGTTGCGTTGGCAAGTATAAAGGCCCAGACTGACCACAACCACCTGCATTTAGCAATATACAACAAATTAAAAGCATTAATACTTTCTTTATCATGTGTAGCTCGCATATTCATCAGATTTCTTTCGAAACCAGCGTCTTTTGCTCATACTACTGCGTTGCATGTTCACTCGCAATGCTCTTTACACATAAGTAAACTCCGCTTGCTCGCTTCACGTGCGCCTTGTATTATGGCAAAATACTTGGTTTCGAAAGAGGTCCGTTAAAATAATTGTAAATTAAACCATGTAGTATCGCTCATTCTAACTTATTTTAGCCAGAGGTTAAGCAAAAATGTTACGAACTTTAGAAATTAATCCTGAAATAGCTCCGCGTGCGAGTGTAATTCTACTTCATGGATTGGGGGCTAGTGGCCATGATTTCTTTGATATTGCCAAGCAATTGAATTTGCCGAAAGAGCTAGGAGTGCGTTTTGTATTTCCACACGCGCCAGTCAGACCAGTACAGTACGCTGGTAACGCAAAAATGCGTGCCTGGTTTGATCTTGTTAGCCTCGAGCCTCATGCTAAAGAAGATGAAGCTGGGATGAGAAAATCTGAAGGAATGATTATAGAACTGATTGCTCAGGAGTTAGCGCGTGGTATTCCAAGCGAAAAAATCATATTGGCTGGTTTTTCACAGGGTGGTGCGATGGCTTTGCAGTGTGGACTTCGTTATCCAGAAAAATTAGCGGGCATTTTAGTACTATCAGCCTGGTTGCCATTAGCGCATATGGTTTTTGCGGAAAGAAGCATTGCTAATCAACGAATACCTATTTTAATGTTACATGGCACCGGCGATTCAGTGATACCGCTAAAATGGGCTATGGAAAGTTGTAATTTCCTTAAAGAAATGGGTTACCATGTTACGATGTCTTCCTATCCAATGCAGCACGCTGTTTGTCCAGAAGAAATAGTTGCAATTGGTGTATGGTTGCGTAAGGTATTGTCTTGACCCATAGAAAAATTAAGTATGCTAAAACGCTGTACAATAATTATCTTTATAAGTTTATTTATCACAACAAGTGCTATTGCTACAGAAGGCTCATCCCAAGCTATTGTAGCTTCATGTCATGCGACTCCGTTCGGGCAAACAACCCCGTCTGATATTGCCAAGTTTTTAGGTTGGGTTCGAGATCCAAAGAGTTGTACTCCTTGTGGTGGTAGTTATGTTGATTCCAGTAATATTAAAAACACACCAAATCCTAAGGGTATGCAAGAAACACCCATGAATGTTACGTCTAGTAAACACGCCATTTTTACCCAATATGGCACGTCGGTAGCCGAAGGTAGTGTTACTTTAACTCAACCTGGTCGCGAAATCAGTGCTGATTGTGTTACTTTTTCTCGCGATAATAAGACCGGAAAACTTAGCGGTGGTGTTTTAGTTGGTCATGTTCACTTTCATGAGTATGGTAGATTGATTGTAGCAGAGCAGAGTAATTTGAATTTTGTTAGCGAAGTGCATACTCTAGATAATGGTTTTTATCGCATGTTGTCTAATACACCGTCAGGAATAACTAATATTTGGGGACAAGCCAAACATACAGTGCGTGATGCCATGGGGGTTTTGAAAATGCAGCGTGCAACCTATAATTCCTGCCCTCCAGATGCGGCGAGTTGGCATATTTGGAGTAATAGACTAACCCTCGATCGCAACGCTGGTCGTGGTGAAGCATTTAATGCTTTATTCTTTATTAAAAAAGTTCCTGTCTTTTATACTCCATATTTTAGTTTTCCTCTCGATAAAAGGCGCAAGAGTGGTTTTTTGTTTACAGTGCCGTCTACTTCTACAGATTCTGGTTTGGCTTTGCCATTACCTTATTACTTTAATTTGGCGCCCAATTATGATGCTACTTTTACACCAACGTTTTTTACTAAACGCGGTATTTTATTGGGTGGTTTGTTTAATTATTTAACACCCGCGACTTCAGGTAACGTCAATGTTAACTATATTCCTCACGATAGGGCTTTTATTAATTTTCGTGATAAGTCTTATCCCGTTGGACATGCGAGCTCGGTACTACAAAATGCCTCAGCTAGTCGTGGTTTTTTAAGTTTACAAAACGACTTGCGCTTAAACGATCATTGGAAAGGATCATTAACAGGTAAATACACAACTGATGATTATTTTTTACAAGATTTTGGTTCAGTCGACACGATTAATGAAGACCAATTGTTTAATCAAGCAGAGATTAATTATACTAGTGCAAGTTGGCGTTTTTCGAGTCGTGTGCAAGAGTTTCAAACTTTGCATCGAATTAACACAAAAGATAATAATGGTGGGAGCCTTGCTTCCGATCTATACAAAAGATTGCCCCAATTAGATTTGGCCGGCAATTTTTATGATAACCCTGGCGGTTTAAATTATCATATTGACAGCGGTGTGGTGAATTTTGTGCATCGTGATGATTTTAATACATATAAGCCCGTAGTTGCTGGCGGGCGTTTTAATGTGGGATCCGGGATAAGTTTGCCGCTCAATTGGATGGGTGCTTATATTACACCGAAAGTTCAACTGCAGGCGACGGGTTATAGTATTCACGATCGCGACCAAACTAAGGTTATTACTGACCCAAAAAACAATATCACACGTGTTTTACCAATAATTTCAGTCGATAGTGGTGTAATATTTAGTCGGGATATTAAGTTTTTTCAAAACAACTACGCGCAAACTTTAGAGCCAAGATTGTTTTATTTGTTTGTTCCTACAAAAAACCAAGACAACATTCCTGTTTTTGATACTACTTTACCTGGTCTTGATTTTAGCCAGCTATTTCGTACCAATAGGTTTAGTGGTATTGATCGTATTGGTGATGCTAACCAAGCTACCGCCGCACTCACATCGCGCTTCCTTGATGATTCTGGACAGGAAAAATTAAACGCTGGTTTTGGTCAAATACTTAGTATCCATAAGCATATGGTGAATCTTGATGGAACATCTGATCCTTTGAAAGGAGAAAATCTTTCTCCTTTGGTAGGGCAATTGCAATATTTTATCACGCCGAAGGTGAATGCCAAGGCCGGCGCTGCTTGGGATCCTAGTAATCAGCGTTTTAATACTTCTAGTATAAATTTACAATACAATGATAATGCAGAAAGGGTAATAAATTTTGGGTATAATTATATTTTTCAGGGTGACGGCTCTACTCAAAAACCAAATGCTGATTTAAGTCGAGTTAGCTGTTCAATAGGGTGGAGACTTTGGCGTAATTGGAATATTCTAGGTGGCTTGGACTATAATATTAGCTACAAACGCGCACAAACAGCTCTCTATGGACTAGAGTATGATAGCTGTTGCTTTGCATTGCGGTTGGTGCGAAGCCAAACTTTTGTTGGGGTTGGTAATATTAACTATGCGGCTCGGACTTACTTGCAATTTTTCCTTAAAGGATTAGGTGATCCAAGCGGTTATGGGCCGAGTTTTGGTGGTCAGGGTGGCAACTTAAACTTACCTGGTAGTATTGCTGGTTATAATGATAAACGTGTTATAGGACTTTAATTATGATTAAAAAATATTTTTTCTGTTTGTTGGTTTTCTTAATGTTTTCACTTCCAACAAGCTATGCTGTAGCTCATTTAGATAAAATTGTTGCGGTTGTGAATGGCGATGTGATTACGCAAAGCGAGTTAGACAAAAGAATAACTCTTATTAGTCGCCAGTTAGCCGGAAATGATGCGGCCGCCGCCGCACTTAAAGCCTCTGCGTTGCGTAAGCAAGCATTGGATAGTTTGATTGACTCTTTGTTGCAAATGCAGCTAGCTCAGCGTGTTGGCATGCAGATTAGCAATGCTGAGATCGATAATGTTATTTCTAACATTGCTAAAAATAATCATTTAACTGTAGAGCAACTGCAAAAATCATTGCAGGAGCACGAGGGCTTAAGCGTTAAAGAATATCGAGAGCAAATTCGTGAGCAGCTGTTAATTGGTCGGGTGCAGCAGCAATATTTAGGAAAAGACATTATTGTTAGTGATAAAGAGGTTGAAAAGGCTTTGCTCAATCCGCCAAAGATAAGTAATGCTCCCTCACAATATCATGTGGCTGATATTTTAATCGTGCTGCCGGAGAATGCTTCTCTTGGTCAAATTAAAGTTGCGACTGATATAGCAACAAAGATGGCTGTTAAATTGAAACAAGGGGCTGATATTGAGCGGACAGTAAAAGAATATAGTACTGCTGAACAACAAGTGCAGAATACTGATTTAGGCGTGCGCAAAATTGATGAATTACCGGCTCTGTTTGCTAAAGAGGTTGCTAAGATGCAAGTTGGGCAACTTACTGATCCAATAAAAGCGCCAAATGGATTACATTTGCTTAAATTGTTAGAAGCCCAGGGTATGCAAGCGCAGGTAGCTAAATTCACCAAAGAACGAGCGCAAGAGTTTGTGTTTCACCAAAAACTTGAAGAGCGGCTTAAACCATGGCTCAAAGAGTTACACGAAGCGGCATATGTGAAGATTATTGATTGAGGATAGTGGCTAGCTCGATGGATTATTTCCTATCATATTAGAAATGGTGTCCGAAGGTATTCTTTGAAAACGTTATCTCTACATAAAAAGTTTCTAGGGCAGCATTTTTTGCATGATCCAAGAATTCTCGAACGAATTGTGGGTTTGATTGCGCCAGAACCCTCCGATCATCTTGTCGAAATAGGTCCGGGAGAAGGAGCATTAACGGCCAAGTTATTGCCATTGGTGCATTCTATGGATGCAATTGAGCTTGATCGTGATGTAATACCTGAGCTTAAAAACAACTGCAATAACTCGGAAAATTTGCGCATTTATATGGGGGATGTTTTGCAGGTTGATTTTGCGCAATTTTCACAACCGCTTCGTTTGGTTGGTAACCTACCCTACAACATTTCTACGCCATTATTATTTAAAGCCATAGAAAGCATTAATCTAATAAAAGATATGCATTTTATGTTACAAAAAGAAGTGGCGGAAAGGATTGTTGCATCTCCAGGTTCAAAAATTTACGGTCGCTTGAGTGTGATGGTGCAATATTACTGCGAAGTAGAATTGTTGTTACATGTTGGTTCGGGCGCATTTTCTCCACCGCCAAAAGTTGATTCAGCCTTTATAAGGTTAATTCCGCGCAAAAATTATTTGGTTATGGCGCAAGATGGGAAGTTGTTATGTGAAATTGTGCGCGCGGCCTTTTGTCAGCGGCGTAAAATAATCAGTAATGGGTTAAAGAAATATATTATCGCTTTGCAGTTAGAGAAAATTGGTATTAATCCAACGTTGCGTCCAGAACAGCTACGGGTAGATGAGTTTGTGCTAATAAGCAATTATATCCATAAAGAGCTGATTTCTGGGGCAGGCTGCCCACCAGATTCCTTATTCTCCATCATTGCTTAATTTCGGCGTTTGAGAAAAGTTTATTTCCTGTTCGCCTATTAGTTGTGCCACTGATACTTTGAAAAAGTTAGCTATTTTTTCAAGCGATTCTAATCCGGGATTAGAGTGTTTGCCTTGAATCAACCTATTTAAATGCGCGCGATCTAAATTGGTTGCTTTACTCATTCCTCTAATGCTCACCTCATGGTGTTTAATCAGTCGCTTTAGGTTGGCGATAAAATTTTTTGTTTTTTTGCTTTTTGTTGTCATAAGTATAGCTTTTGGTCGTTCTTCTTTCCTTAAAAGACCCTTAAGGGTCTTGACGGTTGCGTTTTTTTATGGTAGCTTTTAAGCACATGGTGTTTTAAAGCTGCCAATGGGCTTTAAAGCCATTATTAAAAAACCCGCCCGCGGGTAACACTCGGATGGGTGAAAAACCAAAAGAAGAGGATGTAAACAATGATCTCATGCTCCATGCTCCAATGGGTAGACTACCATAGTGCATTAAAAATGCCATTTTTTTATAGCGTGCTAACTGCAAAAAAACAGTTTATTGGCACATTTATGAGAATTTGTATAAAGCCTGCATATTCCGATCCAAATCGATCAATGATTCCAGTCCAAACCGATCAGTAATTCCAGTCCAAATCGATTAACGATTCCAGTTCAAATCGATCAAAACTTTCATGTCGAATGACCCACAATAATCAGATTTAAAACCTGATTGTTTTTTCAAAATAAGTTGTACTTCCAAGATTAATTAAAATTTGGAGATACAAAATGAGAGGTCATATAACAATGAGAAAAATTCGGGAAATATTACGTTTAAAATTTGCTCTTGAAATGGGAAACCAAAAAATCGCCAATAGTTTGGCAATTAGCAGCAGTACTGTACATGAATGTTTGCGCAGGGCTAATTTAGCTAATCTTAGCTGGCCGCTGCCAGATAACATAGATGATGAGATATTGGAGAAACAGCTTTACTCTCCGCCAAGACAAGCAATACCAAAGGAAGAGCGAGGTGAGTTGGATTGGTCTAAAATTCATGATGAGCTAAAACGCAAACACGTAACGTTAATGTTACTGTGGAACGAGTACAGAGAATCGTATCCAATGGGAATAGGCTACAGTCGGTTTTGCGATCTTTACTTGCTATGGAAAAAGCCATTAGACACATGGATGCGTCAAGATCATAAAGCTGGCGAAAAAATGTTTGTCGATTATGCAGGAGGCACTATTCCTATAAGCGATGGGCAAGGCTATATACATCAAGCACAGATTTTTGTTGCTGTGCTTGGCGCGTCTGGATACATCTACGCTGAAGCGACAATGACACAATCTTTGCAGGATTGGATAGAGTCACATTGTCGAGCTCTTAAATTCTTCGGCGGTGTTCCAGAGATATCGGTGCCTGACAATTTAAAAAATTGCACTGTCCTTGCCCATCGCTATGAGCCAGATATTAACCCAACTTATCATGACCTGGCAAAGCATTATGGGTTTGTAGTTATGCCTGCGCGCGTAAGAAAACCAAAAGATAAAAGTTTGGCGGAAAAAAGCGTACAAATTATACAGTACCAAATTCTAGCAAAATTACGCGATCAAACTTTTTTTAGTTTGGTAGAAGTAAATGAACCGATAGCAATTTTATTGAAAAAAATTAATTCGCAAGCTTTCCAAAAATTATCAGGATCACGGTTAAGCCAATTTGAGAAGTTAGATAAACCAGCTTTAAAACCACTACCAAGCACGCCCTACAAATTCGCTGAATGGGCAAAGGCAAGACTGGGTCCTGATTATCATATTGAATTGGATAAACACTTTTACAGCGTTCCGTATACTTTTATTAAAAAAATTTTGGATGTGAGATTTACTGATCAAACAGTTGAAATTTTTTATCGTTCAAAAAGAATAGCGGTTCACATGCGCAGTTACATACATAGACGACATACAACATTGAAAGAGCATATGCCTAAGGCTCATCAGAAATATGTCGAGTGGACTCCGGAACGAATTATTAATTGGGCTCGAAAAATAGGAATGGCAACAGCGCAATTAGTTGAGAAAGTTATCGAAACTAAAGAGCATCCACAATTAGCCTTTCGTGCATGCCTTGGGATCCTGCATCTTGGTAAGAGCTATACTGAACTACGGTTGGAAGCAGCATGTGTCCGCGCTTTAAAAATAGGAGCCTACAGTTATCACAACATAGCGTCTATTCTAAAAAATAATTTAGATAACGTGCCAGTAAGTTCATCGGAAACTTTAACAGCAACAAAAGAAGAACATGAAAACATTAGAGGAGGTGATTATTTTGAATAAGGGGACGCTGTCCCCTTAAACCCCTGAAGTATTTAGAGACGTAACTTGTAATTGATGAGGCGGGATTAGCCGCCTCAAGTTACGTCACTGTCATCAGCGCTTCCGCCTGTACAGTAATTTAATAATATAGGAGAAAAAATGTTAATACATCCAACAATTGAAAATTTAAAAAAACTACGTTTACTAGGAATGGCTAAAGCATTAGAAAACCAGCTTGATCAACCGCAAGTAGAAAGTATGAGCTTCGAAGAACGATTAGGGTTAATAATTGACCGTGAAATTTGTGATCGTGAAAATAGAAAATTACAAACAAGGCTTCGCAATGCAGCTTTAAAACAAACAGCGTCAGTAGAAGATATTGATTATCGCGCATCACGTGGTATTGATAAAAAGCTCGTATTTACTTTATCTAATTGCCAATGGATAAAAATGCACCGCAATGTTTTAATTATTGGTGCAACTGGTACAGGCAAAACATATCTTGCTTGCGCTTTGGCACATAAAGCTTGTTTAGAAGGAAACTCTGTTTATTACAGTCGCCTCTCAAGACTTCTGCCAGATTTGGGTTTAGCACGAGGCGATGGTAGCTATAATAAAAAAATGAAACAGCTGGCAAAGGTCGAGGTTTTGATTTTAGACGACTGGGGACTTTCTCCTCTTACAGATGAGCAACGTCGTGATTTATTAGAGCTACTAGACGATCGTCATGAAAAATGCTCTACTATTGTTACCAGTCAACTGCCAATTAAACTCTGGCATGAAGCCATTGGAGATAAAACTTTGGCTGACGCTATTATGGATCGACTGGTACACAACGCTTATCGGTTAGAATTAAAAGGTGACGACTCTATGCGTAAATTTCGTAATGAAAATCTGAATAAGAGGGATAAATAACTAAATTATAACAAAGGTCTTTCGCTTTGATTTTTTTGATCGGTTTGGATCGGAATCGTTAATCGATTTGGACTGGAATTACTGATCGGTTTGGACTGGAATCATTGATCGGTTTGAATCGGAATGATTGATCGATTTCATCGGAATACGCAAAAGCCCTCGCGAATAACCCAGAGCTGGTTGGAGACGCAAAATGATGCCAATTGATATAAGTAAGGCAACGTTGCCCTCAATAGACGCTGTATTTTCTATCGCTCAAGACAACCATACCCAGATACCAGCTAACGATGGTTGCTGTGAGGAAATACCCCTAGTAAAGACTAACTTAAAACGTAGGCGTCTTAAAAAAAGAAATGAGTATTTGCACAGGGAAACCATGCGAAAAATGATTTGGCGGATTTTAACTGAAAAACACATGCCGGAAGAAAAGTTGGCTCATGCTTTAGGAATAACAATAAAAAGCTTAAAACAGTTTTGCTCTAAAAATTGTCCACTAACATTGGTACCTAAAATTAATTTGCCTTTAATCAAGCTTTATTGTGTAACTAAATTCAATGTTTGATAAAAAGATGATGCAAACCGTAAAATTGACTCCGGCTAACTAAGCGGTTACGATGTGCGCCTTACCATTCTGTATATGCTGGCGTAGCTCAGTTGGCAGAGCAGCTGATTTGTAAGTGTATGCTTAAATTACAATTGTTTGATTTTTATAGACTTTTAACTTGGGGCGCCCACCACTTTTATGCAACAATATGCAACAACACGCAACTCACTTACCCAAAACTCCCACATTGATTTTTTCTATAAATTTATCCAACTCTTTAAAGTTTAATAAAAAATTTTACTTGATAGATACTATATAGCTCATCGTATTGATTACACCAAATAGTCGCTAATTGATATCTATTTATAGTTAATAGCTGAATGTATGGTTTTACGTTTAGTAACAGCTTCAGGACATCTCCTAAAATAGCATAAAACTTCTTATGGCCTTACTGAAATTTTGGATTAAAAAAACAGCAAAACCACACACTTTTTCAGATACTTTAGAGGTGTTATTAACTTACACAGTCTACTTTGTTACAATTAATCTTATTTTTTACATAAAATCTTCACTTAAAATCTCAAGAAATCTATAACCCAGCCCACTACTTACAAGATAAAAACACTATTCTCTTACCAAAAATTTTTATTAAAGCGTTAGCTGCTTACTATTTTACACATATTACTATAACTCACTATGTTGTTGGTCTTGTATCAACTTAGCAGCCTCTTCTTTTTTTTGCTCCTGTTGTTCCTCAGAACTGCTGCGTAATAAGCTTACAACTAGGGCACTACTTGCACCCAAAATACCAGTAAATTTAGTTCCAACACCATAATTTATATCAAATAAATGATCTACCGCGTCTGTATTGGCTTTTATTTCCTGCGCAGCTTTTATAGCTACTGTACAGCAATTATGGGAAAGAAGATCGTATCCTACCGCTATTTCACCATCCATAGCAGATTCAACATCAGCCCATTTATGGTTCATTGCCTTATTAATATTCCAGTCATACCGACTTAAATACTCTTCAGTTAAATCATTTTCGCTAAATATCAGCTCACATGACACAGCTTGTGTTTTGTAAGAAGGGTCTTCTCCCAAAAAGATACTTTCTCTATAGGCAGCTGTTTCTCCATTTCTTTTACCAAAACCATACGAATACTTATATTCCAAATTTAATACTCTTTCGCCGTGGTTTTCATTAGATCCCTTTCCTATGTCCCACGCTTGAACCATAAAGCAATGCCTAATTTTAGCATGACATTTCCCATCCAACCCGTGGTATGGAATAAAAGTACCGTCGTTTTTTACATTATTATAGATTTCGCTTGGAGCTTTACAAACATTTTGTCCTCCACCATTGTCATTTCCTGATGATACTGACGTAGATGTAGATGGCCACGATTGTTTACTATCTATATCCTTAGTACAAAGGTATATACCCAGCTTTTTATTAGGGTTACTCCCTTTGTCCTCTTCAGCAAATGCAATACTCGATGACAAAAATAAACCAACAGCCAAAAAAACACCAGCTTTTAAAATACAATCTTGCATATCTTGCTCCTTTATTCTATTTTAAATTTATGGATACATATCACCCATTTCTCGTATAATTAACTAAATGTGCATACTTACCCACCCACTGATAACCTAACACAAGCTTATAATTACTCTGGCAATATAAGTGTCACAATCAATTTTTTTTCTCTATCAAAGTTAATTCCGGTATCTTCTTTATCATTGAACACCCAGAATCTTCGTTTTACATTGTCTGATGCCATGCTTTCTGCTTTCTTATACAACATAATAATTTCTTTAACCAAGGGATCATTATCACAAATCCTTATTTTATCATCACTTTCTTTGACTATTTTATTACATTTTGTGTGTTTAATAATTTTTTCTGCTACATCTTCATAAACTAACAAATAATTATTTATCTTAATAATCCTGGGTTCTTTTACTTCATCCGCCCAGGCACAACAAGATATAAAAGACAATAATAACAAAAACAACAAATTTTTTTTCAACATACTTACCCCCTCTTCTTTAAGACTAACCAAAGTTAAAAAGTTAACATCTTTTTAAATAATATCACTTTAGTAGCTATTTGAACAACAAAATTTGCAATTACTTGTCACATTTTTTAATATTAAAAAACATTACTTAAAAATCATGCTGAATATTAAATTATACCATCGGTTAACATGGGTTGCTTTGGTAAAAAACAAAATAACACATCAATTGGAGCGCACACCCTATGAAATACGATTAAATATGTCAAATAAAAATATTAGACAAAAAATGAATTTCAGTAGCTACATCCAAAATCAGTGCGTTACCTTGCTGGGTAAAGGGCTACAATGTTTTTGTACTCAATTTTAACAAACTCATCCCAGCATTTTTTCTTAAGATAACAATTACATCCCTGCAAAACCCACAACATACGTGCTACAACATATATATAGCTGCGCTTACAGAAAAGCTACTAACAGTGATTTCAGCAGCTTCGAGGAATTAAACCCGAAGAAATTAAACTTAAGCAACTAGCTATTTTTGCCATATCGATCGTCATATGGTTTAAGGTGTACAATTAAATTTGTCACCGCGGGGGCCACCCGCTAGGTACTAGGTATTACGACAACGAACCACTTAATGAGTATCCCACATAGTTACCCAAGCAGCCCCAATCAATATTTTTCTTAAAACAGTTTTACCTTGTCTGTTGATGAAACTAAGTCGCTTTTTGTCTCCCGAAAAATATTCCCCTGATATTAATCCAGTACGAAGCATATCGTTTTGTCGTTGCATTACTTGCGGTTTTTGATAAAAATTTCAGCACAAGTAGCGTTTCTTGCTACTTGTGCTGAACAGTTACTCTAATTTTACGATAACTATTTTTACTCAAAGTTAAGCTAGTGGATTACCTATCAGTATTTATACTTATAATTTCAGTATACACGTTTTTCATATCCTAGACTTATTGCCTATATCCCAAAATATTTCCGAATAATCAGCTTGGCAAACTTACCAGTTTAGTAAGTTAATTCTCTTTCTCTACTCTTTCTTTTCACTAAAAAATGTAACATTGAAAGACTTGCTACCAAGTACTCTAACAATAGTATCTACATCAAAGGTACCAATAATTTTAATTCCAATTCCATAATTTATATCATACATATGTTCGATTGTATCAATATCTACTCCTATCTCCTTAACAGCTTTTATAGCTACTGTACAGCAATTATGAGAAAAAAGTGCATATCCAACTACTACTTCACCATCCATAACAGACACAGCATCAGCCCACTTATGATTTATTGCTGTATTATTCTCCTTATACCGCTCTAGATATTCTTCGGTTAAGTCATTTTCACTAAACACTGGTTCGCATGATATAGCCTGTTTCTTATAAGAAGGATCGCTTCCTGAAAATATACTTTCTGTATAAGTTGCTGGTTTTCCCTCTTTATCTACGCCAAAACCAAACGAATCAATAAATACCAAATTTAACATTTCTCTATTATCTATGTTATTTGAATCCTTGCCCATGTTTTCTCTTGCTAGAACTATAAAACAGTGTCTAAGCTTAGCTTGACATTTTCCATTTAAACCACGATATGGGATAAAAATACCATCGCTTTTTGTATTATTATAAATTTCACTTGGGACTTTACAATCATCTTGGTTGCTATCACGACTACCACCATCATAGCTTGAAGGTACATATGATAACGAACGTATACTATCTAAATCTTTAGTACAAAGATATATGCCCATTTTTCCATTTTCAGTAGCGAAAATGGTAACTGGCGATAAAAATAACCCAATAAAATAAAAGATTATAAATGTAACCTTGGCAATCAATTTTTTTATATTCATAAAATCATCCTCCATTCGTTCATAATTTAATTTTAAATAATTGTTATTCTGCAGTTCTTGCGGTGGGACTTATGCCTCAAAATTTCTAGAAGCAATATCGTTAAAATAAGAGCTTCCTTCTATAAAGATGTTTTCAATAGGTCCACTGATCACTACTCCTAGGGTAATATTAATGTTGTAATCAAATTTTATTTCAGCCACATATGTTTTATTCATATAATTTTCTCCTTTTAAAAAAGCTACGAAGTCAACCTATCTTTTAAGAAATAGGTTAAATTTAAGTTATTGAAACAAAGTATTGGAACCTCAGACCTTTGTATATGATGAGAGTAGCAATTTGAAAATACGTAGCCCTCTTTATTAGCACATTCTGTAACACAGTTTTGTAACTGATCTTTTAATCCCACAAATATTTCATAAGTAAAACCAAGGGGATTTTGTGTTGGTGGACAACACCAACAAAAACAATAACCTCCACTTACTTGAGTAAGATCGGTTTTTAATTCATTAATCATAATAATTTCCTCCAAATAAGTTAATATAAAATTGTAGATGTAAACATAATATATTTATTATGCTTCTATAATATAGAACACTTACTTTCATTTTTCTTCCGTATTTCCGTAAAAGTTTTACGGATGTTTTATAGTTTTTCCAGACTTTGTTGCATAAATTGATATTTTAGATAACAGTATAAGCTTATGGTACAAATTAGTTTTACGCTTCAAGAAACATCTCTCTTTTGTTCCAAGATAATTTGATTTACAGCTATCATTATTTCAGTACATCAATCACTTTAATAATATCATCCGGAAAACTATTTATGCTTTTATCTGTAGCCAAATGTAAAGCAGTAATAATTCATGGGGTTGTCTAGGATTGCTTTTGGAAACAAATCTTGTTGTTTTAATGGCAAAATCAGATAACAAAAAATGTTTATATCCCCCGCATTTAGCAAGTGTAAGAATAAGTAATTTTTTAAAAGACTCACTATCAGTAATTGGCTTTAATTCATAACGTATTTAAATACGTGAAAGGAGTACTACGTTTGAGCTTAATGGCTTTAGATTAGAGTTCCAGAAACCAAGTTTCACTACTACAAAATTTCAATCATATTGATCGATTAAATTCACAAAAATAATTTTTTTATCTATAAAATGTTCCTTATTTTTTAAAAAGAAAACATATTACAGCTATTTTTATAGTATAAACACCAATTGTTTTTTGTCTGACCTATAATTTCATCTAAGGAATATGGAATAAAGCTAATTCATAAAAAATTTTTATGATATTGCAAAATTTCATGTTACTATTCTAAAATATGCATTTTGTGCTCCATATGTGGAGTATACGTTCACATAACTTGATCACCTGTAAAAAAGGTGTTTTGTTTCAGAAAATTATTTAGCAAGTAAGAGCGTAATACCTATAACTTACCTCTAGAAAATGATTGCTAAAAGACAAATGGGGGCTCTTATTATGAAAACACTCATTGTTTATTTGTCAGGGGGCATTAAAAAAAATAATTCTATTTATGAAGGAAACGATGATGATCACTATTGGACATATAGAAATAAAACTTCCCTTGCCAAGATTATGCGAGAAAAAAATATTGAAATGGTTTATTTGGATCCTTCGGATAGGGCCGATGATCTAAATGATGTTCAGTCCTTGTTTGGTCGAGATTTGCTACAAGTTTATTTAAGTGACTGTGTTTTGGTTGATGCTCGCGAGAAACGAGGCATAGGAATTGGGTATGAAATTGCTTTTGCGAATCAAAAAAAAATACCGGTAATCACTTGGTCACCTATAGGTTCATATTACCGTCCGAGTAGAATAACTTTTTTGAAACAGAGACTTAATAAATGGACACATCCATTTATTAATGCCCCAAGCCAGATAATTGTTGATGATATATGCCAAGTTGATACAGCAATAGATTTATTGCCAATTTTTCTAAAAGAACCGATTTCTTGTGGCGATTATGCTTTACCTTATATACAACGTTACATTTCAGAACAACTACCTAAAGATGGCGTAATGATCAGAATAGTAAGAGAAAATACATCTCTTGCAAAACAAATTGACCAGATAAGAGCCATCAAAATTTCCCGAAAAGAAGAGAGATAACCGTTGATAGTTTTTAATATACCATACAGTAAAGTTAAAACTATCCAAAAATTAAATATAAATTATATATTAAGTTAGTAACTTAATAAGCCCAAATATCGCTTAAATAATTGAAGAATATTATTTACGATGTACACATTTAGCTCTTTTTCTAATAAACAAATTGTAGGCATAGTATCGCTTTTATCAAAAGCCATTCTTTTTTCTGCATCTTCAACATTATCGTCTGCTCTTATGAAAAGCGCACCCCCACATTTATCGCATACATTGCTATTTTTAGGTGGAAAAGTTTCTAAATTGTAACTCCTGGCGCACATAGAACAAATTCTACGATTTATTAGCCTACGTATAGCTTCCCCGTCAGATATACTTATTACTATAACTACAAGATTGTTTTTCAGTCTATACCGATCTATAATTTCACATAAACAAGCGAATTGGAGTGTATTTCGTGGAAATCCATCAAGAATAAAACACTTTTTCTCTATAACAAGGTTTCGAATTTCTCTATCTAAAAGTTTAAAAACGACATCATTAGGGAGTAATGTTTTTTTTGCGAAACATCTATTTAATTTTATACCCAATTTTGTCTTTTCTTTAGCTATAGTACGACACATATCTCCTACTGAAACATGAGTATATCCATATTTATCTGCAAGCTCTTTAGACAAGGTTCCTTTACCAGCCCCTGATTTTCCCAACATAACAATATTTGGGATAGCTGAAACATCGCTAAACAAAGATAATAACCCAACAACAGGAGAATCATAAAGTTGCATATCACCAAACTGAGCAAGTAAAGATAAATTTATAATTTTTTGGGTACCCCATTCATTCGTATCGTTTTCTTGTCTAAAATTAAACTGTAAATCAGGTCTAAATTGTTCCAATAAATAAATATGATGACCACGAAGTAATCTTGTTTGTTCCTCATACACAACCTCCGTATCAAACAACCTTTGTGCAGCACGAATCAAATTTTCTATCGTTAATACCCCGCACGCTGCTTCATCTGTTTGGCGCAATAATGCTAGATTTTCTATATAAATCCTATCTCCGTATACAATTCTTAGAGATCTTCTTATTTCATCAGGAATAAAATCTTCAGAAAGTATACTTCCTGATGGATCAATATATTGAATTCGTGATACTATGTCATGTTCATCTAATCTAACAACCAAACCAACCCAATGGATATTATTAAGATTAACAGGAATTAATATCGTTCTTGCCCTCGGTTCCCTTTCTCGTGTCAAAACATGTTCCCTGTAACGAGATCTCTCTTCGCGTAATTGTTCTACAATTTGATCTCCCATATTATCCAATGGCGGCATTAAAACTGTTTCTGTTAAATCTAACCCTACCTCTTGAGCTCGTAACAAAAGCAAAGTATTTACGTCTACATCATTATACTCATAGTGCATATTTACTCTATAAGCTATTTCTTCAATTCTTTCAGTTGAATTATAATTAACGGGTAACCCTATAGTATTGCTTCGTGATACTGTAAATAATGTTAATATTGCGCCTGTATCTTTTTTCTCTTCTTTAGAATCACCTGATTTATCATCAGCAAATATAATAGAGGAATAGAGTAACATAAACAAAATATATATATTGCATAACCTACACAAAAACATTAAACATTTAAGCCTTAAAATCATGCTCATATTTTGTTCACCCTACTTTATATTGATAGTTATAGCTTATTAGCAAGATTTCTTTTGTAAAAGGAAACTTTAATAGATGAATTAAAATTGAACTGCTCTCATAATTTACAGTGATTTTTATAATGTCGTTTCCTCTGAATTTCAACATATATGAAATCTATAATGCTTAGATTTTAATAAAATTTTTTCGATAGAATTTTAGCTCTTCAATAGAGTTTTTAATATCTTGTAATGCCATATTTTGGTTGTTTTTTTTCAATTCTTTTTTTACATCAGAACGCCACAACTGTGCCAAAATTCTTATCGTGCGAACATCTAAATTTCGGTAATAAAAAAACTGCTCAAGTTTTGGCATGTAACGTAACAGAAAATAACGATCTTTATAAACAGAATCACCACACATAGGAGAGGACCCAGGCTTAACATATTTTTTTAAAAATTGAAGCGTTTGTTCTTCTGCTTCTTCCTCTTTTATACAACTTTGTAACACTCTATCAATTAGTCCAGTTTTAGTATGTTGTTCGATATTCCAAATGTCCATAGAATTTAATATCTTATTATCTTGATGTATTGCTAATACAGGACCATATGCAAGAATATTCAGGTAATTATCTGTAACAATTGTTGCAATTTCGATAATACGATCTCGCTTCGCATTAAGTCCCGTCATCTCTAAATCAATCCAAACTAAATTTTTTATAGTTACTTTTGACATACAATTTTTATATGGTATCAACAACCTCAGTAATTAAATTTCATTCTGGTTTGATAAAGTTGTTTTGAGTTTAGCTATATTAACTCCGCCATTTCGCATTTTTACCTCCGCTGCTAATTTTACAGCGTTACATAAATCTCTAAGACATCTGTCATGATAACAATATTTATCCATTTTAGTGTAAACCAATTTATATTCAATTTCTTGCCACGTATCAAACATAGCTAAATTATGTTGAATCTGTACTTCCAGTTGATCCAAAGCTTTAACAAACTTAGCTTCTGTTGTTTGATTTGCTTCAAACTCATACCAAAGCAAATAAATTTCATTACCAATATTATTAGAAAGCATCATTTTGATTTTTTCTATAGCTTTACGTTCTGAATTAAATTTGTTTTCCTTTCGCAACCCTTGTTCAAAAAAGGGAATATCTCCAGTTTCTGCTTCAACAATATCATGAACTATTATCATTTTTAATACCTTTTCTAAATCAACATCATGTTCTAAATATTGATACAGTAATATCGCTAATAAAGACATTTGCCAACTATGTTCAGCTACACTTTCTTGTCTATTACTTGACAACCAGCTATGCCGCATTTCACATTTTAGGCGTTCAGCAAAACTTATAAACAATAAAATTTTTTCGATTATATCATTCTGCATAGCTAAACTCTCTTACCATAAAACCAGTTAATACAATGAAACTTTATTACGAGGAATTTCTGCATATTTAACTCCATATGTTTCTTGCAAAAGAGAATCCCATTTGCTAATAACCTCATTTTGATTGGTCATAATTGTTAAACTGTTTCTACCTTTTCTTTCGCAAACTGCATCATATGTAAATTTAAATGGACGTACAGCAAAACGTAGAGGCAAATTTTTATGTATCTTTTTTAAACAATTGAAAAATGGTTGAACATCAGATGGTATAGTGGTATTAGCTCCAAAAGATGGATAAAAATCTAATTGATAATCGATTAAAGTTTGCAATCCTTCACAAACCATATCAAAAACAACTGGGTCAACAGAGCAGTTATTATGTAGATTTTTTGCACTAATACCATGCACTGTAGGATGAATTATAAAATTTTTATATTTAGAAAGTTCCTCAAAATCAGCCCATTCAGCCGCTAGTGCCAAACCATTAACTTTTGCTAATGGTGACAAATTTGTTTCGGTTTTTACACATACAGTATCATCTAGTTTTAGTTCTTTAATCTTACGCAAACATATAAGTGTTAAATCAGGAATAAGCATGGGTTCACCCCCACTAATACGCAAAACATTATATTGCTGTCCATTTACTAAAGCTTTTTCACGCTCTTGTAAAAATTGTTTTATGACCTCGTCAGCGGCTACTTCTACCATTTTTCCACCAAGAAAACTATAATCAACGTAACAATAGAAACAGCGAAAATTGCAAACCGCAGACTGAATAATTACGTGATAATTATAATCTCTCCAATTTTTACCTAATTTAGTGGCAATAGTGACAGGAGAATCGGATAATGTATCGTGATATTTGTCAAAAACACCCCCATATTCCGAATTTGGTTTTCTACCTTTTACAAAATTTATAGGTTCAAACACTCTTAATATATTCGTTAATTTTCCCGGCATATTAGCTTCTTGAAGTGGTGCGATACCATAAACATTCGATCTAGGAACAACTGTTTTTCGCATTTTACGTAGTAGTTGTACAATAGCTTCTCTGGTCATAATACTTCCTCTAGTCTGTTTTTTAATTTACTAACATCATTATATAAACCAACCTTACACATAAAGTCGCCAATCACATTAGCTTTTTTCTGCAATACTATTTTATTTGCAATTAAACACGCTTGCGTACTAAATAATGTATCGAGGACAGTAAAATTATTATCCATTAAAGATTGACCAGATGTTTTCAGCGGATCTTCCAGTACTAGTTCGCTGTCAAAACCCACTTAACTTTTTGAATTAA
>CAXOVY010000009.1:0-2439 GCA_964213355.1 Gammaproteobacteria bacterium
TGCTGGATAAGCCAAACAGATGTGCTATCCCTAATGCCCAAATCCCAAAAGGTGTATACCGGCGGCTGCTGGTTAATGTAAAAATCACATATCCTATTTTCTTTTTCTGCCTTTGAGATTTGGCTTGCAAAATACGCGCCAGGTAGGGCAGCAAGTCTATCGCAATAATATTCTTGCCTAATCATTTCCTCTGGCATACCGGAGCTACGCTCCTTTTCTATATCATCTTTTGTGATTGAACCAGTGTCACCAGCGGTAAGCGTATTGCAAAACCATTCAGGATTGTCTTTGTTTATATCAAACAATGCAGCAGCATGGTTTCTTGCTCCTCTTGGAGTGAACAAAAAAGCAGCCCAACCAGAATTTTCTCGTAGAATAGGACTAAAATATCCCCAAGCTCTTGGCGACATCAAAGAAAACTCCGAAAAAACCATACCCCTTGCTCCAGTTCCCATCCTTGAATCAAACCGATCAGCTCCGGTTAGTTTGATGATAGAGCCATTTACTAATGTGATTTTTAGATCAGAATTGTTTGGCGGACACGCCAGCAAGGATAGGGGAATATGATCCAAAAACCGTATGCCGTCTTTATCTATTCCTTCCCATATAACTGTCTTAGCCTGCTTGATTTCTGGAAACAAGTAAAAATATACCCCTTTAGTCTCAATAGCAGCAGCAATCATGAGATTAAAAAATGTTTTGTCCTTGCCAGAGCGTCTGTGCCACTCACAGCAAAATCTTTTGCATCTTGCAGCAGAAGAATCAAAGAACTTGTTAAAAACTCTTTGTTGATAATCACGCAATACAATTTTGTGGGGTAGGGCGATCATGATCCTAAATACTCCTTGGGGTTTATTATCCAATTCCCCTGTTCTTTTTTTATCATTCTTCTAAAAGCTTTAGGGGCCGTGATCTCAAATATGCGCCAACCAATGAGATAATTAAAAGCTTCTTTGGTGTATGGCAAATTAATCAAGGGCAGGTTGCCAGATATTAATTTGTATAAATTTGCAGAAGCTAGCTTTTGTTCGCTGGCTTCCTTTGTTACTATCTGCCCAACATTATTTATATCCGACCACACAGGCCCTGCAAGGCTAGCTAAAGTATCTAAAGTCCCATGTGGTTGTATCAATTTCTCAAGCGCGCTGTAATAAAGCCCCCCAGAGCCACTATAAGCTGCAGATTTGATCCAAGTAGTACTATCTTTCGGGTCTAAAGGAGTTTTGCCCTGCGTGAGCCTTAAAAGGCTGTTGGTTACATATCCTAGCAAAAGCCCCTCACCAACGTAACTGGCTGCTACTGGCGTATCTTTAACAATACCTTTTGCTAAACCAACAAAGCCATCTTCTCTAAACCCCTCTATAGAGTTTTCCATTACGAGGCTTAATATTCTTCTGGTTAGTGCAATCGGATATCCCTTGAACTGCATAAAGGTTCTGGTTAAAAAGTCTTTACCTCGCATAAAAGGCAGAGAACGTTCTACAGCATCTGGCGTAAGCCTAAAATAATCTACTACGTCCTGATTCATAGTTAGCAGTTTAAACCTTGCTTGTTTTTTGACCCCATCCATATCCTCTTGCGTTATTTTATCTATCGTTTTACCCAAATACTCAGCAATAGACTCTTTGGAATAGCCGGATGAATCAACAGTGATATAACCCCTGCCGTTTTTATCCTTGAATGGATTTTTTCTGATTAAATCCCAATCCTTGCTTTCAATGCCGTATTGCAACAGCGTTTTTCTTAAATCTACATTCAATTTATCAAACTGGAGCCTAGAATTTAAAAACAATATTTTTGCGCTGCACATCACTGCGTTTCGGATCGATGCAATGTCCCAAGCATTAATACCGCTTGCAGCATTCATTATTCGCGCAAGCTTATTGACTGGAGCATCGTTATACCTTGAGTGTAAATCATGTGCCATTACCCTTGCCAGTTCTGCTGCAACGCTTAAATCATTCCTATTTACTTTTTTACCGATTGATTCAGAAAGCACTCTTATAAACTCTTTTGGTTGGGTTCTGAGCGTATCGAATGTTGCTCCCAGAATAGATTTACCGAATAGTTTTTGTTGCACCGCTATTTGATGTACCATGTCATTAAAAGATGCAGTGGTTACATTAGCTGCTTTGGTAATATATTCAAAAGTGAGTACAGTATTTGTTATTGTCGACGAAGCATCATAAGGTGATCCGCCAACCAGATTATTAAAAATATCTCTAGGTTTAGGTCTAAGCCTAGGGTTTTCCAGCTTCTCTACACTGCTTGCTGTTATCCCCTCAGTTCTCTTTAGTTTCTCCAGTATGTTTTCAAAAGTGACTTTTGGATTTAAACCCAGTTTTTCGGCTATCGCTATCATTTGGCTCTCTGCCTTGAGAGTATTATAGCGCTTCCCTAAATTGCAGAGACATGTTATAGTCTTCTCGTTATTTTCTG
>CAXOVY010000010.1:0-2860 GCA_964213355.1 Gammaproteobacteria bacterium
TTTATAGTTGGCTGCAATCTAAAATTAACACCTGCCAATAATGCTTTTTTATAAAATCTTTGTGCGTTAAATTCTTCTGCCTGTGCTACTGCTGCATACGCACTTACAAACATTGAATTTTTATAGAAATGAAAATTCTCTTTAAACTTCAATACTTCTCTAAGGATTTTCCTTGCATATTGTTCATTTTCAGAAACCATTAGAAATTTTCCTTCTTTTATTATTTCGTTAGGTTTATGTTTATTATGTACCAATAAATTAACTATTGAATTTAAGTTAAAGTCTGGAAATTCCGCACAAAAGCGCAATAATTCCCTATAATTTTCATTTTCTAGTGCGTAAGAGTTTATATAATCGTTTGCTACCCAATTCTTCTGTGTGCTGTTTAGCCTTTTTATGTCATCTATTTTAACGTTTGGCAACATTATAAAATAAACTGGCAAACCTAAATTTTCGCAAGCTTTAAACCTATGTTGCCCTTCAATTATCTCGTAATGGCTATTAACAATTATAGGTATCTCTATCTGTCTTTTTAATAAGCTTTCTTCTACTTCTGTGGTGTGCTTTTTTGTTACTGGTCTATTCTCTTTTAAAAAGCTAAATAATTTATAATTTGTTGTTTTTTTTACTTGGTTTACTGTTTCCATTTTTTTAACCCCTCGTTTGTAATATATATATTCTAACCTATATATTCTAGTATAAGGTTTTCAAGCACCTGTTGCATACTCTTACGCTCTTGTGCTGCTTTGCTCTTCAATCTTGTGTGCTTATCTTCGCTTATCTTGACTGCTATTGATTTCATACTTTAACCTCGCTGTTTTTATTGTATAGTTTCATACCGCAATTGTTGCAGTATAATCTTAATTCTTGACTATTAACACCGCATCTGTTGCACTTGTATAATATTGTGTAATTTGTCATTCTTTCATCAACTCTTTTTAAAATATTCATCATCAACCACCTTCTTTCTTTAACATTTTCCTGTATAATCTGCCTGCTGGGCTTTGGTTGCAATTATCGCAAACGTTGCCATATTTGCCTGTCGCATGAAAATTCTTTCTACATTTTTTGCACGTTCTAAAATGCATCATGTTAACCATCATATTCCGCATCGTAGCAATCTTGGCAAACTATAATATCGTCTAGCTTGCGTGCAATCCCTCTAATATCACAACTGCATAACTCGCATATCTTAGGGTTTTTCATTTCAATAACTCCTTAGATTTGTAACTATAGCTGTTATAAACAGCCCAATAGTCCAAAACCATAGCCAAGCTTGTGATAAGTAAGCGGTTATCAATATCAATGGCGTTGCGCCAAACCATAACATTTTTGTTGTTGTTTCGTTCATTCTGAATCACCTGTTAATTTGAAGGTTAAGCATTTCTGCTGCGAAACTAATAACTTTTCCTGCTTTTGTCGCTTATATCTGCGTCATGGCTTGCAACGTAAGTTATGGCGTTGTATAAACCCCATAGGTCCTATTTTCGTGCCCGTACTGTTCTAGCACCTTCTTTGCTTGCCTGTTTCCTACGTGCTGCTTGATAAGGTCTTTTACTACATCCATGTCAAATCTAGTGCCCTGTGCTTTCTTTATCATCTGCTCAACTGGCTCTCTAAGTAGTGCCATAGCTTCAACAACGTACTTAATCACGTCTGCCCTGTCTAAAACTGTCTCTGTGTGCTTAAATTGCCATTGGTGGCTTAATAATGTCTCAATTTCCCGCCTTAGTTCTGGCTTGACAAACTGTGCGTTGCTAAGTGGTACTCTTATAACCATTCCGTTACTGCATACCTGTCTATAGCCAACTAATTCAATATACTGCTTTGTCCTGTCCATTGTAATGCCATAGTTTAAGGTTTCGTGCCCGTGAAAGCTGTTCACAACGTTAAAACCAATCTGTACGCTGTCGTAACCTTCGCCAACTGTAAAAACCCTTAACTCTGCCTTTTGAAAGCTGGAATTAAGAGAAAATTTGAAGTTTTGCACGCCACTTATTGTTAATGCGTCAATCAATGGTCTAAATGCCTGCTCATGCTGCACAATCTTATAATCCTTCCCGCTTACCTGTACGTAATCGGTCTGCCCGTTTGGGTATTGTACTCTTATGCCCAAACCCAAGCATGTTTTTCAGTTTCCAAACCCTCTGGTATCAATGCACGCCTGTTGCTGTTGGTAATTCTTTGATACTTGGGTTGATTTGCTCTGCGTCTTTCATATTCCAAAAATTTATTGTCATTTTCATTCCCCTGCTTGATTTCTTTAAATACTCTATTCTGCCAAAGTCGAAAAGCTTTGATGTCAATAAACCGCACCTTCTTTCAAATACCCTTGGTAAATTATTTCCTCTGCGCCTTCTTCCGCAAAGGCTTTGGTTGCTTCTGTGACTTTCATAATCCCGCCAAAACCTCAAATTCCCTATTACAGTTTTGGCAATCCCATTTTAGTATCGATATCTAAAAAATACTTTCAGCTACGTTTAGCTCTTCTTTGCACCTATGACATCTTAGGTCTTTAAACGCTTTCTTTACGTTGTATGTTTTCATTTTGTTTTTCGCCTCGCCTTATTTGCCTTATTTATACTAAATAAGATATTAAGCTAATATATAAAGGTATTTATTTATACTATTTATACTATTTATACTATTTATAGTTTGTAAATAAAGGCTTGTTTATTTGTCTTTGATATTTTTAGCTTAAAATTGGTGCTTTTTCTACCCTACCCTTTTTTTGATACCTCAAATAATACCCGCCCTTCTTTCTTTGGTTTTTATCCTTTCCACGTTTGCCTACGTTCTTGGCTTTCCTTAATCCTAGTTTGGTACGTTCGCTAATTAATTCCCGCTCAAATTCTGCAAT
>CAXOVY010000011.1:0-127574 GCA_964213355.1 Gammaproteobacteria bacterium
GGTTTGATCTTGAGAGCTTGGTGTGGCAGTTACGCGTCAGCGTTTAGTTCAATTAAACACTGTTATGGTTTTTGGATCCTCACAGGCAGCCAAAATAGATAGCCGTGATTGCGCTGGAACCTCAACGAATTTTTTCTTGTTTTGAAAGAAATCGCGAAATTTTTTAATGATAAAATCATAGTGAAAGATATTTTGCATCAAGTGTCTCCTCGTTTAAGTTATAGTGAAAGGGATTTGTCGCACAACATAGATCCAAAAACATTAATATCAAACGGGCAAGCGGGTTCCTTCTGAGGTTTGCATTGAATAAATCGTAGAAATTATGCTGTAAAATGGTAAAAAAAAACCTCTTAATTAGAGGTTTGTAATAAAAATCAAAGTTGGTAGAAAAAAGAAACACAGCGTAAAAAAAAGAAAAAATAAAAAAGAAGGGGTTCTGCTGGTAATCGTTAAGTTTTAATGTTGGCATTTTACTGTACATTAAAACGGTAGCGTACACAGTTTTTTTGTGCTCTGCAATATATTTCTAAAAATTTTTATTATGAATAGATCCCCTAATTTCATCTAGCGATCTAATGCCTTGTTGTTGCATAAAATTTTCCATTTCTGCAGAAATCTTTTTAAAAACATCCGGAGTGACGCTAATTTAAGCCCATTATGGCACATCCCTGCTACCATAATGCTAAAATTAGCGTCACTGTTTGAGTTGCCGCGGACGTCCTGCGGCTGGGAAACGCCACAATGACTGGTCGCCGTCGGTCTTCACTCGCAAAAGCGGCTCGCTCTCGACGGCTACCGCGGGCTTCTCGCCATCGCTTCGCTCTCCCTGGCTCGGCGTTTGTCCGCGGTAATAAACCGCAGAACCAATTCCCAGCAACGTAGCACCAACCATAATCATAGCGATAGCATCATCCCACGTGGTAATACCTCCAGTACCAATAATCGGAATTTTTACCACTTTAAAAATATCATGCACACATCTCAATGCTATCGGGAATAATGCTGGCCCCGATACTCCTCCAATTTTATTATGTAAAATCGGTTGGCGAGCTTTGATATCAATTACCATGCCACTAATTGTATTAATAGCATTAATAGCATTCGCACCATTATCCTCAGCAGCCTTTGCAATAGCAGCTATATTCCATGCTTGCGGCGATAATTTTACTACAAGCGGAATGGTAGTGATTTTTGCTTTAACCTGTTTAGTAACAGCGGCAACTGCCTGAATAGAATAAGCGAAAGGCTCACCAAATTCAGCAGTAACATTCGGACACGAAAGATTAAGCTCCAACGCATCGACATTTGTTTCACAAATTTTTTCCGCAACTCTTACAAATTCGTCAACACTTCCAGCAAAAACGCTGGCTATTAGCGGTGCAGTACAAAGTTTTTTAAATTGAGTAATCTCTGTATTAATCTCATCAACACCTGGATTAGATAGCCCTATGGCATTAATTATAAAATGACGATTGCTAACCATAGTAGGATTAGGATGGCCGGCTCGTGGTTGCAGAGAAACAGATTTTAGAGTAACTCCACCACAACCCTTTTTGACCATATGCCGCAAACTAGCAGCTGTCACACCGCGTACGCCGGAAGCAAGCAATAAAGGATTTTTAAATTTTAAATTTAAAAATGTAGTTTCTAACATAAAAATTTTATAATTTTATCCCCCACCTAAAGATTTATACAGAGCCATTAAATGTTTAAGTCTATTCAATCTATGGGTTAATGCGTTTATTTGAGCAGCTCGGGCGCTTTCCTGTGCGTCTAACCAGGATTGAACGTCAACTTCTCCAACTCGATATTTTACTTCGGTCAATTGCTCCGCTTTTCTTGCCAAAACTAAAATATGCTCTAAATATAATTCTTCGGTTTGATCTTTGGTGTTTGCAGAAAGTGCATTTTCAACTTCGCCAAGAGCTTTATACAAATTTTGCCTAAAATTAACAACAGCTTCTGCATATTTTGTTTCTGAAACTTTTATACTAAGTTTGGTTGTATTCCATTGGATGAAAGGTAGGCTTAATCCAACACCTAAAGCTGCTGTTGGATGTTGCAGAATATTGAGCAAACCAGTACTGCTATTACTGCTCGCACTTCCAGTCAAAGTGAGAGCAGGATAAAAAGAAGCTCGTGTTTCGTCAACGTTAGCTAAACATGCACGTAAGCGTAATTCCGCAGCATGAAGATCTGGGCGTCTTCTAAGCACGCTGGCTGGCATGCCTGCTGCAATTGCAGGTAATTTATTCATAAGCAGAGTTTTTCGTTCAGGGACGCCATTTTCTGGCGCCTGATTAAAAAGTATTGCTAATGCATTGCGCGCTTCGACTCGTTGTTGCAACAATTTACTCAAACTTACTTCTTGTGTGACAACATTTTGCTTAGCCTTTATTAATTCAAAGTGCGAAACCTCGCCAGCATGATATCTTACTTGAACTAATGCTAGTACTTTTTTGCTGTAGTCAATACTGTCTTTACTTAAAGCTATACATTGGTTTAGATAAGCAACTTGCCAATATAAAGATGCAACAGTATCAATTAAACTTAATGCTGTACTTTGACGATCTGCTTCGGTTGCTTCTGCTTCGAAGCGCGCAGCACTACGCGCACTAGATAATTTGCCCCACAAATCTATCTCATAACTTAATTCACCTGCAACACTATGTGACTGTGAGTTAAGTTCATATTTAAAATCTCGATTAAAACCTGTGCTGCTGACAGAAGCTGTAGCCGTAGGAATTAAATTAAGATTGGCTAAAGATGATTGCAGTTGGGCGCGCCGCACTTTTATAGTAGCTGCGGCTAAATCATTATTAGTACGCAAAGCACGATCAATCAAACTATTCAAAAGCAGATCGTTGAAACGTTTCCACCAATTTTCATTCTTGGCGATATTCGTACCTGTTGTAGTTTGTTCTTGCCACTGTTTTGGCATAGAAACTTTTGGAGCCTTATATGCACTATGTATACAGCCACTTAAACAGTCAAGTGTTAAAATAGCAGCAAGGGTAAGAAAAATTTTACGTGAGGAAAAAATCATTGTGTTATTAATCCCGCGCCAAAGCAACAATCGGATCTAGCTTTGCCGCATTGCGTGCCGGCAAAAAACCAAATATCATACCTATTAATGACGAACAAAAAAAAGCTATCATGCATGACATAATAGAAAATTTCATTATAATGCTAGTAACAAATAAAGAAAAAATTAATCCTATCGCATAGGATAGCGCAATACCTATTGTTCCGCCAACCAAACATACGATAATTGCTTCGATCAAAAACTGTTGCATAATATCGCTTTGTCTAGCTCCTACCGCCATACGAATACCGATCTCATGGGTACGCTCAGAAACTGAAACCAACATTATATTCATCACGCCAATTCCACCGACTAATAAAGAAATGAGTGCAATAGCTGAAATCATTAGTGTCATATTAGCAGTGGTTTTTTTGACAGCTCTAAGTATATTATCAATGCTTTGGATAAAAAAATCCTTGCGATTTCCATGGCGAGCTTTGAGCAATTTAGTGATACTGTCTTCAGCAATTTGATTTGATAAACCATCTTTAATGCGCGCTGCGATTGAATTAAAGTGTTGTTGTCCCAATAACTTTCCCATAACAGTTGTATACGGCAACCAGATATTTAGATTTCTGCCGAACATTCCAAATGAGTTTTCTTTTTCTTTCGTTACTCCAATTATTTGAGCAGGCAGGTTACCGATAAAAATTATTTTTCCAATAGGACTCTCATGACTCGGAAATAATTTTTTACTAGTATTGTGATCTATAATTACAACTTGCGCCAACCTTTGTATGTCACTAGTTCTGAATGCTATACCTTGAGCTATTGTTATTCCTCGTACGCGAAAATATTGTTCGCTAACACCGGTAATTGAGGCGCTAACTTTTATATTGCTATAGCGCAAAAGCGAGCTACTATAAGCTTCTGGAGTAATACTATCTATATAAACTTGAGATTTAAGCACTTCTAAATCTGATTGTACTAAGGCATGAACGCTTTGAGCTTGGTCATCACCCCAATCAGCGCCAGAGTAAATGTTTATAACATTGGTGCCCATTGAGTTAATTTCAGCAATTATTTTTTGACGAGTACCTTGGCCTATTGCTACTACAGAAACTACTGCCGTTATGCCAATAATTATTCCTAACATGGTGAGCAAAGTACGTATTTTATGAGCTGTGATCGAAATTAGCGCCATTTTGAACGCTTCAGCAAGGCGCCACCAACCAGCCTGAAAAACACTGGCAGATTTGTTTATCAGATGTTTGTTAGGTAATACTGAGGCTTTTTTTGTTACCTCTAAATTCGATCGATCATTAATGATTTCCCCATCACTGATTTCAATTATACGTTCAGCGTAATTAGCGATCCCTGTGTTGTGGGTAACAAGGATAATAGTGTGTCCACGCTCGTGTAGCTCGTGCAATATATTCATTATTTCTTGGCCACTTTTACTATCAAGTGCGCCAGTTGGTTCATCAGCGAGAATTACATCACCGCCATTCATTAATGCTCGTGCAATACTTACGCGTTGTTGCTGACCACCAGATAGTTGACTTGGTCTGTATTCATAACGATCGCTAAGTCCCAAACGTTTCAGCAATTCTTGGGCGCGGGTGTGACGTTGTGCCTTATCAATTCCAGAGTAAACTGCTGGCATTTCGGTATTTTGGGTGGCATTTAAATGTGGTAATAAGTGGTAATGTTGAAATATAAAACCGAAATATTCACGCCGTAATTTAGCCAAAGCATCACTATCTAGCGTATCAACTCTTTGACCGGCAACTTTGTAAATACCTTCACTCGGCTGATCCAAGCATCCCAATATATTCATCAAGGTAGATTTTCCCGAACCAGACGCTCCGACAATAGCTATCATTTCTCCAGCATAAATGGTCAAGTTGATATTTTTTAAAACAACAGTTTTTTGTCCATCAGCAATAAAGTAGCGACTAAGGTGCGTCAATTCAAGCAGTGGTTTACGCATGTTTTTATCCCATTATTGCCATTGAGCCACCGGTCTTATGGTTTTTTTCAGCTGATAGACTATCACCCAAAATTATTTTGTCACCAATTTGTAGACCACTTAAAACCTGTGTGTAAACATTATCTGTAATACCAATTTTTACTTTATGATCTTCAGGAATATTGTTACGTAAAACTTTAACAGTGTAATAGCCGTCTTTTCCTTTGTTCTCAAGAACCGAAGCTGGAATGCATAATGCTTGTTTTGCTTCCTGTAACACAATAGAAACTTGAACCGTCATCGATATTCTTAACTTATGACCAGGGTTAGGTACATCAAATAATCCATTGTAATAAATCGCTGCATTACCACTTGATTGACCACTTTCTGATGGTGATCCGGTAGCCTTGCTTGAATTTGGTCCTGGTTCGATCGCACGCAATTTGCTGTAGTATTTATTATCAGTGTCACCAATTGTAGTAAAATAAACGTTTTGTCCTGGGTAGATGCGCATAACATCTGCTTCGGAGATTCCCGCTTTAACGGTGATGGTATCAAGATTAGCTAGTTCCAAAATTGTGGTCGCAGTTTGTGCTGACACCACCGTTTGTCCTTCTTCGGTAGCAATAGACACAACTATGCCATCTATTGGGGCTATGATCTTAGTGAAGTCAAGCTTGGCTGCTCCAATATCAACAGTAATTTTAGCTTGCCTTATTTGGGCATCTAGTGCAGCTATTTCAGCTTTGGTACTATCAAGCTGAGTTTGTGCTTTTTCAAAATCCGCACGAGAAGAAGCGCCTTTAACTACCATTTTTAATTGGCGTCGATAAGCTAACTCATATTGCTTCAGCAAAGCTTGTCTAGAAAACTTACTGGCTACAAGACCTTCTACTGCTGCTTCTGCACTTTTTAGTTCATTTCGTTCCACTACCGGGTCAATTTCCGCTAACAATTGTCCGGTTTTAACACGATCACCAAGAGTAACGTATAACTTTTTTAATTGTCCGGAAACTTGTGCTCCAACTTTTACAGTTTTAGATGCATTTAAAATACCACTTGCTAACACTTTTTCTTCTATATCTCGCTTGCTAACATCTGCGGTTATATATGTTACCGGATGCTTAAAAAAAACATGTTTAATTAAAAAAAATCCCAAGCCTGCTACAGCTAAAGAAATCACTATAATAATTAGTTGCTTTCGTGTTATTTTTTTCATAATTCGTTAACTTATTATCACGCTCTTTCAGAGCTTAAAATCGCTGAATAGTTACGTAGTACTTATACTACAAGTCCTGTTTTATCTCCAGTTGGGTGTTTGATAACAAAGTATGAAGCTCGTGTAAAATTGCTAAAGCAACCCCAAAGGTAGGTTTGGACGGAAGATTCAATTTACACGACTCAGCCATGTCACTCGGGAGGTCTTTGTCATTACATATGGAAAAATCTATTTCAGTACCTGACAACAGATGATTTTCAAAAAGCTTCTTTAAAACCATTTGATCAGTGGCTTCAAAACCGCAATGCGCTTTAGTAAAATCACTTTTCAATATATTAGGAAACATATATTTTTCAGAGTAATTCTTAAATAAAGTTTCAGGTGCTTTTAAATCATCCATATTACTTGCCATTTCAATTTTGTTAATGGTTTCTAATATATTACTTTTACAATCATTTGAATTGGCATCACAGAATTTATTTACGATTACATTTTTTTGTAATTCATCGAATTTATGACCTATGTATTGTGTAAGTTGAGTACAATCGAATTCTTTTGCTGCGCCAGAAATTGCTAGTTCAGGTATGTTATTTGTTGCCTTTATAGAAAAAAGGTATGTCTTGCATATTCCGATCCAAATCGATCAATGATTCCAGTCCAAACCGATCAGTAATTCCAGTCCAAATCGATTAACGATTCCAGTTCAAATCGATCAAAACTTTCATGTCGAATGACCCACAATAATCAGATTTAAAACCTGATTGTTTTTTCAAAATAAGTTGTACTTCCAAGATTAATTAAAATTTGGAGATACAAAATGAGAGGTCATATAACAATGAGAAAAATTCGGGAAATATTACGTTTAAAATTTGCTCTTGAAATGGGAAACCAAAAAATCGCCAATAGTTTGGCAATTAGCAGCAGTACTGTACATGAATGTTTGCGCAGGGCTAATTTAGCTAATCTTAGCTGGCCGCTGCCAGATAACATAGATGATGAGATATTGGAGAAACAGCTTTACTCTCCGCCAAGACAAGCAATACCAAAGGAAGAGCGAGGTGAGTTGGATTGGTCTAAAATTCATGATGAGCTAAAACGCAAACACGTAACGTTAATGTTACTGTGGAACGAGTACAGAGAATCGTATCCAATGGGAATAGGCTACAGTCGGTTTTGCGATCTTTACTTGCTATGGAAAAAGCCATTAGACACATGGATGCGTCAAGATCATAAAGCTGGCGAAAAAATGTTTGTCGATTATGCAGGAGGCACTATTCCTATAAGCGATGGGCAAGGCTATATACATCAAGCACAGATTTTTGTTGCTGTGCTTGGCGCGTCTGGATACATCTACGCTGAAGCGACAATGACACAATCTTTGCAGGATTGGATAGAGTCACATTGTCGAGCTCTTAAATTCTTCGGCGGTGTTCCAGAGATATCGGTGCCTGACAATTTAAAAAATTGCACTGTCCTTGCCCATCGCTATGAGCCAGATATTAACCCAACTTATCATGACCTGGCAAAGCATTATGGGTTTGTAGTTATGCCTGCGCGCGTAAGAAAACCAAAAGATAAAAGTTTGGCGGAAAAAAGCGTACAAATTATACAGTACCAAATTCTAGCAAAATTACGCGATCAAACTTTTTTTAGTTTGGTAGAAGTAAATGAACCGATAGCAATTTTATTGAAAAAAATTAATTCGCAAGCTTTCCAAAAATTATCAGGATCACGGTTAAGCCAATTTGAGAAGTTAGATAAACCAGCTTTAAAACCACTACCAAGCACGCCCTACAAATTCGCTGAATGGGCAAAGGCAAGACTGGGTCCTGATTATCATATTGAATTGGATAAACACTTTTACAGCGTTCCGTATACTTTTATTAAAAAAATTTTGGATGTGAGATTTACTGATCAAACAGTTGAAATTTTTTATCGTTCAAAAAGAATAGCGGTTCACATGCGCAGTTACATACATAGACGACATACAACATTGAAAGAGCATATGCCTAAGGCTCATCAGAAATATGTCGAGTGGACTCCGGAACGAATTATTAATTGGGCTCGAAAAATAGGAATGGCAACAGCGCAATTAGTTGAGAAAGTTATCGAAACTAAAGAGCATCCACAATTAGCCTTTCGTGCATGCCTTGGGATCCTGCATCTTGGTAAGAGCTATACTGAACTACGGTTGGAAGCAGCATGTGTCCGCGCTTTAAAAATAGGAGCCTACAGTTATCACAACATAGCGTCTATTCTAAAAAATAATTTAGATAACGTGCCAGTAAGTTCATCGGAAACTTTAACAGCAACAAAAGAAGAACATGAAAACATTAGAGGAGGTGATTATTTTGAATAAGGGGACGCTGTCCCCTTAAACCCCTGAAGTATTTAGAGACGTAACTTGTAATTGATGAGGCGGGATTAGCCGCCTCAAGTTACGTCACTGTCATCAGCGCTTCCGCCTGTACAGTAATTTAATAATATAGGAGAAAAAATGTTAATACATCCAACAATTGAAAATTTAAAAAAACTACGTTTACTAGGAATGGCTAAAGCATTAGAAAACCAGCTTGATCAACCGCAAGTAGAAAGTATGAGCTTCGAAGAACGATTAGGGTTAATAATTGACCGTGAAATTTGTGATCGTGAAAATAGAAAATTACAAACAAGGCTTCGCAATGCAGCTTTAAAACAAACAGCGTCAGTAGAAGATATTGATTATCGCGCATCACGTGGTATTGATAAAAAGCTCGTATTTACTTTATCTAATTGCCAATGGATAAAAATGCACCGCAATGTTTTAATTATTGGTGCAACTGGTACAGGCAAAACATATCTTGCTTGCGCTTTGGCACATAAAGCTTGTTTAGAAGGAAACTCTGTTTATTACAGTCGCCTCTCAAGACTTCTGCCAGATTTGGGTTTAGCACGAGGCGATGGTAGCTATAATAAAAAAATGAAACAGCTGGCAAAGGTCGAGGTTTTGATTTTAGACGACTGGGGACTTTCTCCTCTTACAGATGAGCAACGTCGTGATTTATTAGAGCTACTAGACGATCGTCATGAAAAATGCTCTACTATTGTTACCAGTCAACTGCCAATTAAACTCTGGCATGAAGCCATTGGAGATAAAACTTTGGCTGACGCTATTATGGATCGACTGGTACACAACGCTTATCGGTTAGAATTAAAAGGTGACGACTCTATGCGTAAATTTCGTAATGAAAATCTGAATAAGAGGGATAAATAACTAAATTATAACAAAGGTCTTTCGCTTTGATTTTTTTGATCGGTTTGGATCGGAATCGTTAATCGATTTGGACTGGAATTACTGATCGGTTTGGACTGGAATCATTGATCGGTTTGAATCGGAATGATTGATCGATTTCATCGGAATACGCAATGTCTTTAAAAAATATCGCAATGAAAATCTTTCAGGATGATCTTGGTAATTTTCCGGCCTGTCAATTATGGCGCGAGAGTCATAGATAAGTACTTGCTTATCAGCTTGCGAAAGAACCAAAAGAGTTGAACCTTTTGGTAATAGATCTACATCTTTTATAGCACCACCACCATGGCACGAGGTTAAAAACACCTCGATGGGTTTATCTTTATATATTGATTTTAAAGCTGTAAAAAGATCCTTAGTTTTTACTTTATATTGGGTATTATCAAAAGAAGTTACATGGTTACCTTCTTGATCGATACCTCCATGACCATCGATGATGAACATAATCTTTTCAGGTAACTTGATGCGCTCTATACTTTCTTGAATAAGTTGAAAGCTAAGAGAATGCTTCCCGTTACCTATCATTAATACGGGTACTTTACTATTCTTAAAATGTTCAAAGTAATGATTGTCATCATTATAAAATAAGTCAGAGCCATCAGCTGCAGTAGAATGAGCGAATATATCTGGTAACCTAAGAACAATAACTAGCTTATCTTTGTTTTCGCCCCCTTCAGGTTGAAAAAATTTAAACATATTTTTACTTAGATAGTAGGAGTTTGTGCCTCTAACTTTTTCAAATATTTGAGGGCAATTATTGTTGGCATTGCCTTGTTCAGGGTGAAATTCTAAACAAAGCTTTACGCCATCGATGTTTCTACACGTATCTGCAATATAAATAGGGCTTTCTTGTTTTGCATTCTCTATATTTACTAGATTAGGATATTTTGTAAGTATTGCTTCAGCGAAATTATTGTTATTATACTTTAAAGCCAGATGGAGAGCGGTATTACCTTCTTCATCTCTAAAGCTTTTTAGTTGATCATCAGGAAGGGTTTTTAATTGTTCTATAATTTGTTCTTGGTTGCCAGCAGCATTAGCAGCTGTAAAAAAAGAAGAAAAAATAATCACTGCTAAAATTAAGCAGTTAAAAAATGAACATTTAGATATATTAAGCACATTTTATTCCAGGCAATTGATTACAAAGTTCAGTGTAGCAGGCAATTATTAAGGAACCATTAAAGCACCAAATGAATTTTCTGTTGTGCGTAAATATATGATACAATGACATTATATGTTACCAATTATTCTTACAATCAGTACATTAATAGCGGTAATTGCCATCGCAATAGGACTCTTTTTTCGTAAACCTCAAAATGCAGAGGCTATTACTGCTCTAGCAGCTCGTTTAGATGAACGGGATCGTCTTAATAATGAATTGCGCGATAGTATCACGCGCCTGCTGTTTGAACAAAGGCAACAGTTTAGCGAGCATCAATTACATGGTTTAAAAACCATCATTGAGAGCATGCAAGCTGGTATGGTTGATGTGCGTGTGCAAATAACCAGCGCTTTGAACAATCATGCAACCGAGTTGAGCCTGCGGGTTGAAAAATTAACTCAGGCAACTGACGCAAAACTACAAGAAATAAGCGGTCAAGTTGATAAGCGTCTAGCTGAAGGTTTTGAGAAGACCACTGCAACCTTTACCGATGTGGTAAAACGTTTGGCCTTAATTGATGAAGCCCAGAAAAAAATAACAGATCTATCTAGCAATATAGTAAATTTACAAGAAATTTTAGCAGACAAGCGTGCACGCGGTGCATTTGGCGAAGTACAATTGTCGGTGTTGTTGCATAATGTTTTGCCACAAGAAAATTTTGCGCTGCAACATACTTTATCTAATGGAAAACGTGTTGATTGTATTTTGTTTTTACCAGAACCAACTGGCAATATTACGGTTGATGCAAAATTTCCGCTTGAAAATTATCAAAAATTATCAAACCCGCATTTAGGCGAAGATGAAAGGTTAATCGCACAACAACAATTTCGGTTGGACATCCGCAAACATATCCAAGATATTGCAGAAAAATATATTATCCCTGGAGAAACCGCTGATGGGGCAATAATGTTTATTCCGGCAGAAGCAGTGTTTGCAGAAATTCATGGGCATTACCCGGAACTGGTTGAGTTATCGCATCGTTCTAAAGTGTGGTTGGTCTCCCCTACTACTTTAATGGCAATTTTGACTACAGCGCGCGCAGTTATCAAAGATGCGGCAACACGCCAGCAAATTCATATTATCCAAGAGCACTTAGTTTCATTAGGGAAGGATTTTGAGCGTTTCCAGGAGCGCATGGATAATCTAGCCAAGCATATTAACCAAGCCCATGAAGATGTTGAAGCAGTGCATAAATCATCGAAAAAAATATCGAGTCGCTTTAATAGTATTGAACAGGTCGAGTTGACCGTTTGAGTCTTTAGTACACAATAAAAAAGCCAGGTTACCCTGGCTTTTTTATTGAGAAAAACTATAAAACATTCTTACTTAACAATGTCTTTAGTGGTTTTCTCGGCACCTAATTTGCCATGATGGCGATGATGTTTACATTTTTTGCCCTTGCAAGTTTCTTTTGTTTGAGCAAAGCCTGTATCTGTCACAACGCTTGTTGCTTTTTCAGCAGAGCAACCGACCAAAGTGAAAGCTGCTGCGATTACAACGATTGAAAGTAACTTTTTCATTTTTGTTCCTTTAACCTAAAATTAAAAAATCTGTTTGCGTAAACATAAAGCGTAAAGCAAACACCCTATTGTCATTTATATTGTAACGTTACAATACAACTCGTAGCGTGGGTAACATCCCACACAACAGCGACATTTTTAAAACATTTTCCCAGAAAAAGCAAGGATTTTCGGAATAATTTTTAGTTAGATCCTACAAAAACGCAAAAAGTTTGCTGTGATTTGGGCTGCAAATGCTTCATAAGACATACCACGAAGCTCGGCTATAAATTCGGCAATGTAATGCAAATAAATGGGCTCATTAGACTTACCCCGAACGGGAACAGGAGCTAAATATGGCGCATCAGTTTCAATCAATATCTTGTCTAACGGTGTGTTTTTGGCAATTTCTTTTAAAGCCTTGGCGCTACGAAAAGTCACAATCCCTGAAAATGAAACATAAAAACCAATTTCTATTGCTTTTTCTGCAAAAGCGCTACTTCCGGTGAAACAATGCATCATTCCACCTACCGTCATGGTCTCTTCATCAGTCAACAATTTAATAATATCAACTTCGGCATCACGTGCATGCACAATCAATGGTTTGTTTAAAGCTTTTGCTGCTTGAATATGCAGCTTGAATAACTTCCTTTGGTGTTCGCGCTCTAATTCATGGGTGGTATAATAAAAGTCTAGCCCTGTTTCGCCGATGCCAATAACTTTTTTGTTTTGTCCAAGAGTTATTAATTCATCTAAACTTGGTTCACGTGAGTTTTTTTCAGATGGGTGTAAGCCAACTGCTGCATAAATATTATTATCACTTTCGGCTATCCTTAAAATATTTGGGAAATTCTCAATATCAACCCCTGGGCAAAGAATATAATTCACGTCTTTTGCTCGCGCCGCAGCGATAGCTTTATGCAAGTCTCCGTTGTAAGGAGTAAGATCGAGAAGGTCTAAATGGCAATGTGAATCGGCTAACATAATAATTTATTTCACAAATAATTGTGTCCAAGTTATAGTTAAACTTTCAGCTGTTAGTTGCTGATTAAAATTGATATTTCTAACAAAATACTGATGTAATTTAAGCAATTGCTTTTGGTAAGTAAAGAGCTTGTTCAAATCAGTTTTTGCTGCCAGATAAATTAATTCTTTTATTTGATCTTGGTTAATAATATTTTCGACGGCGGTGAATTTGATTTTAATAAGATCACTGACGACGCGCATAAATGTGAGCAGTAATGATCTAAAATCCCAATCTAAGCATTGCTCTGCTACCTGAACTGCGCTCATTTTTTTATTTTGTAATGCGTAAAGATTTTGGAAGAATTCCTGACGACGCTGCAAATTCTCTTCCTGTAAAATACTTAAGGCTTTTAATGGCGCATTCTCAGCTAAAGCAAGCACCAACTTAAAATCAGCATCTGGTACTTGTTGTTTTAACCATTCTTGTGCAACATTGAATAATGGTGCCTTGATAGCTATTATTTGGCAACGACTACGAATAGTTGCAGCAAGTGTTGCTGGGTGGTGTGAAATCAAAATTATAATAACGTTGGCGGCTGGTTCTTCCAGAGTTTTTAATAATGAATTAGAAGCGGCAATATTTAGTAATTCGGCATACTCAATAATAACGATTTTATATCCGCCTTGTTGAGCGGTATTATTTAACTCAGAAACGAGTTCACGAATTTGATCAATTTTTATGGCTTTATTTTCCTCTTCGGACTTGATAATTATCAAATCAGGATGATTATTAGATTTTAATAATTGGCAAGCACTGCACTCACCACAGCTTTTAGTTGAACCCTTTTGGCAAAGTAACACTTCAGCCAAACACAAAGCAAAGTGGTATTTACCTACCCCCTCCATTCCTTTTATTAAAATAGCATGAGGCAACTGTCCGCTGTTTTTGCAGCTGAGTAACTGTTGCCATTCTTGTTGTTGCCACGGATAAATGGAGTGCATGTTAACTTATTATTTTCTCTAAAACTTTTCTTACTTGATCTACAACTTCTTCAGGTGATCTATTAGCATCAATTATGCGAAAACGCTTTGGCTCTTTCTGCACGCGATCTAAATAACACCTACGCACTCTTTCATAAAATTCCTCATTCTCAATTTCAAGGCGATCTAAAGCTCGATTGTTTTTAATGCGACTGAAACCACGATCAACATTAATATCGAATAATAAAGTATAGTCTGGATGCAAGGTGTCTTGTACCAGGTTTTCTAAAACTGCTATTTTTTCCTGCGATAAACGACGACCAGCACCTTGATATGCATATGTAGCATCGGTAAAGCGATCACAAATTACCCATTGTCCACATTTTAGTGCGGGAATAATAACTTGATTTAAATGCTGCGCACGCCCAGCAAAATAAAGTAATAACTCAGTATCTGGATGCATTAGTTCTAAGTGATGATCTAAAATTATCTTGCGAATTTTTTCGGCAATTTCTGTTCCGCCGGGTTCTCGTGTTAAAATAAACTTAATACTATTTTCATGCAGATATTTGGCTAGAAACTGTACCGCAGTACTTTTCCCTGCTCCTTCTCCACCTTCAAGTGTAATAAAATATCCATTCATAAATGATTATTTGTGCGGCAAATATTTTTTAACTGCTTTACTCTGTTCTTTAAGGGTATCGGAAAACTTATGGGTACCATCGCCCTTTGCAACATAATATAAAACCGTGCCTGAAGTTGGGTGCAACGCTGCTTCAATTGAAGCTTTACTCGGCAGAGCAATCGGGGTTGGTGGCAACCCCTTACGTGTGTAAGTGTTGTACGGAGTATCTTTTGTGAGATCTAATTTACTTAATTTGCCGCTATATTTTTCACCAAGTCCATAAATTACCGTGGGATCAACTTGGAGCAATTTACCCATAGCAAGACGGCGCAAAATAACCCCTGCGATTATTGGTTTTTCTTGTTCAAATGCAGTTTCTTTTTCGATCATTGAAGCGACAATTAGTGCTTCATAAGGGCAGCGATATGGCGCATCAGCTGCTCTATTGTTCCAAGCCGCTTGTAAGCGCTTTTGCATTAATTTATAGGCATTGGTTAATATATAAGTGTCTTTCACCTCACCACTAAACAGATATGTATCAGGAGCAAACCTACCCTCTGGTAACTCGCCTGAATACCCAATTGTACCCATTATTTCATCAGAATTAGATTTTTGGATAGTATGTTTGATATAAGAGTTATTATTCAAGGTTGCAATCATTTGCGAAAAAGTCCAACCCTCTACAATTGTAAAAGCATGGCGCACCGCATCACCTTTTACCATTTTTGCAAGCAATTGTGTTGGTGTAGTAATACCAGGTTCAATAAGATATTCTCCTGCTTTTAAATTACGCTCCACTCCTTTAAAACGAGCAAGCAAGTCAAAAAACAAAGGTCGTTTAATCAAGTTTTTCTGTCTTAAGCTAGCAGCGGCTTTTTTAACCGACATTCCTTGGGTAAAAAGGAAATATGCTGGCTTCTGATTAGCTTCAACCAATGGGTCTTTTAAAAAAGACAAGAAATCAAGACTTAAAGCCAAGCAAATTGCTACAAATGCGGCACCTGAAATGATAAAAATTTTATTTTTTTGTTTCATTGTAAATATCTATTTTGTTTGTTGATGGGACTGTAAGTGAATTATACACTTTTAAAAATACAAATATATTTTGAAATCTATATCTTTTTAAAAAGCAAAGAGGTGTTGGTACCGCCAAAGCCGAAAGAATTAGAAAGGGTTGCCTCAATGCGCATTGAGCGAGCGGTGTGTGGAACAAAATCTAAATCACAACCCTCATCTGGGTTATCGATGTTAATTGTTGGCGGAGCAACTTGATCACGAATCGCTAAAATAGAGATAATTGCTTCAACTGAGCCAGCAGCACCAAGTAAATGACCTGTCATAGATTTGGTAGAGCTTACTGGGATTTTGTAAGCACAGTCTGAAAACACTTTTTTAATGGCTGTAATTTCGATTGTATCACCAGCTGGAGTTGACGTGGCATGAGCATTGATATAACTAACTGATTCTTTACTTATTGCAGCGTCATTAATCGCATTTTGCATCGCCAGAGCTGATCCAGATCCCTCTTGGTCTGGTAGGGTCATATGAGAAGCATCGCAGCTCATACCATAACCTATAAGTTCAGCATAAATATGGGCTCCACGACGTTTAGCAAATTCGTATTCTTCAAGAACCACAACACCTGAGCCTTCTCCTAGCACGAAACCATCACGATCTCGATCCCAGGGACGACAAGCTTTAGTTGGATCATCATTACGTCTCGATAAGGCGCGCATGGCAGCAAATCCACCAATCCCCAATACGGTTGTAGCCATTTCACAACCACCAGCAATCATAACATCGGCATCACCGTAACTAATTAAGCGTGCAGAATTGCCTATATTATGTGCACCGGTACTACATGCAGTGACAATTGACAAGTTTGGACCCTTACAACCATGTTTAATTGCTACTATTCCTGGTGCCATATTGATAATGGTATAAGGAATAAAAGTCGGTAATATTTTTCTGGAACCGCCTTCAAGAAAAGCTTCATAGTTTCTTTGGATGGATAATAACCCTCCAATTCCGGCACCGATTGAAACCCCGACTCGGTTGGCAATTTGCTCAGTGATGGTCAAACCAGAATCGGTAACAGCTTGCGCAGAAGCAGCTATAGCAAATTGAGTAAAAGCTTCAGTTTTGCGAGCTTCTTTAGGATCGAAATATAGTAGCGGATCAAAATTTTTGACATCAGCACAAATTTGCACTGGAAAATTGGAAGCATCAAAAGCTGTGATGGTACGTATCCCACTTTTTCCAGCTAACAAGGCGCTCCAAGTATCAACCACATTCAAACCTAGTGGCGTAACCATCCCAAGACCTGTAACAACAACACGTCGTTTTGCCAAAGCCATACCCTCTAAAATATTATTGCGCTGCTTTGATATGAGATTGGACGTAGTCTATTGCTTGCTGGACTGTTGTAATCTTTTCAGCATCTTCATCAGGTATTTCGGTGCTAAATTCTTCTTCCAAAGCCATAACCAGTTCGACCGTGTCCAACGAATCAGCGCCTAAATCATCGACAAAAGAAGATTCATTCGTAATTTCACTTTCGTTAACACCGAGCTGCTCGGCGATAATCTTTTTAACACGTTCTTCAATAGTTGGCATACTGCGATTCCTCATAAATGTTAATAAGCTAAATCTAAAATAGCGTCATTAGTTTATTCAAAAGTAACTAACTTGCAAGCAATATTTTTACACAAGTAATTGCTATTTAAAACATGTACATGCCACCATTCACATGTATTGTTGTTCCTGTAATATAAGAAGCCTCATCGCTTGCTAAAAAAGCTACTGCGTTTGCTATATCTTCTGGTTGACCAAGGCGTCTTGCCGGCACCCTTGATAATAATTTTTCTCTTTGCTCGTCAGTCAATTTTTTTGTCATATCTGTTTCTATAAACCCCGGGGCAATGCAATTCACTGTAATATTGCGCGAAGCAATTTCAATAGCCAAAGATTTACTAAAGGAAATCATACCACCCTTGCTGGCTGAATAATTTGCTTGTCCAGCATTACCACTGTATGCGACAACAGAAGCAATATTAATAATTCTACCCCAGCGCGCTTTTACCATATCGCGAATACAAATACGGCATAAGCGAAACAAAGAAGTTAGATTGGTTGCTATTACTTGTTCCCATTCTTCCTGTGACATCCGCAGCATTAAATTATCGCGCGTAATGCCAGCATTGTTAACCAAAATATTTGGAGCGCCATATTCTTTGCTAATTTGCTCCATAGCGTTTTCTATAGATTCTTGCTTGGTTACATCCATAACAAAACCTTTTCCCTTTAAACCAAGCTCCTTTAGAAATAGTGAAATGTTATTAGCATATTCCTTACTATAATCAACGCCAATAACTACAGCACCAGCTTTAGCAAAATGCACGGCAATAGTCTTACCAATGCCTCGATTTGCCCCAGTAACTAGTGCAACTTTGTTTTGTAATGACATAGTACTCCCTTTATTTTTTCTGGTTCACCGATAAAATCAGTTGTTATTTCTTTGCTAATCCTTTTATTTAGTCCAGTTAACACCTTGCCTGGACCACATTCCAAAATGCATTTTATACCGCTATTAACCATAAATTGTATGGTTTCAACCCAACGCACTGGACTGTATAATTGTCGTACTAACGTGTCACGAATCTTGTTTGGATCGCTATAACACATAACATCTGCGTTATGTATTACAGAGATTTTTGGGGAGTTAATTGTAAGCTGCAAAAGACGCTTAGATAACTGTTCAGATGCCTGCTGCATGAGCTCACAATGTGATGGCACGCTTACGGGGAGAATTTTTATTATTTTAGCATCGGTCTTTTGGGCAAGTTCAGCGGCGCGCTTTGCTGCACCAAGTTGTCCAGAAAGAACTATTTGGCCAATAGAGTTATAATTTGCCGGCACTAATACTTCCCCTTGTGCGGCTTCGTTACAAATTTGTTTAACCATATTATCATCCAAACCAACGATCGCAACCATAGCACTTTCACATTGGCACGAGTTTTGCATAAAACGACCACGATCTCTGACCAGTAGTACGGCATCAGCAAAGGCTATCGCATCAGCACAAACTAAAGCGGTATATTCCCCCAAGCTATGTCCAGCCATAAAAGTTGGTAATTCATTATTTTTTTCTCGCCAAATACGCCATACAGCAACGCCGGCGGTTAATAAAGCTGGTTGAGTAATTTCGGTTTGACTCAGTTTTTCTTCTGGGCCATTCTGTACCAAATCCCATAAATCATAACCTAAAATTTGTGAGGCTTCAGTAAAAGTTGATTGGACGTGATTAAATACAGCAGCTAATTCTCTTAACATACCAACTGTTTGGGATCCTTGACCTGGAAAAACTATGGCTAATTTGTCGTTCATATTGTTGCCAATTTCATAAACTTATTATCGTGCTCTTTCAGAGCTTAAAACCTAGTTTCGCTTTGCTAATATCTTACCAGAGCAGCACCCCACCCGAGCCCAGCACCAAAAGCTTCGAGCAATAGAAGCTGATCTTTTTTGACTCTACCATCACGTACGCCAATATCAAGCGCCAGTGGCACCGATGCTGCTGACGTATTTCCTTGATCTTCAATTGTTAAAATTACTCTTTCCATTGGCAAATTAAGCTTTTTAGCGGTTGCTAAAATAATGCGTAGATTAGCTTGATGTGGGATCAACCAATCAATCTGTGACTTATCAATATTGTTGGCTTTAAGCGTTTCTTCTACGAGTGCATCCAGCCTATTCACGGCTACTTTAAACACTTTATTTCCCTGCATTCTAATATGACGTGGTTCATCGATACTATAAACAGTCCCAGAATGACCAATCAGATCATTAAGGCTACCATCTGCATGCAAATGTGTAGAGTAAATCCCCGGTTCCTTATCTGCTTTGAGAACTACTGCACCAGCACCATCAGAAAACAAAATACAGGTTGATCTATCAGACCAATCGACAAGTTTAGTTAAAGAATCTGCACCCACAACTAAAGCACAGTCAACCACACCTGCTCGAATGTATTGATCAGCAATACTCAAAGCATAAATAAATCCACTACACGCGACACTAACATCAAAGGCTGGACAAGCAGTCTCCGTTATGCCTAAAAGATGTTGAAGACAACAAGCAGTATTAGGAAAAAGTTTGTTTGGTGTGGATGTGGCAACAATAATCAATTGAATTTTGTTTTTACCAATGCCGGATGCTTCAATCGCCCTGCTAGAAGCAATTTCAGCCATAGTGGTAGTTGACTCATTCGTGGCCATAATATGGCGATTTTTAACTCCAGTACGACTAAAAATCCATTCGTCGGTAGTGTTGACCATTTTTTCTAAATCTGCATTGGTCAAAAGCTTACTTGGTAGATAACTACCAGTGCCGATTATGCGGGCGTATTTTTTCATGTTGGTTTAGAATCTTGTAATACCTTGGTTAATTCATCACGAATTCTTTGTGGAACTTGTTTCTCTGCTTCAACCACTGCTTTTTCTAAAGCACAATAAAAAGCGGCAATATTTGCACTACCATGACTTTTAATCACAACTCCTTGCAATCCAATAAAAGTTGCCCCATTATATTTTCCAGGATCTATGTCTCTATATAATCTTCTCAGCATTGGTAAAGCAAGCAGCGCCATTACTTTAGTAACAATATTGCGCAACATATTTCGCTTCGCATAAAAGGTAACTAATTTTAATACTCCTTCGATAGATTTAAGCATGATGTTACCAATAAAACCATCGCACACAATTACATCAACATCACCTTTAAAGATATCATCACCCTCAACAAAACCGACATAATTTATATTTTTATTTTCGGCAAGAATATGCGCGGCTTTTTTAATTTGTTCATTGCCCTTATTCTCTTCTGAACCAATATTTAGTAAAGCAACTTTTGGACGATTAACATTATCTATTACTGAAGTTAGTACCGATCCCATTACCGCAAATTGAAAAAGATAACTAGAATCTGAATTAACATTGGCACCAAGATCTAGCACATGAGTATTTTTGCCTAGAATTACGGTAGGAAATGTTGTAGTAATTGCTGGACGATCAATACCAGGCAAAGTTTTTAGCACAAATCTTGCCGTGGCCATTAAAGCGCCGGTATTACCTGCGCTTACACATGCCTGCGCTACTCCATCCTTAACCAAGTTAATTGCGACTCTCATCGATGAATCTTTTTTACTACGCAAGGCCTTCGATGGTAATTCATCCATTAACACCTCTTCAGAAGCGTGTCTAACAACAATACGTTCCTGAAGTTTTGTCTCTTGCGCAGCTGCTATTTTGGTGTTTAAAATGTCTTGATTACCCACCAAAATAAGTTTTACGTTTGGGTAACGCGCTAGCAATTTAAAGGCAGCAGGCACCGTAACACTCGGTCCGTTATCTCCGCCCATAGCATCAATTGAAATTGTAATGTTTTGCAAAGTAATTACTCGGTATCAGTTTCAGAATCTTTAATAGGTTTTGGCACTATGACTTGGCGACCACGATAATAACCATCTTTAGTCATACAATGACGCTTATGAGTTTCGCCAGAAGTTTTATCAACCGACAATGTTGGACCAGTTAATGCATTATGCGCGCGGCGCATGCCACGTTTCGATCTTGTTACTCTGCTTTTTTGAACAGCCATTTTTTTCTCCGATGTGAAATTCTAAACCCAAAAAGAATACTAACCGTATGAATTTACTATGTCAAAATTAATATGAAAATTGTCTTATTATTTTCTCAAGCTGTGAATCCAAAGAGGCAACAAGATTTACTTTTGCTCCATCTGGCCAGGCAAATCGCACCTCTTTTGCATGCAAAAACAATCTTTTTAACCCAAGCTCATTCATCTTGCGGTTAAATTCTTTATCTCCATATTTTTCATCGCCAGCAATGGGATAACCTATATGAGTTGCATGAACGCGGATTTGATGGGTACGCCCTGTTTTTAGTTCGGCTTCAAGCAGCGACATCTCAGCGCTGACCCTTACCGGCCGAAAAATAGTTACCGACGTCTTCCCTGCTTGCGCAACTGTTACAATTCGCTCGCCTGAGCTTAATTGGTTTTTTAACAATGGAGCATCAACAATGTGCTCGCCATTTTTCCACTGCCCGCGAACTAATAAGAGATATTTTTTAAAAATCCCGCCATTACGAATCAATTCGTGCAACTGGCGCAAGGCGCTTCTTTTTTTAGCTAAAATTATACAACCAGAGGTATCGCGATCAAGACGATGAACCAGTTCTAAGCCTCTGATGTCTGGCCTTGCTGCTCTTAAAATCTCAATTACACCAAAATTAATGCCACTGCCGCCGTGAGACGCTATACCAGTCGGCTTGTTGACAACTAAAATCTTGTCATCTTCAAAAATAACACTATCCAATAATAGGTTAATTAAATTACTTCCTGGTTTGCCACGGGCAGTCTCTGCCTCCACTTCGCTTGTTTTGCTCCAAAATGGAGGAACTCTTATTAAATCATTCGGTTGTAGTTTATATGAAGGCCCAATACGCCCCTTATTAACTCGAACTTCACCACTGCGTAACATTCTGTAAATACGGCTTTTAGGAATGTTTTTCAGTTTATTAAACAAAAAGTTATCTATCCGCTGACCAGCAGCATCTGCGTCGATAGTTAAATTATTAGATTTGGTTATTAATTTGTCTTGCTTTGTCATGCAATGCAAACAATAATCTTTTAATCCGATGTTTACAAATAAAAAAATACAGTTGCATTTTTTGTGATTTAATAGTAACTTGTCGCGATCCTCAAAAAGAGGAATTATTTACGAATTTAATACAATACTTTATACTGTTTTGTTTTGTGAGATAATTTTTTGATGCTTTATCTAATTGATAGTTAAGTTTAATTCGTAAAAATAAAAGGGACCAGCGAACTTAAAGTACAGTTGGAAAAAACTCCAAACAAACAATAAAGCTGGCAAAAAATGAAACGGCGCGTTGAAGAATATAAGTCCTACAAGGTAGGCACAGGTTTTAACCTGCGTAAAAAAGCGCCAATTAATCAAAGAGTTTAACAAAATGAATAGAATGCTGATTAGCGCAACTCAGCCAGATGAGGTGCGTGTTGCTTTAGTTAAGGACCAACTGCTGTATGATTTGGATATTGAACATCCCGGATTCGAACAGAAAAAAGCCAATATCTACAAAGGACGAGTTTCACGGGTTGAACCAAGCTTAGAAGCAGCCTTTGTCGATTATGGAGCTGACCGCCACGGTTTCTTGCCTTTCAAAGAAATTGCTCGCTCTTACTTTAAACCTGAAGTTGCCAATGAATCTTTTTCTCGCCTAAGCATTAGGGATGCTTTGCGTGAAGGCCAAGAAATAACAGTGCAAATTGATAAAGAAGAACGCGGAACTAAAGGCGCAGCCTTAACTACTTTTATTAGCTTAGCGGGTTCCTATCTAGTACTCATGCCTAATAATCCCCGCGTCGGCGGAATTTCACGGCGAGTTGAAGGTAAAGAACGCGACGATTTGCGCGACCTTATGCGCAATCTCAATCTACCTGAGGGCATGGGATTAATAGTACGCACGGCGGGTGTAGGAAAAAATTTAGAAGAATTGAAATGGGATATGGATTCCCTGATGCGTCAGTGGCGTGCTATAGAAGCAGTATCATCCGAACGCCCCGCCCCGTTTTTGATTTACCAGGAAGGCGATACCGTAATGCGAGCTATTCGCGATTATCTGCGCCAAGACATTAAGGAAATTTTGGTTGATACACCTGAAATATTTGAAAAATCCAAACAATATATCGAACAGGTTAAACCAGATTTTATCGATCGTATTAAATTATACCAAAACAAAATCCCTCTCTTTAGTTTTTACCAAATAGAAAAACAAATTGAAACTGCTTATCAACGGGTGGTTCACCTGCCATCAGGTGGATCGATAGTCATTGATCATACTGAAGCATTAGTTAGCGTTGATGTTAATTCGGCCAAGGCAACCGGTGGCAGCGACATTGAAGATACCGCATTTAACACTAATCTTGAGGCTGCCGACGAAATTGCCCGTCAACTGCGACTACGCGACATTGGTGGACTAATTGTCATAGATTTTATTGACATGTCACACATCAAACATCAGCGTGAAGTAAGCCAACTTCTGCGCAAATCTTTGGAGTGTGATCGCGCGCGCGTTCAAGTTGGCCACATTACACGCTTTGGTTTATTGGAAATGTCACGTCAACGGTTGCGTTCGGTTTTGGGTAAAGAAGTGCAAGTACCCTGTCCACGCTGTGATGGCCAAGGAACCATTAGAAGTATCGAATCATTAACTTCTTCAGTGATTCTCATGATCGAAGAAGAAGCAGCAAAAGATAATACTGCCGAAATACAAGTACAATTGCCGTTGGATTTTGCTACTTTCATGCTCAACGAAAAACGCGACATTTTAACAGAAATTACTCAGCGTCAAAAAGTGCGAATTACTGTTTTACCTAATCAGCATTTAGAAACACCACAATATAAAATTAAACGCATTCGTGCCAATGAAACAACTAAAACTGGCGAGTTAAGCTATAAATCAATCGAGTTACCTGACGCTACGATATTGGAAAAACAAGTCATGCCAACTCGCATAGTAGAAAAACCAGCTGTAGGATCAACTCTAGAAGCCAAAACAACTGAAGCCGGACTTCTTGGCGGCATAAAACAATTTATTGGTAAAATTTTCAAAGCAGTCGAGACAAGTGAAAACACTACAAAAGCTGTGAGCAAACCGGAAGATGTGAAATCAACCACCGAAGTCCAAAAAGCACAAACATTCAAAGGCAGGCCGCCTCGTAGTAATTTCCCTAAAAAACGTCGTGATTATCATGGCGAGCGTACGCAGCAACAGCGTCGACGTCCTGGGGGTAGTAGTGGCAACAGCAGCAATCGCGGTCGTTATAGTTCCAACTCCAGTTCTACTTCCGTTTCCGATAATCGCGGTGGCAATAAAAAAACCTTTGGTCCACCACCTAGTAATATTTATCCTGAAATAACAGCAGAACGTATTGAAGAAGAGAATTTATTTTCTCCAACTGATAACACAGTAAAACAAATAGAAAAAGTTGAGTTGTCGCAAACACAATTTGAATCACATGCTGAAACAGAAAAATCAAAACCGGTGATAGCTAAAGCTAGTGATTTTTCAGATAGTTCAGAAGATACTGCAAAAAAAGAAGATTCAAGTATAGAATGAATTTGTAAATATTCTATTAACTTGATTACTGGTAAACAAAAAAACATTTTTAATAACCATATAGAGGGGGCAACATTATGGCGGTAACAATTGCTGTTCCAAAAGAAACTAAAGCTGGTGAATTGCGTGTTGCAATGACGCCAGCTTTAGTTAGCCGACTTATCAAACTTGGAGCTAGCGTTAAAATTCAAAATAACGCTGGTACCGGTATTCATGCTCAAGATGCGGCATACAAGGACGCAGAAGCAGTTCCTACTGCTTTGGCCCTTTATCATTCTGGAGATGTAGTTCTTAAAGTACAACCACCAACTGAAGGTGAAATTGCATCGATGAAAGAAAATTCAATTTTGATTTCTTTCTTATATCCGCATATGCAACCAAACATCGTAAAAAAAATGCTAGAGAAGAAAATCACTAGTTTTGCGATGGAACTTGTGCCACGTATTTCGCGCGCACAGGACATGGATGCTCTTTCCTCACAGGCAACTATTACCGGTTATAAGGCAGTATTATTAGCAGCAGATAATAGTAAATTTTTCTTTCCCATGTTAACTACAGCAGCTGGATCAATTCGCCCAGCCAAAGTATTTATTATTGGGGTTGGTGTTGCTGGTCTGCAAGCAATCGCAACTGCAAGGCGCTTGGGCGCTCAAGTTAGCGCTTATGATGTACGTCCTGAAACCAAAGAACAAACCGAATCTTTGGGTGCCAAATTCTTTGATGCTGGTGTCCAAGCAACTGGTGAAGGTGGCTATGCCCGTGAGTTAACGCAAGAAGAAAAAACCAAACAAGCTGAAGCTTTAAAAAAACATATTTCTACCTGCGATGTCATTATAACTACTGCTGGTGTTCCGGGAAGACCTGCACCAAAAATTCTGAGCAAAGATATGGTCGAGTCAATGAAACCTGGGGCAATTGTAGTTGATATCTTGGCTGATATGGGTGGTAACTGTGAATTAACTAAACCAGGCGAAACCGTATATCACAATGATGTCGCCATTCTTGGACCAATCAATATTCCAAGTAGCCTAGCAATTAATGCCAGCGAAATGTATGCTCGCAACTTGATTAATCTGCTTGGTCTAATGATCAAGGAAGGTGCGTTAAATTTAGACTGGAATGATGAGATTATTGCAGGCTCTGTAGTAACACATGCAGGCATTATTAAAAATGAAACCGTAAAAAAACTTTTGGAGGGTAAACTATGACGATTGATGGTTTTACCGCTATTTATTTATTTACTTTGGCTGCGTTTACTGGCTATGAGGTTATAAGCCGTGTACCAGTGATTTTGCACACGCCATTAATGTCGGGATCTAACTTTATTCACGGACTTGTATTAGTGGGAGCAATCATTGCCCTGGGTCACGCGGAGACAACTACTGAAATAGTTCTTGGCTTTGTTTCAGTACTACTGGCAACTGGTAATGCTGTTGGTGGCTACGTAGTTACAGTTCGAATGTTAGAAATGTTTAAGAGCAAATCCAATAAAGGTGACGAAAATGCGTGATATCATTATTCAAATTATTTATTATGCTGCCGCTATTTTATTCATTTTAGGCCTAAAGCGTATGAGCTCGCCGAAAACTGCTACCAGTGGAGTTCAATGGGCTGGTGTTGGTATGTTACTTGCCGTAGTAGTTACTTTCTTGTTTCCCAATCTGCATAATTTTGCATTGATTCTCTTAGCAATTGCAGTTGGTACGATAGTTGCTTGGATAGCAGCAAAGAAAGTAGCAATGACAGCAATGCCAGAAATGATAGCAATGTATAACGGTATGGGCGGTGGTGCTGCTGCTGCGATTGCTGCTATAGAATTATTTAAGTTATCTTGCAATTCCACTGAGGTTATGACACTAACAACTTTTACTTTAGCAATTGTTGGTGGATTAATTGGAGCAGTATCGTTTTCTGGCAGTATCCTTGCCTTTTTCAAATTGCGTGATTGGCTGAAAAATATTTATTTCCCCATGCAGCAAATTATAAATCTCAGTGTACTTGCTGCCGCAATTTTATTCGGCTTTATATTCTTTTTCTGGCACTCACCTGTTGTTTTCGTATTATTTTTTATCGCCAGCTTGATCTATGGTGTTTTAATGACTATGAGCATCGGCGGCGCAGATATGCCGGTGGTAATTGCACTATATAATGCTTTTACTGGTCTTGCTGTTGCTTGCGAAGGTTTTGTGATGAACAACGTTGCCATGATTATTGCTGGAACTATTGTTGGATCATCAGGAACTTTATTGACGCTACTTATGGCCAAAGCTATGAATAGATCGATCGTCAATGTATTGTTTGCAAAATTTGGTGGCTGTAGTAGTGGCGCTGTAGTTGAAGGCACCTCTAAATCCATGGAAGTTGACGATGCAGCAGTAATGCTGAACTTCGTAAGTAAAGTAATCTTTATTCCTGGTTACGGTATGGCAGTAGCGCAAGCTCAACAAAAAGTATGGGAGCTTGCATCCTTACTTATAGATAAAGGTGTTGATGTAAAATTCGCCATTCATCCAGTAGCAGGAAGAATGCCTGGTCATATGAATGTATTGCTTGCTGAAGCTGGCGTTCCTTATGACTATATTGCAGATATGGAAGAAATTAACAATGAATTTGCTTCGACTGATATTGTCATCGTGCTTGGCGCTAACGATGTGGTAAATCCAGCGGCCAGAACCGATAAAACCAGTCCGATTTACGGCATGCCAATTTTGAATGCTGATCGGGCCAAACAAATCTTTGTTATCAAACGTGGCAAAGGTAAGGGTTATGCTGGCATAGAAAACTTGTTGTTCTTTGATGACAAGTGTCGCATGGTTTATGGTGATGCTAAACAAGTCATGACAAGAATGATTCAAACATTGAAAGAGCAGGAATAGTTTTTCAATAGATTCTAATTTTATAGTACAAAAAAGGGCAGCTAACCCCTACCCTTTTTTCATTAATATGAGCCTAATAAAACGCTTTTGGGTTATACCGATCACAATTTTGTCATTACTGATTTTTTACACCTATTTTAAAATCAGCCAATTTTTGCCCGGCCAAGCAAACTTAGCAAGTTTGTTTACTCTATTGCTTTTCACCATCATGATTGGATGGGAATTGATTTATCGCTTTAATGTTTTTTTAGCTGACAAATTTTGGTTTCGTGCATTGGCTTGGATTGGTTCTACCTTGCTTGGGGTTTGGGTAACATTCATCTTATTTTCACTTGTGGTTGATGTGGGCCGTTTGGCTCTTTTGACAATTACAACATTAACCCACACGACACCATTAACACTGATGTGTAGCACAATTCTGTTTCACTGGATCAACATTATCATCTTTGTAATTTCACTGTTGATTGCTGGATTTGGCCTAAAAACTGCTTTATCTGGCCCAAAAATCGTCGAGATTTTTATTCCGACAGAAAACAAACCATCCACATTGCAAAAACTGAAAATAGTTCAAATTAGCGATTTACATATCGGGGCTATGATCCGCCGCAATTATGTTGAAAAAGTAGTTCTACAAGTTAATGCATTAAAACCTGATTTGATCGCATTGACTGGTGATGTTGCAGATGGCATTCCCAATGGTCTTATCGATCAACTACAGCCGCTAACAAAGTTGCAGGCACCACTGGCAAATTTTTTGTTACCGGCAATCACGAGTATTATTGGGGCGCCGAACGATGGGTTAACGCTATGAGCAAGTTAGGATTTATACCGCTTATCAACGAAAATCGGGTTGTACATTTTGCTAATGTGAAAATTTTAGTTGCTGGGGTAACAGATGTGTCCGCAAATAAATTTTTAGTTTCACATAAAACAGATCCACAAAAAGCAATATTTTCTGATGAACCAAGCGATTTCAAAATTCTTCTTTCGCATAGCCCGCGCACTTTTGATGATGCCGAGCGAGCAGGATTTGATCTCCAGCTATCTGGACATACACACGCCGGTCAATTTTTCCCGTTCAGTTTGCTTGTTCCTTTGGCACACAAATATCACACGGGTTTAAACCACCAAAATAAAACTTGGCTCTATGTCAATTCTGGAACAGGATCTTGGGGACCAATTAACCGTTTTGGTGTCCATTCCGAGATCACGCTGATTAGATTTTAAATCACGCATTACATATCACCTGGCGCTACGGCGTAGATCCCGGGGGCATTGCGCAAATATTCCGAATAATCTAAACCATAACCATAAACAAATTTATCTTCGATAGTTAGGGCTTTAAAATCTGCTTCTTCAACACCGCCTTCTTTACGTGGTTTACGTTTATCGAGCAGTACTGCTGTGTAAACTTCTTTTGCACCTTTCATTTTACAATAGTCAATAGCTGCTCTTAAAGTAGTTCCTGTATCCAAAATATCATCTACAACAACTACGCTGCGACCAAATAAATCAGCAGTTGGTTCCGCTTTCCAATGCAAGTCACCCGCCCTGTTTTTCAAACCATAACTAGAAACATGGATATAATTTATTTCCAATTGAAAATCTAATCGTGGCAATAAATTACCTAACGGTACTATACCGCCAAGTAAAACACATAAAAATATGGGATCGCTATTAGCTAAGCGAGCTCTCATTTCTTGTGCCATACGATCAAGGGCATCATCAACTTCTTTTTTTTGATAAATACAAGTTGCGTTTTTATGGATCTCAGCAAAACGTTTTGATAATTGCATTATTTTCCCCTCAATTATGTGTAAAATTTTTAAAACACTATTTTGGTTTCTACACTTTAATGTTATCAAAGTCTATAAGATTTTAATAAAGTTTATTTTTTCAACGCCTCAACAGCAGGCATATAGCGGCAACCTAAATCATTAGCCACAGTTTCATAAGTTATCTGACCTTTATGCACATTCAGTCCATTAAGCAAATTTGGATCCTCAAGTAGAGCTGTTCTATATCCCTTATTAGCTAAGCCGATAATGAATGGTAAAGTAACATTATTTAAAGCAAATGTTGAAGTACGCGGTACAGCAGAAGGCATATTAATTACACAATAATGCACAATATTTTCTTTAACATAAGTAGGTTCGTCATGAGTAGTTGGTCTGCTAGTTTCACAGCAACCACCCTGATCAATCGAAACATCAACTAGTACTGAACCAGGTTTCATTTTGTGTAACATTGATTTATTGATTATTTTCGGTGCAACTGCGCCTGGCGATAATACGGCACCAACTACTAAATCTGCTTTAGAAATATATTTGCCAATATTATCCATAGTTGCATAAACCGTCGTAATACGCGATCCAAAAGTAAGATCAAGTTCCTGCAATCGTCGCACGTTATTATCTAGTAGTATTACACGCGCACCAATACCTATTGCCATCAACATTGCATTGGAACCAACCACACCAGCACCAATAATTACTACGACCCCAGCAGGCACACCTGGTAAGCCACCAAGTAATACACCCGAGCCACCGTGGTGTTTCTCAAGCGCATGTGCTCCAACTTGAATTGCGAGTCTCCCAGCAACCTCACTCATCGGGGTTAACAAGGGTAACTTACCAAAATTGTCAGTAACAGTTTCATAAGCAATAGCAGTACAACCAGATGCTTTTAACGCTGCAGCTTGTTTTGGATATGGCGCAAGATGCAAATACGTAAATAATACTTGTTCCTCATGTAGCATCTTACATTCAATTGGTTGTGGTTCTTGAACTTTAACTATCATCTCAGACTTAATAAATATTTCTTCAGCACTATAGCTAATGATGGCACCCGCTTTTTCATAATCGTAATCATTAAAGCCACTATTAATACCAGCTTCATGTTGTACTATCATTTTGTGCCCGCGAGTAACCAACTCAAGAACAGCTGATGGCACCAAACCAACGCGATACTCACAAATTTTTGTTTCTTTTGGCACGCCAATAATCATTTTGTACTCCTTAGCTTAATTTGTAATGTTCGGCTAAAATATGTGCTACTGCGCAACTCAATTTCTTAGCCGTCGGTAAATGTAAAAACTCGTCGGGACCGTGTATATTGGCTCCAACACAATTTGTACCCATAACAACAAACTGCGCTTTTGCAAATTTATTAGAAAGTATGGAAATGGGATGTATCGCACCACCCTCGCCGCGATAAATAACTTGTCCTTTGAAATATTGTTTAGCAACATTATTAATAACACAACTAAGCCATGAACTCATTTTCGGCATAACCCAACCATTTGCTTCTGCTGTGGTAGTAAAGCTCACTTTAGCACCATAAGGATGATCAGTCTCAAATGTTTTTTTCAAAGCAGCTGACACCCTTTCCGCCTTTACTATAGGTGGTATACGTAGATTTAATTGAAGGGTGGTAAATGGCCTAATTACATTGCCCGCTTGTTCAATTGGCGGCAGACCATTTGCACCTATAACCGCCAAAGATGATCCCCATGTTTGCCTATGCAATAATACTTCTGGATTGCTTGACGTAGCTACAGAACCAGATAGCAACGGAATGTTTTTAATGATATTAGTACCAATGGCTTCTGCTGCTATCTTTAATGCTTCCTTATGTTCTGCTGGAACCTCAACACGTAATTCTGGTAATAACAACTCACCCGTATCTGCATTCTCAATTCTTGCTAAAAGTTGCCTTATGATTCTAAAAGTAGATGCAGTTATACCACCAAAACTGCCAGAATGTATAGCTTGTTGCAACATAGCAACACTCAAGGTAGCTGTAATACTTCCACGTATGGAATTAGTGATCCACAAGCGCTCAAAATCATCACCACCACTATCCAAACATATTATCAAATCTGGATTACCTATTTTTTCTTTTAGCCGTTCGATATAGTACGAAAAATCTGGGCTACCATTTTCTTCACCACACTCAAAAAGAAATATACATCGCGCATGTGGGATCGATTGTTGCTCCAGCGCTTTAAGCGCTGCCACGGCAATAAATGGCGAACATCCATTATCCGAAGCTCCCCGACCATAAAGACGATCTTGGTCTAAAACCGGCTTCCAAGGACTATAACCTTCAGTCCAACCTTCACTCTCTGGCATTTTGTCCAAATGTCCATAAAATAGAATTGTCTTATCGATTGGTGAACTTCCAGGAATTTCTGCATACAAAAATGGTGTTTTGTCTTTAAGAGCTATAACCTCAACCATAGCCTTTAGTAATTGTTGCTCACTTATCCAATTACCAACCAAATTAGCTGCGCACTCAAGATGCTTATTATTTTGCCATTGAGCATCGAATACTGCATTTTTGGCAGGAATTTTTATAAATTCAGACAGGGTGGGAATTACACTTTCTGCCCAAAAATGTTCAATCTGACTTGCGAGTTTTATGGAATCCACAACGAAAACCTTATCTATAGAAACGCGGATTATATACTCATCTAATAAAATTCCAACTCGCTGGCTTTTTGATTTTTATCAAATATAATATAGATACCATATAGTTGTTTAGAATCTAATGCCTAAATATACTTTAAGACTATTTATTAATAAGCTGTAACGCACAAATAAAAAACATATTTTTCAATGAATTACATGATATTAATAATGTATTAGTTTTACAAGTTAATGTTTTCTAGTAAGAATACTTTTTGTTAACCACAGAAGTGTTGCAGTTGGCAAAGTTAGCAAAGTTACGCTCAATTGGATCAGACATGCGTCCAGCTATACCCAGATTTTCTTTGTGTTCATTGCTATACCCACCAAGGGTAAAGCGCAGCCCACCCATAGCAATATTATATCTTGTAACGTCATAAGAATCGCGGAATTCTAAAGCAGCATAACCAGTTAATGGATATACTATTCGCATCTCTATTCCTGTAATATTACCAATAGTATTCTTCATGGAGTAACGAAAGCCACCCACAAATAATTTTAGTCCTTGGGTTTTAGGGATAGGCAAAATCCTACCAACTTCAAAATCGATTCCAGTACCAGTTTCTTCATAGATTCTACCCACTGGGTTACCTAGCCAATACCTCTTACCTATAGGAACATAGCCATTAACGCGGAAATCCCAATCATAATTTAATAGTTCAGCACCAATGTTCCCTACCCAAAAATCATGGTGTAAAGGAGAACGATTAACATCAATCAATGCATAACCACCTAAAAGGTAAGAACCATCAAAAATTTTACGATAACCGCCACCAAAACCACCAGAATAACCGGTTGTATAGTTCATTCCACCACTAGCTACGATCGCACCATAAAAAATATTTGAAACACCATCACCACCAAATGGTATTAACCCCTGCCCTATACCTAACAATCGTTTACCAGCAAACGCCCAAATAGTACCGCTTGGCTTCATGTTTAAATAATTGGCACTGGTTTCTGGTGTAATATTTGCTTGATCTTGCTCATGTATATCCGCGAATGGCTTTGGCGAATCCTCAACACCATTCGTGTCGATTTTATAGATATTGTCTGTAGCATGAGCAGAAGTTACAAAAAAACCAACGCCTAAAAAAATCACGCCTAACAGGTGTTTTATATTTTTCATTTTATCTTTCCTTGAAGAGCACTATTGCCTTGAAAAATTTTAATCCTTAGCATCTGATTGTCAACATATTCTAACATACCAATCATCAAAACGTGAAATGTCAGTAAATTTACGCACATAACCATGGGATGTTAAGAGCTTGTATATTTTTTCACGCATGGATGTAAAATTGTGCTCACAGGTAATAACCCCAAATTGATACTTATCAAAATCAAAATTGGCTAATATCTCAAATTCACAACCTTCAGTATCTATGGAGAGATAGTCGATATTTTTTGGTGCTTCGTAAAGATTCAACAAATCGAGAAGAGATATGGTTTCTACTTCGTAATACTTCCCCTTAATTCTAGCCTCTTTATGTAAATCAATTAAACTATAGTTACTGATTGTGGAAAAATCAGCATTATCTACTTCATTAAAAGTTAATATTGAACCAGAGTTGACCCAAACACAGCGTGTCTCAATGTAGCAGTTTCTGTTTTTCCTTAAGTTGTCATGCCAACATTTTGCTGGTTCCGCAAGAATACCAGTCCAACCAAATTGATTTTCCAAAAGATGAGTGTTGCTTAAATCAAAACCGTTAGTAGCACCAAGCTCAACAAAAAAACCATTTTTTTTGAAATCCAACTCTAACAAAACAAACAAATCTTGACGAAATTGAGATTTAGATTTTTTTAAAAGGTTAGAAAAGAGCTGTCTCTGCTGCTGTGGTAATTTAGCTAAAAACTTGTTGTCGTAGTATGTATTGACGAAGCTCAAAATATGCTTTTTACTCTTTTCAATGAATCTAAGAAATTTAGGATATCTCGCGATACCAATTTCAAATTTTTCAAAAAAACTTATTAAGTCTTTTGTTGTCTGTTCCATAAGTTGTTTTTTTCTTTATGTTGCTGCCACTGCATTTCTATTAATTTCTTAAATTGCTTGCGAAAATTATCTGGAGCAAAACGCAAGGCATTGCTGCGACAATTTTCCGGCTTAAATAGCTTTGCATTTTCTTCAAAACTTACAATTGCGTTACATAAGGACTCAACACTCTGCTCATGAAAAAACATCCCGGTTGGCTTTTCAGAGTCTAAATCTCTTATGGTTTCGAGCGTTCCGCCCCTGCCATAAGCAATAACCGGAGTTCCACATGCCTGAGCTTCTAAGGGAGCAATACCAAAGTCTTCCTCAGCAGCAAAAATAAAAGCTTTGGCTTTTTGCATATAATTTCGTAAAACCGGAAATGGCTGAAAACCCATTAATTCCACATTTTTTTTTGCCAACTTGCGTATTTTGCCCATCGCATAACCATCGCCAATTACAACGAGCTTTTTATCAGGGAATTTAGAAAAAGCCTCGACAATAATATCTATTTTTTTATATGGCATCATACGTGAAGCTGTTAAGTAGAAATCTTCTTTGTTTGCTGCCAAACTAAAAGCATCAACATCAACAGGTGGATAAATAACGGTTGAGTCACGATGATAGAATTTTTGTATTCTTCTATCAATAAAATACGAAATACTAGCAAAATGATCTACACTATTTACCGTGCGCAAATCCCACAACCGTATTTTATGAAAAATAGAGCGCATTATCCAAGAACGCACACCCCTGCCTATATTTGCCTCGCGTAAATATTGATGTTGCAAATCCCATATATAACGCATTGGAGAGCAAATATAACTTATGTGCAGTTGATCTGGTCCAGTTATCACCCCCTTTGCTACCGCGTGAGAAACAGATATTATCAAGTCATAGCTTGTAAGATCAAACTGTTCTATAGCCAAAGGCATAAGGGGTAAATACAGGTAATATTTTTTGCGAGCAAATGGCAATTTTTGAATAAAGCTAGTAGTTGCTTTTTTGTTTAAAAAATGTTTTTTTCGCAAACCATTATCAAAAAAATCCACGACCGAAAAAAGATCCGCATCTGGATAACAAATTAATAGTTGTTCCAAAATACGCTCCGCACCAGCATAAACACTTAACCAATCATGTATAATCGCAATTTTCATAATTTTTAGATTATATCGGCAACAAACCAATCTTTCTAGCACATACTGCCGCACCCTGCAAACCAATGTCTTCGTATAAAACGATATGCAGTGGTATGCCTTTAAGCAAAGCAGACATTCTGCCTTTATCGGCAAAAGCCTCGAGAAAACTTCCTTTTTTGATCTGCGTTAATAATTTTGGCGCAATACCACCAACAACATATAAACCACCAAATGGCAAGGTTGTAAGAGCTAAGTTACCAACTGCCGCACCATAAATACGCATAAAAATATCAAGTGCTCGTATTGCCATAATATCTTTATGCTTGATAGCATATTCAGCGACAACAGCGGCAACATCGACATTACTACCACTCTTAATTAAAGAACACAATTCTAAATTTTCTTCCTCACCAAAAATTTTATTGTCACGCACAAAATAATAAATATTTACTAGCCCCATACCAGAAAGAACTCGCTCAAATGAAACCCGATGATATTTTTTACGCAAATATTTTAATAAATCCAATTGCGTGTCATCGGTTGGTGCAAAATCAACATGACCACCTTCCGTCGAATGCAATAAACATGTTCCCTGGCGACAGGTCATGAAGCCAACACCCAAACCAGTTCCAGCTCCAATATAAGCTTTAATTCCATCTTCATGCGACTTGCCAACTTGTAGCGTTAATAAATCTTCTGGCTTTAAAACGGAAATACCGTAACCTATCGCCATAAAATCATTTATTAATTCGACTTTATCTACTTTGAGCGCATGCTTAATATCATTTGTATCGATTATCCAGGGCAGATTCGTTAGGTTCACCTTACCATTTGCAACTGGACCAGCCACTCCAAAACAGGCGCTAACAATTTCGCTGGGCTTTATTTTCGCTTCCATAAAAAAATTATTGATAATATCAATAAAACTCGAATGATCACTGTTATTATAACGAACCACTGCAATAGCCTTCATAACATTAGATGCTGTAAACTCAGTGAGCTGCATCCTTGTACGCGTACCGCCAATGTCTCCCGAAAGTACTAACATAGTTATCACCTCTTGTCGCCCGCATCAGATTGCGTAATTTTACCCTGAAAGCCTAGAATTTAATATGCAAAATTGCGTAAAAAAAGTGGACAAAGAAAAATATTTTTTCCATAATCACGCAACTGAAATTTTTCATGTTGGTAATAGCAAAAAATGAATTGCAACATCATCGAACTCAAAGGTGTTTCTAAACGCTTTGGCAATTACCAGGCTCTAACCGAGACCAACATTAGTATTCAAAATGGCGAATTCATTACCTTACTTGGTCCATCTGGTTGTGGCAAAACTACGCTACTACGTTTGATCTCCGGTTTTGAAAAGCCAGACACTGGTAGAATTTTTATTGATGGACGTGATGTAACTGATCTACCTCCAGAAAAGCGCCACCTTAATATGGTGTTTCAAAGTTATGCCTTATTTCCTCATATGACTGTTTATGAAAACGTTGCATTTGGCCTAAGATGCAAAAAAGTAGCCGAAACTGAAATTCAAAAGCGCGTCTTAGATGTTTTGCGCATGGTTAAACTAGACCAATTGGCAGAACGTAAACCCAATCAACTAAGTGGCGGCCAACAACAACGCGTAGCCATTGCCCGCGCAGTAGTTAATGAACCAATTGTATTGCTGCTAGATGAGCCTCTGAGTGCACTCGATTATAACCTTCGCAAGAATATGCAAATTGAATTAAAACAATTGCAGCGTCGCTTAGGTATAACTTTTATTTTTGTTACGCATGACCAAGAAGAAGCTTTATCCATGTCGGATCGTGTTGCGGTCATGAACGAAGGCTACGTTGAACAACTTGGTACCCCAAAAGATGTTTACGAAGAACCAATAAGCCTCTACGTAGCAGAATTTATCGGAGAAACTAATATTTTTAACACCGAGATCCTAGAAATTCGTGATAACAAGCTTATGGTTGAAATTGAAGGCAAGCGTTTTGCTTTCAACAACAAAAAAGATTTGGCAGAAAAACAACAAATTCATGTCGTTATTCGCCCAGAAGATATTACGGTATGGGGAGAAAATGAAATCACTCACGAAGAAAGTAAAAATATGTTGCCGGGTGATGTTGAACAAGTCATATACAAAGGATCGACTGTAGATTTAATTGTACGTTTGCCTAGTGGCAAAAAAATTGCAGCAGCTGAATTTTTCAATGAAGATGATGAAAAACTCGACTACCACATTACTGAAAAAGTCTGGATCGATTGGGTTCCTGGCTGGGAAGTAATATTGCCCCATGAAGAAACAATCTAGTTTTTTTAAAATATTCTCTCTAAGCGCCGTCTGGCTATGGCTTTGCGTATTTGCCCTAATACCGATCATTTTGACGCTGATCACTAGTTTTCTTACGCCAGACTCAAATAGCATCGTAAAACTCGCTCCTACCTTTTCTAACTACTTGGAGTTATTTAATCCTGGCTATTTGCGCATTTTATTGCAATCTCTCTATCTTGCTACTAGCTGTACGCTTATTTGCCTAATTATTGGCTATCCATTTGCATTCATCATTGCTCGCAGTCAGTATCAACACAAATCTTTATTACTCTTGCTCGTTATCATTCCGTTTTGGACCAGTTCATTAATACGTACTTATGCCATCATGGCAATCTTGAAAGCCAAAGGAATATTAAACGCTATTTTACTTGCAGCGGGTATTATTTACGATCCATTACAAATTCTTTATAGTAATACTGCAATTCTCATCGGCTGTGTTTATGATTTGTTACCATTTATGATCTTGCCGCTTTATGCCAACATCGAAAAATTAAACCAAGAATACTTGGAAGCTGCGCGTGATCTAGGCGCCAATTGGTTCACTACCTTCTTCAAAATAGTGATACCGCTGACAATACCAGGAATTATCGCAGGTTCAGTATTAGTATTCCTGCCCGCAATGACGATGTTCTATATTCCTGTATTACTTGGCGGCGCAAAAAATTTGCTGATAGGTAATTTGATTGAACACCAATTTTTAACTGCAAACAACTGGCCACTCGGAACTGCCATCAGTGTAGTCATAACTTTGCTTATGGGTATATTTATCTTAATTTACTGGCGTAATTCCAAAGAAAACGACCGAGAGAGTCTAACATGAATGCATTCAGTAAATATTTTTATACTATCTGTGTTTATATTTTCCTATACTTACCAATTGCTGTAGTCATTGTTTTTTCTTTTAACAACGCTAGCCATTCTTTAGTTTGGCAGGGTTTTACTTTTAAATGGTACACTGCCCTGTTTCACGACAGCGTATTACTGCGCGTTGCTGGCCATTCTTTTTTGCTTGGTATCTTAGCGGCTACATCCGCAACTATAATTGGTACTTTGACTGCGGTCAGCTTATTTCGTTACCGTTTTTTTGGCAAAAAAATTCTCAACGCTCTGATATTCATTTTAATTTTATCACCTGAAATTGTTATGGCAATTTCACTATTATTATTGTACAGCTTTCTAAACATACCTTTGGGATTTTGGACATTATTACTTGCCCACGTGACTCTATGTATTCCGTTTGTGGCCGTAACTGTTTACGCGCGCGCTACCACACTTGATACCGATATCTTCGAGGCAGCAATGGATTTGGGGGCAACCGATTTTACAATTTTTCGTAAGATTATTGTTCCACTACTTGCCCCCGCAATTATTTCGGGTTGGCTTTTAAGTTTTACCCTTTCCCTCGACGACGTCATAATAAGTTATTTTGTTACGGGACCAACATTCGATATTTTGCCACTGAAAATTTATTCTATGGTGCGACTAGGTATTAAACCAGAAGTCAATGCGCTCTGCAGCTTGCTTTTGGCCTTTACCTTGCTGGTGGTGATGATCTCCTATCAAAGTATTTACAAAAAAAAAGATTAAAATGAAAATCTATTATCAAATCAGCATAACGATATTACTCGCTCTATTTTCAACTTTAACCCTGGCGGATAAAAACATATTAAACATCTATTCTTGGGGTAATTATTTACCCAGCGAAATAATCATGCAATTTACTAAAGAAACTGGTATTAAAGTTAATTTGGCAGAATATGATAATAACGAAACCATGTATGCTAAATTAAAAGCTTCTGAACATACAGGTTATGATCTGGTAATTCCTTCAAGTTACTATGTTGATCGCATGTCTAAACAAGGAATGCTAAAGTCGCTCGATAAAAACAAATTGAGTAACTTACACAATATAAATTCTATATTTCTCAACAAAGAATTCGATCCAAAAAATAATTATAGTGTTCCATATTTATGGGGAACCACTGGCATCATCATTAATACTAAATACATAAATAAAAACAAAATCACCGGTTGGCAAAATTTTTGGGATCCACAATATACAGACCAATTGATGATGCTCAACGATATGCGTGATGTTTTTGGTGCTGTACTTATGACTTTTGGTTATTCAATCAACGATACCAATCCAGAACATATCAAAGCCGCCTATCTTAAATTAAAGCGGCTTTTACCTAACGTTAAAATTTTTAACATTGATACTGTACCAAATATTTATATCGATGAAGATGCTATTGTTGGTATGGCATGGAGTGGCGATTGCAAAATGGCACAAGATGAAAATCAACAATTACAATACATTTATCCAAAAGAAGGATTTACTATTTGGATTGATAGTTTTGCTATTTTAAAAACTGCGACCAATCTTGAAAACGCGTATAAGTTTATTGATTTTATGTTGCGTCCGGAAATCGCCAAACAAGCTAGCCTTATTATTGGGCACTCACCCGCCAATCAAGCAGCCATGAAACTAATGCCACTAAAGTTACAACTAAATCCTGTCTTTAATCCCGATACAAAAACTATGAAGCGCGGCAAAATCCAACTTGATATCCCCGAAAAAGAACGCCACATTTATGAAAAATATTGGGAAAAATTAAAGATTGGGGATTAGGGTATGTATAAAATCAAAAAACAAGTTGCATTCTAGCAGCAATGCTGTTTACGTTATCATTTTTCCCATTCGAACCTGGTTTTGCCATTGCGTAGACGTAATTTATCAAAAACTTGACATGTCTATTCAAATACCAATTGAGACCCAATGTCATATTGTTTTCTTTGCCGCCTGCTATATCAGCATCACCCAAGTTAACGGTACTATAACGAGCTAAAACCTCCCATGCTCCTAGTTTTTTATTATGAATATCTATATTTCCTTCAAAGTAAGCGTCAGGGAAAGAATATGCTAATGATTCACCTGTTAGGAAATAACTTCCAGCTAAAGAATAACCTGAAAACTTCAAATTCGGATTATTATTGCTGCGATTTACACGCATTTGTAAATATTCCATCTGAGTTGACCACGGACCATATATCGCCGCCATTTCTGCATCAACTGAACCATAATTATTAACATTACTAATTGTCCCAGAATTAACTATTTTGTTAGACGTGTGTGATTGAATTTCAGGAATAGAACTAACTATAAAACTATTGCTGCCATCAGGTCGCTCGGCCCAAACAGACAAACCGAGATCAAACATTCGGGTTTCAGTATGGATTGGTGAGTACACCAAACGAGCGGTACTTCCTAGAGTAGTTCTACTTCTTGCTTGAGGAGTTCTATCTCTTGTTTTTTGCGAAGAACTAGGACCAAAAGCCGATAACTTGAACGTTAAAAAATCGCTCCAAACATTATATCTGACTCCTACGTAATAACTTAATGGTGGGGAAAAAGCGCTTACCGGTAAAGGGAGTTCTAATGTATCTAAGGAGTCATTATCTGAATCATTGCTTATAGAAAAGCTAGGACAAACTTGTCCTACGCTTAATTGCATACCTTTCCAACCTGAATATTGAACCTGCGCAAGCAATAAATTGTTTGCTCGAAAATCGTACCCCAAATTATAATTCCACGATGAAATTAGTTGTCCATTCAAATATAACTGGGCTCTTTTAAGATTTGTTCCGCTCGACAAATCTTGGTTGTTTTGCGCAAAGTTCATTGCGTCTGCTTGAATAAGGCCAGATAGAGACGTACTAAAATCACTATTAGGAAAACTAAAAGTTAATCCTTTAGGTGTATAAGCAAGAATACCTCGAGAAACAGCAATTGGCGAAATAATTAATGCGGTCAAAAAAACTAACGTTTGTTTTTTCATACTAAATAGTATTCCATTTTTAAAACAAATGAATGAGAACTATCTAGGAACTTTGCACTTTGAAGTTAGAAGATTATGGAACATCCATGTATCCATAATACTAAAATTAACAAGACTGGAATGCGAGGTTACTTACCCCCACAAAACGAATCATGAAAACCTTGGGTAGACATATAAATTTTAGCCGCAATAGCAAAAAGAATAATGCCAACAGTATGAGCAACAGCAGTTATAACATGAGCACTTGGAAGATTATTATCCCAAATAACATGGGGGGCCTGGGTAAGCTGATGGGTTTGCTTATCAAAAACATATAGATTACCACTATATGTTGTAGTAAATAAACCATGCTTAACAGTCACACTTTTACCAGCAGCACTCAAAAGTTCATACCTTTTGTCATTATAACCACCTGAAATATTATCTATCTCTGTTTGGTTCAACTCAGTAATCATGTTCATATATATACAATCCTCCTTCTATATTATTAATTTAAAAAATCCTAGCTGATCAACTCGCATCAAGCCCTGCTCACAGCGAAGAAGTACCAACCAGGAGCTAATTACAAATCTTCTTTAGTTTGAGAACGGTCTTCAATAGCCCTTACACCACCATTATCTTGCATTGTTTTTAAAGCATTCTCTTCTTCATCACGTTCTTTTTTTCTTTTATCGACATCATACTCACGGGTTCCCTCTCCTTCTCGTAAAATTCGACCAACATGAAAAGCATCCATCAATTTATCCGGTTCGCTTCCTGTGAGGCTAGTATCAAGCACACGATAATCCATTAATAATTGCCTTACTAGTTTATTTGCACCAGAAACACTCAGTTGTTTTTTCTGGGTAGTATTAGCCATTTTTTTATAAGCTTCTTTCATTTCATTATATGCAAGCACCATATCATCAAGCTTGCTCACCTGTTCTTCTTCAGCTACTGGCTTGTTAAGGGAATACTTTTTTAATATCTCCATGAGATTAATTGCATAGTTAACTGCTTTATCATCTGCAATTTTCTGCATACTTACAATATATGCATCGCTTATCCGATCATGCATCAGTTGACCTAGTTTAATAGCCTTATCTGGTGTTAAATGCAAACTACGAAGATTACTAAATTCTGTACTATTAGAAATATTTTTTTTGGAAAATTTAACTATAATGCTTTGTAGCTCACCAGCTTTTTCAACCATAGTATTAATATATTGTGAATCTCCTATAGCATTGCGCTCATTTATTAGTTTTATAATCACTAAGGTTTTATCAATAAAGTCATTTCTGCTTTTTTCATCGCCTAGTATATTTACTCCTATATTTTTTATCGCCCAATATATCAAAGCCAATGGACTTGGATAATATTTCTCCTGGCTGCCATCGAAATCAAGTTGGTATTTACTCCAAGAGAAATATGTGAAAAAAGGCGATGTGTTATTTCCAACTTTTGTAAACTCTTTTAAATCCTTAGGATTAAATACTATTTTTGATGGCTCCGTGTCAGATATCATACCTCTTTCGAGAATACATTTTTTATACTGATAAAATTCCTTATCACTAGGAAATTTCATAAGACTAACATTTTCTATAAATGCACACGACAGCGTATCATCAAGATGGGAAATATTACTGTAACCACCCGCTGTGGCATCTGTAAAATCTAAGCCCGCCTTATAAACACGGTAAAGACCATTTAAAACCAAAGCAGTCACATAATCTTTAGTTATTTGCGTTTCTTCACTCGATTTAAATATTTCTGAGTCCCCCACGATTTGGACAGCATTCGTTCCACCTGTACCAATAACAGCAGGTGAATTATCCCCACGAGCACAAACCGTATTCGCTATAAACAGTATTGCTAAAATCATGTTAACAATAAATTTGCACCTTTTCATAGTATCTATCTCTCATTTTTTAATAAGTTAATAAAGTATAAAGTTCAATGTGAAACGGTTTGGGACGTATTCGCCGCTGTATCAGCCGTACTAACGAACTTAACCACAGGCTCATCTTCAATATACTCTAGGAGTGGATTTATATTGCCATCTTTATAATATTTTCGACGCGCACTCTCCTCATCCCCTTGATAAGTCATTTTTTGATACATATAAGCTAACGCAAAAACGGCATTGATTCTATCATCGATACTACCATTATCCGCAGAACCATTATCTGCAGAACTATGTGAAGTACTATTCATAAACTTTTCATATTGACTAGATAGTTCGTCACCTAACTGCTTACCTTCTTTGTATTCTAAAGGGTGACAATCCTTGCCCATACTGGTACTTTTAGCCTCTTGCAGGTCACGTAGACAACGGTACTTAGGATAAAGAATATTTGCTACCATCACTCCTAGTTTTAACTTTTCATCACGTTCTAACTCGCCCCCACCCGAAGCTTCCATCGCTAACTGGTAGGCTTTTCCAAGCAATATTAGATCGCTTTTGCTAGTCCTGATGTCTTGATCTTTTTGATCTTCTTTCTTTTGAGCCTCTTGATCTTTCTCAAACCGAGCATGAGTTCTAAAAAGCACTTCTAAGTCATGCAAGAGGGCTCTCATCTTTTGGTTGTATACTGTAATCCCATAGGACTGCCTTTGTAACATAAGCTCTATTCCCTTTGACGTATAGAGTTTAAATGCATTTCTATAGCTTCCATTATCTTCGTCGGTGAACACAAACACTCCTAGTTCGGTAACAATCTTTAAAGCAACCAGCAGCGGGTGTGCCAGCTCATATGATGTTGCACTACCCCAAAATTTTAAAAAAAACCTTTCATCAATTTCGCACTTCAGCCAATAGTCTTTAAATTTTTCCAAACTAGCTTCACCCTTTTTAAATTGAGGAAACTTATAGCTATCGACACAATCATAAAAGGTTTTTCCTATAACTGGATTAAACCCTTTTTGTAAGAAATCATGTGAATATTTCGTATACTGATGCCCACAATCAACTAGCACAGAAAGCTTACTTCGAAGATTCTCGACATCAGAAGCGTATAGAATCCCTACTTCGGCTGCGCCACTAATCGCTCTTAGAAATCTTCCTTCAAGATAATTTCCCATCTCTTCCAGCTCTCCCTTTTCTGGGCTTAGGGTGCTAGTCGTGTCATACCAGACTCTATTATCGTTATCTTTGGCAAATACAAGGTTTGGTGGTAAAAAAATAGCTAGAACAACTATAGGCGTGAAAATAATAAATTTTAAAAACAATCTTTCCATAACAAAGCTCCTAAATATTAAAAATCATCCATGAGTTGTTACAAGGCAAAAATCCTTTTTGCTATCCATTTACCCTCTTTGGGAGAGTCACTTAAATATATGTGTAAATAGCCGTTAAAAACCAGCCATCACATTTTTGCATCCTAAAACTATTTTTATATTTGCATAAGCATCTCCATAAGTCAAAAGTTTTTTGCTCTGTACACGACTACAATAGAATTGCTTCGCTTCAATATTTTAAGGAGGTCGCAAAAATAAATTTTCCCGCGGCAAGTCGATGGGATACTTGGATGCTAAAAGTCATCATCATTTGCACGGTATAACCCCGTTATGTTATACGTGTCAAATATTCAATCTTGCATTCTTAGCCTTTAAATCGAATTAATACTGCCAGCATCACAACAAGCTTATTTAAAAATCCGGGAATACAAACAGTTTTATTTTTCTTGAGACATTTAAGCGATTTAGCGACCACAGCATCAGGTTGCATTGGTTTGATAAATCCATGTGCCTTATAAGCTTTGCTTGCATCCATTCCCATTTGCATATGAAAATCAGTAACCGTCAACCCAGGGCACAACGCTTGGACACGCACACCAGTATTTTTTAGCTCTTTGGCAATTGTTTTAGTAAATAAATTAATAAAAGCTTTAGTTGCAGTATACATGGCATGTCTGCGATAAGGAAAAAAAGCCAAAATTGAAGATACATTAATAATAGTTCCAAAGTTTTTGGCCAACATGTTTGGCAAAGCTGCATGGGTAAGCTGTATTACTGCTTCAGCATGTACTTTAAGCATGTTTTCCCAAACAATAATATCGCTAGCATGAAAATTATTTTTACTGCCAAAACCTGCATTATTTATCAGTATGCTTAAATTTTTTTGCGCCTTGACTTTTTGGATGAGCCGAGCAAGATCATGAACGTTTGTTAACTCAATAATAATTACTTCAATATTAATACCATATTTAGCCTGCAACTCTTGTGCGAGGATTTTAATTTTATCCGCGCGCCGGCCAGTAATAATCAAATCATAATTTTTACTGGCAAAACTTCGAGCAAAAGCAGCTCCAATACCACTAGTTGCACCAGTAATTAGCGCCACTTGGCGTTGCATATGTATCGACATAGCGGCATTCTACTATAAAAACCACTATTATTAAATTTTTTCAAATTTCGGTAACTGCTTCAGCCTGCGTTTTATAGCAGAGCAAGCTAAAGCTTGCAGTTACCAATCTTTTGTTAGCGGTGTTTCATGCCACCAATAGTTGCTCTGCAGCTATTGATTATTGTCCAAACTTAGTGCAATATTTGCAACCTGGAATAACTAGGCTTGAGGAATTATGCCCAAAGAAGACAGCATAGAAATAGAAGGTATTATTGTTGAGTCTCTACCCAACACGGTATTTCGCGTAAAACTTGAAAATGGTCATCTTGTAACTGCACATATTTGCGGCAAAATGCGTAAAAATTATATTCGCCTACTTACTGGTGACGCTGTAACTGTAGAGTTAACACCGTATGACCTCAGCAAAGGCCGTATAATTTACCGTAGAATTGATAAAAAACCAGGAAAAAATTATCCTCCAGCATAACTCTAGATTTATTATCGTCGGTCTGTCTGGTGGCGTAGATTCTGCTGTAGCTGCTTTGTTGTTAAAAAAACAAAAGCATCACGTCGAAGCGGTATTTATGCAAAACTGGCAAGAAGAAAATGATAATAACAGCAAGCACTGCCTAGCATTTCAAGATCTAATCGACGCCCAAGCTGTATGTGACGTTCTAAAAATAAAACTACATATGGTAAATTTTGCGGCAGAATATTGGCAAAAAGTTTTCAAGCACTTTCTGGATGAATATGCTGCTTTTCGTACACCAAATCCTGATGTTTTGTGCAACAAAGAAATTAAGTTCCGCGCTTTTTTAGATTATGCCAAATCACTTGGAGCTGATTTTATCGCAACTGGTCATTATGCAAGGCATACAACAGACGACAAAAAGGAATATTTGTTAAAGGGGCTAGATCCAACTAAAGATCAAAGTTATTTTTTATACTTACTTAATCAAGAGCAACTCGCTGCAAGTATATTTCCTCTTGGAGAGCTCACCAAACAAGAAGTACGGGAAATTGCTAAAGAAGCACACCTCCCCAATCATGCGAAAAAGGACAGCACCGGCATTTGCTTTATTGGGGAACGTAAATTCAAAAATTTTTTAAGTGAGTATTTATTGACCAAACCCGGCAACATTGTTACTACAGATAACAAAACCATTGGACATCATAGCGGACTAATGTTTTACACCATTGGCCAGCGTCAAGGGTTAAATATCGGCGGTCAAAAAAATGCGGCCGAAGCCCCATGGTACGTTGCTGCAAAAGAAATTAAGAGAAACTTGCTCATTGTAACGCAAGACCGCAACTATCCAACACTCGCAGCTAAGCAACTAGTTTGTAGTCAGCTACATTGGATCTCGGGCGATGAACCAACATGGCCATTTGAGTGCAGCGCTAAAATTCGGTATCGTCAACCAGAACAAAAATGTGTTATCCAAAAACATAGCGAAGATAACTTACTCATAGATTTTCTCACACCGCAGTGGGCAATCAGTCCGGGACAATCAGTCGTGCTTTATCAACGAGAAGAATGTCTGGGCGGTGGGATTATTTTATAATGCTGACACAAACCAAACCAACACTAATGCTATTTAAATTTTTAATTATATTTTTAGATAGTTATAACTTATACTTAGTGTGATGCCGCAGCTTTAAGTCGCCAAACTGTATTAAAATACATGCGTAAAACAAAGGGTAGAAAAGTGTTATAACTAATGCCGACGCTAAAGCTCCATACCACCAGCCATGAGATGAAATAAATTGTGCACTAAAACCAGCTGCGTAATTAAAAATCATTAGAGGACAAAGTATTGCAAAAGTGTGCCACCAATTACCCCACACCAATTTGTAGCTACTTTTTAAGGCAGCAAAACACCCCTTATCGTCAAACAAAATCAAAGGTTGTACCATGATCAATGATACAAACAGAAAAATTCCTGGTAAAAGCAACGCGATAGTTCCAAATAGGCAAATACATAGAACCAGCAAAGCACCGGAAACAACTTGAAAATACTTTTTCCCAACAAAAATAAGCGAATCGTATAGAGTTGTTTCTTGCTCTTTACCAATCACATATATTCTATGCAAAAGCACTCCACCTAAGTAAATCACAAAAAATAGTGCAATTAAGCAGGCTAAAATGTAACCTCCATTGACAGACATTATGTCTGAGAGTTTAATTTTAGTAGGTGCCTGCACATTTACCAAAGGTGCCACAATATGCACATTTACCCAAGTCATCATAATCATAGTAATACCTATCACAGCTGCTTGAGGCCAAACGTGGGGAAATACTTTAGAATACAGCCAAAAAGATGCAAGCCATGTCTCTTTTACAGTTAACTGCTTATCAGGAAAAATCTTCACAAATCCTCCAGTTGTTAAACATAGTTAAAGTTAAAACAATCACTGCCTACGTAACTTCAGATCCTTAAACTGCACCAAAATACATGCAATTATCAAAGGAAACAAAAATATAGTAATTAGCGTGTTGTAACCCATGAGTACATACCAAACCTTATGAGAGAAATAGTACGATGCAAAAAGACCAAAATAAAAGGAATGAAGAACAATAAGCTTTGGTAGGAAAAATATCACAAAAGTACGCCACCAATTACCATTGACTAATAAAAAACTATCTTTTAAAGAGGCAAAACTTCCCCTATTATCAAACAAAATCAATGGTTTTACCATGAGAATGGCTATAATCACATATACTCCTGGAACAATCAGCAAAAACAATCCCAATAAAACAAAAAAATATGCAAAAAAATCAGCGATAACAATTTTAGAGTATTTTTTGTTAACATAACAAAGAGAATCCCATAATGTTAGGTTTTGCCAATCACCAACAGCCTGCATCCTATGCAAAACTACAGCAAACAAATAAATATTAAGTAGTTGTACCAATATGGTCATAACTACATAAATAATTGCAGCTCCCATTGTAATAGTTTGAAACTTCAATGGGTAAAGCATACCAAAAATTATCAAGGTATTAACCAATACCCCGATAATTGCCGTTAAAAACCAAACTTGGGAAAAAGTTTTACAATATAGTCGCCAAGACGTAAGCCACACTTCCAATATGTTTAATCGTTGATAGGAAAAAACTGGCATCATAACTCCTCCAATAAAATTGCTTACTACAAATTTATAGATTACGATTCGCTACAATGTTACCTGAATTAAAACAATTTTACCACAACTTGCAAGCAGAAAAAGCAGAAAAAATATATTGGCAAAACTTGCATGGATCTGCCACCGGGCTTGCTATTGCTTGTGCTGTCGCCAAAAATCCACTGGTAATTATTACCCCAAACATCCTAACAACTACCCAATTAGAACAAGAATTACGATTTTACCTTGGTAAAGAGCATCAGGTGCCAATTTTAGTATTTCCGGACTGGGAAACACTACCCTATGATCACTTTTCACCCCATGAAGATATTATCTCCCAAAGATTGCTTACTCTTGCTCAAATGCCATCTTTAAAGTCGGGAATTATTCTCACTGCAGCAACCACTTTAATGCACCGTTTGCCGCCAAAAAACTACGTTGAAACTAATAGCTTTATTTTGGAAACAAATGAAGCTTTTGATATTAACCAATTTCGTAGACGTCTAGAAAATCAGGGTTATACTTGTGTCTCAAAGGTAGTGACATACGGAGAATTTGCTGTTCGCGGTTCAATCATTGATCTTTTTCCCATTGGCAGCAAAGCTCCTTTTCGTATCGACCTTTTAGATGCAAAAGTTGATAGTATTCGCATTTTTAACCCAGACACGCAACGTTCATCGGGCAAAATAAGCAAAATTCGCGTACTACCAGCAAAAGAACACCCACTAAACGATGAGGCAGTTAGCAAATTCCGCCAGTCTTGGCGCTCCAAATTTAGCGGCGATCCCTTAAGGTGTCCTATTTATCAAAGCATCATCAATCACGAAAACCACCCCGGGATCGAGTATTATTTGCCATTATTTTTTGAGGCAACTGCATCATTATTTGATTATTTACCCGCAAACCCCATTATCATCAAAATCGATGATAACGAAAAAATCATGACACATTTTTGGCAAGAAATAAACGAACGTTATGAACAATTGCGTCATAATCAAATACATCCCCTGCTCGCACCTTCAGAGCTTTATATCCCTCTAGATCAAATTTTTAGCCTCCAGAATGCGTTTCCCCAGGTTTTAATCAATCCAGAACATTACTGGGATAAAATCAAACCCAATCAAAATTCGATTTATTTTAAAACCAAAACAATTACCGATGTATTTATTGACAATAAGGCAAAAAACCCCTTAATAAAGCTGCAAAATCTACTTGAAAGCCACGCCAATGCGCGTGTTCTTTTTATCGCCGAATCAGCTGGACGCCGTGAAGTTCTGCTGGATTTACTGCGAATCATAAACTTAACTCCAACTACCGTCGAATCTTGGCAGGAGTTTATTAATAACGACTCCAGAAAACCAGCAATTGCAGTTGCGGCAATTGAACAAACGCTACATTCATTGGCAGCAGATGACCAAACAGAAATTTTAATCATTACGGAAGCACAAATTTTTGGCGAACAAGTGGTTCAATATCGATCAAGCAAAACACGAGTGCAAAACCCAGAAACAATTGTTCGTGATCTTACAGAATTACAGATTGGTGCTCCAGTAGTTCATCTTGATCATGGTATTGGACGGTATTTAGGCTTACAAAAACTACCTATCAGTAGCTATGAAACTGAGTTTTTAATCTTAGAATATGCCAATCAAGCTAAGCTTTATGTACCGGTTGCTTCACTCAATTTGATCAGTCGTTATACTGGAGTCAGCGCAGAAAATGCGCCACTTAATCATCTTGGTTCCAAACAATGGGAAAAAGCCAAACGTGAAGCTCGGATAAAAATCCACGATGTTGCCGTAGAAATATTAGAGATTCACGCCAATCGCCTTAAAGCAAGAGGTTTTGCTTTTAATAAACCTAACATTGATTATGAACGTTTCGCCGCTACTTTTTCTTTCATCGAAACTCCGGATCAAAAACGCGCTATCGACGAAGTAATTTCTGATATGACAGCTGATCGTCCGATGGATCGCCTGATTTGCGGTGATGTTGGTTTTGGCAAAACCGAAGTAGCTATGCGCGCGGCTTTTCTAGCAACGAGTAGCGGCAAACAGGTCGCTATTCTTACGCCAACCACCCTCCTCGCACAACAACATTTTACTAACTTTCAAGATCGCTTTGTCGACTGGCCGATTAGTATTGCACTGTTTTCTCGCTTTCGTTCTACTAAAGAACAAAGAAACATTGTCGAAAATTTGAGCCAAGGAAAAACAGACATTATTATTGGCACGCATAAATTATTGCAAAAAAATGTCAAATTCAAAAATTTAGGCTTATTGATTGTTGACGAAGAACATCGATTTGGCGTGAAACAAAAAGAGCATATTAAGAAGCTGGCGCCACATATTGATATTCTAACTTTAACTGCTACCCCAATCCCACGCACACTTAACATGGCTTTTGCTACTATTCGCGATTTTTCTATTATTGCAACCCCACCGGCGAAACGTTTAGCAATAAAAACTTTTGTGCGTGAACGTAATAATTATTTAATTAAAGAGGCAGTTTCGCGTGAAATATTACGTGGTGGCCAAGTATATTTTTTACACAATGACATTGTTACAATAGAAAAAACTGCTCGCGAATTACAACAACTAATACCAACAGCACGCCTTGCCATTGCCCACGGCCAAATGCATAAGCAAGCTCTTGAACGGGTAATGGGCGATTTTTACCATCTGCGCAACAATGTGTTAGTTTGTACCACGATTATTGAATCGGGGCTAGACATTCCAACAGCCAATACTATTATTATCGATCGCGCTGACCGTTTTGGACTAGCACAATTACATCAATTGCGCGGCCGCGTTGGCAGATCACATCATCAAGCCTACGCTTATTTGATTACGCCACCATCTCCTATTTTAACTCCAGATGCAAAAAAGCGCCTGGACGCAATTATTTCTATGGAAGATCTAGGTGCAGGGTTTATCCTGGCGACGCATGATCTTGAGATTCGCGGCGCAGGTGAATTACTAGGCGAAGAGCAAAGCGGCGCTATCCAAGATATTGGTTTTGGCCTCTACATGGAAATGTTGGAGCAAGCGGTCGAAGCACTTAAAACTGGCAGAGAAATTGACATAGAAGCAACAAAGCCAAGCGTGGAAGTTGATTTACAAATGCCTACTTTAATTCCAAACAAATACGTCGAAGACATGAATTTAAGATTGGTTTTATACAAACGCATTGCTGGTGCTAAAAACAAAGACAAACTCGATGACTTGCGCAGCGAAATGATTGATCGTTTTGGTTTACTACCTGAATTCACCAAAAATCTATTCAAAATCGCTGAATTAAAACTAAAAGCACAAAAATTAGGCATAATAAAAATCACTGCTGGAGCAAGCAGCAAAGGCAATATTGAATTTTCCGCTCATCCCAATATTGATCCCAATACCATCATTCAATTAATTGAAAAATACCCAAGTATCTATAAATTCAAAGGCCCATGCCAAATGGAATTCACGATCAAACAAGATACCAGCAAAATAAATTTTCTAAACACTTTGCTCGATGAGCTGGCCTAGGTCACCCTCCCAATCGGGTTGTTGGCGATGGTTGTTCTTCATGTGTAGGTTCTGTTTGTCTTTTTGTTATGCCTGGGGACTCAAGTGCTGACTTTTCATTAAGATTCACATGTGTAGATTCTGTTTGTCCTTTTGTTATGCCTGGAGACTCAAGTGCTGGCGTTTTGTTAAGATTCAAAGGAGCTTTTTCTGTATATTCTGATCTTCCATATGGACCAATATTTTTGCCAGTTATTTTGTATATCACATAGGAAAGTAAATGTCCTAATAAATAGCGAAGCCCTGTTGGATGGCTTTCAAGTTGAAGCCATGTATGTTTATTTCCAGCCGCATCCTTTCTTGTACCAAATAAAGCTTCTTTTACAAAAGGCCCTCTAACCGCAAACTGCTCATCTTCGGACTGATGAGAAGAAGCGCCTTTTCTGCTCACAAGATTTTGTTTATTAAACTTGGACCACTTTCCATATAACCCAGCACCTTCGTCTGGAAAAATAATCTGTCCTCCCTTGAGAAACTCAGCTACTTTAGCTGTGACATCTTTTTTACGATCAAGCATGTTTTTTTCATCAGGCGCCGAATAAACATATTTGGTAAACAGCTCTAGCACATCTAAAGTTAACATTCTTTCACTAAGTGAGGCTTTTTCTAAATTCTTAAGTATTTCATTTGTACCTGGTAGTCCTAAATTTTTTATATCCTCCTTTAAAACAGAAATTTCTACTTGCATAGCAAAAAAATCTCTCGCTATTTCAGAGGCATCCTCTATATTCCTTCCCTTTTGTAACTCTGTAAATTCTGCATAAAGCCACTTATCCCCAACACTAAGGGCAGAGAGTTTTCCAAGAGTATCTTGGGGTAGTTGTAGTAACTTTTTTAATTGTTCTTTATCCAATATACCAATAAAACTATCCGCGACCTTTAACTGCTGTTCTTTTAGATTCATAGGGGATTTTTCGGTATACTGAGATCTTCCATATGGGCCAATGTTCTTACCAGTAATTTTATATATGACATAAGAAATCATGTGTCCGAGCAAATAACGTAGCCCTGTCGGATGGCTTTCAAGTTGCAACCAAGTATATTTTTTACCATCTGAACCTATTCTGGTGCCAAACAAAGCCTCTTTTACAAAAGGCCCTCTAACTGCAAACTGTTTATCGGCGGACTTATGAGAAGAAGCACCTTCTCTACTCACAAGATTTTGTTTATTAAACTTGGACCACTTTCCATATAACCCTGCACCTTCGTCTGGAAAAATAATCTGTCCTCCCTTGAGAAACTCCGCTATCCTAACTGCAGTGTCATTTTTACGAGCAAGCATTTCTTTTTCATCAGGTGCGGCAGAATAAACATATTCGGTAAACTGTTCTAACACATCTAAAACTAACATTTTTTCACTAGGGGAAGCACGTTCTAAATTTTTTATTATCTCATCTGCACCAGTTATAGTCCCTGATGATCCTAGTTCTTTTATATCTGCTTTGAGTGAATCAATACGCTTAAGTTGTTCAAAAAACTCTTTCTCTATTTCAGGATCAATATAAGTAGCGTTTGGTTTTATATCACGTGCGGCTAAAAACTCATTATAAAATTGCTTGTCTGCATCACTGAGCTTGTGCAATTTTATTGCTCCTACCCGCAACTTGAAAGCACCATTTTTATTTTGCATATATACCTCCCTGAAAACTCGTCCATAGCGATGCAAGCTGGTGATGCATCTCCTAGCACTACTTTGTTTTTTATTTACGAAACAAATACCGGAGGTATTATACCCAAAAGCCAGGGTTATTACACTAATAAAATGTCAAAAATGGAACATATTAACTATTTATCCCGTGGCAACAAAACCCAATAGGCGCCTTGGCTTTTCATGTGCCCAGCGATGAATGCTGCCTTGTCACTGCTACCCCAATAAACATCACCACGTATAATACCTTTTATGGCACCACCAGTATCTTGTGCAATTAACAAATGGCGAAATGGAGCAAATGTTTGGGATGTGTTATCTGGAATCACTGTATCAAGCCAAATGGGGACACCTAAAGGGAGATACCTTTTATCAATAGCAAGTGAGCGTTCGGGAGTTAATGGGACTTGCTGGCTTCCCAATGGAGCATCATTTTTTAGAATTCTAAAAAACACATACGATGCGTTTTGGTTTAGGATGGTATCTATTTTTTCTGGATGCTGCATAAGCCAAGCGCGTATATCTTGCATCGAACTATTTTGTGGTGTTAGCTCATGACTCTTGATTAAAACTTTTCCAATCGAAACATAAGAGCGCCCATTAGATCCTTCATAACCAATTAAAAACTGTTTTGGTTCTGGTGGCACACAGATCATATTTCGGTTTTCTGTATCATTTATAATCGGAAAATATACTTTTGTTGTTTTTTCCTTACCACCTATTGGATCTATCGGTACTGAGATCTGAAAATCTTCTTTACTTGAGCCTAGTTGTACAATTGCGGAACCTTGAACATGAGCAAAAGCAACGTCAATTTTATCATCACACCAGGCCAATACTTTAGCTTTTTTATCAATATCTCCTTTGATGATAGCAGCTCTGTCCGGATAACGATAAAGCAAATGGTTTTTTACTCGACCTACGATAGTTCTACCTTTTAGCTTTTCATCAAACGCACCTAGATCTACTTTTACCCAATCATCTGGAATCGCATAAATTGGCTCTACATGGTGTTCGTCTTGGGCTAAACTGCATTTCAAGGTTGGTAAATAATAACCAGTGAACAACCCTTTAGTTTTGAGATTATTATAAATACGATAAGGCTTGAACCAATATTCGAAAAATTTACGAGCGCCAGTCGCATCACTCTTATCAACCTGATTAGTCGCCGAACAAATTTTTTGCCAAGTCTCAAATGTACCACTTTGTGGAATCGAGCGACTAAATGGTTTTTGGGGGTCTTGTTTTGCAATGGTTAAACACGATTTTTGTAAGGTTTCCAATGCCAAGCTATGATCGTCTTTTTCCCAGTCGGGCAAATACGCGAAATTTGTTCTGATCAAAATAAGATGTTGCCCAAACCAACTGCAATAGAAAGAAGTAAAAACCCCGGCCAAAAGTAGTAAGACTACTGCAAATATAATGAGCGCTACTTTTTTTGATTTCATTTTTCTAGCTGATATTTTTTACAATTTGTGAAATCAGATTAAAAATATTCGCGTTGCCAGCAATTACATTACCAGTATGCATATAATTACCATTACCACTAAAATCGTCAACTATGCCCCCAGCTTCTTTGACTATCAAAGATCCAGCAGCCATATCCCAAGGAGCAAGATTCATCTCCCAAAACCCATCAATACGACCGCAGGCAACATAAGCAAAATCCAATGCCGCTGATCCACTGCGACGTGTTCCCGCAGCATGTGGCAAAATTGCAGCAAGTATTTTTAGGTACACATCAATCTCTTTGATGGTTTTGTGGCCAAAACCAGAGGCTATTACAGAACCAGCGAATTGTTTACGCTGCGTGACACGCATTCTTCGATCATTAAGAAATGCACCAGTACCACGCGTTGCAGTAAATAATTCCTGGCGCAATGGATCGTAAATTAAACCGTGCTCAATTATACTTTTGAATTGCACACCAATTGATATGCAAAAGTGGGGATGTCCATGAATAAAATTGGTGGTACCATCGATGGGATCAATAATCCAAGTATAATCGCTCTTACCACTTTTACCGCTTTCTTCACCAAGAACAGCATGATCGGGATAAGCGTCACGAATAGTATTGATGATTTCCTGCTCTGACTGCTGATCAACTTCAGTGACAAAATCGTTATGGTTTTTTTCTGAAACCTTAACGGTATCCAAACGATCAGTGGCGCGTAGAATAATTTTGCTAGCATTACGCGCGGCTTTGATAGCAATGTTCATTAGAGGGTGCATAGCGCAAGAATAGCAAAAATACGAACAGAGCACAAAATTTATATGTCGCAAGTGAAGGAAAGATACAAAAAAAACCACTCATATTTTATACCTTTGGCCTAAGAGGCTTTTCCTCTTCACCTGCTTGCTTTGTTTCTGCAGATCTACTTGAAGCTTTTTTCTCTATTGCCTCTACTTTATTTATCAATCCTACCACCTTATGTCCAGCAAATTCTCGCGGTGCAAAAAATCTGAATAATGGAGACGAACGAAGATTTAATAATTTTATTAAAAAGAATTTTACTCGTTCCAAGAATGCTAAATCCTTCTCATTTTTCGAAAAAACTCCGCTGTTTATTACCTCTTTGAAGTTGTTCGACTTGGCAAATTTTTCAATACTGTTCTCAACATTATTACGTGACTTACTCCAATTAGGGATAACATCCATAAATTTTTGAATAATTTCTCTCTTCTCTTTTTTATCTGCATCGGTTATATTTGCATCTTTATTGCATAAATTAAGATATTCTTCACATTCCTTTCGAATTTCGTTTATTAGCGCTACTTTCTCAAAAGTTAGCGCTATTTCTTTCATTTTCACTTCACACTGTGTATTTGGTTTTACCGCCTCTGGATCATTTTTACCAAAAAAGCTTTGTGACAAGTTTTCGACATAACTCATGTCTACTTCATCAGCATTTTGGAGACGGATCGCTACATCAGCTAATTCTTTTATTGCCTTAGAGACAGAACCTAATTCTGGTTGACGATATTCTGCCTTAAGCAATCTCTTATCTAGTTCTCTACACAATCCATGAATTAGACCGCGTATTTCTTTATCATTTATATTTAGTAGCGATACTTCTAAATTTTTCAGGTTTCCAGCTACGATCCCATGACCATTCTTATTTTTCATTCCGTCTGTTAGGTTTTTTCGCGCTATTTCCTTAAAAACTTGCGCCACTTCTTTCATTTTTACTTCACATTGTGTGTTTGGTTTTACCGCCTCTGGATTATTCTTACCAAAAAAGCTTTGTGACAAGTTTTCGGCATAACTCACGTCTATTTCGTTGGCATTTTGGAGACGGATCGCTACATCAGCTAATTCTTTTATTGCCTTAGAGACAGATTCTAATTCTGGTTGATAATTGCGATACTCTGCCTCAAACAATCTCATGGCTAAATCTTTACACAATCCATCAATTAGAGCATGTATTTTTTCATCCTTTATACTTGATAGCGACCTTTCTAAATTTTGCCAGTTTTCCTCTATGGTCTTATGACCAAATTCTAATGAACTTGACCGTATACAATTCACTATATTTTCTGGATAGAATCCATCTAGATATCGCTCATCTGAAAGTTTTTTACGAATTGCCTCCTTATTCGCTGGAGTGATTTCTAAACCAAATTCTTTTCCATAAAAAGTCTTATAATTCTTTTTGAAATCCTCTTTTTTACTAAAGTCCTTCCCTAAAATTCTCTCCAGATCCTTATCACTATATAATGGTTTAGAAGAACATCTTTCATAAAATTCCTTCATATCTTCAAAACCGTTTATATCGCATGCATATAAACCTTCTACCTTCTGTTCTCTTACACTTTCCACCTGCTTCAATTGATCATCTATTAATATGGCTTCGGCATCTTTATTACCCGATGTCCTTCTATAATTCTCTAACATTTCCTTCATTTTAGGGCCTTTTAACCCCCCAGTAACACGCTCCACACCTTTTATTTTCGGTCCATCTTTACCAAATGCGCTCTCATACCAATTTACAATCTCGTCTGTTGATTTAGTACCAATTTTCCCACCAGACAATAACGGCTCAACGATTTTTGGTCGTGCAGTTAAGATATAAATATCATATCCTGCTTCTTCCGCTAGGCTAATATACTTTACAAGCGCTTGTCGTATGTTACTCTCCGTATCTTGTATGATGCCATAGGCAGGGTTTTTATCTATTTTTTGAACTAAAGCAGTGCCATCAAGGTCTAGCACAATAATTCCTTTTTTGGGTTTACTCTTTACAACACCATCAGTTGTTTTTATCGGCTGCATGTTTTTGGATCTCCTTTCTTAGTTGAAACAAACAAACCTAAGCACAATCAAGGCTGTTAAAACATACATCAGCCAGTGCACTACGCGCCACTTACCTGTAGCAACTTTTAATAAAACATAAAAGGTAATACCAGCAGAAATTCCATTAGCAATACTATAAGTGAGCGGCATAAGAATTATGGTCAAAAATGCCGGCATGCCTTCGCTAAAATCTTTAAAATCTATATTGTGCACACTCGAAAGCATAAAAGCACCAAGCAATATTAAGGCCGGCGCCGTAGCCGCATTTGGAATAATTATAAATAGTGAACTTAAAAATAGGGACAATAAAAAAAGTATACCTGTAGTTACCGCGGTCAATCCTGTCCTACCGCCAGCGCTTATTCCCACTATCGACTCAAGATATTCGGTCAACGTTGGTGATCCCAAAAATGCACCAAAACATGATCCAATAGAATCAACTAACATTGCCCTACCAATTATGCGCTTACTGCCTGGTTTGTCTAAGATTCCCGCTTTATGCGTCGTCGAAATTAACGTGCCAAAAGTATCCATCAAACCGACAAAAACAAAAGTAAAAATTACCGAAAACATGCTCAGATTCAATGCGCCTCTTATATCTAAAACACCAATATTTAAATTCTGCCAAGATGGCAATCCAAAATGAATATCATGAATATTAGTCAACCCTAAAGGGATCCCAATTAAAGTACTTATAACAATACCCAGTAAAACAGCCCCTCTAACATTTGAGACCACAAAAACTGAAGTTATTGCCAACCCAATTAATACCAACAAAGTATCCGGATTAGAAAAACTACTTAAATTTAAATTCCATTCAAAAAATGCTAAATGTGCCACTCCATTAGATGCATTAATTGCATCAAGTGATGGTCCAACATGAGTAACTGCTTCTACTAGATGTGACATCCTCAAACCAATAAACGTAAGGAAAAAGCCAATACCAACAGTTAGTGCATGCTTCAAAGAACTAGGAATTGCATCAACCAATATCTGGCGAACGCGAATTGCCGTGAGAATAAAAAGAATACCACCTGAAACAAAAACAGCGCCGAGCGCTGTCTGCCATGGAATGCCATCAGCTTGCGTAACAATAGCGACAAAGTAGGCACCTAATCCTAAGCTTGGACCTAGTGCGACTGGCAAATTAGCAAAAAACCCCATCGCAATACTAACAAAACCAATACCCAAACAAGTTGCAAAAAACACGGCTTCTTTGTTCATTCCGGTATCAGCTAGAATCGTTGGCATCACGGCTAAAATATAAGCCATGGTTATAAACGTTGTTAGACCGGCTAACAGTTCAGTTGTTACTGTTGTTGCATTTCTATCTAACTTAAAAATTTTATTTAGCACGAAGCATCCTCTATAATTTGATTAGTATTACATTCCGGGTTCAGGGTGCGAAACGCTCGACTCCACTTCTTTTTTTGGCGTTATTGCTCTTAAATCTTGTAAAAATTCTCCTATTGGTTTTTTACGCTGCTTGTCCCCTAAAAAACTGTCAATGAGTTGATCATAATCACGGTGGTACTTGTTCATTTCTTGTTTCAATACCTCTAATAGTGCAATCGCTTTTGTTAATGCCATATATCCTCCTTATCAAAGCTTCCCAAATTTTTAGATTATTAATGTTTGGCGTATTTTATCTAAAATTCGTCTAATGGTTATGTTTTGTTCTGTTAATTTTTCTATATGCAACTGTTTAGACACTTCACTCTTAAAATTATCTATTAGTATTTTTTTAAAACCTGTCAAATGTCGCACCGTTCCCCTAGATGCTGCAAGTTTATGCCACTTTGTTATATCCGCGCTAGACAAAAAACCAGGTGGTTTACTACCAAACATTGCAGCCGGATCATCCAATACTTTGATAGCAGCCTCAAATTCCTTGGTCCGCCTATTTAACTCCTCTGTAAGTCTAGTTTGCAACGCCATAACATGCCGATCTACTTTATCTATAGTAGGATCTAATTTCTCTATTAACTCCCCATATTTTCTAGGGTCTTTAGCTAGCTCCAACAACCGCGTTATATCGTTGTTCACCTGGAGCATATGCTGTTGCACTTTATCGTTACCAATATAATCAACATTCACAAGGTCAGTAGGATCCATATAATAACTCCTCATATTTTTTACAAAACAGTCTGTTCTTTCCGAAGGCGGGAGCATTATACTTGCTTAGCATTCGTACCTCAAGGATAACTATCACACAATGATAAGATTTATTTTAAAAATAGCTCCCTACTCTTCAGCGGCTTATTACCCAGCAAAACAGCCAACACTGAGCGTAACAAACGCTTAGCATCACGAAGTTCATCTGGCGTAATTAATGTTCCAACATGTAGTGCCAACAAACTTTTTCCGGGAAAATTATATAGATCATTAGAAGATTTGTCTTTTTTCAATCCCACACCAAACTCAAAAACATATTTTTCACTTGGCAACACCAACTCATTATCAATTGTTCGATCCAATTGCAAACCATAACCAAGATCTACCAACAAGTATTTCTCAAACAATCTAAGTGCAGGTTCAGGTTGCGTGGTACCCGTCAAAACAGTAAGTGTATGCTGATAAGCTTGATAAACATTAGGATGCGGTTCGTGCTGCTGTAATAAACGTATCAATAGTTCATTCAAATAAAAACCACTCAGCAGCATATTCCCGCCAAGTTTATAACTTAAACCATTTGCCTCCACTTGCTGGAGAGTTTGCAAATCGGTTTTACCGCTAAAAGAAACTAATAGGGGCGAAAATGGTGCAAGTAAACCATGAGACCGTGAACGTTGACTTCGTACGCCACGAGCAAGAACAGTTAAACGTCCATGTTCTGCGGTTAACAATTCAACTAAAAGACTAGTATCACGATAAGGCCTGGAGTGAAGAACAAAAGCGGATTGCAACACCACGTGCGCAGTAACGGTCATGGTTTTTTCGGTAAATATAAAAGTGGATCAATTGGTTTGCCAATTTGGCGTATTTCAAAATGGAGCCGTACATTTCCTGCATCATCATTTCCCATGGTTGCAATTTTTTGCCCGGCAATTACCGTTTGGCCCTCATGTACTAACATGGTTTTATTATAAGCATAAGCACTTAAATAGTCGTCATTGTGTTTTATAATAATCAACTTGCCATAACTGCGTATTCCCGTACCACTATACACAACTTTACCGGAATTACTTGCAAATATTGGATCGTCGTGCTTACCCTTAATATCTATCCCTCTGTTACCAACTAGGTTGCTATCAAACCTTGTAACTATAGTACCTCGCGCTGGCCACGACCAGCCTTTTAATGGCCGGATGTTGGTTTTATCCCGAACAAATAATGGTCTTAAAGAAAAATTATTTTTCGTGGTTTTTGACGAAACAATATATAGACGCTGACCCGAACGCAAAAAATATGGAGAACTTATATTATTTCTTTTAGCAAGGTCACGATAATCTAAGCCAAATGCCCAAGCAATAGAATACAAAGTGTCTTTTTTTTGTACAACATAGGCATTTTTTCCAGCAGCCGACTCTTGCCACCCCTCTCTAACTGGTGGCAATTTAATAAGCTTGCGATGGGGGTGGGAACATCCAGTAACTACAGTAAGTGACAAAAACAAAACAAAAGAGCCGACCAACCATTTTGTTTTTTTTATTGGACAAAAATTTTGTTGCATATATTCATTAGACTTTTTTAAACTTTTATTTTCTACACGGCAATAAACCTGCGGTCCAACTCTTAATCATGTCAAAAGCAGTATAATTGGTCATATCAATTTGAAGTGGAGTTATAGACACATTACCCTCTTTAATCGCACAAAAATCGGTACCAGGACCAGCATCTTCTGCATCACCAGATGCTCCAATCCAATAAACTGGAGAACCACGCGGATCAAGAGCCTTTATTGCCGGCTGTGCTGGATGGCGTTTACCCAAGCGAGTTAATTCAAAACCTTTAATTTCTTCAATAGCAACATCCGGAACATTGACATTCAGTATTGTTGCTGGTGGTAATGGATGCGTTTTTAAGCGCTCGACAATTTGTCTAGTTATGGTCGCTGCAGTCTCGTAATTTTTTTGTGGATCTTTTCCGACGAGCGAAACAGCAATTGATGGCAAACCAAGCGTTCTCCCTTCGGATGCCGCCGCCACAGTGCCAGAGTAGATAACATCATCACCAAGGTTGGCACCAGCATTAATGCCTGAAACCACCATATCAAATTTCATATCCAATAAACCAGTAACAGCCAAGTGAACACAATCAGTTGGTGTACCAGTAACACTATAATAACCATTATCCAATTGCTGAACTCGAACTGGAGATTGCACACTGAGTGAGTTACTGGCACCACTACGGTTACGGTCAGGTGCAATAACCACTACTTCTGCAATTTTTGCTATTTCGTGCGCAAGTGCAATTATGCCATGGGCATAAACACCATCATCATTGCTTATTAAAATTCTCATATTTTCCTCTATTAGTTTTTTATCACTATACCGCAATTATAAAAATTTTGGAAATTTCACTGTCGGACGTTCGTTCAATTACTGATAAGCACAAACTTTAGTCTGCGCTTATCGATCTTGAGCTACGTATTGTAAAGTAGTAAAATTAACCTTATGAAAGCAATTATTGTCGCTGGTGGAGCGCCACCTTCGAAAAAGCTATTAAACAACGAAATTACATCCAAAAGCATTATTATTGCTGCGGATAATGGCGCCGACTGTTTGTGGAAATATCAAATTACCCCTGATTATTTGATTGGTGATTTTGATTCAATCGATGATAGAGTTTTACATTTTTGGGTAAATAAAAATATTCCCATTGAGCGTCATCCGCAAAATAAAAATGCAACCGATGGTCAATTGGCTCTAAAAAAAGCCATTGCTCTTGACATAAAAAAGATTGTTTTTCTTGGATGCCTTGGTGGCAAAAGAACAGATCATCTATTGGGTGCTTTTGGTTTATTAGCAGAATGCTTGAATTTAAATATTATTGCCTGCTTAAAAGATGATTATCAAGCCATAACCTTACTTGATCAGTCAATAATAATCCCTGGTAAAAATGGGGAAATTTTTTCGCTACAAGCTTATGGTGAACCAGTAAAAAACCTAAGTATTAGCGGCAGCAAATATGAACTAAAAAACTATGAACTCGAAATAGGCAATGCTCTAACATTATCAAACGAATTTCAAGACCAAGCTGTTAGCCTTCAATTTACAAGTGGCAGGTTGATGTTAATCAGAATTTTTCAATAATTCCCTCAAGCCGCCAAGAACGCTTGCGCATCTTGTAAATAATGAGTGGAAGTAAATAAAAGCCTAAAAAACCAACGATTAAAATCAATTCATAAAATTTAATATTACCCACATCAATGTTATTTGGTGGCACAAAACCAATTAATACAGTAAACACACTGGCTAAAATTCCAGCAATACCAACAGCCCATATACCAACATTACCAAATGGAATTTTATAGGCACGCTTAACTTGGGGATACTTATAACGCAGACGAATTGCTGCAGCAAAAATAAATATGTAACACGACATTGCTAACTGACAAGTTAAATCACTCAAAACCAAAAATGAGCTGTTTACAGTCGGCATTATTATAATTACCATGCTAACAATCGAAAATATAACTCCTTGCGAGATCAAAATTGCAACCGGCATCTGTTTTGCATTGACTTTTTGTAGAATTGGCGGAATACAACCATCCTGCGCCGCAACTAACAAACCTCGAGTTGGCCCGACAACCCAAGCAGCAACCGAACCCGCCGTTCCAACAACAATCAATATAACCAAAATCGGCATTAACCAACCCAAATTAAATGCCGTAAAAAACAGATTAAAAGCATCTGGCAATCCAGTTACTAAACTTAATTGCTTAGCTGGGACTACGATTGCCACGGCAAGTGTTGATAACACCAATGACAACAAAATTATTATTGTTGAATAATAAAGCGCCCGAGGATAATCACGCTGCGGATTTTTTACCTCTTGTGCGTGCGTAGTCGACATTTCCATACCAACTAAGCTATATACAACGCCGATTAATAAAACCAAATTTCCCGGCTTAGATATATGCGGCAAAAAAGCTTTAACACTAATATCCATATTTATTGGCCTGCCATTTAACAACCATATGCCACCGAGCACAGTGATAAATGCAAGCGGGATCAATACGCCAGTGACTGCAGTCGCAGTGCTTAAAGCTCCGGAAACATGCATGCCGCGTAGAGTTATAGCGATGATTACCCAATACGTAACAAAAACTATAGCCAGCATGTACCAAGCATTATTCGCAAGTTGTGGGTTTATAATATACGCGAGCGTTCCAGCCAAAAAGGAAAGTATGGTTGGATACCAACAAATATTATAAATCCACTGAATACAAATCACCGTAAACGCAATCGGTACACCAAACGCTTCTCGCACCCATACATAAACCCCACCAGTTTGTGGCCAACCGGTAGCCAGTTCTGCAGACACTAATGCACTTGGAATAAAAAACAGTAAGGCAAACACAATGTAATAAAATACTACGGAAAAACCAAAAGTAGCACCCATGGAAATATTACGCAAACTGTCAATGGCAATGACATTGATCATAACCAGGGTTAATACACTCATTAGCGGTTTATGTGCCTTCATGTTCTTTAATATCTTCTTATCTTTACCTACATCTTTATACCATTATTAGGTGTATGGTCAAGTTGGAGTTGCGCCACAAAACAAATTCGCCATTTTTACCTTTCCACCCTATAATACAAAAACATAAATTAATCGGGAATTGGAGCTTAAGTTAATGTTTAGTAAGTTTAAGCTAAGTGGCCTGTTGAAAATTGCACTAAAACTTTTAGTCAATGACAGTGGGAAATTTTTTACTCTCATTATCGGCATAATGTTTGCGGTATTTTTGATTATGCAGATGACTTCGTCTTTTGTTGGTGTAATGCGGCGAACTTCTGCAGACATCATCAATGTCGGCGCAAAAATTTGGATTATGGATCCTTCGGTAACCTCTGCTAGGGATAATATACCTTTGCCTAACTACATACTAGATGCCGTTAGAAGCATGAATGGAGTAAAATATGCCATACCTATTTACAATGGTAGTGGACTGGTAAAGCTACGCACTGGCAGATATCAATCAGTTGAAGTCATAGGATTAGACGATACAACGCTTTTTGGACGCCCTACTATCATCAAAGGTAATATAAATGCAATCTACAACAACGACGCATTTGTTGTAGTTAAAAATGCTGATTACGAAAAATTAGATAGCCCAACAATTGGAACAACTTTTGAAATCAATGACCATCGTGGAGTTGTTGTGGCCATAGCAGAATGCGCTATGAGCGGACTTTTCGGTACACCGACGTTTTATACCACTTATAACCGAGCAATCAGCACCCTGCCAACCACACGTTTCACTATGTCTTATATTTTGGCTCACCCAAAAAGCGAACCGGATTTACTTCGCATCAAAAAACAAGTCAGAAAGCTCGGCTATATGGCGATAACCGAGCAAGAATTTGTCAACATGAATACTAACTACTACCTATTTAGAACAGGAATGGGTACAAATATTTTAATCATGACCCTGATTAGCTTTGTTGTAGGATTATCAGTTGCGGGTCAAACCTTTTATACCTTTGTTCTAGAAAATCTCGATAAATTTGGCGCGTTAAAAGCAATTGGCGCTAAGCAAAGTGATCTTATTCAAATAATATTGTTTCAATCAACAGTCGTGGGATTTTTGGGCTATGGTTTTGGCGTACTCTTGTCTTCAGTCATGATCGCTCTAGCTAAACTAAGATTAGCTAATTATGCTTCTATGGTTACTGCTGGCAACCTTTCCTTTTCATTTTTTATGGTATTACTTATCATTGTTTTCTCAAGTTACATTGGCATTAGAAAAGTGCTAAAAATAGAACCATTTGACATCTTTAGAGGTTAGCACAAGTGATTTTACAAGCAAAGAATTTAACTAAATGGTTTGGTGCTGAAGACAACAAAACTTACGCTGTAAGAGATGTGAGTTTTAATGTTAACTATGGTGAAATGCTCTACATCATTGGTCCGTCAGGATCGGGGAAAACTACCTTACTAAGCGTTATTTCTGGCATCTTACGCCCAAACAGTGGAATAGTAATAAGCAAAGGACAAGAGCTGTGGAAGCTTACTGATGCTGAGTTAACTAAATTTAGACTTGATAACATAGGTTTTGTATTTCAAGATTTTCACCTGTTTCCTAAACTTACTTCTCGAGAAAACATTGCAATTCCTCTAATATTGCAACGAATAGAGTGGGATGAGTGTATGGAAAGAGCCCAAAAAACTTTGGAGATTGTTGGGCTTAAAGGCAAAGGAGATCTGCCGCCATATAAGCTAAGCATTGGTGAACAACAACGCGTTGCAATTGCTCGAGCTATAATTGCCCAGCCGGATTTGCTTGTTTTTGATGAACCAACAGCCTCTTTAGATGGTACCACAGGCAAAAAAATTATTTCATTTGTCAGAGAAACCATTTTGAATGACAAACGCGCAATAATACTTGTTACCCATGACAACCGAATTTATAATGATGCCACACGAATTTTGCACATGGAAGATGGAAAGATGACGGGTGAAATAGACAAAAACGCCGGAGTAATAACTGATGAGAACTAGACTACTGTTCATTATCGCTATATTAGGACTATTAGCTGGAGCAGTAAGTGTCTATGTATATAGAGTTAAAGTAAAACCACAGCCACCACTTGCGATTAATTATAATCCTTATGACAACGGAATTTATGCCACAGGTATTGTTGAGAGCTTTCAACCCAATGGTTCTAACGTCAATATTTATCCGGAAGTTGCTGGCAAAGTAATTAAGATTTTGGCACTTGATGGTCAAAATGTGAAACAAGGAGATGTTCTTTTAGCTATCGATGATTCGGTACAAAAAGCTATTGTTGCTAAAGATTTAGCCCAAGCTAGAGCAGCTTTAGCTTTGCTTGAAGAATTAAAAGCTCAGCCACGCAAAGAAATTTTGGATGTTTCTATTGCACAATTAAAATCTGCTCAAGACCAATTAGAAAAATTACAAAAATCCTATAAATTAAACCCTAAATCAGTCAGTAAAAATGATTTAGATAATGCCATTAATGCGGCAAATATTGCACAAAAACAATATGACCTAGTCAAGGCAGGCGCTTGGATTTACGACATACAAAATCAAGAAAGTCAATATAGGGCGGCAGTGCAAGCTTATTGGTCTGACAAAGCATTATTGGATAAATATATAATAAGAGCTTCAGCTGATGGCGTGGTACTACGCATGGCTGCTACTGTTGGTAACTACGTTTCGCCACAAGGAGTATATGACACCTATACCCAAGGCATGATTCCAATAGCAACGATGGGAGTGGTAGAACCATATCTAGCAGTGAGATGTTATGTCGATGAGATATTGGTACCGCGGCTACCAAAACCGGAGCTTTTAGAAGCTCAAATGATGATAAGGGGAGAGACTAATTACGCTATTGCCTTAGAATTTATCAGAATGCAACCTTACACCATTCCTAATATTGAACTTTCTAACGAAATAATAGAAAGGGTTGATGTTAGAGTGTTGCCAATTGTCTTTAAATTTAAAAAACCAACTGATATTAATATATTCCCTGGTCAGTTAGTGGATGTTTACCTAAAAGGAAAAAAGGTAAATGAGGCAAAAGTAAATGGTAAATAAATTTGGCTCATCATTAGTATTTTTCCTACTATTAACTTTTATTAGTAGCTGCGCCTTATATACAAATCCAAAAGCACCATTGCTACAAACTCCAACGACCTTCAAAAATGCCAATAAATTTACATGCACAAACCTCAAAGATCATTGGTGGCAAAATTTTGATGATGAAGAATTAAATCGGTTAGTGAATTTAGCACTGCAAAATAATTTAAATTATCAAATTGCCCTAAAGAACATTCAAATTGCCAGAACCTATATCATGGAAAACGCTTCATCTCTTTTTCCACAAGCAAATTTAAATTTAGGTGCAGCGCGTAATGCAATATCTAAAAATGCGCTGAGCGATAAATATGTCAACGTCACTCCGCTTTATAATTTATATCAACTCAATGGCACTGTCTCTTACGAAGCTGATGTTTGGAGCAGAATAAGAAATAGCGTTAAACAGGCTATAACTAACGTAAAAGTCAGTGAAGCTGATGGTGACGTTATTAAATTAGCTCTCATCAGTAGTGTGGTGGATTCTTATTGGCAAATAGTCGCACTAAACTCTAATCTAGCTAACCTAAAGCAACAATATAATGCGGCTAGTGAAATTGCACGTCTCAATCAAGATCAATACAAGGGAGGCTTAGTCAATGTTGAACCAATTGCTAATGCCAAAACTCAAGTAGAAAACATCAAAAGCAATATTAATAACCTAGAAAAGCAACGACAAATATTGCTAAACACCCTAGCCTATTTAGTCGGTACATATCCAGAAAATTTTGATTTCAACATAGGCAGCACATTACCAAATTCAGGGGCAAACTTTACCCACATGCTGCCACCAAAAATTTCTTCAAAAATGTTGATCAACCGACCCGATATCCAAAGCTCTTTTTATACAGTTATCTCTTATGGTTATGCGCAAAAACAAAGTCTGTCTGCCTTCTTTCCCACCTTTATGCTAACAGGAGCCTACGGTTTTGCTAGTCTTGGTCTTGGCAATTTTACTGCTGGAGGCAGTATGTTGTGGAACTTTGGTGCTACAGCAGTACAAACATTATTCGATCTTGGCAAAACATATTGCCGATACAAACGCGCCAGGTTGCAATATGAGGCAGCAGTTTTGACTTATAAAAATACAGTAGTCAATGCATTTATGGAGGTAAACAATGCACTGGCTTCTTATCAACAAGATTATTTAGCTTTGAAGGCATCACATAATGTAGTGCGACTTGCTAAAGAAAAGCTCGACTTGGCTAATGCACAATATAAATCTGGAGTTATAAATTACACTACTTATCTCGGTTATAAGCTAATATTTTTACAGAGCAAATATACATTAACTAGCCAAGCTCAAACACTAACCTCGGATGTAATTCAAACATATAAGACCCTTGGGATGGGCTTGAGCTTGGATCCCGTACCTAAAAAAACACAATTGGCAGATACTATATGAAACTATCTTCACTTACAGCATTAAGCCCGCTTGATGGCCGCTACAGCGAACAACTAACCGAAGTTGCGCCACAATTTAGCGAATTAAATTTAATTTTAATTCGTTTGGCTCTCGAAATAGAATGGCTCAAAACTTTAGCACGCGAACCAAAGATAAAAGAAATAAAACCATTTACCAAGGAAAACTTGAGGTTTTTACTCAATCTGATTGAAAAGTTTGATGAAAAAGATATTGCACGCATCAAAGAGCTTGAAAAACAGACTAACCATGACGTCAAAGCAATAGAATATTTTCTCAAAGAAAAACTCTCTGCCAACAAAAAATTAAAAGCCTACCAAGAGTTTGTACACTTTGGCTGCACTTCTGATGACATTAATAATTTAAGCTATGCCATAATACTTACAAAGACACTCGAGGAAATATTGCTCCCCACAATGGGTGGAATCATATTGCAGCTGGAAGATATGGCACATAGCTATGCGGAAATACCCATACTTGCTCGCACCCACGGCCAAGCTGCTACACCAACCACTCTTGGCAAAGAAATTGCAAACTTCGCTTATCGTTTAACGAGGCAATTTGATTACTTATTAGCTACGCCAATCCTTGGTAAATTTAATGGTGCCGTCGGCAATTTCAACGCTCAAGTTGTCGCCTATCCTGAAGTTGATTGGCAAAAAATATGCCAAAATTTTGTTGAGGAGTTAAACCTTGAATGGAATCCCTATACTACCCAAATTGAACCCCATGATTGGCTCGCAGAATATTGCGACATTTTAGTGCACTTCAATACTATTCTTATAGGATTTTGTCGCGATGTTTGGAATTATATTTCAATTGGCTATTTCAAACAAAAAGTAAAATCTGGCGAAGTTGGTTCATCGACTATGCCACATAAAATTAATCCAATCGATTTTGAAAATGCTGAAGGTAACCTAGGACTGGCTAATGCCCTACTTCATCATTTTTCGAGCAAGCTACCAATCTCACGTTGGCAAAGAGATTTAACTGACTCAACCGTAATGCGTAATTTAGGTGTAGCAATTGGCTATTCGGTACTCGCCTATAAATCACTCCAAAAGGGCCTAGACAAACTCGAAGTCGACCATACCACCATCTCCAAAGACCTTGGTAATCATTGGGAAGTGCTAGCCGAAGCAATTCAAACCATGATGCGCCGCTATAACATCGAAGCACCTTACGAAAAAATGAAAACTTTGACTCGTGGCCAAAAACTCGAACCAAAAACTCTACAAAATTTCATTAGCCGCTTAAACATACCAAAAGAAGCAAAGAAGCGGCTACTGAAACTTACGCCGCAGAACTATCTTGGCAAGGCAGTTGAACTCGCAAAAACAATCAAGTTCTAAAAATTATGCCAAATAAAAAAACTATACCTCTTCCTTTATTTGATACTATCGACAATATCAATGAACCAATACCCGATTGCGTTAAATCGTATTTAACAGCTATAAATCTTCCTGGAGTTGAACAGGAATTTGAACTGGGACGCAAATTTCTCGATAGCTATAACGGCTCTTACGATACGTTCAATGCCTATCGCCGCGAAATTGAGCGTTTTTTACATTGGTGTTGGTTAATTGCTGGAAAAACTATTAAAAACATTGATCGAAATGATGTCAAACATTATTTTGATTTTTCAGAGCGGCCACTACTCACCTGGATCACAACCAAAAATATTCAACGTTTCATTATTAAAGACGGCATTAAAATTCATAACCCTGGGTGGCGACCATTTGTTGTTAGAATTTCTAAAGCCAAGCACAAACAAGGAAGCACTCCAAACAAAAATGATTACAACCTAAGCAATAATTCAGTTGCTGCTCTGATCGCTGTTTTAAGCACTTTTTTTACATTTTTACAACAAGAAGGTTATATTGAGGTCAACCCAGTACAACTAGTTCGTCAAAAAAAACGTTATATCCAAAAACAACAAACCCACAGAGTCACCCGTAAATTAAGCCAACTACAATGGCAATACGTAATTGATACCATAGAAAATCTGGCAAATATTAATGCAAAATTCGAGCGTCATTTATTTTTAATGGCAATCTTTTATTTGTTAGGACTGCGTATTTCTGAAGTTGCGGGTTCGCAAAACCATACTCCAACCATGTCTGATTTTGCCCCCGACAAAAATAGCCGTTGGTGGTTTACTACTGTGGGTAAAGGCAATAAGGTTCGTGATGTTGCAGTACCAGATGCTTTACTTGAAGCCTTAAAGCGCTACCGCACTGGTTGCAATTTATCGCCACTGCCATCGCGAGGCGAATCTATACCATTACTCAGCAAAGATCATGGCCATGGAAACTTAGGAACGCGGCAAGTACGTAATTTAGTACAACAGTGTTTTGATTATGCAATTAAGCGCCTGCGTAATGATAACAAAGAGGATGCGGCACAAGATTTAGAAACAGCAACAGTACATTGGTTAAGACACACTGCTATTTCTGCTGATATTGAACATCGTCCGCGCGAACATGTGCGTGATGACGCCGGCCACGAAAGTTCAACCATCACCGATCGCTATATTGATATCGATCGTGTTGCCCGTCACGATTCTGCACGAAACAAACAATTAAAATGATTATATCAATGAACCACATTACTCTTGGTGTTAGGGATATAAAACGCTCTTTTGATTTTTATTGTAATGTTTTAGGTCTAAAACCATTATGCAGCTGGGACAATGGCGCATACTTTTTGGTCGACAATTTTTGGTTTTGTTTAAATACAGATCCAAACGTAAATCCAGACCCAGGTTATACTCATTACGCATTTTCAGTAACCAAAGAAAATTTTCAGAATTTAAATCAGCGTATTATTGCCTCTGGTGCTCGAGTTTTCAAACAAAATACTTCTGAAGGTGATTCCTTATATTTTCTCGATCCAGATGGCCACAAACTAGAAATTCATATTGGTAATTGGCAATCAAGAATCGCCGCAAAAAAACAAAATAGTGGTCTATGGCAAAACGTAAAGTGGTTTATATAATTTTCCATTCCTGACAAATAACTAATATTAAGCAGAGGCTAGTCTCTGCTTAATATTGTAAACGGTCCGGTCAACCGACACTCTATCAAAATGTGGCAAAAGCTACTATAAATTTTGTTGGTGGTGATGAGGAACTACGCAACAAAGCTCCTATTCAATATTACGTATAAACGCCTTAGTCATCACTCTTTAATACTTCATTTAATTCTTTTATAATACTTTGATTGCTAGTCCATTTTTTGTTACCATCCTTAGCATAAATTACATCATAAATTTTTTTACAAATATAATATCTTTCAGATGAACCAAGATTTGGGGTACTCAATAGTCTTTTTAAAACATCAAGCGACCTAAAGTTAATCACTTCTAATACGATACTCTCTAATGTTTCAAGACGGTTTGCAGTAACTATCTTATTATCTACTATGCTGCTAAATAATTTACTAATTTTGTCTTCATTCTTGTTTTTCAATAAATGCTCAGCTGCATTTGTTACTACGCTATAACCAGTCTCTATTATTTGATCGTTATTTTCACCTATTAGCATAACCAATATTTTTGCTAACGACTTGTCATACTCAGGACTATCTATTAGCTTTATTCTCTCGTTATTGAATTCATTAAAAACATTTTTGAGCTTTGCTTCTATTTGAATTTCATTGCTATCAACTAGACTTTTTGCAAGCCTTAAATGTTCTACTGTTAAGCCATGATTAATAATTTTATTAATAACGATAGGTTGGATATGTTCCGGTAATAATTTTATAACCTCTTTTACTAAATTAAAATCATTTTTTTTATCTCGCAAACAATATATTACAAAACTAGAGATAAATTTATCCTCTTTATTTATTAGCGTAACAATGTGATTAATACATTGCTTGTTGCACAAAAAGTCCATTAGTACATTTCTTCCATCTGCTAATGTAAAATTTAATATAACACCTACTGGAATTGTATCAATAATTTTATTAAATTTCATATTAATACTGACATTGCCGTTGCTTTTAATGATTTCTTTGACAAGCACACAGGCCGTAATTTGTGTTCTGATATCAGCTAATTTTTGATTTATTAATTTTTTAACTTCTTGCAGATACGTATCATTGCTGCCGAGTACATGATCAATTAATGGTCGTAATTCATTTAAAGAATTTACGTTAAATGAGCCGATTTTTTTCAAGAATTTTTCTGCATGGTCAATACTAACGAAATAATTGGTTGGTATCTTATGTTCAGGTAACCAATAAGGTGTAGCAGCACTTAGAGAATAGTTAAAATCAATAAGCGCGTAGTTAACAACTTTATTGTCGTTATTGGAAACAAGACCAATATTACCAAAATGATAGTCTTTATAATGGACCCCGAAATTTAGACCACTAGTTAAGGAATAAAAGTAAGATATAATCCTCCCTAAATTTTTGGAGGAATAGATGGGAGATATAAAGAAGAAACGTGATGCTAAAGAAAAGGCTTTTATTGCTATAGAGGCAATAAAAGGTGAGCTGACTGCTGCTCAGATATCATCAAAATATGGCGTTAATGCTGGCCAAATAAGCACTTGGAAAAAACAATTGTTAGATGGAGCTATTGATATCTTTTCCGGCAAACATGTTAAAAGGGATAAGAGTAATGATGCCCTAGTTGATGATCTTTATAAGCAAATAGGCCAGCTTTCAGTAGAAAGAGACTGGTTGAAAAAAAAATCTAATTTGTTCAGTTGAGTATAGAGGTGGTCTTGTTGATTTTAACGTTGATCCGCTAATCGTTAGACAACAGGGTGAATTGTTGGAAGTTAATATATCGAGCTTGTATTACAGACCCAAAACGGTGGGCGGTAAAACGATATTGCTGATGAATTTAATCGATGAAGAGTTTACTCGTCACCCATTTTATGGAACGCGCAGAATGACGGCTTATTTGCGCCATTTGGGACATGAGATAAATCGTAAGAGGATTCAAAGCTTATATAGATTGATGGGATTGGAGGCTAATTACCCAAAACCAAATTTAAGCAAAAAACATCCTGAGCATAAGATTTATCCCTATTTATTAGAGGATGTAAAGATTGATCGAGTTAACCAAGTGTGGAGCACGGATATTACGTATATCCGCCTAAAAGAAGGCTTTGCTTACTTGATAGCAATTATAGATTGGCGCAGTCGTTATGTATTAGACTGGCAATTAAGTACTACACTGGAAGCTGATTTTTGTATTGAAGCCTTAGCGCGTGCATTAGAACAAGGCCAATGTGAAATTTTTAACACTGATCAGGGTTCGCAGTTTACAGCTATTGATTTTGTAAGTTTATTGCTCAATAGAGGGATTCAAGTCAGTATGGATGGCAAGGGACGAGCGTTGGATAATGTGTTCGTTGAGAGGCTCTGGCGAAGCTTAAAATACGAATTAATTTATCAAATGGAATATAGGTCAGTACGTGAAGCTAAAAAAGGTATCGGCGAATATTTTTTGTTTTATAATGATGAGCGCTTTCACCAATCATTAAATTACAAAACACCCAGCGAAGTATATTTTTCGTAGATTTGGGGGGTTTTTAAGGTCGCCTTCGGCGATTGATTTAAGCTGGGCTCTGCCCAGACCCGGGATATTTGAAGATGTGATTCAAACAAACCGGGGACTTATAAGGATTAGGGCAACCGAAGTTGCCCTGAATCACATCGCGGTCATCGGCGTCCCCGCCTGTACCGCAGATGAATATTAACACTAACAGGTGAGGTTTTGTATCTTGAATTTATTTCTAGATTTATTGTAAAAATGGTCTAGACAATGGGTCCACCATACTTTATGGTTGATAAAACTTGCTAATAAATTAGATTCCACTGCCATAGGAGAGAAAAATAATTCTTTAATAAAATCAGTATCACATGCTTGTAGTAACTCATCAAAACTTCCACGATCATCTGCTATACAACCTATATCGCTCGCTTGCGCAATAAGATCGTTATGTTTAATACTTTCTCCTATATATTTACTGTATGGCAAGAAATTTTTAATAAAACGTGATGCTATAGCAAATGAACCGTCGTCCATTTTAACAGCATAGTTCATTGGAGCAATATTTGGAATAATTTTATTTAATATGAACGCAGCAGTTATTTCATTCATTATTTCTTCATTATTCGATGTACGTTTTATTAAATACTTTATTGTACTATCTTTCGAATAAGCAAAAAAACCTTCCATTGTTCCAGAAGATTTCTTTTCTGATTCAACAAAATTAAAATCTTTTTCAGTCTTAAGATATATGTTATTATTTGCACTTGCTGTTCCACAAAAAGTTATAAGTACAGAAATAAGGCAAAGCATGAGTATATTTTTGTTCATACCCATGACATTAGCGTAGAATAGTTAAGGAAAGCTTAATGAAGGTTAAGGAAAGCTTAAACGTGTCATTGTGAGTTTTAGAGCCCAGGGCAATCGCATGAAATCCAAATAGAAAACAATGCGCTAGAGTATATAAATAATTAAAAAACTGTAAAAATACCTGGTTATCAATATTCATAGCAAGGAAACCAGGATGAGCGATCAAAGAATAGGTCTATCAATAGTAAGAAATTTCGAAGAAATAACAGATCCAAGAATTATATTAAAAACCACTCATAAATTAGTTGAGGTTATAGTTATAGCAATATGTGCGGTGATTTGCGGCGCTGACAAATGGACGCAAGTTGAAGAATATGGAAATACGAATTACGAATGGTTAAAAGCCATTTTAGAGTTACCAAATGGCATACCATCTCATGACACATTCGGTAGAATATTTTCTAAGCTTAACCCAGAGGCATTTCAGCGGTGTTTTCAAACATGGATAAGAGAAGTATTTGAAATAACAGGAGGGCAAGTAATAGCAATAGACGGTAAAACTTTAAGAAGATCACATGACAGAAGATCAAGTAAGTCAGCAATCCACATGGTGCATGCATGGGCCACAGAGAATAGTGTTTTGTTGGGTCAGATGAAAACCAATGAAAAATCCAATGAAATTACAGCTATTCCAGAATTATTAGAAATACTAGCAATCAAAGGATGTATTATTACGATCGATGCCATGGGATGCCAAAGCAAAATAGCAAACAAGATACATGAAAAAGGGGCTGACTACATACTGGCTGTAAAGGAAAACCAAGGTTTATTAAAAAGCGCTCTGGAAACCACATTTAACATAGCCAAAGAAAAAAATTTTGAAACCATGGTGTATGATAAAAACCAAACAACAGATTGCGATCATGGCCGCGTAGAAACACGTACCTGTTACGTATTACCGCTGATGTATTTATTCCGATTTAAACTAAAATGGAAAGGGTTACAAAGTTTAGTATTAATGGAAAGCGAGAGAATTAACAAAAGTACAGGTGAAAAAGTTACAGAAAAACGTTATTACATTAGCTCATTAAAAGGCTCAGCAAACAAAATTGCAGATGGGATCAGACAGCACTGGCGAGTAGAACACTTAACCCTTTTGCCATCCAATACTGTTTTGCATCTGTTAAAATAGAACTGCCTTCTGCACTGTCTAGATATTCTAATTGCTCCTTTATATTTCCACCTCGAGACATAACCAACTCTAAAATATTAACAAACCGTCCCAATAATATTTTAAAACTATGACCCTGCTTCATTTGTTTTTTTATTATTGATATAGATCGCGTTAACATTTCCTCCTGAAGAGCAGGTGCTACCTCATTTGCCACCATAAATTCTTTTAACTTTTTATAAAACACGGATCTTCACGCTGTAAATTAGTATAGAACAATACCGCTTCTGCCTAAACGCAACGTAATAAAGTTTATATGAATCAACATGTTATCGTCACCAGGATTTTTCTACCAGCAAAAAACCTCTATTAATAAATCCTATTTATTATCATCATGCCATTTTCAAAATCATTCACTATACTTGCCATAGCCGTAAACGATGGCTTAAATAAAAGGATTTACGCATAACGCGCTTGACATGTTCATATTTTAACCAGTATAATACTATCGTTTCACGGTCGAAATTAATATAGGTTTATAACTATGGATACCACTTATAATTTTTTTGATAATCCCAATTATCCTTTGCACAAACAGTATGAAGCGCTGCGCGCCTATTTTTATGAAAAGCTATCAGCGCGTGAAATAGCAAAACGATTTGGTTATACGGAAAATTCCATATACTGCTTTGCCAGCGCCATCAAACAACTCGACACAAAACAGCTTGAAGAGCGATTTTTTGCACCATCAACCATTGGTCGACCGGCAAAAGAATACGGAAATAATATAGATCAACTTATCATTGCGCTGAGGAAAAAATATCTTTCAGTGCCAGATATAAAGACCATTTTGGACACGCAAAAACAAAACATTTCTGAGACCTATATTTACAAATTAATAAACAAGGAAGGATTTGCCAGATTGCCACGAAGGAGTAAAAGCGCCAAAGTTGAGAGTTTATCTCAAGCTAAATTACCAGCTCCAACGGCAGTTTTACTCGGAGATAGTGATGAAATATTTAATACAATGAATGTTGGCATATTATGCTTCATTCCATATATTATTGATTTAGGGCTTGATAAAATTATTACCAATTCATTATTTCCAGAAACAAAAACAATTCCAAAAATTAGCGCAATATTGAGTTTCATTGCCCTGAAATTATCTAACGTGAGGAGATATACTACTGATGATTTATGGTGCATGGATAGAGGTAGTGGTTTTTTTGCTGGATTAAATGTTTTGCCAAAAACCGCATGGTTTTCTTCCTATTCTCATCGCATAACGCGAAAGATGAATATATCTTTTTTAAAAGAGTTATATCAATTATGGCAAAAGACAGGGCTTTTGGCGGATACAGCGAATTTAGATTTTGTAGCGGTTCCCTATTGGGGAGACGATTCTCACTTAGAAAATAACTGGTCTGGCACGAGACATAAAGCATTATCCAGCATTTTAGCTGCTATAGCACAAGACCCTGATACTGGTATCATCACATATGGAGATACAACGGTTAGGCACGATAATGAATCTGATGTAGTTGTAGAATTTTTAGATTTTTATAAAGAATCAGGAAAACAGAACATCAATTATCTTGTATTCGATAGTAAATTCACTACCTATGAGAATCTGAGCAAACTAGACGACAACAAAACTAAATTTATCACCATTAGAAGAAGAGGAAAAAATATTGTCGATGAGTTAAATCAGCTTCCAGCAGATTTATGGAAAAAAGTACGAGTTCAATCCTCTGGTAACAAAACCAGAGAATTAAATGTTGCAGACCAAACCATTTTATTAAAAGGGTACAACAAAAATATCAGGCAAATTGCAATAACTGGACATGGAAAGATAAAACCAGCATTAATTATTACCAATGATTTTAAATTAGGAGTAGAACAAGTATTGAGAAAATACGCAAGGAGATGGTTGGTAGAAAAAAGCATTTCTGAACAAACACATTTTTTTCATTTGAATAAAGTATCATCTTCGATGGTAATTAAAGTTGATTTTGATTTAACGATGTCAATTCTCGCTTATAATCTATATCGTGTTTTGGCCAATGACCTAACTGGATATGAGCATAACACTCCTCAGACACTGTATGAGAAATTTATTAATAACAACGGCAGTATAGAAATCAAGAATGGTAATGCGTTAGTTTTTATGAAAAAGAAAAGAAATTTACCTGAATTATTATCAGCAATGAAAAGATTTGAAAAAATAAAAATACCTTGGCTTGATGGACGCGCCCTCACAATTACCGCCGCCAGCAACACATAAAATCTATACTAATTTATAACCGTGAAGATCTGTGTAAAAGTGTCAATTTCCATGTAAAATTGACCCCTCTAGAGCATAAAGTTGCACCGAAAATTGACCCCTCTAATTACTAAATTTACTCTTAAAATTTTAACTAATTTTAAGAGGATAAAAGAGGATGATAATAGTGGAAACAATTGCGAAAATAAGGCGGCTGTATTATGTACAAAACAAGGGGATAAAAACGATAGCTCGTGAATTGAATTTATCAAAAAATACGGTAAAGAAAGTTATCCGAGACGACAAAACATCAAAGACTTACGTGAGGGATAAACAAACGTTACCAATAATGGGAGAATTCAAAGATCAGCTAACAAGCATGTTAGAAAAAAATATTAAGCAGCCGTTGCGTTTAAGATATACAGCAAAAAAATTATACCAAACGCTTTGCAGCAATGGTTTCAAGGGGAGCTATTCAACCATAAATAGATTTACTACCGATTGGAGACGTAATAATCATTCTGATGGAAAAAAGGTTTTTATACCACTGGAGTTTGCTCCAGGAGAAGCATTTCAGTTTGACTGGAGTACAGAAGAGATTGAGTTACAAGGTATATTAACGCGAGTTAAGGTTGCACATATACGACTGTGCTACAGCCGTATGTTTTTAATTGTTGTCTACAGAAATGAGCAAATGGAAATGGTTTTTGATGCCCACAATAAAGCCTTTCAATTTTTTGGAGGAACTACAAAAAAAGGCATATTTGACAACATGAAGACTGCTGTTAACAAAGTATTTGTTGGCAAAGACCGTAAATTTAATTCACGCTTTTCTGAAATGGCTTCTCATTATTTATTTGAACCGATTGCATGCACACCAGCTTCTGGTTGGGAAAAGGGTCAGGTAGAATGCCAAGTTAACACTGGGCGTAGAAATTTTTTTACTCCACTTCGTTGTATTAATTATTTAGAAGAACTGAATGAACAGCTTCTCGGTGAATGCATAGAATGGGCTCAAAAAACAAATCATCCAGAATTAAACGGACGAAAAGTATGGGATGTATATCAAGATGAGAAACCAAGTTTGCTAGAATACCGCAACCAATTTGACGCTTATAAACTTGAGCCTTCGGTAGTTTCATCATACAGCTTAATAAACTACGACACCAATATGTATAGTGTAGATTGCGATTACGTTGGTGAAGTTGCCGATGTTAGAGCTTATACCAACAAAATTATTATAGTATTCAAAGGAAAAACAATAGGTGAGCATGAGCGTTGTTTCGAGAAAAAAAAGAAAATTTACGATCCGTGGCACTATATACCAGCGCTTGAGCGCAAACCTGGAGCATTAAGAAATGGCGCTCCTTTTAAGCTTTTAAAATTACCACCATCATTTATAAGTATGCAAAATAATCTTAGAGCACATGAAGATGGTGACAAACAATTTATTAAAATTTTATTACAAGTATCAAAACATGGCTTAAATAAAGTTGATGAAGCGTGTACAAATGCTTTAAAAATAGGAGTAAGTAATGCAGATTTTGTCATACAATATCTGACTCCAGCAACTCCAAAAGAAAAAATAGAAGAACGACAGCTGCATTTAATAGAAGCGCCAAGCGAAGATATATGTTGTTATAACGATGCTTTTTTAAGCAATCAGCTTGTATCTCAGGAGGCAATCTATGTCGCATGAAAATATCAAAGAACAATTTGGGGCTCTTGGATTAAAAGGGATGCTGCAATATTTTGATGACATGATTGATTTAAAATCACAAGAAGAGTGGCCACAAATGCTTCTATCTATGCTTAAAAGCGAAGCATCTTATCGACAAACAAGATCTTTTATGTACAAATTAGGATTAGCTAAATTACCACAAATGAAGTCTATAGATAACTTCGACCCAACAGGTTTACCAATTAAAATAGAAACGTTAGACAATGCTAAAAGCATGAAATTTATAAAAGACCACTACAATATTTTAATCATTGGTGGCAGTGGTGCGGGAAAGAGCCATTTAGCGATTGGACTTGCTTACTTAGCATTACAAAATAGTTATCGTATACGGTTTTATAAGTTTGCTGAGCTAGCAAGAGATCTAATAAAAGCGCAGTCTCACAACTACGAAACAGCATTTATGGCAAAGCTACAAAGGTTCGATCTTGTTGTAATTGATGAGCTAGGCTATTTGCCGATTGATCCAAAGGCCAGCCCTCTATTATTTGAACTGTTTTCTAATCTTTATGAAAAAGTATCGACAATAATAACCACTCATCTAGCATTCAACGAATGGCCAGATATCTTTGGTAACATAAAAGCCACTAAGGCGATAATTGACAGATTTACTCACCACTGTTTGATCTTAGAAACTGGTGATAAAAGCTGGAGATTGAGGGAGGGAAAAACAACAAAAAATTGATCAGTAAAAGTGAAGTTTTTAGCTCGTGGCAGAGGGGTCAATTTTCGATGCAACTAGGGGGTCAAATTTCGATGCAAATTGACAGGAAAGAGCCATTTAGCGATTGGACTTGCTTACTTAGCATTACAAAATAGTTATCGTATACGGTTTTATAAGTTTGCTGAGCTAGCAAGAGATCTAATAAAAGCGCAGTCTCACAACTACGAAACAGCATTTATGGCAAAGCTACAAAGGTTCGATCTTGTTGTAATTGATGAGCTAGGCTATTTGCCGATTGATCCAAAGGCCAGCCCTCTATTATTTGAACTGTTTTCTAATCTTTATGAAAAAGTATCGACAATAATAACCACTCATCTAGCATTCAACGAATGGCCAGATATCTTTGGTAACATAAAAGCCACTAAGGCGATAATTGACAGATTTACTCACCACTGTTTGATCTTAGAAACTGGTGATAAAAGCTGGAGATTGAGGGAGGGAAAAACAACAAAAAATTGATCAGTAAAAGTGAAGTTTTTAGCTCGTGGCAGAGGGGTCAATTTTCGATGCAACTAGGGGGTCAAATTTCGATGCAAATTGACAATTATACCCTATCAACATAAACTTGATTTAAACGCAGTTGCTAGCTGTTTGGATATATATTTATTATGAATTAATTTTTAATGACACCTCACCAACCGCAAAAGGGCGTATTTCATTGCTGCTATCTTTAAGCAAAAAATATCCTTTATCATTAATACCTAAGCCAACGCCTGATATTTTTTGTTGCTGCGGAGTAACAATTGTTACTTTTTTTCCATAGGTAATATCTAGCTCGTGCCACTTTTTAAGAAATGATTTTAAACCATTTTTTTGGAACTCGGACGAAGTTGCTAATAGCTTATCTAGCAACAGGCTAGCTAGTTTGTTTCTCTGTGGCACTGCATTAATAATTTGCGCAACACTGCACCAAGGCTGATCAATTGCTTGTGATGTTTTTTGTGGCATATTAACATTCAAACCTACACCAATTACGGCATGACAAATGTTATGCGCTTCTCCCGAAATCTCAATTAAAATACCTGCAAGCTTGCGTTTTTGCCAAAGCACATCATTGGGCCATTTTAAAGCAATATCTTTTTTAATCCCATAGCTGTCTAAAGCTTCGGCAACAGCAACAGCAATGGCAATGCTTAGGCCGCTTAATTCACTTGATTCTTTTGCAAAATCCCAAAGTAACGATAAACAGATATTTCTGGCATAAGGAGATACCCCCCCCCTCCCAAACCAACCCATCCCCCCAGATTGACTTTAAGCAAAAAAAATATTGTTATTTTTTGCTTTAGTTTTGATAAGCTCGGCCAAATAGGTATTTGTTGACGGGGTTTCATCCAAAACAACTAAATTATCAACAAAAACCCTATATTTAGCACTTATAGATTGAGCGATTATTTTCTTATTTAACAATTCTAAACCACCAGATATTCGATAGCCTTGATTGGTCCTTGCTTCGATCTCAATTCCGTATTTATTTAGTTGCTTGATAAGCTTCCAAATAGCGCCTCTAGTCAATCCAAGTTTCTCACCTAGATCTGAGCCGGAGTGAAAAGCACCATCGCTCAATAACTCTAAGAGAACCTTAATATTTTTGTTCATATGCAAATCAGATTAAACTATCATAGTGGAATTTTTTGACTACTAACACTATTTTTCGGTCATCATCCAAATCCCATCCCAATTTGCTGGCGGATGATTTGCACTAAAAACCAAACAGCGCTTGATAAACATTTTTATAAGTAGATCTTCTGGGTATTTTTTATCCAAATCATTGAAAAGATTTATAGCCGTTTGCCAATCACCAGCTTCATAATGAGAAAAAGCGCCAAAAAACCCTTTATTATACTGTTCCAACTTTAAATCTGGTATTACTGCCACATCCCCCAAAAACTCATAAACATAAACACCCTGCTGTTTCCCTTTAACAGCAACTTTGTCAAGCAAACGGAATTTAAAACTATCTTTTACTTTATTGTAAGTAAACTCACTTACAATTATCCAAGTTCCATATATTTTATTTAACCCTTCTAAACGACTGGCTAGATTAACAGGATCACCTAATGAAGTATAATTTAAACGCTCATCAGAACCAACATTACCAACAACTACTTCCCCAGTATTGATACCGATACGCGTTGCAACCACTGGTTTGTTTTCTATGCGAAACTCTTCGTTCAATTGCTTCAGTGCAATCTGTATTTGCAATACCGCTTGGCAAGCATGTAGTGCGTGTTCTGGATCATCCACTGGCGCTCCCCAAAAAGCCATCAACCCATCACCCATATATTTGTCAACGGTACCATTCATTTCAATTATAACTTTAGTTATTGCCTGAAAATATCTAGACAAATACTGCATCAACTCCTGCGAATTAATATGTTCCGACAATTGAGTGAAATTTTCAATGTCCGTAAAGATTAAAGTTAATTCTTTGGTCTCACCACCAACCGTGGCTACTTTATTGCTAGCAATTAATTTTTTCACCAAAACAACTGGCATATAACGTTGAAAAGAACCTAAAGCATTTCTCATTTTCACAAAAGACTGTTCAATTTCATCAATTTCGAGAATCCGCGAAAATCTTTCTTTTATTTCCATTAATCTTAATTGGCAAATAAAATTGGCATCATGCGCTAACCTTCCAATAGGACGACTGATACCTAAAGCTAAAATAGAAGCTAAGATAATCCCAAAAAATAAAGCTACAGAAATAAATATCATTGATACTAAAACTCTCTTACGCAACGGAGCGGTAATATCATCCATTGGTGTTACTGTAGAAACAAACCATGGGTATGTAGTTCGTATGTCTACAATTTCCTCATAAGCAGCAACATACCTTTTGTTACCAACTGAATAAATAAATGGTGATTGATGATTTTGCTGATAAATTGCAAAAGATTTTTTTAACCAGGGCAGATCTAGAGAATCAATTTTTGGGAATTCTTTACCCTCGAACAACTTCTTATTACTCAGATCATGCAGAGACACAAGATAACCATTACCATCATGACCACCAACTATAGAAATAGTACTGTTTTTGGTAATCCTAATGTCGTGGACGTATTTAGAAATAGTTTCAATCAACATATCTACGCCAAACACGCCCAGCAAGTTTCCTTTAGAATCATATAGTGGAAATGCGACGGTAAGAGCGAGCGGTTCTCCTTGATGACCATTAACCTTAAGAAATTTATAAACAACCCATACACGTTCTTTTGTCTGTTTAGCTCGTTGATACCATGGCCTTAACCGTATATCTCTACCATCGAAAGGTAGTTCTTTAACAGATAATAACATCCCTTGGGCATTGAAAAGTTTTTCTATGCTCCTATTACCATTGCTACCTCGCAGGACGACCTGCTCTAAATAATTACCATTGTCAACCCTATTTAACCAATAAAAATTACCATCAGCACCTGCCCAATAGGCACCACATATACTTAGGTCATCACTAATAAGACTATATAAAAATTTGGCGAATTTATCAGAGTATTCGGGCTTAATAACGCCACTATTAAGCATCTGAAAACCCGTAAAGGCATCATCATTTAGCGGCCTGAAAAAGTTGCTAACCTGCGAGCTAACTTCTCTACTGAGATGGGTTAAAGAATAATTCGCTACTGCAACTAAAAGTGAATTGAAAACAAAATAATTAATACTGATAATTAAAGCAGATATTCCAAATAACAAAAAAAGAACTATACTAAGAATACTTAACCGTATACTAATTTTAATCGGCCAGCGCATTAAAAAAACACTTTTCCATGCCATAGAAAACCTCTTTGCTTAAATATCCAACAAAATTACATGTCGCGACGCAATGACGTCGAAGCATTAGGTAGTCTAACTTTTAATTTCTTCCGCAGCAACTTCCTTCATGCTTAGCCGCACTTTACCCATGCGGTCTACTTCGATAACTTTGACTTTCACCTCTTGTCCCTCTTGCAAATAGTCATGTACGTCGTTAACTCTCGTATTTGTAATCTGAGAAATATGGACTAAACCATCTTTATTAGGAAGGAATGCTACCACTGCACCAAAATCCATTATTCTTGTAACTTTGCCAGTATATATTTTACCAACTTCAGCTTCGGCAGTTATAGCCTCAATACGACGCCTGGCTTCAGCGGCAGCATTCTTATCAGCTGATGCAATCATTATAGTACCATCATCTTTAATATCGATCATAGCACCCGTCTCTTCAACCAAACCACGAATTACTATACCGCCCTTACCAATAACATCACGAATCTTTTCTGGATTAATATGTATGGTAGTAATACGCGGAGCAAAATCAGAAATATGCTCTCTTGGGGAAGCGATTTTTGCACGCATCAAATTAAAAATATGAATCCGTGCTTCTTTTGCTTGAGCAAGAGCAATACGCATAATTTCTTCGGTTATACCTTCAATTTTAATATCCATCTGAAGTGCAGTAATACCTTGGGCAGTACCTGCAACTTTGAAATCCATATCACCAAGGTGATCTTCATCGCCTAAAATATCAGTCAAAATAGCAAAACGCTCGCCTTCTTTGATCAAACCCATAGCAATACCAGCAACTGGAGATTTAATTGGGACACCAGCATCCATCAAAGATAGACTGGCACCACAAACTGAGGCCATTGAGCTTGAACCGTTTGACTCAGTAATTTCGGAAACAACACGCAGCACATAAGGAAATTCTTCTTTACTTGGAATTACTGCCTGCAGAGCACGCCTAGCCAAATTACCATGACCAATTTCACGACGTTTTGGACTGCCCATCATACCGACCTCACCAGTTGAATATGGAGGAAAATTATAATGCAACATAAAACGCTCTTTGCTTTCACCTGCTGGAACATCAATGACCTGCGCATCACCTTCGGTAGCTAGAGTGGTAACAACCACGGCTTGAGTTTCACCACGAGTAAAAACTGCGCTACCGTGCGCACGCGGCAATAATCCTAAATTGATATCAATTGGCCGTACAGTTTTTTTATCACGACCATCGATACGTGGAAGATCAGCTAAAATACGACCACGTACAATTTGACTTTCTACCGCAAACACAGCATTGGTAACATGTTCTGCAGTTGGACTAGTCTCTTCTTTAGTTACAAAAAGACTAACTGCTTTTTTGCGAATTGCATCTAATTTAGGGTAACGAGCTTGCTTGTCGGTAACCTCATAAGCAGCAACAATATCTACTTCGATTTCTTTTTTGATTAGCGCGATCAATTCATGTTGCGCTTCTGATGGCTTAAATTCCCATTTTTGCCTACCGGACTCAGCGGCAAATTCTTTGATCGCCTCAATGACAACTTGCATTTCTCTATGCCCGAACATTACTGCTCCAAGCATAATCTCCTCAGACAACTCGCTAGCTTCAGATTCAACCATTAAAATTGCATTTTTTGTACCTGCAACTACTAAATCCAAACCAGAAGCATTTGCCTGTTTGACGGTTGGATTAAGCAAATAACCACCATCTTTATAACCAACTCGAGCAGCGGCAAGTGGACCATTAAACGGAATACCAGAAACCTCAAGAGCAGCAGCAGCACCGATCAATGCCAAAACATCTGGAGCAACATCTGGATCAAGTGACATTAAAGTTGCAACCACCTGCACTTCATTGGTAAAACCATCTGAAAATGATGGTCGCAACGGTCGATCGATTAAACGTGAAATTAGAGTTTCTTGGGTACTAGGACGACTTTCGCGCTTGATAAAACCACCAGGCAATCTACCATTTGCATAATAACGCTCCTGATAGTTTACAGTTAACGGGAAAAAATCACGGTTTGGCACAGCTTCTTTTTTAGCAACAGCTGTCACTAAAATCACCGCATCACCCATACTGACTACGACTGCCCCAGTTGCCTGTCTTGCGATCGCACCCGTTTCTAAAGTAACTATTTGTTCACCGTATTGAAAAGATTTTTTAGTATATTTCATTAAGCACTATTTCCTATTTTGTAGCTTGTAACAGGTTTATCTTAAGCAGCCATTCTTTTGATAAACACTATCGCAAACTCTAATTATTCGCCAACGACTATCGTTGGCTATTTTGGTCTTAACCACGTAAATTTAAGCGAGCAACAATACCGCGATAACGCTCAATATCATTTGCTTTTAAATAATTAAGCACACTTCTGCGCAAATTAACCTTGCGAATTAATCCACGACGAGAATGATGGTCTTTATTATGAGTTTTAAAATGCTCAGTCAACTGACTAATGTCTTTAGTCAAAAGCGCAATCTGCACTTCCGGAGATCCAGTATCGCCCTCAGCTAAACCATAATCTTTAACAATTTGTGCCTTTTCAGCAGATGATAATGACATAAAACCTCTCTTTTATTTATTAATGGACGCGCCAAAGGACTAAATCTTGTGACCTCACACGCTTAATTTCCGCCAACCGCTGTCATTTGCAGAAGGCGGTGTTTATAAACTAACACTTTTCAATGAAGAATTCTATTGAATTTACTCATAGCATCAAGACTTTTAGTCGACGCACTGCAAGCTTGATAGCCGCAGACTTTAGCTTGCGTTCCCTAACCCGCAGGCTAAAGCCTGCGCCTACCGAATAATATCTAGCCATCATTACCAATCGCATCAACTGGACAACTAGATAAAGCCTGTTCACATAAGGCTATATCTTCGGAACCTGGTTGGGCTTTAACATACATACCACCACTTGGGTTTTCAGCAAAAAAATTACTAGCAATATCAACGCATTGACCACAACTAATACAGTTAGTATCAACATAATATTTACCAGCAACACTGTTTGCTGCTTTTGCGCTTTTATTAGCCATTTTTATTCTCCTATTTTATGGTTTACAAAAAAAGATTTTACACGCACATTCTACGCGGCGTAATTTTGCCATCAAGCATTACTTCACCAACACCCAAAAATTGTCCGCTTTTGCTCTTCATTTTTACTAAGCCAGAATCTGGCGCTTTGGGGATTATAAGCGGCTGCCCCTGATGCATATAAAAAACCATATCTGCTGTCAAAGTTACTTCTGGCATGTCAACCAACATCGACTCAATTGGCAATAAAAGTTGATCTAGCAACTTATAATCGTTCTTTGCTGCAAGCTCCTGCAGCACGGTCACGGTTACCATCTGAGAAGTTTGATACGGTCCCACGGCTAAACGCCTCAGTGCAATAACGTGTGCACCACATCCTAAAAGCTCACCAATATCAGCAACAATCGTACGCACATATGTACCTTTGCTACAACGCATTTCAAATTCAGCCAGATCTCCATTTAATTCTAGTAACCGTATCATATGTACGGTCACCTCACGCGGCTCACGCTCAATTTCAATACCCTGGCGTGCTAACTTATACAAGGGCTGTCCTTTGTACTTGAGCGCGGAATACATCGGAGGTACTTGTAAAATTTTACCTTGAAATTTTGGCAAAATTTTCTCGATGGTTTGCGCCTCAATATTTTTTACTTCGCGTTTTTGAAGAATCGCACCTTCACTATCCGCACTTGCCGTTGTCTCACCCAATTTACCCGTAACAACATAATGCTTATTAGCTTCGAGTAGAAATTGCGAAAACTTAGTCGCCTCACCAAAACAAATCGGCAACATACCAGTTGCGATTGGATCAAGACTGCCAGTATGTCCTGCTTTATTTGCGGAGAATAATCTTTTCACTAACTGCAACACTTCATTAGAAGTTACGCCGATTGGCTTATCGAGTAATAGAACACCATTAACATTTCGTTTCATAAAAAATAACTATTCCTTCGGTTTCTTTTCATCAGCAGCAATTGCGGCATCAATCAATTCTGAAATTCTTTGGCCGCGCTTAATTGAATCATCATAAATAAAACTAAGACGTGGAGTTAAACGCAAATTAAGACTATGCGCAAGAGCGCTGCGCAAAAAACCTGCTGCTTGTTGCAACACCTTCTTTGCCTCATCAACTTTGCTGTCATCAAAAACACTAAAAAAAACTTTGGCCACAGCAAGGTCAGCAGAAACATTTACCGCCGTAATTGTAATTTGCGCAAACAGTAATTGTTCCGGATGACGGAGCAAAACAGTAGCTAATTCATGTTGTATCATCTCATCGATACGTTTTTTACGTTTTTCATCTACCATATTTTTTTATTGGATTAATTTAACTTAGTCCGTGGAATAAACCCCCAGACTCGATAATGATATATTTTCTCCCTTTTGTCCATATCCATTATATTTTCTCAAAGTGAAAATAGAATACATGTTCAGAAGACCCTAATGTTATTACTCCAACAACAACACTGCGGATTTTACAGCTGCTTTAACATTTTCTGGAGATGTTCCACCAAAACTTGTTTTGTTTTTTACTGAAGATTCAATGTCCAATATTTTATAAATCTTATTTGTTATTTTGGGCTCTATAGTTTGCATAGAAACTAAATCAAGATCTTTTAATTCACAGTTTTTTCCTTCAGCCGACATAACAATTTTTCCACTAATCTTATGAGCCTGCCTAAAGGAAAGTTTTAAGTTTTTTACTAGCCAATCAGCTAAGTCAGTTGCAGTGGAAAATCCCGATGTGGCAGCCCTATACATTTTTTGTTTATTAATTTGCATGTTATTTATCATTGCCGCCATAGTTGAAACAGACAATATAATGGTGTCGTGTGTGTCAAAAACAGGTTCTTTATCTTCTTGCATATCTTTTGCATAAGCGAGAGGCAACCCTTTCATCATTATTAAAACGCTATTTAGGTTTCCAATAATGCGGGCAGATTTTGCTCTAATAAGTTCTGCTGCATCAGGGTTACGTTTTTGTGGCATAATTGAGCTGCCAGTTGTAAACGCATCTGATAATTTTATAAAACCAAACTGATCAGTGCTCCAAATAATAATCTCTTCGGCTAATCTTGATAAGTGGATTGCACACATTGAAGCTACGCTTAAATACTCCATTACAAAATCGCGATCAGAAACACTGTCTAGTGAATTTGCAGTTGGTGCGTAAAATTTTAATTCTTTTGCAGTGAAGCTTCTATCTATTGGAAAGGATGTTCCTGCCAAAGCCGCAGATCCCAATGGACATTCGTTTAGCCTCACTCTAGCGTCTTTAATACGACTTCTATCTCTTTTAAACATTTCAAAATACGCCATCATGTGGTGTCCAAGCGTTACTGGTTGGGCTAATTGCAAATGGGTAAATCCCGGCATTATTGTACTTGAGTGTTTTTCTGCCTTGTTAACTAATGCAAGTTGTAATTTTTTTAAATCCATGTCCAAACAATCAAGGGCCTCTCGTATCCATAACTTAAAATCAGTTACTACTTGGTCATTTCTTGATCTTGCAGTATGAAGTTTGCCCGCAGCAACACCAATTGTTTTTTCTAAAGCAGACTCGATATTCATATGAATATCTTCTAATTCAGATTTAAATTTAAACTTTCCATCAGATATTTCTTTGTCTATTTTATTTAGACCATTTATAATTTTTTTACACTCTGCTTTTGCTATGATTTTTGTTTTTGCAAGCATCTTGCAATGTGCTTTTGAGGCTAAAATATCATGTTTATATAAACGAACATCAAAGGATATAGATTGATTAATTTTTTGTAATGTGGCGTTGGTAGCCGACAAAAAACGTCCCCCCCACATTGGATTTGATTTAGTCATTGCCGTTTATCCTTTTGTAATTCATGAGCCTAAGAGCATTTATTTTAATAAAACCATCAGCATCTTGTGGATCATAATTACCTATAGTATCCATAGATGCAATATCTTTATCATAAAGAGAATTGTCGCTAACTCTTGCAATTGGATAAGCATTGCCTTTATAGAGTGTTAATGTGACAGTGCCATTCATAAATTCTTGGCTTTTATCAACTGCCGCCATCAGAAATTCCATTTCTGGACTAAACCAGAAACCATTATAAATTAAATCAGAAATTCTTGCTGATAACATATTTCTTATGCGCATAACTTCTCGATCTATAACAATACCTTCTAAGTCGCAGTGGGCGATGTGTAGAATTGTTCCACCTGGTGTTTCATAGACTCCCCTTGATTTAATTCCAACAAATCTATTCTCCACCATATCCAAACGGCCAATACCATTATCTGCTCCAAGTTTATTTAAATACATAAAAAGATCAAGCGGATCAGTTTTTGTATTGCCATCTTCAAGATTTGTTACTTTTATTGGAGCACCATTTTTAAAAGTAATCGCAATTTTAGTTACTTTGTTTGGAGCGTTTTGGGGAGAAGATGTAGCTGAATAAATATTTTCCGCACATTCTATACCCGGATCTTCTAATACTCCAGCTTCATGACTGATATGCAAAAGATTTTCGTCTTCGCTGTATGGCTTCGAAATTGTAGCTGTGATTGGAATACTATGTTCTTTTGCATACTCAAGCATATCAGCTCGCCCTTGAAATTTATCTAAAAATTTATTTGTTCTCCAAGGAGCAATAACTTTGATAAGTGGATTTAATGCATAATAAACAAGCTCAAATCTTACTTGATCATTTCCTTTACCAGTAGCGCCGTGTGCGACAAAACTAGCGTTTTCTTTTTTTGCTAGTTCTATCTGTTTTTTTGCGATAAGTGGACGAGCGATGGCAGTGCCCAATAAATATCTGTTTTCATATAAGGCATTCGCTTTAAAAGTAGGAAAGATATAATCAGTAACAAATTCTTCTCTCAAATCTTCGACATAAACTTTTGCCGCACCAATTTGCAGAGCTTTCTTTTTAGCGACATCAAAATCTTCGCGTTGTCCAATATCCGCAATGTATGCAATTACCTCATAATTTTCTTCTACTAGCCATTTTAATATTACTGATGTATCAAGACCGCCTGAGTAGGCTAGCACAATTTTTTCTTTTTTCATTGTTATTTTCCCCTTAATAGTAATTTTTCAAATAATGAATTAGGATCTTCCAATGCTTTGGGCATAACATCTATCATCGCCATAATGCTTAACTATATATTTTTTCATTGTTAACCCTGCTTTACCTTATGAATAAATATTCATGCTCATTGAGCATTATAGCGTATAAACTATAATTTACCAAATAATTATTCATAATATTGTATTTTTATTCATTTTTGAATCAACATGCACGGCAAAATTTGTTATGGTTAATTATATACCAACTAAGGAGCCTAAAATGAATAGAGATAAAACTAACAAAGAGAGCATAAGTTTAGTGCCACGAGATTTTTGTTAGAAGGTTTGATAAAAAGAAATTTGCCTAGCCTTGGAAAAAAGGGACATAACGCGAGTCAAACCAAAATTTCTCGTTTATTAGGAAAACTTGGTGTTGTAACAGTTATTTTGTGCCAAGTTCTAAGTTGTCAGAAGCCTTATGTTGTTCGTCAACCATATCATCAATAGGCGCTTTAGAACCAAACAAAGATTGGTAACGAAACTTTAATAGTCTACAAGTCTGTTTTTTCTCCAGCATACACAGCCATAGCTGCTGCTATTGAAGCGCCTTTTCCAGAACCGTCTTTTATCAATTCAAATTTAATCCTACTCGCCTTTTCACCAAATAATTCACTAAGAGCCTGTTTCATATTATCTTCATAATGAGGATACTTTTCAAATAAAGAACCATCAACTCCAATTGTGTGGCTGTTTTTCAACTCCGGATCAATCCATGTTATAACTGCAGCAACAAGGGTGGCTGCAAGCCTAGCAGAACGCAATGAAATTATCTTACACAAATCTCTAAAACACTTCTTAGAGTTCAAGTCGGGATCCTTTATTCCTAAACCAACCAAATAATCACCAACCTTTTTTAAATCCATCGATTCATCTCCTTCTATCGATGTAGCCATATGCTCCGCTGATAAGATATTCTGCTTATCAAATATTTTTATGTCATCTTGTTTAAACAAAATGCCCTTCTGAATCAAATCACAAACAACAAGACGTAAAACCTCCCCTAAATACATACCAGAAATTAACTTCTCCACCTTTTGTTGGTTCTGGTTAAGTGAAATACGATCAACATGTTCATCATATTTATTTCTGGAAAATTTATCAAAACTTCCCCATCCTAAATTTATTATCATGTTTTTGTCATTGTAATCGGCGTCATGTAGTTTTTCTATTTTAGATGCTGTCTCAATATAACTAGCATCCGTACCAGTTCCTAAAATCACACTCATATCACATGAATGATCAATGTAATTTTCCGCTACCAAAGCAGAAACGGCATCAGCAACAAGAGCTACTACTTTTACATTATTCATTCTTTGCCGCAGTAATGCCTGATTAAGGCACTCCACTACGTCTCTACCAACGACTCCACTTGCCGTGAACCCCTTAGCCCAACTTATCAGTATACCGCTAGACCTGCTATTTAATTTTATTGGAAATGAAAAAGTAAAACCAAGAAAGATAGGATTTTCAAAACTAATGCCATACTTTTCCATAAAACTTTTAGTACTTATTGCAATAAAGTCAAAAAGTTGTTCACCACTTCCCTGCATGACTTCTTTTTTTATAACGTATTTATCAGTAGCTAAAACATGTAACCCACCTTTACCATCAAGCTCTATTTCGAGTATTCTAAAATTGGTGCCTCCTAAGTCTATAGCAATAAATTTACCCCTTTCACTATATTTTGGCTTGTCTATAAATGATGGGGCCATTTTTAATGAACTTTTGTCTCCAGAAAGTCCTTCCTTCATTTCTGCATGGAAGTTATTTATAAGATCCTTAGCATCTTCAATAGAAATATAGAAAAGTTTATTAAAATATTCTGGCGATGAAAAACTCGAATTGCTGGTTTCTCTCATCTGTTCATTAGCTAAAGTTTGTGCCTCTGCGCAGAAAGAAAAAGCAACCATCTCAAAAACAACAAATACAAACAACAATATTTTTCTCATTTTTAAAGGATCCTCGAAAAATTAACCTGCATTAACAAGTTAAAACATATTTCTAACCATCTGTTTATCCATTCTTTATCTTTAAAAAAAGCACCACTGAAGCTAGAGCTAAAGTAATGCCGTTTGCCACAATTATTGGTAAATCAGACTTCAATAGCCCATAAATCAACCAGCATAAAACTCCAGTACAAAACATTATGTACATAACAAGAGAGATCCCATCAGTTTTTCTCGACCGTATGGTTTTAATTACTTGCGGTAAAAAAGAAGTTGTGGTTAAAAATGCAGCACAATATCCGAAAATATTAGAAATATTTAAAATCATAGAACTCACCCTTTAATTTCTCTTTTTAGTTTTTCAGCAACATCATTTATTAGTCGTTGTACATAAACACCGTGATCTAATGTTGGCCTGATTGCACACTTTGCTCCAGTAAAAAAAACAAACAATGCATGCGTTAACGAACGCAACCAACCGCTGGGAACATTTATTGACGGAAATGTTGAGTATGGTACGTAGTCGTTTCCACAAAACACTTCTTGCCAAATATTAGACTTAGATATTAAATTTTTGTAAATTCTTAAAATATCCGGCTTCAACGAAGATACCTGAATTGCGCCTCTAGTTCCTCTTATCTCCAATTCCAAAACATCACTTGCCCCTGATGAGATCCTGCTAGCAACAACAAAGCCAATAGCGCCAGAATGTTTGTCTTCAACAAACACCTGACTGCACAAATCAGAATTTTTATCAACGTCATCAAAAGATCCAGAACATTGTGCATGCCTAATCTCTAGATCATTTCCCAAAAAAGCAACAAGCAAGCTAAATACATGTGAACCCAAATCAGCAACCGCACCACCTTCTGGTGCAGCAACTAATCGATTAGCACGTTTATTTCTATATTTTTTGTCAAGATATTCAGAATGCAAATAACATGATTGAAAGTGAATTATTTCTCCAATTTCATGCACCCTATTAAGTGCATTTAAAACGGCAGGCATATATAGAAATTGAAAACCAAGCTGTAAATTAACCTTCCTTCTGTTAAATTTATTCAATAAATTTTGGAGCTGGTCATAATTTGCACACAAGGGCTTTTCTATATAAATATTTTGTATGTTGTGCTTGTCAAGAGCACTATTTAAGTGCTCATAATGCAACATATTGGGACTAAGGATAAACAATGTATCTATTTCTTGATTGTCAAGCAGTGATTGTGTATCTGAAAATTTCTCAAACCCAAATTTTTTTGCAAAAATTTTTGCATTATCAACATTAGACGCAGCAACATTGCAAAGTTTTATTTTTGGGACATTATCATAATAATAATTGAGCGCATTTATAGCAAACACATGGCTGCGAGCAATTCCACCCGACCCAATAAAACCAACATTAAAAGACATAAGACTCCTGTAATATGTTATTGATATTTCCCGCTAGTAAAACGAAGCTGCATACCAACCCAACCTTTAAAATCACATCTTAATCAAAACTTTTAGTATACTCTGAATAATTTCGCCATATTTAGCATCATCAAGATTTTTTGGTGATAATAGCTTCTCAACAATCTTGGAAGAATAAATCGCATATTTTTTATTTTTGTAGGTCAACATGGAAGAATCCACGCCACACACTACAGCGTTTTGTATTTTACTGTATTTATTGTAATGTGATAACAATGTCTTTATAGAATCGCTAACATTCTCTTGGTTATATCCACTAGAACCAATAAGGCTGATTTTTCTACCATCTTCACATATATAATCATCAACAAGCTCATCACGGTGCAATTTTTCCAAATATTTGACCAAAAAATCAGCCTTTGTTTGCTCATCAGTATTAATACCAGAAAATGCCAATATGTATCCGCCTCTCTCAGTATTCTTAATGCAATTCATATATGCACTAAAAAAGCTTGTGGCAACTATGCTTATCTCATGTTTGCATAAAAAATTATTAACATGTATAGCTTCATCTGCAATTTTTAATTCCGAAACTATTTTTATCCTCGTATCAGAAATATCTAATAACCTGGTTTTTATATATGGCCAAAACATTTTAACAGTAGTAGCAATTATGCATCCCATTGGTCCACTACCATAGATAGTAAACGGAGTAGCACTATTATCTCCCGACCTATAACGCTTATTTAAAACGTCAAGTTGTGGGCGCAATTTGTATAAGGCTCTAATAACACATGCTAATGGCTCTACCAATGGCATTGCATCATCAACAAATGCATCATCAATCACCCTTACAGTCTGTCTTGGCAGCAACACAAATTCAGCAATACAACCATCAAAATGAAAACCGGCATGGGACAAATCGCGACAAAGGTTTGTAGTTCCAGCTTTGCAATAGGAACAAACACCACATGTTAAGTGCGGAAGACATACTACTTTTTGCCCGGAATGCAATGTATCGCTCCATGGGCCCGGATCTATAATATACCCTCCTCCCTCATGTCCCAATATTATGTCTTTTTCATAAAACCGGCTATTCTTCGTACATAACAACACCCTACGATCAGACTGACAAATACTTGCCGCAGTTATCTTAACTAAGATATTTGCTTCCAAAAGATTTTGTGAGTATTCATCACCAACAAAATTTCTTATCTCTCTTTTTACCAACTTAGGAACAAAACAATCGTTCGTTTTTTTAGACAAAATTGCCAATGTATGTGCTATTAATGGAAAATTTTTACGCAGCTTCCTTTCTATCATCAATAAAAAGCCATGCGCAGAATTATCAATCAAACCATATTTTTCCATAGCAAAAACATGGTCATTAGATAAAGACAACAAATCACTTTCTTTATGTAGGCGCAAAAAACCTTTTACATATGGAATTACTATGATTTTCTGCATACAATCGTCACATGCCACCTCACCTCTGGAAATACTAACTGTAGCGATCTTTAGACCAGTTATCTCCTGGAGTTTATTCGTTATAAATTCAACATTCATATCCGTTTTAATTTTGAAGGCATAAAACGGAATATTTGCAATACGTTTAAAACTTAATTGTAACTCGTTATCAATAACAATTGGCCAATCAACTAAACTTATGGAACCATTACAACCAATATCATACATTTGCATAATTAGAGCCTATATGGTAAATCCCTTTTTTAGCGCGAGGCATGCTTTTCTAATTCGTGAATCAATCCAACGTTAATTCCAGACAAATCTCTTATTACTTTATCTGCGATACAATTGAAATATTTATCACCACAATCATCTATTAGAACACACTTCATTCTGGCTGCTTTTGCGGAAATCAATCCATTTAAAGAATCTTCTATTACAAAACAATTGGACACATTACAATTCAACTTGTCGGCGGCAGTCAAATATACTGCTGGGTGTGGCTTGCCGTAAGCCTCAGATTCAGCTGAATATACGACACTAAACGCATCATTCAGTTGTAGTTTTTTTAGGATGGAAATAATAATATTTACGGGAGATGAGGATGCAATTGCTAGTGTCTTATTATGTGATAATAATAAATCTATAGCGCCGTACAACCCACTAATTACTTGCGCATTTTCACTTATTCCTTCATTTGCCTGAGAATATATCTCCCCTGTCATCTTCTTCGCAGCAGCATCACCAAAATTGTATGTTTGTTGATATTCCTTCACTATTTCCTCAATTCTTTTACCAACCGTACGAAGAATGTCATTATCAGAGACCAAAATCCCATGCTCATTAAAAACATTAAATTTGGCTTTGTGCCAACACGGCTCTGAATCTATTATAACGCCGTCAAAATCAAATATAACGCTATTTATAGCACTTTGAACGCACAACTCTGAACTTGAAATCATGGCAATATCCCCTTTTTTATCTGCGCGAGTTTACTCCGATGTATTCAATTCGTCCAGAAAAAGCATTCTATTACAGCTTATTATTGAAAATCATTTTTCTATTTCTCCATGAATCATAAACTGAATCTAAACTCATTACTGATCCACTTAACCGGTAGCCGCAGACTTTAGCCTGCACTGCTATAACGCAGACTAAAGTCTGCGCCCACCAGCCTGCAGAGAATAGAACAAGCCAAAATAGCATTAATGATTTTAGAAAAAAAACACTCAGGCTAGCCATGTCGTCGTGCTACACGGGATATGTGTGTGCAAGCTTTACGATTTGTATAAAGAACAGAAAACATGTTTTTACATAAGCTGATATTATAGAAACCATTATCAATGTCCTTAAAAGCTTCATTAGACAGCATTTATGTGCTAATTGGGTTTATTTATTATGCTGGATCATTTTCATTTTATTTCGAGAAAGATCAGCCTAGACGCAAATTTATGGAAAGCTGTTGTTAGTGTGAGGCAATTCGAAATCCTACAACAGCTAGCGATTCTAATGTTTATAAAGTATAATGGATTACAGATTAAAGACCTACTACTATACAATAAAAACAATTTATACAGTGAATCGCGCTTTAATCGTTTAATCTTTTGTATTAAATATGTATCGTTTGGAGTTTTGTTGACGTGATATAAGTTTTTAAAACCACTGCGCTGACTTTATCATTCTTCTGCTAAAAACGCTGACTTCAAATCTGTACTCATCTACAATTGCAGATAATTTACGAAAAATATTGAGTTAATGATGGAAGTAAAAAACAGAATATTACGTATATAAAGAAACTGTTGTTTTTCCTGAATTAAAAAACTACAGTGAAATTATTAATATACTAGTTGCTATATGTAAAAAGAGGAAATAATTATGTGTTCACACTTTATGGTTAATAAATTTAGTTGTTATCTTATAGGAGAAGATAACCTGGCTAATAGCTGTGTAAAAATAATACTAGAACACGGATATACTTTATTAGGTATTTGTTCTCCTTCAGAACAAATAAGAGACTTCGCCAACCAAAATAACATACCCTATACTAACTCATTAGAAGTTTTTGAATCATGGTTACAAGCAAATAAATGCGATTTTTTGTTCAGTATTGTTAACTCCCGTATTTTAAGTAAAGATATAATCAAATTACCCCGTTATTTTTCTATTAATTATCATAATGCAGCTCTTCCCAAATATGCAGGTGTTCATGCTACTTCATGGGCAATTTTAAATAATGAGAGGTCTCATGGCGTAACATGGCATGTCATGGATAGAGGGATAGACACTGGTGATATACTAAAACAAGCTATTTTTGAGATCTATAGCCAAGAAACAAACTTTACTTTGGATATTAAATGTATTGAAAAAGCCATACCTTTATTTAGAAATTTATTAGAAGAATTGGTTAATGGGGAGTATAAAAAAACAAAACAGGATCTTAATCAGAGAAGTTATTATACCCTTTATCAAAAACCTAAATATTGGGGTTTAATTTCTTGGGTATCTTCTACTGCTAATGAAATATACGTTCTATTTAGGGCTTTAAATTTTCCTGGACATGCTAATAAATTATGTTTGCCAAAACTTGTTTTTAATAATGTGATTTTTTTTGCCAAACAGGCCGCTATTTTGAGTAAGAAAAAAAAATTATTACCAGGCACAGTGGTGGAGTTAACTGCCGATTACCTAAGAGTGTCTACGATAACGGATGATATAGTATTTTCCCAGCTTGCTGACATCAATGGCAAAAGCTATAGTATTTCGGAGTTTGCGGATCTTCATGGGATCAAAGAAAACAAAATTCTTTCCTCATTAGATCAAAGCTTCCTGCTTCAATTAGAACAACATAGTGAATTATTGGCCAAAAGTGAATCTTTTTGGATACGTACTCTTGAGCAAATTAAAAGCCCAAACTTTTGGTCGTTTAACCATAACGAAGATATCGCTCGTAAGAAAGTTAATACAATAAAAACTATTATTTATTCTAATAAATGTTTTAAAGACAAAATAATGTCATTATTGCCAGCAGATGTTGATGCAACTGATGCCCTCATAACTATTTTTTTTCTCTACCTATACAGGTTAAATAATTATGATAATTTTAGTGTTGGTTATGAGTGCAAGTTTTTAGAAGAAATTGAAACAGATATGCATATGTTTTTTGCTAACATTGTACCAATAAATTTGAGTTTTACTTCAGAAACTGATTTTTATCAGGCGGTGAGTAAGGTAAACGAGCTTTTAAAGCTTATTAATCAACATAAAACTTTTGCTAAAGATGTAATGCTGCGTTATCCCCAGTTAACTGGCCAATCAATATCGTTTCCGCTTGTGGTTAGTACCATTGAACCTGTTGGAGAAAACCATAGTGAAATAAGTGGTTATTTATATTTTGTAATAAATGAAGAAGGCATCATTCTATATTCACCAGACAATCTTGACAAAACAAATCAAAAAATTATAGACAGTATGAATGGACATTTGCAAGTCCTAGTTGATGAAATTTTGTTAAATAAAAGTCTTCCTATAAAAAAACTATCTATTTTGACCCAACAAGAAAACCAATTGATCCTCGAAGATTGGAATAATACGGCAACATATTATCCACGTAAATTGTCTCTTCCCAAAGTTTTTGAACAGCAAGCAAATAGATATCCTAATAATATAGCAGTGAAATATAATAATACATTTTTAACTTATCAGGAACTCAACATAAAAGCAAATCAACTTGCTTTTTATTTAAGTGGTCTAGGAATTAAAAACGGAAGTTTAGTGGCTATATATTTTGATAAAGGGATAAACTCTATTTTGGGCATATTGTCTATACTTAAAACTGGGGCAGCTTATGTTCCACTAGACACAATGTCTCCTAAGCAACACATCAAATATATTCTTGAGGATACTGAAGTTTCCATTATTTTGACTCAAGAAAAGAATAGGGAAATCCTAGAGGAGTGCTTGCCAAGTAGAAAATTTACCATGCTATCTATTGATGATCCTAATGCTGATTTGACTATATTCAATGGCCAAAATATACAGAACCTTACTACTTCTATACGACCTACCAGTCTAGCCTATATTATGTACACCTCCGGATCCACTGGTGTACCTAAGGGAGTGGTGATAAATCATAGAGCTATTATTAGATTGGTAAAGGATACTAATTATATCCAGTTTGCTTCAGATGATTCTGTAGCACAAGCGGCTAGTATAAGCTTTGATGCTTCAACTTTTGAAATATGGGGAGCGTTATTAAATGGGGCAAAATTGGTATGTGCTGGTGACAATACTATTTTAGATGCTGAAAGCTTTGCTCGTTTTTTGCATGATGAAAAAATAAATATTTTATGGTTAACATCGGCGCTATTTGACCAATATGCTTCAGTAAAATCGGCCATGTTTAAGGAATTAAAATATCTATTGGTTGGCGGTGATGTGTTAAATGCCGACGCTGTTTATTCTGTTATAAATTGTCCAACTAGTGCTCCGTTGTGTATGTTAAACGGATATGGTCCCACCGAAAACACCACATTTACTACAACCTTCTCTATACGAAAAAATTTTGATAAAAATAAATCTATTCCTATTGGGCAACCTATAGCTAATACTACTGTATATGTATTAGACAAATATTTAAATCCTATGCCAGCTGGTATACCTGGAGAACTATGTGTTGGTGGTGATGGTTTATCATTGGGATATTGGCACAAAGAAACCATGACTAAAGAAAAATTTATTGATGTCATTTTGAATAATAAAAAAATCAAACTCTATAAAATTGGAGATTTAGTAAGATGGTTAGCAGATGGTAATTTGGAATACATATGTAGGTTAGATAACCAAGTTAAGATTAGAGGTTTTAGAATAGAACTAGAAGCTATAGAATTATGTTTGCTAAATTGTGATATGGTAAGTCAATGTGCTGTTATTGTTCAGCAGGATAAAAAAATGCATAAAATGTTGACAGCTTATCTTGTAGTTAAAAGTAATGGTAGTAAAGATATTTCTTTTATACGTCAATTTTTAACAAAACATCTACCGCCTTACATGGTACCGAATATGTTCATTACTATGGATAAACTGCCACTAACACTCAATGGAAAAGTAGATAAAAAATCATTACCGCTTAAATTGCAGGAACAAATACCAGCAGCTGAAAACTGTATTTATCCACGGAATGAGCTAGAAAACAAACTAGCTGATATTTGGAAGGAATTGCTTAATTTAGATATCATTAGCGTAAATGATAACTTTTTTCACTTGGGTGGACACTCTCTCTTAATAACGGAGATGCTAGTAAAAATCAAAAAGCAAATTAATGCCGATTTTCCACTGCATGCATTTTTAGAAACACCAAACTTAGCTAATTTAGCCAGGTTGATTGAGACACAACATCACTATGTTTCGACACCCAATACGTTGAGAAATATAGACCAAGCTTTTCTTGATGATACTTTCTTAGATCCAAAAATAAAACCACCATCATTTTCTCGCCCATTGCCTATAGGGGAAGAGCTAAAAGCTGTTTTACTTACAGGAGTAACTGGGTTTTTAGGAGTATATTTATTAAATGATCTTTATCGCTTATCGAGCGCTAAAATTTATTGCTTGGTTAGAGCCAGCAGCCTTGATGATGCGCACTGGCGGTTAAAACAAATTTTAAATGCGCATAAACTTGATGAAAGCATGGCTATCAACGACCGGGTAGTTGTTATGGTTGGTGATCTGGCAAAGCCGTTACTAGGATTGGATCAGGTAACTTTTGACATGCTAAGTGAGGAGATAGATTACATTTATCATTGTGGTGCCTATGTACATCATATTTACAATTATGAAATGTTACGGGAAACTAATGTTTTAAGTACTTTAGAAATAATAAAACTAGCAGTAAATAAAAAAAATAAGCATATTCACTACGTTTCGACACTATCTACGGCAGTTAACTGTAACAACAACCGTGAATTAATTGTTAAAGATTTTTTTGATGAAAATAAGTTGCCGCTGGACATGTCGAATGGTTACGTGCAGACTAAGTTAGCTTCTGAAATTATTTTAGCTAAGGCGTATGAACGTGATATTTCAGTGTCTATATATAGACCTTCTTGGATAGTGGGTCATGAATGTACTGGAATCTGCCCTGTAGAAAACAACCATTTGTTTCTTCTGCTTAAGGGGTGTGTGCAAATGGGTCTTGCACCTAAATTGGAGTTGAACTTGAATTTGCTACCTGTTGATTTTGTCAGTAATATGATCATCAAAATATCTCTTAACATGGGAAAAGCTCCATATCAAATATTTAATTTGGTTAATCAATTTACCGTTACATGGAGTGAGTTGTTTGAGTATATGAATGATTACGGGCACAAAGTAAAACTGATTTCGGCTACAGATTGGCGGCAAAAGCATTTAGCTAAGATAGATAGAAAGAATGCAGCCTACCCTTTAATGGCGCTTTATTTTATGGATGGTGGTATTGATTGGGCTGCATCGCAAAATAATTTTTTAAATATAAATGATCACAATACTGTTAGGGCTATGAAAACTCTTGGCTTAAGTTATACAAAAATTGATGAGGTTATTCTTAAGCGGTATTTTGATTTTTTTCATCAAAGTGGTTTTATGCCGTTAACAGGTACGAAAAATTAATTCCTATGCAGATAGATTTCTGATAAAGAGGAAAAACGATGAAAAAGGAAATAAATAAAAAAAACAGGGCAATTACTTCTAATAATATTGACTCTTATCTTGAAGATTACCTCAGAGAAATTACTGCTTGTATACCAGGAAATTTTTATTGGAAAAACAAAGAAAATCGTTATTTAGGTTGTAATCAGCGTTTGTGTGAAACCTTGGGATTAAGAAATGAAGATATTATAGGGAAAACTGACCACGATCTTTGGCCAGAACAAGCAGAAGAATTACATAAAAATGATGCTGCTGTTATGGCATCAGGCCAAGCTACAAACTTTGAAGAAATAGTGCACCTAAAAGGCCAAAAGCCCAAATTTTACGCGGTTATCAAAATCCCCCTTAAAGATACTAATGGAAACATTATTGGTATTATAGGAAACTCTTTAGATATTACTTACCGCAAAGAGGCTGAACAGTTAGAGATCGAAGCGTCGCATTTAAGACTTGAAAATGAACTGCAAAGAATAAAAATTCAGGAGCAAGAAAGATTTGCTCTAATCGCAAGTCGAGTGGCCCATGATATCCGTTCACCATTAACAACTTTGCAGACGATTGTCATGTCTACCTCCAAAAGCCTCCCTGAAAAAAATCGTGTTGCTTTAAATAGCGTAACTAAAAGCATTACTGATGTTGCTAATAATTTACTGAATAGATACAAAAAAGCCACTAATGAAACGACTACTGGAGTAGTGGAAATACAATCCATCTTGGTATCTCTGACATTATCAAAAATTGCAAGCGAGAAAAGACATCAATATGCCAATTATCCAGTTAAGATAAATGATTTGTATAGGCCGAATAGTAACTTTGTATTCATTAAAACAGATCCATCAAACTTTGATCGCATGATATCAAATCTAGTGAATAATTCCGTTGATGCTTTTGAAGGTAAAAAAGGCAAGGTTGATTTAAAACTCAGCACAGAAAATGAACAGGCTAAGATTACCATCCAAGATAACGGCAAAGGTATGCCGCAAAAAGTTATTGATAAAATTATGAATAATATTGCTGTAACTCATAGTAAAAAAGATGGTAATGGGATTGGTTTCACTCAGATTCGAAGTACGCTGCAACTAAGTAAAAGCAGCATGTTGATTGAATCCAAAATTGGCAAGGGAACTAAGATAGCACTTACTTTTCCAATAGCAGACGTACCTGATTGGATAGCACAGCAAATCATATTACATAAAGGCGATACAGTTGTTGTTTTGGATGATGATCCTTCTATTCATTATGCCTGGAACGCGCGTTTTGAAAATTACAAAGGCATTGTTAGTTTAAAGCATTTTAAATCCGGTGAAAAAGCAATTGATTTTATTAATGCCAAGCCCGAAAAAAATAAGGTATTTTTACTATCTGACTTTGAATTAATAAACCAAGAGCTAAATGGCTTAGAGGTTATCGAACGGGTTTCTATGCGGAAGCAGTCTGTTCTTGTAACAAGCCATTATTCAAACATAAAGATTCATGACCTTGCCGCTGAAATTGGAGTTAAAATATTACCCAAACAACTCGCGTCAGAGGTTCCTATTAAGATAAAAGAAAAAGAAAGAAACATAGATATTTTTAAAAAGATAGATTTGGTTATCATAGATGATGATCAACTGCTTGCTGATTCTCTAGCTAATCTTCTCAAAGATAGATTTACAGGGGTAGAAGCGTACTACCATCCAAAACATTTTTTAGAGAATCTATCACAATATGCTAAAAACACTATAATTTGTATGGATCATGATTTCAAAAGTCAAATGAACGGTATTGACTTAGCTGAACAACTACATGAGGCTGGCTATACAAAACTTTATTTGTTTTCTGGTAAGACTTTTGAAAAAAAAGAAATACCAGATTATCTGACAGTACTGCTTAAAGGTGATGTGAATGCTTTCATGCAACTCAAAGTTGATGAATAGCCCTAAGTGCTATAAGTTTTGAAAAAATAGAAGCAGCATTGTATGGAGAATGGGCGGCTGATGGAGAAATATTTTTAAACAAATTTAGGACTCAGTTTTGACAGATCCTTATTTACATCCCAGTGGATTAGAACCTACTGTAGATTCCTCCTTCTTTTCTATATATTTTTTCAGCAGATCTACTACCTCTTTGCGACCATTTTGTTCGGCTACAAGTAACGGTGTTAGTCCACCTGGGCCCAGCTGATCAACCTTGACTCCCTCCTTTGCTATCAGCAGCTCTACTACCTCTTTGTGACCACATTGTGCAGCTATATATAGCGGTGTTGCTCCATCAACTTGATTCGTAACTGCTTGATTCTTTGATGTTTATAACACGGGACGCCCACTATTTTTGGCTTACAATGCGTAACAGTGGCACACCAATCTACGCAAAAGTCCCGCACGCGAAAAATAACAAAAAACTATTTCAATTTATCTGCGATTTTTTTATCCATCTCCAAAAGCTTTTTCACCTCGCGATCAAAATCGGAAATGTATTTTTTATCCTGCTCTTTGCGATATTTTTCGTATTCTTCTAATGCTTTATTTTCTGCCTGCTTTGCGCTTACCGTACCAGCAGAATGTAATAGTTTCTTTTCGGAAATAGTTAAAAATTCATCGAGTTTTTTAATCCAATCCTGCATCTTCATCAAACGGCCACCAAAAGCTTGCAATTCAGCAAAATCAATATAAAGCGAAACGATGAGATTTAACTGGTTTATTTCTGACTCAGTTAAGTAATTTTTCGCAACACCGATATCATTTACGGTAATATAATCGTTTTTGAAGCTTGTGAGTCCCATAAGAGGTTTTGTGCTATCAGCGCGTTGAGCGATAATTTCTGCCGCTGTAGAACCATGTACTGCATAGTGCATTTTATTTTGTACTGTAGCAAAGAATTTTTGGGTTAACTCCGCATCAACCTTGTAATCAATACTCGTCGCATAAATATCAGTTATTTTTTGATAGAACATTCGCTCACTGCTACGAATGTCGCGTATCCGTTGTAGTAGCTCTTGAAAATATCGAGCTCTACCGCCACCCTGTTTGAGTCGTTCGTCATCCAAGGTAAAACCCTTGATTAGGTATTCCCGTAATCTTTCTGTTGCCCATTTACGAAACTGTGTTCCCTGGCTAGATCGTACTCTATAACCAACTGCTAAAATTGCATCGAGATTGTAGTGCTTTGTGTCATATCCTTTGCTATCGGCAGCAGTTATTCGGAAATTCCTAATAACTGAATTTTCGTCCAATTCGCCACTTTCAAATATATTTTTAAGGTGTTCATTTACTGTTGGAATACTCACATCAAAAAGCTCGGCAATTAGTTTTTGTGTTAGCCAAACATTTTCGTCTTCAATTCTAACGCGGATTTTTTGTTCATCACCGAGAGTTTGATATATGGCAATTTGTGGTTTGTTATTTTCTTTTTTCATTCTTGCAATCATAATTTTCAACAAATTGATTCTATAACAACACTAAATACCAGTTCAGCAATAAAACGCAGGAAACGGTCTTTGTGAGTAATAGTAAGTATATATTTGACCATCTAGCAATAAATTAAGCAATACCGTAAATTTCCTTTTAGGATAATTTATCCTAGCGACCAATGCACTTGTTTTATTGACTTTCAGAATTGCGCCAGCTGTTGAAGTTGTTAATGAAGAAAAACTGACAAGTTAAGTTGTTTGAACAATCAACATATTACAAAGATGAGAAACACTCTAACATTGCATTTAACAATTCCTTAATAATTTTTGTAAATTGGGATTTGACCCTGATGGACACCCAGATGGACAAGACCAATGGAGTTAAGACTTCCTTATAATGTACTGCTACACTTCATCATATACAAAATCCTCAACGCTAATCTAATTGACCCACCATATTGCTAAAAAAAGTGACCCAGTCTGATAAGTTATAAAGCCCATTTTTGTATATCGTACCCCCAAAAAAAATATCTACGAGTATTCTTACTAAATCAAATTTAATTTATTAGTAGGAGTATTAAGATGAACCGAGAAAATCGTTGCCAACATTGTGGCGGCTACTTGGTTAAATATCGCAACCCCAATCAACGTTATTGCTCTGAAGCCGCCTGTCAGAGACAACGCAAAAATTTATGGCGCCGTAATAAGCTTAGTACAGACGGTGATTATCGAAGTAATCAAAATGCAGCCACTAGAAAATGGCGGCAGTCACATCATGATTCTTGGCAACCATATCGAACAACACATCCTGCTTATGTAATTCGCAAACGAGAACGACAGCGGATACGGGATCAACAAAGCAAAGATTTGTATCGTGCTAAGAGTGACGCGTCAACACCCCACAAGCTAGTTACATCAGGTACTTATCATCTGATACCGGTAACTGAGTCTCATCTTGCAAAGAGTGACGCGTTAATAGTAAAAATTGCTTTAATTACAGATAGTTCGGTCAATGCAGTCGCCTTTGGACAATCTTGCAAAGAGATCACCTTATAGCCAGAGTGATGGAGAGTTGCAATCATAGGTCTCATGAACAATTTATCAAAATCAGTTCTCGAAGCGGAATGGCATCAGTTAGAACTTAGTTATCGACACTTGCGGAAACATACGCAACAAGAGCAACAACGATTAATGCTGTCGATCCATACCTACGGATTATTAGAGCCAATTATGGTTGTTGCAAGTTTAACTGGGAATTGGACAGTTATTGATGGCTACTTGCGAATAAAAGCCATGCAAGCATTAAAAAATGACACGATTAAAATAATTATCTGGGAATCGAACGTTGCTGAAGCATTGATCCATACTTATAGGAGTAATCAATCTCGTACCTGGGATTATTTTGAAGAGGCCTGGTTACTCCAAGAGTTAGGGAATCTGCATAATTATTCTCAAGCAGAGTTAGCACAACAATTAGGTAAAAGTAAAGCATGGGTAAGTTATCGATTGCAATTGCTTGAGTCCTTACCTGATTTCATCAAAGAGGCAATGTTGCAAGGAGATTTATCGTCTTGGGCTGCAAACAGAGTTTTAGTGCCGTTCGCGCGCGCGAACGAAGATGCTGCCAAAAGCTTACTTAATTATCTACGCAGTCATACCCATAGTACTAGAGAACTCCAAGAGTTTTATTATCACTATTTAAAGTCTAATAAGAAAGTACGTGAGCATTTACTAATGTCTCCGCAATTATTTTTTAAGACTTTGGAATTATCAAAACAAAGTCAGCCTTTCTCAAAGGATCTATCTTTATTATCACCCCAAGAGATTTGGGAGAAAAAACTAGCAGAGATTAATTCTAGGTTAGATACGCTGTATTCAGTGCTACACGCGGTATTTTACCCTCAGCAAAGTGAAGAAGAGTACTCAATTTTAACAAGAAGCTGGCAAGAGATTTTTACTAAAATTAACACTTTAAACAGGAGAATTTATGAACCAACAACCCATAATTCAAGTGGTGCGCCAATTATATCAGGCGGGGCAAGGCAAGCGTGCAATCAGTCGCCTACTAAAAATCTCACGTAATACTGTTCGTAAATTACTGCGCCAAGATAAGTCATCATCTGCTAAAAATGATAACGAAGATTTAATGCCATTAATTGAACCCCTGATCACAACTTGTTGTGGAAATCTGGTCCGAGTTCGAGAAGTTTTAGAAGAACAGTATCAGCGCAAAGTGCCATATAGCACCTTAACTAATTTAGTCCGCAAATATCAATTAAAAGATACGCCGCAACGAGTGGGAGAATATTGTTTTGCCCCGGGCGAAGAGATGCAGCATGATACTTCCCCGCATCTAGTCTATTTTGGTGCTAAAAAAGTTAAAGCGCAATGTGCAGCATTAGTATTAGGATTTAGCCGAAAAATTTTTATCCAGTATTATCCAAGTTTTACTCGCTTTGAAGTTAAAGCATTTTTGCAGCAAGCACTGCAGTTTATGCAAGGTAGCTGTAAACGTTGTATTATCGATAATACCAGTGTCATTTTAGCAGCTGGAGCAGGTAGCCATGCTGTGATAGCACCAGAGATGTTAATGTTCTGCCGTTTTTTCGGATTTGAATTTATCGCACACGCTGTTAATGATCCAAACCGCAAGGGGAAAATAGAGAGGCCTTTTTCCTACGTAGAAAACAACTTCTTAGCTGGACGAATTTTTACTGATTGGTCAGATTTAAATCAGCAGGCTGAGCTATGGTGTATTGCCGTCAACCAAAAACCCAAACGAATATTAGGCATGACTCCAGAAGCAGCTTATATTCAAGAAAAACCAGCACTATTGGCGCTGCCTGAAGTAATACTGCCGATTTATAAATGCTTCCAACGTACTGTAGATACCCAGGGTTATATTAACGTTGATACTAATCGTTATTCTGTACCAGAAAAATATATTGGGAATTTGTTAGAGGTCTATCAATATCTAGATAGGATTGATATTTATCACCGACATCAGCTAATTACTCAGCATCCACGTATTGTCGGGGAACGAGATCAACGAGCTATTATTAAAGAGCACCATATTAACCTATATCGGCGTGAAAAACGTCAGGTTGGTAGCGCCGCAGAACAACAACTCATTGGAATTGATAGCATCTTAGACGACTATATCCTCATGCTCAAAGCGCAAGTGCGTGGCCGTGGGGAATGGGCTTTTAAAGAACTACTTACACTTAAAAGAAATTATCCATTTGAGGCTTTTATTAAAGCCATCATCTTAGCTAGACAGTATAGGTTATTTGATCTTAAGCGCTTGGAAAAAATGATAATCAAAGAAATAAAAGATAACTTCTTTAATCTTTAAAAGAGGGGATCCTCATGTTACAAAAACTTAGTTATTTAATTGAACAGCTACATTTATGCGGTATGGCTGATTCTCTAGAGCCGATTCTTGCAAAAGCACGACATCAAGGACAAAGTATCGAAGAAGTATTACAAAAGCTTTTGGAGGCTGAATATCAAGATCGCAATGCACGTAGATTGGCGAATCGCTTAAAGGCAGCTAAATTACCATGGGAGTGGAGTATTGACACCTTCCCATTTAAGAGACAACCAGCAGTAAAAAAATCGCAAATCATGTCGCTAGCCAAATTAGATTTTATTACTCATTTTGAGAATGTCATTTTTATCGGTAAACCCGGGACAGGTAAAACTGGCTTAGCGATTAGTCTACTTCGTTTAGCGTTGATCAATGGTTACCGCGGTCGTTTCTATAAAGCCCAAGATTTACTAAACGAATTATATGCCTCTTTAGCAGATAGAAGTACTTCAAGGTTATTAAAAACCATAGCGAATTACGACGTCATTGTCATCGATGAGCTAGGCTACCTCACGCTAACCAATGAGCAAATTAACATTTTTTTTAAATTAATCGATATGCGATATCACAAAAAAACTACTATAATTACCACCAATCTTGATGTTAGCGCCTGGTATGATGTGTTCAAACAAAAAGAACTCGTTGATGCTATGCTGGACCGCCTCAATCATTACTGCACAATCATTAAAATAAATGGTGCCAGCCTTAGAGATCCAAAACAAATCAAAAGCTAAAAGAAACGATGTCATATTTTAAAATTTACTAAGCTTATCCAGGAAGATAAGGCCTATGGATTTGTGGACAAGTACGTGCTCGTAAAAAGCACTCGCACATACCAGCCAGATGGCCGTGTGGTAAAGCTATGGACAACACTGAGAAACGAGTTGCCCACAGCTTTACCACACTATCTGGCTTCTTGCCCACAACTCCACAGGCCCAGTAATAATTTTTAAATAATTTTAAAAGCTATTTGGTAACATTGATTCTTGAATCAACGCGCTGACTATAGCTGGATTAATATATGTGATGCGCATCTGGTGGGTCAATCTTTTTTAGCATAAGTGGGTCAGTTTTTGTTAGCGTCCAGGACAAAATGAAAAGAGACTTATTATATAGTAAAAATACCAAGAAAAATGACATCAATCCAAAACTTAATAATAGTCTGCTATACTTATAACAAATATAGAGGAAATTTTTATGTTAAAACTTAAATATAATTTTTTAAACATGTTAATTGCAATCATAATTAGCTTGATACCATTTACCTCGGCTAATGCTTTCCGTCTTTTCGGCAATCCGTATGATTTGTATAAAACAAGACCAGAAAAAATTCAAGAAAAAATCAATGAACAATTTAATAAATTTGCCAACGTCGGGGAACTTACATGGAAGCATAATGGAGAATCTAGATATTATGTTTGTAAGATAGATGAGGCAAAATTGATACTTGATATCATCCAATCTTCCCCTGAGCAACAAGAATTTTATTTTGTCGATGTGGGCGCAGGTAGGTTTCAGTGGGTTGATAGCATTTTACGATTTTTAAAAAACAATCCTAATGTCCCTAAAAACAAAAAGTATCATATAATTGGTTTAAATGTTGATGGAAAGGATGAAATCAATAATGATGGAAATTTTATAGCATAATTTTCAGTTAAGTACCACTTTTGTGTATTGTTTTTAGGGTATTTCGCAAAAAACAGCGGTGGCACAAATAGTGCATATGCCTGCACTGTTTGTGGCACATGTAAATAAGCCGTTGGAAATTTAGAAATTTAAAACTAGCTATATTTGCTTTTGTAATCAATGAAATATCTGTAAAAGTCATTTCGACGAGGGGTGTGGGAGCTAATAGCATCACCATATACAAAACTAATCACCCAATCACTACAAACTTTTCGTCATTTTAAAAGCAGACACCAACGATATTTGCCACAGTTTTAATAAAAAATGTTTACTAAAATTTTTTAGACATGTCGAGCGGTCAATAATTTTAGAGCCGCTACATTCCGCCAAAACTTTCTATTTTTTTCTTGCAAATTTCACTAGTCATTTCTTGCAAAATATTAACCCGTGCAGCTAACCATTTAAGCTCATCAACGGTTATTTCGTAAGTTTTTTTATACCGAGCATCAACGTATGCTTTGCGCAACAATTCAAAGCGTTTTCTTTCTTCTTCAGTTCCTTGAGGAAAAACTTTTAAAAGTTCTGGTTCAATACTGGCAACACGACTACCAAGTTTCTTTAAATCATGGGTACTTGGCTTATATCTGGTAAGAACGAGTAAAAAAGCACTATAAAGATTTTCTGTTATTTGGTGTAATAAAAAGGCAGCTCCGTTACAATCTTGCTCATTAAGTGCAAAGGAAAAAAGTTTGTTAAGTCGGATGGCCTTTTCAAGGTAATAATCAAAATCTTCTTGCGCTAGATGCTTATATTCTTTAGACGACAATTCTTTTTCTTCTGCAAGCTCAAAGCGTCCAGAGTTATACAAACATATGCCCTCTTTTTTAATATCGAGGAAAAAGTATTGTCCTTTACGTAAACGGCGATTAAAAAACTCGATGTCATGAGCTATTATTGTTACTGGGGTTTTAATTCTACGGTTAAAATAATTCCAAAGCTGATCGTCTCTTTCGATCTTAGCTGCCAGGTGTTCAGTTTCAGTAACCAAAAAAATATCAAAGTCGCTTTGGTATTTATAATAAAAACCATCTTCGCACAACTCTTCAACCCAATCACCACGCGCATAGCTGCCAAACAAAATAATCATCTCAACGCTATATTTTTCACAAATCGTATTGACGATTGCCTCCAAGTCTTGCTGCTTCTCTGGCGGTAAGTGAGCTATGGATGTTTTCATAAGCGACTATTAAAGCTCAAAAGACTCAAAATGTCGATATTATTACAACTCATTTTCTTATGTCCGGCAACCAATTCAAAAAGTTGCATGTTGCACTTCCTAGGCAATGCAACTATGCAACTTTTGTACCCAAAAACGCAACACCTAATGCAACCTCAATACAACTATCGGCTTATAACCCTTGATTTAACTGTTTTTGCACCGCAACTGCTAATGCAACTCTGCCGCAACTGACCATAAAAATCAATGCAACTTTGCCCACAAAAAAATTAGTGAAAAGTTGCGTAGCAATTAGCCCAAAAAATAGCAAGCAATCCAAACTAAACAATATCTCAACTAGTAAAGAATTTTTTACCAAAAGAGAGTGGGCATAAAAAAGTAAAGAAAATTGTTTATGCATACACGACGGTAGTACATGCGCGAAAGTAAGTGCTTATTGCCGTATTTAATAGGCTTAGAGACACATTACATTAACTTGACAGGGGGTAGTAGCGCCATACATTGTGGTACTCCTATCAAAAAAATAGTTTAACTGGTAAAAATTATTTTACCAAAAAAGAGTTAGCATAGAGAAGAATAGCGTTTGATAGGCTGGACTTGGATAAACGGGTCGACTATTATAAGGGACGTAGTGGGCGTCCCTCTAATAAGAGGTTAGAATTATGGGACGCAAAAGAACGCCAGGACTCTACAAACGTAGGGATTCTTGGCATATCGACAAACAAGTATTCGGACAACGAATTTGCGAAAGTACTGGAACAGATTCGCTTGAAGAAGCGGAAAAGTATTTAGCAAGACGTATCGAAAACTTGAGGCAAGTTGTTATATACGAAGCCAGACCTAAGCGTAAGTTTAAAGAGGCAGCAGTTAAGTTTTTAAGGGAAAACCAGCATAAGAAAAGTATCCGGTCAGATGCTGAACAACTTGAAATATTTGATAAATATATAGGCGATCTTCCTATAGAAGCTGTACACATAGGAACTTTACAGCCTTTTATTGTAGCCAGAAAAAAAGATGGTAGAAAAAATCGAACCACAAATTTTGGTTTGCAAATTGTTCGCCATATTTTGAACCTAGCTGCTAGCGAGTGGATGGATGATAACGGTTTGACGTGGTTGAATAGTCCACCGAAAATCAAGTTATTGCCTATGAATGACGCTCGCAAACCCTACCCATTAAATTGGGAGGAACAGAAAAGGTTGTTTAAAGAGTTGCCGTTACATCTTAGACGAATGGCACTATTTGCAGTAAACACTGGTTGTCGTGACCAAGAAATATGCTTTTTAAGGTGGAAATGGGAGGTGCAGGTGCCGGAATTAAATATATCAGTATTTATTATTCCAGGTGCTGCGGTAAAAAATGGCGAAGATCGCGCGTTTAGTAGTGTTAAATAAAACTGCACTGTTAGCTGTAAATGAAGTAAGAGGCCAACATCCAGATCAAGTGTTTACCTATAACGGTAGACCAATTTTAAGGATATTGAACAGTGCATGGAAAAGGGCTAGACAAAAAGTTGATCTTGCTGTTCGGGTACATGATTTAAAGCATACTTTTGGCGGAAGATTAAGAGCTGCCGGAGTGAGCTTTGAGGACAGGCAAGACTTACTTGGGCACAAGTCAGAAAGGATTACGACTCATTATTCTGCGGCTGAAATAGGTAATTTAGTTAATGCAGCAAATAAAGTTTGTGAAACAACCCAAGGTTTAAACAGCCCGACCTTAACATTACTACGGTGTGCAGGTACTGAGTTAATGCCTGCGAGAGTTAGTGTGGGACACAGCTATGCAAATGCGAATTTGCACTAGTGGCGGGAAATACGAAAACCAGCTCCCGCAAGCTGATTTTGGTGAATTAAGTGATTGCTCCGGAAGCCTTGATTTGTATGGCTCCCCAGGAAGGGATTGAACCTCCGACCAAGTGATTAACAGTCTCGAATTACACCCATTTCCCATGATTAATAATCCTTAACAAACCTTTACACAGCTTGCCAAACCATATAACATAAGCTTAACAAAGCTACCTCTAAATTAATCAAAATCAATGCTTATGGTAGCACATAGGTAGCACAGAATCAAGTGCTACCTTTTCTCTATTTTTATATAGGAGTAAATTATAATTATGTATTTCTATAATTTATGTGCTATAGTTTTTTATATGTCCTAAATTGGCGAATTCATTTATGAGAGTAAAATATCAAGAAAGCGCAGAATACAAGACCATTAACCGCCTAAAAGCAATTCGTGGCAACGTTGTGTTACGTAAAGATTTTGACGACATTGCCTCCTACCGTCAAATAAGTCGCGCCTTAAAAGAATTAATGGCAGAAAAAAAGTTGGTAAAAATCGGTACTGGAATTTACGCCAAGTCATACTCTTCAAAGTACACAGACATTCCGCTAATAAAAAACGGCACCGACTCTGCACTCAGAAAAGCATTAAAGCGACTGAACGTTGCATATGAATCAGGCAGTGCTGAAAATGATTATAACGAAGGCAGATCAACCCAAATTCCAGTATACAATATTGTAAAACTCAAAAGTCGCTGCCGTAGACGTATTAGCTACGGAAACAGCGAATTAATATTTGAGAAAAAAATCAATGCTAAATAAAAAAAATCTAAAAGAGTTAATATCAACAACACATCAACACATTACTTTACGTGAGGCTGTAATAGAAAAGGATTATTACGTTACTCAAGTCATTAGCGCTATTTCTAGTGTGGAAAATGAATATTTTCGATTAGTATTTTGTGGTGGAACATGCCTAGCAAAAGCACATAAAATTGTTAAGCGCATGTCCGAGGATGTCGACTTTAAAATTCAAATCAAAGAAACAGATGTGATTTTTAGCAGAACACTCCTTCTAAAAGAACTGAAAAAATTCCGATCGCACATCAAATCAAAACTAACACTTCTTGGATTAACTATAGGTGATCCGATTGTTCGCAACGAAGGACGATACTTGCGAATTGAACTTTACTACGTTTCTGTTTTTCACACTAACAAAGAACTAAGATCGCACATCCTATTGGAATTTACGCTATCCGATATTCGCCTTCCTGTTAAAAACTTATTAATTAGAACACTAATTGAAGATACTCTGGAAAACACTGTTATTTTTATGCCATCATCAACTCCATGCATATCGATAGATGAAACAGCAATTGAGAAATGGGTTGGTCTCACACGGCGCATTATAGCGATTGAGCGCAAATATCATCATGACGATAAAACACTAATACGGCACGCTTATGATCTAAATGCAATCAAGCGCGCTGATAAAATTAGCGCGGCTTTTTTTACTTTAGCAAAAACAATTATCAGTAACGACACTAAACAATTCAAAAATCAACATCCTGAATACTCAACCAACCCAAGCAATGAAGTCAAACAATCACTAATATTACTGAAAAATAAACCACTCTGGAAAGAACGATATCAAGAATTCATAGAAACCATGGTATACGATAGCACTCACATACAAGAGTATGAAAATGTAATAAATACTTTGGAAAGTATTAGCACAAGGGTAATAGACTCCATATCACTAGAGGAAAAAATAGAAATTGAATTAAATCCAAATAGTTCCCAAAAAAGGAGCTGATAATTGTGAACACCAAATTTAATTTTATAAAAAAATCACTCGAAGCCATACATGCGCCTGACGGAAAAATCATTGTATGCCACGATACTGCTAAACATGGACTAAAATTATCAGTACGGGCTTCTGGCGTTAAAACCTTCTTGCTTTATCGAAAAATCAAAGGTAAACCAGAGCGCATTACCATTGGCCGTTTCCCTGAAGTCACAATCGAACAGGCTCGTAATCAAGTAGATGTCCTTAATGCAAAAATAGCTGCTGGCATTAACCCTAACGAAGAAAAGCGCAATGTACGCTCTGAAATGACTCTGTGTGATCTTTTCAACCAATATATAGAACGCTATGCAAAGGTACACAAGAAGTCATGGTTAGTCGATACTCAACAGTTTCAACGCTATCTCAAAAATTGGGAAAATCGTAAGTTGTCTTCTATCAGTAAATCTAATATTCAAAAACTACACGCTGAGATTGGCACTAACAAAGGATATTATGCTGCCAATAGATTACTAGCACTACTACATACTATGTTTAATCGGGCAATTGATTGGGGCTGGGACAATGCCAATCCTGCACATGGTATTAAAAAATTTAAAGAAAAGTCACGAGATAGATTTATTCAATCTGATGAACTTCCAAAATTTTTTAAGGCTCTGAGCGAAGAAACCAGTATTATTGTACGTGATTATATTTTACTTAGTTTATTAACTGGAGCTAGACGCTCAAATGTTCTTGCTATGCGCTGGGACGAAATCAACTTTGATAGAGCTACTTGGACAATTCCACTTACAAAAAATGGTGAAAGCCATACCGTACCTCTTGTATCAACAACAATTGATGTATTAAAAACACGTCAAGAAAACAATACCGACAATAGCCCTTGGGTTTTTCCAGGCGCTGGTGTTACTGGTCACCTAGTAGAGACAAAAAAACCGTGGAAAAGAATTTTAGATAAAGCTGGTTTAAAAGATTTAAGAATACATGATTTACGCAGGTCTCTTGGAAGTTGGCAAGCTGCCACCGGAGCTAACTTATCAATTATAGGCAAGACCTTGGCACATAAGAACGTAAGCACTACAGCAATTTATGCGCGCTTAAATATAGACCCCATAAGAGAATCAATGAATAAAGCTACAGATGCAATTTTAAATGCTGCTGGTATTACTACTGCTAAAAATTAAACACCCCTTGACATGTGGCTACAAATGCACTACCCTGCGTTTATTATTTTGATCTAGGTGAAGAAAATGACAACTAAAACATCAGTAGTAAGAGCAAGGGTAACTCCAAATATAAAACTAGGGGCGCAAAAAGTATTGTGCAAGTTGGGACTTAGCGTATCTGATGCTATAAACCTGCTTTTGATTCAGATAGACTTGAAAAAAGCCCTACCTTTTGCAGTAGAAATGCCTAATAAAGAAACGCGACAGGTGTTAGATGAATGCGAGAAAAAAGTAGGTTTGAACAAATGCAAAAATACAAACGACTTTTTTAATCAACTAGGAATCTAATGTTGCTCCAAATTGAGTACAGCAACACCTTCAAAAAAGATATAAAGCTCATGCGGAAACGTAGCAAGGATATGTGTAAATTCAAAATAATTACAAATTTGCTCACGAGCAGAGAACTATTGCCACAGAAACATAGAGACCATGCGTTGATTGGTAACTACGCTAAACATCGAGAATGTCACATTGACCCAGACTGGCTACTGATATACAGGATTGAAAATAACACTCTTTTCTTTGAAAGAACCGGTACACATGCTGATTTATTTTAAAAGTACTTGATAAGTACCGAGGTAATATTAGCATTCATTAAAAACTAATTTGAGGTTACCAATGAAAAAATGTAAAAAAAGAAATTAAAAAGATCAGGTATATATTGGAATATAAAAGCATGTAAGAACTTTGAAAAACAAATCTATATAGGTGACAGTATGGAAGTTGAGTTTGTTTGTGACAGGCTAAAGCGCATAGGATATCTTGCGTATCCAGACAATAAGAAATGGCTTGCTAGAACAAAATGGTCGGTGTTTGAGGCTGGTTATTTGATCAATGATATTGAACCGTTTGATCATCTTAAATTGCACGATCTAATTGAAGAAGAAACAAAGTTGTCTGCTCTACTCAAGCTTAGCGATTTAGACATTGAAGTAATCAGAATGTTTTTATCAGATATACATACTGATATGGATGTAATGTTAACTTGGATTCCAGAACATGCCCATAATATAGACCTAAATTCGTCCTCAGAAAATCCGTTGAAATTAATAAATAGATACCTTTTGACTGTCGGGCGTATACCTGAGAAATTGTTAATGTATGCCAAAAAAAGTTTTTTACTTTTGTATAAAAATAAGGATGTTAACGAAGAAACGAAAAAAGACTGGAAAGATAATTGGCACGCAATTGCACGATCCTTCGAGATACTAATCGATAAATCTACAAAAATTAAGCAAGATATTTCACCAAGAAAAGAAGAAACTTTGTTAGCTTTGATAGGTGTTTTAACTGATAAATATTTTATTGGTAACAAATATAAAAAACCTGATGGCTTCCATAAAACCTCTACAATAGCTGAAGATATAATCGATCACATATCAAAACAATTCCCAGATAATCACATTCCCCACGGCTTCAAAAAATCCAATCTCATAGAAATAATCAACAGTTATCTTGATTGCTGGAACAAAAAGAGAGAAACATAAAGGCAATTTTTCCAATTGGAACTTTATTGCGCTTAAAGAGCAAACCCTTGCCTGGCGTGGTTTTTGACCATATCAATTCACTTGGCATTTTTCCAGTTTTCTCAAACTGGAAAAAATCTTTTCCAATTGGAACATTCCTTATCTAATTTACGTCATTCTTAGCCATCATTAATTAATTTTAATTGAGGTATTTATGAACAAACAAACTTTTTTTAATCGACTAAACCCAGCGAAAGTAGCAAATATTTTGGGCGTTACAGAAGGCACGCTGGCTGTTTGGCGTTGTACAAAACGTTACTCTTTACCTTTCGTAAGAATTGGTCGGAAGATTTTTTACCGAAGCGAAGATGTTCAGTCATTTGTCGAATCGAGAACCTTTTGCAAAATTTCCACTAAAGATTAGTTAACTGGAAACAACAATGTACTCAGATAATCCCTATGTAAACAAATACGATGCTAAAACACCTTCTTTGGGTAAGACTAAAATTAACGCAATTAATAGCAAAACATTTTGGGAAAAACCAATTTTATTCGATGAAGTAGAAACGCCAGAGATACCAGCATCATTATTACCAGATTCATTAGGTAAATTTGCTGCAGCTTTAGCGCTTGCCAGTGAAACGCCAGAATCATTATCAGTTATAACAATTTTAGGCGTTGTCGCATCTATAATTTCCAGACTCTATGTTGTCAGTCCTAAAGATGGCTGGCTAGAATCCACTAACATGTACTGCATAATTGGATTGCCGCCAGCTAATAATAAAACTTTAGTATTACGCAGTTGTGTTAAACCTCTTTCAGATTGGGAAAAAGAACAAAGAGTTATATTAGAACCTCAAATTAAAAGAGAGCGTTCCAAATATAAAAGTCACGAAAAAGTTATTGAGTCGTTACGTAATAAAATAGTGAAGGAAAATAATCCTGCAGAACAAGAGAAATTAATTGGTGAAATTGCCGAAAAGGAATCATCACTAATTGAAGCGCGTACCTTGCCGTGTTTATTTATTACCGATGTAACACCGGAGGAATTAGCAACTAAGGTACACGAGCAAAATAATTATCTTGGTATTTTTTCTGATGAAGGCGGTATCACCGAGGTTTTGTCTGGCTTATATACTGGCGGTTCGGCAAACATCGATATCTTATTAAAAGGCATTGATGGCGGCGATGTTAAAATCAGACGCAAGGATAAAAGTTTTGATCTTAATCCATTATTAACAATAATTCTGATAGTACAACCATCAGTTATTCAAAACCTGGGAGAGAAAAAAGCATATACGGGCAACGGTTTTTTGGAGCGATTTTTATATCTATTGCCTAAAAGTAGACTTGGTTATCGCACCCACAATACTCCTCCAATCCCCAAAGAAACTGCTGAAGAATATCAACAAATGATCAGCAATTTGTTGCAAACAATTTTTGCTAAACAACAGCAATCAGAAGAAAAAGTTATTTTAAGTTTATCACTTGAAGCTTTAGCAACTTGGAAGGATTTCCAGCATAAAACTGAATACCAACTTAGACCTAACGGTGAACTGTATGCTTTACAAGGATGGGCAGGAAAAATATGCGGTTTTGCTTTACGCATAGCTGCTGTTTTACACGTAAGTAAAACAGATACTAGTACAGTTATTTCAAATGAGTCAATGATCTGCGCCCTAGAAATAGCAGCCCTATTAACACAACATGCCACAGCTGCCTATAGCTTAATAGGGATAGACCAAAGTTTACAAGATGCAAAGGAATTGTTTAATTGGATAGTAGAACGAAGTAATGCCTCATTTACGCAATCAGAAATCACTTATGCAATGCGCCACCGAAAATTAGGATGTCAATTTCCATGTAAAATTGACCCCTCTAGAGCATAAAGTTGCACCGAAAATTGACCCCTCTAATTACTAAATTTACTCTTAAAATTTTAACTAATTTTAAGAGGATAAAAGAGGATGATAATAGTGGAAACAATTGCGAAAATAAGGCGGCTGTATTATGTACAAAACAAGGGGATAAAAACGATAGCTCGTGAATTGAATTTATCAAAAAATACGGTAAAGAAAGTTATCCGAGACGACAAAACATCAAAGACTTACGTGAGGGATAAACAAACGTTACCAATAATGGGAGAATTCAAAGATCAGCTAACAAGCATGTTAGAAAAAAATATTAAGCAGCCGTTGCGTTTAAGATATACAGCAAAAAAATTATACCAAACGCTTTGCAGCAATGGTTTCAAGGGGAGCTATTCAACCATAAATAGATTTACTACCGATTGGAGACGTAATATGCATATTCCGATCCAAATCGATCAATGATTCCAGTCCAAACCGATCAGTAATTCCAGTCCAAATCGATTAACGATTCCAGTTCAAATCGATCAAAACTTTCATGTCGAATGACCCACAATAATCAGATTTAAAACCTGATTGTTTTTTCAAAATAAGTTGTACTTCCAAGATTAATTAAAATTTGGAGATACAAAATGAGAGGTCATATAACAATGAGAAAAATTCGGGAAATATTACGTTTAAAATTTGCTCTTGAAATGGGAAACCAAAAAATCGCCAATAGTTTGGCAATTAGCAGCAGTACTGTACATGAATGTTTGCGCAGGGCTAATTTAGCTAATCTTAGCTGGCCGCTGCCAGATAACATAGATGATGAGATATTGGAGAAACAGCTTTACTCTCCGCCAAGACAAGCAATACCAAAGGAAGAGCGAGGTGAGTTGGATTGGTCTAAAATTCATGATGAGCTAAAACGCAAACACGTAACGTTAATGTTACTGTGGAACGAGTACAGAGAATCGTATCCAATGGGAATAGGCTACAGTCGGTTTTGCGATCTTTACTTGCTATGGAAAAAGCCATTAGACACATGGATGCGTCAAGATCATAAAGCTGGCGAAAAAATGTTTGTCGATTATGCAGGAGGCACTATTCCTATAAGCGATGGGCAAGGCTATATACATCAAGCACAGATTTTTGTTGCTGTGCTTGGCGCGTCTGGATACATCTACGCTGAAGCGACAATGACACAATCTTTGCAGGATTGGATAGAGTCACATTGTCGAGCTCTTAAATTCTTCGGCGGTGTTCCAGAGATATCGGTGCCTGACAATTTAAAAAATTGCACTGTCCTTGCCCATCGCTATGAGCCAGATATTAACCCAACTTATCATGACCTGGCAAAGCATTATGGGTTTGTAGTTATGCCTGCGCGCGTAAGAAAACCAAAAGATAAAAGTTTGGCGGAAAAAAGCGTACAAATTATACAGTACCAAATTCTAGCAAAATTACGCGATCAAACTTTTTTTAGTTTGGTAGAAGTAAATGAACCGATAGCAATTTTATTGAAAAAAATTAATTCGCAAGCTTTCCAAAAATTATCAGGATCACGGTTAAGCCAATTTGAGAAGTTAGATAAACCAGCTTTAAAACCACTACCAAGCACGCCCTACAAATTCGCTGAATGGGCAAAGGCAAGACTGGGTCCTGATTATCATATTGAATTGGATAAACACTTTTACAGCGTTCCGTATACTTTTATTAAAAAAATTTTGGATGTGAGATTTACTGATCAAACAGTTGAAATTTTTTATCGTTCAAAAAGAATAGCGGTTCACATGCGCAGTTACATACATAGACGACATACAACATTGAAAGAGCATATGCCTAAGGCTCATCAGAAATATGTCGAGTGGACTCCGGAACGAATTATTAATTGGGCTCGAAAAATAGGAATGGCAACAGCGCAATTAGTTGAGAAAGTTATCGAAACTAAAGAGCATCCACAATTAGCCTTTCGTGCATGCCTTGGGATCCTGCATCTTGGTAAGAGCTATACTGAACTACGGTTGGAAGCAGCATGTGTCCGCGCTTTAAAAATAGGAGCCTACAGTTATCACAACATAGCGTCTATTCTAAAAAATAATTTAGATAACGTGCCAGTAAGTTCATCGGAAACTTTAACAGCAACAAAAGAAGAACATGAAAACATTAGAGGAGGTGATTATTTTGAATAAGGGGACGCTGTCCCCTTAAACCCCTGAAGTATTTAGAGACGTAACTTGTAATTGATGAGGCGGGATTAGCCGCCTCAAGTTACGTCACTGTCATCAGCGCTTCCGCCTGTACAGTAATTTAATAATATAGGAGAAAAAATGTTAATACATCCAACAATTGAAAATTTAAAAAAACTACGTTTACTAGGAATGGCTAAAGCATTAGAAAACCAGCTTGATCAACCGCAAGTAGAAAGTATGAGCTTCGAAGAACGATTAGGGTTAATAATTGACCGTGAAATTTGTGATCGTGAAAATAGAAAATTACAAACAAGGCTTCGCAATGCAGCTTTAAAACAAACAGCGTCAGTAGAAGATATTGATTATCGCGCATCACGTGGTATTGATAAAAAGCTCGTATTTACTTTATCTAATTGCCAATGGATAAAAATGCACCGCAATGTTTTAATTATTGGTGCAACTGGTACAGGCAAAACATATCTTGCTTGCGCTTTGGCACATAAAGCTTGTTTAGAAGGAAACTCTGTTTATTACAGTCGCCTCTCAAGACTTCTGCCAGATTTGGGTTTAGCACGAGGCGATGGTAGCTATAATAAAAAAATGAAACAGCTGGCAAAGGTCGAGGTTTTGATTTTAGACGACTGGGGACTTTCTCCTCTTACAGATGAGCAACGTCGTGATTTATTAGAGCTACTAGACGATCGTCATGAAAAATGCTCTACTATTGTTACCAGTCAACTGCCAATTAAACTCTGGCATGAAGCCATTGGAGATAAAACTTTGGCTGACGCTATTATGGATCGACTGGTACACAACGCTTATCGGTTAGAATTAAAAGGTGACGACTCTATGCGTAAATTTCGTAATGAAAATCTGAATAAGAGGGATAAATAACTAAATTATAACAAAGGTCTTTCGCTTTGATTTTTTTGATCGGTTTGGATCGGAATCGTTAATCGATTTGGACTGGAATTACTGATCGGTTTGGACTGGAATCATTGATCGGTTTGAATCGGAATGATTGATCGATTTCATCGGAATACGCAGTAATAATCATTCTGATGGAAAAAAGGTTTTTATACCACTGGAGTTTGCTCCAGGAGAAGCATTTCAGTTTGACTGGAGTACAGAAGAGATTGAGTTACAAGGTATATTAACGCGAGTTAAGGTTGCACATATACGACTGTGCTACAGCCGTATGTTTTTAATTGTTGTCTACAGAAATGAGCAAATGGAAATGGTTTTTGATGCCCACAATAAAGCCTTTCAATTTTTTGGAGGAACTACAAAAAAAGGCATATTTGACAACATGAAGACTGCTGTTAACAAAGTATTTGTTGGCAAAGACCGTAAATTTAATTCACGCTTTTCTGAAATGGCTTCTCATTATTTATTTGAACCGATTGCATGCACACCAGCTTCTGGTTGGGAAAAGGGTCAGGTAGAATGCCAAGTTAACACTGGGCGTAGAAATTTTTTTACTCCACTTCGTTGTATTAATTATTTAGAAGAACTGAATGAACAGCTTCTCGGTGAATGCATAGAATGGGCTCAAAAAACAAATCATCCAGAATTAAACGGACGAAAAGTATGGGATGTATATCAAGATGAGAAACCAAGTTTGCTAGAATACCGCAACCAATTTGACGCTTATAAACTTGAGCCTTCGGTAGTTTCATCATACAGCTTAATAAACTACGACACCAATATGTATAGTGTAGATTGCGATTACGTTGGTGAAGTTGCCGATGTTAGAGCTTATACCAACAAAATTATTATAGTATTCAAAGGAAAAACAATAGGTGAGCATGAGCGTTGTTTCGAGAAAAAAAAGAAAATTTACGATCCGTGGCACTATATACCAGCGCTTGAGCGCAAACCTGGAGCATTAAGAAATGGCGCTCCTTTTAAGCTTTTAAAATTACCACCATCATTTATAAGTATGCAAAATAATCTTAGAGCACATGAAGATGGTGACAAACAATTTATTAAAATTTTATTACAAGTATCAAAACATGGCTTAAATAAAGTTGATGAAGCGTGTACAAATGCTTTAAAAATAGGAGTAAGTAATGCAGATTTTGTCATACAATATCTGACTCCAGCAACTCCAAAAGAAAAAATAGAAGAACGACAGCTGCATTTAATAGAAGCGCCAAGCGAAGATATATGTTGTTATAACGATGCTTTTTTAAGCAATCAGCTTGTATCTCAGGAGGCAATCTATGTCGCATGAAAATATCAAAGAACAATTTGGGGCTCTTGGATTAAAAGGGATGCTGCAATATTTTGATGACATGATTGATTTAAAATCACAAGAAGAGTGGCCACAAATGCTTCTATCTATGCTTAAAAGCGAAGCATCTTATCGACAAACAAGATCTTTTATGTACAAATTAGGATTAGCTAAATTACCACAAATGAAGTCTATAGATAACTTCGACCCAACAGGTTTACCAATTAAAATAGAAACGTTAGACAATGCTAAAAGCATGAAATTTATAAAAGACCACTACAATATTTTAATCATTGGTGGCAGTGGTGCGGGAAAGAGCCATTTAGCGATTGGACTTGCTTACTTAGCATTACAAAATAGTTATCGTATACGGTTTTATAAGTTTGCTGAGCTAGCAAGAGATCTAATAAAAGCGCAGTCTCACAACTACGAAACAGCATTTATGGCAAAGCTACAAAGGTTCGATCTTGTTGTAATTGATGAGCTAGGCTATTTGCCGATTGATCCAAAGGCCAGCCCTCTATTATTTGAACTGTTTTCTAATCTTTATGAAAAAGTATCGACAATAATAACCACTCATCTAGCATTCAACGAATGGCCAGATATCTTTGGTAACATAAAAGCCACTAAGGCGATAATTGACAGATTTACTCACCACTGTTTGATCTTAGAAACTGGTGATAAAAGCTGGAGATTGAGGGAGGGAAAAACAACAAAAAATTGATCAGTAAAAGTGAAGTTTTTAGCTCGTGGCAGAGGGGTCAATTTTCGATGCAACTAGGGGGTCAAATTTCGATGCAAATTGACAGTAGAAACAGGATTAAGTGTTAAAGATGCGGTAAAACATGGCGATGTGTTTGCAACTCTTGGTAAATCGAATTTTACAACACTTGACCCAACCAAGCTCGGGCAAAAAGTAATATTTTGCTTAGATAATGACGCGTTGACTCATATTAAAATGTTACCGAACTGATAATTCGTTGACTCGTAATT
>CAXOVY010000012.1:0-33425 GCA_964213355.1 Gammaproteobacteria bacterium
ATTACTGATCGGTTTGGACTGGAATCATTGATCGATTTGGATCGGAATATGCACAGAACACTATAATAATGATGAATGATTTCAAATACGATAAATTAAATAGCTTCGATGTATTAAAAAAGCTACACAATCAAGGTTTTACAAGACTGTATCTATTTTCTGAATCGGAGCCGGAAAAGGGAGATATACCACCGAAGTACGTAACCCTTGTTTCGAGGGATAATGCTGTTACTGCGCTGGCTGATTATAGTACAGATAAATAACTGGAGTTATATGGCTAAAAAAACCAAGAAAAAACTAAAAAAAGCGACCAAAACAAAGCATAAAAAAGCTAGTAAAAAATAGCCGAAGTTTTGCATTTGTATTTAAGATCATGTCTGGTTTTGCTATCTAAAAACCTTAAGGAAATCTTAAATTTTTGTTGACACACGGATGTTATTAGCATTAAATAAACATGCTGTTTATTATTAAGCCAAGCTCCTATGTCATGGATGATAGATGGGGGCTTGGTGTTGTACGATTAGCTTGTCAGTGTTACCAGTAAAGAAGACTTAGTATTGTGGTTTGTATTTTGCCGTAGGCAAATGGATGGTGCAATGACTGATTTATCGCTGAATCTGAAAGAGGAAGACAAATTAGATCATAGGACAGATAATTATACAGATGAAACAAGTACTCTTGCTTGCGAGAAAGGTTTGTGTACGATTTATGATGAAAGAGACGAGTTGACATGCTGCTGTACGAATTGGTTTTGGTTATGGAGTGAGTTATGGTTTGGTGAGTTATAGAAAGTAAACGTAAACACAGTTAACTAATTGAGAATATTATAAATATAATCAACAAATTCCAGTAAAATTTATTACTGGAATCTGAATTACTGGAAGTGAGGTTTTATTAATCATGTCCTTACATATTAAAATGCCTTTTTTCATGATGAGGATATTCGATGGAGTCTTGATTTTTCTTAACAACATCGCTGCTAGAAACAATGTTGCTGTGCTTATGTGACATTTCTAGTTCCTTATGTAAATTTCGTAATTTTTGAAGCACTTGTTGTCCATTTTGCACAGGATGTTGTGCTTGTTTGAATTTCAACTGATTAAAAGACATATATCTTATATCTTTTTCGGAAACGTTATCTTGCTCCAGCAAGCTCTTAATAGCAGTTACTTCATTCTTAATATCATTTTGCTTGGTAGTTACTACGATGTTAGGTTGGTATTGTAACTGTCCTTGACTATCATTTTTTACTACTTTAGTTGATATCTCACCAACTTGGTTCGAATTTGTTATCTCTTTGTTTTGCTGTTTTTTCGGATCCAATACAGATGCTGCTTTCTCATGTTTTTCCTTCAATTCTTGCGCTAGCACCGTATTTTTATTTTTGCTTTCTAAAGATGTTTTGTATGATTCAAAAACATAATTTCCCAAAGTGCTATTTAAGTTTTCTGCTAAAAAATTTTTATCGTCTGACGATTTACCAATCTCAACAAGTTTTTCATTAAAAACATTCTTTAACTCACCTGGAGTTCCAATAAAAACATCTTGCATACCATCGATAATTTTCTTATGCTCACCGGAAAAACCCTCTTTATATTCACCTGTCGCATTGTCCAGAATAGCACGATATAAAAATTGTTTATATGTTGGTTCCACTACAATGTTAGCTTCTTTATCGTATAAACAGTAATGTTGTCCTTTTCTATCCTCTCCTAATTCTGAATATCTCTTCAGATTGCTAAAATCATGTTGATCTAATTTACCCAGTACTGCTTCACAAGCATTTGCACATTCACCCCAGCGGCAAACTTCTGACCTCATCCTATCCCAGTCACCTAATTTAGCCCCGTATATACTTAGCGCGCTTTCTTGGTCAGCATTTTGTTTTTTTAGTTTTTTTACTATTTCTTCATTAACCACATCGCTTTTTTTTCGTAGCTCATTATACTTATCAATCACTACGCCACCGCTACCCATTGGATTTAACATTTTTAACCTCCATGTAAACCTTACTCAGCAAAGTAAGATTTTATAGTATTTGTCCATTTGATATTAATTTTTTCAAGACTAGCACCAGTACCTGCATTCTTGGCAACATCATACAATATGGAAACGATGTTCTTTGGCAGTACCACGTTTTTGTTAGACAATGATTTTGTATTATCATTCTTGTTGCATACGATACTATCATTTGTTATAGCTTCTTCATTACTATCTGCTACAGTTACAGCCTCTTCCTTGTCATCATCTTGTTCAATTGTTAACCATCCATAGTACTTATATGATTCGGGATTTGGATCAACTGGGGATGACATACCAACTAGTAAACCTTGCCCTTTTCCACATGTAATACTTACTGGAGGATGAGTAACTTCTGAACCCATCATATGAATCCAATGTACGCTATCACCACTATATGAAAAACATCTTGCCATCACGTCAATGAATATATTGTCGTCTATCCATTCGATAGTTACAAAATTATTTCCATGTAAAAGGGTTCGCACCCCTACTGTTTTTAAACTATAGGTTGTCTTAGGGTCTGGTGCGTATTTGTGCCAATACTCAAAATCTTGTAACGATTTATTGCATTTAACTTCCATCAAGTGTTTTGTCGTCAATGCATGCACCGCCATTGTAACTACTATTGTTGTTACAAACAGTATCGTACTGCTAATGACTTTTAATTTTTTTTTCATATGATCTCACTTCGCTTTTACAGTCCTTCAACCTGCTTTTTATGAACCTATTTTCCCGAATGTAGAACCACTATATTTAACATTTTTGCGCCATTTGCTTGTCTAAACATATTCAACAAAAATTCCGGTAACCCCAATCTAAAACCACATAATCCAAGGATCCATTTGTTCACATTGTAGCACATAAACATATAAATGTGTGTTTGACGTAAAAAAATTGCACCACAAAAACTTAACATCTCTTTTGCTCAGCTTACTAAACCAATCCAAATAACACACCAATCGCTTGATTTTTAACACGTTTTATGGTATAATACCCAAACAAATCTGACAACTCAGCCTTCCTTATTAATAGGAAGACCCAGACCAGATTTTTAATTCAGTCTGACCTTTCTTTTATCTAAAGAAAGACAATGGACAATAAAAGCGACCTCGTTGGTTTTTAGCCTGAGGTTTTATTAAACATTGTTACTTTAAGATAAGAGGAAAGTCATGGACACAATCCAATTAAATATCGATCCTACTGGTCAGTGGGATAAACTCACCGTTACTCAGTTCGAGATCAAATTCAAACAGCTGTACGAAATACTAACCCGCAACCTAGACGGCGTTTTTACCGAATATCACAACGTCGAGGGTCACAGCGTCACTGTTCCCGTAATGGAGTCTTTTGTTTTAGGTGACCGCGGCGCTTTTAGTTCTGTAGTACCGAACCAATCCGTCAACATCGGACGTATCTCGTTTGATCTGACAGTCAAAGCTGCAAAAGCTCCTATAGATATTGTACTAGAAAAAGAAATCAAGGCAAATATTGTTTCTTCGCTAGCGCAGCAAGCAGCCGGAGCAGTAAAGAGATGTGAAGACCAATTTGTTATTGATGCGTTAAAAGATGCTGCTACTGCTCATGATGCTGATATATCAAAAGCTGGAGCTGATGAAGGTAAAAAAACAGCCGCTAAAGAAAAAAACATGAACGTGATAGAGGTTACAAAGGCTAATGCTTTTAAAATAGATCATCTGATTGAAGCAAAGGTACTGATGGATCGCATCGGCATACCGGCAGATAACAGACATTTTGCAGCTCCTGCGTCTTTGCAAAAAAATCTATTGCTCACCAATCAGGTAACCAGCACAGATTATGCTGCGGTTAAAGCTTTGGTCTTTGGCGAGATTAATCAGTTCTTAGGATTTAAGTTTCATTGGATACCTAATATGCCAGAGGGCGGTATGACTGACGGTGTAGCTTATGCCTTCCATCAAAACGATGGCGCACAAGCTTGGGGGGTGTCAAGCCGTATCGAAATGTACTATGACAATCCAACGATGTCTAACATCATTCAAGCGATGGTTCATGGTAGCGCTAAAGTATTAATTCCAAAAAATATGGTTTGCATTAAGTACAATACGCAATAGCAATTGATGGTGCAGCTAGGAACACCTAGCTGCACCATTTGTGTTTTATACAAGTTGTTTTACGCAAAATAATTTTATGCCATACGAAAAAGACACTATAAAAGAAGCACAAAACGATTCAGAGAGCCGCCAGTTACTTAGCGATACCCAAGAGTTAGCAAAATCTTTGTATGATGAATATAAGGCTACTAACACCACCCTTGCCGAAGCTGTAAAAACAGACAATAAAACAGCAATCGAGCAAACCAAACAAAATCTTTCTCTGATCTATAAAAAAATCAAAGATGAGTTTAGCAGAACCAACGCCACATATCACATCGCATTTGATAGGACTTTTCCCAATAAAAAAGAAATCGAAGATGCTGAAAAGGATTTATTGTATCTTTCCGACATAGTTTTTGAGATCGATGGAATAAAGAAAAAATCCCAGAAGCAAAAACATCCTGATTCTGTTTTTGGTTTTTCTGATTTCTATAAGGCTGATAAAACTGCTGGCACCAGTGGAGATGATACCGACACAAACGCCAATACTGACAACTCTAAAAATAGATACGCTAATAACCAAGATAATAAACACGACCTAAGAGAGCAAATACGCATAAGAGAAAAAGAAATAAACGGCTTAAAGAAAAAGCTGGAAACAGCACAAACCGAAGCAGCAAATAATCTCAGCGAATTACAAAAAATACAAGAAGCACAAAAGGTGCAAGAGTTGCAAAACACACAAGAATTACAAAACCTACAAAACTCATACAACCAAATTCAAGCTAATATAGATGCCGAAAAATCTAAAAAAGAAAAATGTATTTTAGAATTGGCAAACGCTCAAAAAACTATTTCTAGTGCTGCTAGTGCAGCAAATATATCTGCGCATATTAGAGATAAATTAATTAACCTTGCCCTAGCCCACCTTGGACATACCGCACCGGAAAATCCTAAGTCTGATGCCTTTTATAATACTATTTTGAGTTTATATGATTTTGTAAAAAAGGGTTTGCTGTCCAGACACTGCTGGAAATTCGCCTTAGCAGAATGTAAGTTAAATCCACTAATCAGGCAAAACACTAATCACATAACTAGTAATGGCTATTACTCTTATGAGCTGCCAGACGATCTGCTGAATATCCAAAAAATTATCCCCAGTTGCGATTACGAAATAATGGGCAATACCCTATTATGCAGAGCTGAAAACGCAAGACTCATATTTATAAAATGCGTAGATGATGCAAGCATGCCGGAATTCTTTAAAACGCTTATGGTTTATTCCATTGCAGCTTCGAGCGCAGCTCTGGTTACGCAAAACGAGGCTATAGCAAGAAAATGGGAAATTGAAGCAAATAACTCGTTCTGCGCGGCAATAGCGACTGACAGCTCTCAACAAGCAATTCGCGGCGTTATCAGAAATTCAATTTATGCCGCTCATTTTTAGATTTTGGTTTTTTTGTTTTTTTAATTTTTTTGATTTTTGAGGATTTATGCAAGATTATTTTGCTCAAACTGATTTTTCTTTTGGTGAGATATCCAGTAAATTCTTTCTGCAAACTGAATTTGCACCTAGAGCAAGCGGGGTATTAAAAGCTAAAAACGTCATGCCTTATATTTCGGGGGGAATGTTCAAGCGGTTTGGGCTTTCGGCAGTTAGCAATTTGACCCATGCTGAATCGCTTGATCTGACCAAAACCAAGATATGCTTTTACGACTCTGATGATACCTGCTTCATGCTTATTTTAACGAAGGATAGTTTAATTGCTTATGACATAACCAATAATAAAATAACAAAAAAAGCTGTGCAGTGGCAGATGGAACAAAATATTTTGTTTGAGCAAATCGCCGCTGAAATAGCCTTTGCTCAATGCGGTAGCGAACTGATCTTAACCCACAGAGCTTTTAAGCCAAAGGTAATAACATATTCTGAGACTACAAAAGAATTTACTTTTGGTGATTTCAAAATCGCTGCTTATGGCTATTGGAATAAGGAACTACCAAGCGATGAGATCATGATAAAAGTAAATGTTCCAACATCTGGTTCTATTTTTAGTATTGATGTGATTACCAAGGGAAACAGCGAAAGCATAGATAAATTAAAGTCAATCCTATTAAACTCTATCTTATGCGAGCGTAACGGCAATGGAAAATGCTTTATCAGAACGTATAGCGGGGTAAGAAAAGAAGGGAAAGAGGGGAAAGGATGGAAAGGAGGTAACGATGAAATACATTCTTTTGATGTACTCATAAATAAGGAATTTGCAGAACAAGCTACAAAAACATTCATATCTCAAGAATATTACATTTTAAAAAAACCGATGTGGGAACAGAGCAATCCTGCTGTTGTTGCCTTTCACGAGAGCAGACTGATATTTGGAGGATATGAGGACGATAGAGTTGTTTTATACTTTTCTAAGGTAAACGACTTTCACAACTTTGGCGAGGGTCTGGGACGGGCTGACGAGGCTTTCATCGGCGGTATTGCTTCCGGCGAAAGACAAAAGATTGTTGGTATTGTTAGCGGATCGTCACTGCAAATATTTACCAATAAGTGCGTTTATTTTGCTTTGCACGGCGGAGTGCAACCAATTACTGCTGAAACCATTACCATAGCCAAGCAAATCCATCAGGGCAGCAAGAACCTATTTGATACTCTGCTCAATGACGAAACCGTATTTGTCGGAGCAGACGAGTGTAATATCTACTCTTTGCAGCGAGTAAACGTTAATAACTATACAGCTATTAATTTATCTCTTGCTACCTCCGGCATGATTAAAAATCCGGTTTCTATTGGGTGTAGTAAGTTTATAAATACTGGTTGTAATTTAGAGTCTGGTTGCGATAAGAAATACCGTTATCTTTTTGTAGTGAACAGTGATGGCGGTTTAGCTGTTTGCCAAACACTGATCGAAGAATCTAAGGTAGCATGGTCAACGGTTGAAACAGAAGGCGGTAAATTCAAACATGTTTTTTGCAATCAGGAAAAAGTACTCTTTATTGTAGAAAGAGGTGGCAAAAACTTTATCGAGACATTTGATGCTTGTCTGCTCGAAGATAATGTACAAACGTATGATTATGGCAAGTATGTTTCTGCAAAAAGACCTATTATCGTTGAACTAGAACTCTTTCCGTTATTATCTCTCAAAAAAGTATCTTTTTTTACTCCGCAACTATTGTTTCATAAGCAGGTAATAAACACAGATCTTCACGGTTATAAATTAGTATAGATTAGACTTCTTTCAAAACTTTGATTTTTTAGTTTTGTAAATCTTGCGCAAATGAATTAGCCAGTTGTTTATTTTAAACTGAACCTAAACCTAAACCTTTTTTCGGTAGGCGCAGGCTTCAGCCTGCGTTTTTAGTATTGCTCCAAACTCAACACGCAAGCTAAAGCTTGCGCCTACCAATATTTTAGGCTTCTTTTAAAACCCTTGCTGTACCAATTCATAGTTATAAATCCCCGCAATTAGATTGAACCTAAGACCAAATCGCTTTCGTCGATTACGATATTTATCAGCAATAATTTTAAATCGCTTAAGCATACCAATAACATTTTCGTTTAGAACCCGTTGACTCGATAACTTTTTATTCTCGCTTTTATCCTTAAAAGTTAACGGATGTTTCTTAGTTTTTTTCTTCGGCAACCTACTGTTAACATGTATTTTATTTAATCCCTGATAGCCAGTGTCTGTAAGAACTTCTGTGTTTGTTAAAAATCTGACTCCTGATTCTTTGAACAGTCGAAAATCATGGCGTTTACCATTGCTAAAATTAGTACAAATCACCACCTGACTAACTTTGCTTACTACTATCTGACTCTTTATAGTATGTCTTTTCTTTTTTCCTGAGTAAAAATACCGTTGTTTTTTTTAGGCCTTTGGATTGGTGTTTCGCTAGCATCGACTAAAACAACCTCATATTCCATATCGCTTTTTAGCAAAGCCTTGCGCCCAGGTAAACTAAAAGCTCTACTTTTTATAAGAGTATCTTCAACCCATCTGATTATTTTATACGCATTACTCTCGCTTAAATCATAGCTCTTGCTGATATGAAAATAGGTTCTATATTCCCTTAAATATTCCAAAGTCATCAACAGCATATCTTCTATACATAGCTTGTTCGGTCGTCCTCCCAATGATTTCTTTTGTTTATGAGCGTTTTGAAGTAAACCAACCATCTTTATAAATGTAGGTTTCTTAACTCCAGTTAACCTTCTAAACTTCGGTAACGGTAGTTCTGCAATTGATTCCCATTTCATCATTCCCCCCTTTCTTGTACTTAGACATGTATATTTTGCTACGAAAAATGGGGTTTTGAAAGAAGTCTATTTTATGTGTTGCTGGCGGCGGTAATTGTGAGGGCGCGTCCATCAAGCCAAGGTATTTTTATTTTTTCAAATCTTTTCATTGCTGATAATAATTCAGGTAAATTTCTTTTCTTTTTCATAAAAACTAACGCATTACCATTCTTGATTTCTATACTGCCGTTGTTATTAATAAATTTCTCATACAGTGTCTGAGGAGTGTTATGCTCATATCCAGTTAGGTCATTGGCCAAAACACGATATAGATTATAAGCGAGAATTGACATCGTTAAATCAAAATCAACTTTAATTACCATCGAAGATGATACTTTATTCAAATGAAAAAAATGTGTTTGTTCAGAAATGCTTTTTTCTACCAACCATCTCCTTGCGTATTTTCTCAATACTTGTTCTACTCCTAATTTAAAATCATTGGTAATAATTAATGCTGGTTTTATCTTTCCATGTCCAGTTATTGCAATTTGCCTGATATTTTTGTTGTACCCTTTTAATAAAATGGTTTGGTCTGCAACATTTAATTCTCTGGTTTTGTTACCAGAGGATTGAACTCGTACTTTTTTCCATAAATCTGCTGGAAGCTGATTTAACTCATCGACAATATTTTTTCCTCTTCTTCTAATGGTGATAAATTTAGTTTTGTTGTCGTCTAGTTTGCTCAGATTCTCATAGGTAGTGAATTTACTATCGAATACAAGATAATTGATGTTCTGTTTTCCTGATTCTTTATAAAAATCTAAAAATTCTACAACTACATCAGATTCATTATCGTGCCTAACCGTTGTATCTCCATATGTGATGATACCAGTATCAGGGTCTTGTGCTATAGCAGCTAAAATGCTGGATAATGCTTTATGTCTCGTGCCAGACCAGTTATTTTCTAAGTGAGAATCGTCTCCCCAATAGGGAACCGCTACAAAATCTAAATTCGCTGTATCCGCCAAAAGCCCTGTCTTTTGCCATAATTGATATAACTCTTTTAAAAAAGATATATTCATCTTTCGCGTTATGCGATGAGAATAGGAAGAAAACCATGCGGTTTTTGGCAAAACATTTAATCCAGCAAAAAAACCACTACCTCTATCCATGCACCATAAATCATCAGTAGTATATCTCCTCACGTTAGATAATTTCAGGGCAATGAAACTCAATATTGCGCTAATTTTTGGAATTGTTTTTGTTTCTGGAAATAATGAATTGGTAATAATTTTATCAAGCCCTAAATCAATAATATATGGAATGAAGCATAATATGCCAACATTCATTGTATTAAATATTTCATCACTATCTCCGAGTAAAACTGCCGTTGGAGCTGGTAATTTAGCTTGAGATAAACTCTCAACTTTGGCGCTTTTACTCCTTCGTGGCAATCTGGCAAATCCTTCCTTGTTTATTAATTTGTAAATATAGGTCTCAGAAATGTTTTGTTTTTGCGTGTCCAAAATGGTCTTTATATCTGGCACTGAAAGATATTTTTTCCTCAGCGCAATGATAAGTTGATCTATATTATTTCCGTATTCTTTTGCCGGTCGACCAATGGTTGATGGTGCAAAAAATCGCTCTTCAAGCTGTTTTGTGTCGAGTTGTTTGATGGCGCTGGCAAAGCAGTATATGGAATTTTCCGTATAACCAAATCGTTTTGCTATTTCACGCGCTGATAGCTTTTCATAAAAATAGGCGCGCAGCGCTTCATACTGTTTGTGCAAAGGATAATTGGGATTATCAAAAAAATTATAAGTGGTATCCATAGTTATAAACCTATATTAATTTCGACCGTGAAACGATAGTATTATACTGGTTAAAATATGAACATGTCAAGCGCGTTATGCGTAAATCCTTTTATTTAAGCCATCGTTTACGGCTATGGCAAGTATAGTGAATGATTTTGAAAATGGCATGATGATAATAAATAGGATTTATTAATAGAGGTTTTTTGCTGGTAGAAAAATCCTGGTGACGATAACATGTTGATTCATATAAACTTTATTACGTTGCGTTTAGGCAGAAGCGGTATTGTTCTATACTAATTTACAGCGTGAAGATCCGTGATAAACGAAGTTTATGTTTATTTTGAAGGAGCGATGGATTTCAAAATAAACGGTCAACCATTGAATCAAAACGAAACCTATACTATTGCAAAAAGCTTCAAGATCGGCAGGGTGTTATTGAGCGGTCAGTGGAACTATGGTCAAACGATAAAAATAACATATAGCGCAGCAGAAGACTTAAAAATCTATGGCGTAGTTGCGCTGGTGAAAAGAGGATAAAAAAAAGGAAAGAGGAAAAGATATGGGAGCAGTAGCACTGCCAATAATGATTGGCTTAACGGCTATAGGAGTCGGAACAACTATTTATGGCGGCATCGAAACTAGAAATGCAAACAGAAGGATGGAAGCTCGTAATCAGGAACAGGAAGCCGAATATCAAAGACAAGCAGAAGAGCAAAGGCGTCTTGCCGAAGAACAAGCCCGTATTGAAAAGCAGCAGCTCCTAAAAAAAGTAGGATTTCAGCGAGAAGAGCTTGGCATTAAAGAGGAGGTCCTTAAAGCTAGTCAAGAACTGGAGCAAAAACAAATAGCAGAAAAGATATCTAACCTGAGACAAACTTATGAAGATGTTTTTGCTGAATATAATGCAGCGCAGACCGTAAGAGGGCTTACCCAAACCTTCGCTCCAAAACAAACTCGCCTGACTCATGATTACTTGAAAGATAATGAAGGGCTTGCACTGCTTAAAAGCTTTATGCAAAAGCAAGCAGAGCAAGAAACAAAGGCGATAAATATTGCAAAAGAAGAATTAGATACTGTAGAAAAATTTGGAAAAGAAACCAATGAATTAAATTTAAAGGGGATTACCAATAAGGCAGAAGCTGAATTACAGATGAGTCAGTTCAGAATAAAAAATATGCGAGAAGAAGTTGCCGATCTTAATAGAGCATCGATATTTAACGATATCGGATCGTTATTTAAAATGGGCAGAGAATTTATATCGCCGTATGTAGAAAGCAGTATGTACAAAGGGTTTGCGCCGAAATTTAATTATGAAGGAAATGCGTATGGAGAGTTGATGAAAAATCTTACTTTCGGAAGCAGTGGAAAATTTGGTAATGCGTTTAAACACTTTGGTTTGAGTAGTGTTTTTGGTTAGAAGGTAAAAAAATGGGACGAAGAACTGGTGAAGCGTTATCTAATTTAGGAGAAACAATACTTGGTGCTGCTTCGTCTATGTTAAATAGAGCAGAAGAAAAAAAGTCATCAATAACAAAGTATCTTGTTGGCGCGCAAATTCCGCAAGAAGTTGATCGAATATACCAAGCAGCATTAAAAAATCCTGATGCAAAAGCAGGATTAGAAGTATTTCAAAGTGATTTTATTGGTCTTGCCAAAGGGATCATGTCATCTGTTCCCGAGGGGGAGAGTCAGATTTATGCTGGCAGGCTACTAGCTCACAGCGCGCAGCAAGCAACTGGGCATCTTGAAACACAGCTGCAAAGTCAAAACGAAAACATTGCAAAGTATCATATAGCTCAAGCCATAGATAAATACCAAGATATGGCCAATCAGGCTGCGCTTGATGGCGACACAAACTCTGCCCTCGCCCATCAGGCAACAATAGCAAAGATAATGTTTGATGGAGTTAAAAAAGGGTTTATTACTCCGCCGTCGGCACACACTTTGCAAAAGCAGATAAAAGAATCTATTTCTAAAAACCATTATTTGGGACATGGGATAAGGCTTGCAGAAGCTGGTGATGCTAAAGGTCTTGAAGCGGGAGCTAGGGATGTTTTAAATGATAAGGGACTTAGCCACGCGTCAAAGACTTCTTTGCTATCTTCGCTTACCAGTATGCAAAACGCCAATCAATTGCGACTTGGACTCAGAGCAGAATCTGCTATCGAATTAAAAAAAGAAATGGTTTTTCAGGCAGAAACTAATGGTAAATCCCCTACGGCTGAACAAGTAATTTTTATGCAATCTCTAAAACCAAAACAAGCGATGGATATTAAACACGCGGTGACTGATGGTTTAGAAACATACAATGCCCTGCAAAAGCAAAGAGCGATGCCGCTTAGCAAAAAAGCTGAATATCTTGGGGAATTGGACGAGCAAATCACGCGCTCAAAAACCGCAAGAGAGAGGGGAATTTATACCAAAGCAAAAGAAGCAGTCAAAGAAGAAATAAATACGCTTATAAATGATCCAATAGCTTATATTACCAAGCTTGGTGATATGAGTGGGATAGAACAAGAATTAAAGAACCATCAAAACAATCCAGCTTTTCAGCAATTGGATAGTGTGGGTAAAGAAGAATCGCTAAAGCAGAGAAAAGCTACGCTTATGCTCCAACTGCAAAAACAGCTCGGAGTTGAACCGAGATTACTCTCTAACGAAAAAGCACAGGCGATTGTTAGTGACCTGCAGGCATCTGGTTTAGTTAATGCAATTCCTCATTTGCAAAAGGAGTTGGATAAGTACGGCGGTTATGCATCAATTGTTATTAAAGATTTAGAAAGAGCTAAATTACCAGTCGGATTGAAATATACCTTAAACGCTAGTCCTGAATATGCACCAACTATGATTAAGGCATTTGGCTCTGATCTAAAAGATTTAAAAGCAGCAGCAAAGATAGGCGATGGCGGATCAAACAAAGAAGCTGAAATAAAAACCGCAATACGTGAAGAAATAAAGGATTATACCAACACCCTGCCCCATACAAAAGATAGGGTTCACGAAGAAGCAGAATTAGAACAAGCAATGTACATGGCGGTTCTGCAAGAATTATCAGAAGGAAAAAAACTGAGTAAAGCCGTAAGCAACGCAGCCGATGGGATTTATGAACACAAATATGAAATAGATGACGGCATAAGAGTTCCTAAGTTTGTTTTTATTAACGAAAGAAACGATGGCAATAGTAAAATTAAAATTAATATCTCTGACGTAAAAACAGCAAAAGAAAAATTTAATCTGCAGCATTTCTTTAGTTTTCAAAACACAAATGATATCTATTTTGATGGGTGGGAAGAGCATAACAAAAAAAGTGAAAAGTATAACAAGCAGTTAGTTTATGATGGCAGATGGGTAACATCATCTGATGACAGCGGGATTTTTTATATTACATCCAGTGGCAAGCCCGTATATAGAAAAAATGGGACGCCTTATGTTATTAAGTTTTTAGATATTGCGAAAGAAGCAAGAGAAGCAAAAAGAAGCAAAACACAATAACCACCCTACTCTTTCGCTATTTTGTTTCGGTAAATAGAATATGGAATATAGAGAACAAGAAGACAATTACATAGACTCAGGCAGACTGCCAGCCCCCATATCACCAGCAGTTCATCTGGAGCCTTCAAATGCAACTGATGCAGCAGGCAGCGACGATAAAACAATGTTGATCGATACCGCTTACACTGCTTATAAAGCATTTACAGAAGAATTTAGCGAAGGCTTCGGTACAGGATATAAGCTTGTAGCTGGTGGCTATCAGCATGCGAGTTCCCTCATTTCAAATCAACAATTTTTAACATCAGAGCAATACGAACAAAGCCCATATAAAATCGAAGGACAAGCATATCCAAAGGGCGTATCTGAAAATATTGCAAAGATGCGCTATGAAGAGCATCAGGAAACTATGCGCAGAGATATGATTTTATCTAAATTATATGCGCAATATCCAAAAACCACTATGACAGCGTCGTTTCTAGGTGGAATCGCAGGAGCTATATTAGACCCCGTTTTTGTTGCTGCGGTTGCATTATGCCCCGAAGTCGGAGTTGCCGCTAAGACAAAACAAATTATTGGGTTGACTAAGTGGGGAGTTAGAGCCAAAAAGTGGAGCGTAATTGCAGCAAAAGATATTTCTATGGGGGTTAAAGTTGGCACAATAGGCGGAGTAGAACACTACGCTAAGGATAAAGTTTATGGTGAAGATGTAGAAGCATCTGAGATTTTAACTAGCGGGCTTTATGGCGGTTTGTTTGGAATGGGAGTTACAGCGACAAGAGGATTGGTTAGCGGAATAAGCGGAATAAAAGGAGCTTTATCAAAATCAGCAGAAATAACAGAAACACCAGATAGCATTCATGGGCGTTTTATTTCTCCGGCAAGTGATTTCGCTATAAAGATAAAAGCTATTTCACAATTAGAAGAAGGCAAGCAAGTAGATATAACGCCGTATTTTAAAGCTGCAGCTTCTTGCGAAAAATACACCACCAAACCTTTAGAAGAAATACAGTCGCTTAAAAATGAGTTTGTTAAAAATGTTGACGGAGACTATGTTAAAAATACTGACAATATTGATAATCATGAAAGCCTTGAAGCTATTGCAGAAACACAAGTACCCTACCCTGCCTTTGAAGAATTTGTAGAGGTAGAAACAAAAACACCTGACATACGCGCTGATCTCCAAGTAGAACATTTAAGAACAACTCAAACAACGCCAGAGCTACAAGAGATTATTAAATCGAGTAATCTTGGAACAAAAGGCTTTGCAGATACTTTGGAAAAACTAACAACTGCAGAAACTGTTGATGCAAAGATGCTTGGAAAGGTACAGGAATTACACCAAGAGCATCTGGAACAAACAGCAGAAACAGCTATTAGAGATTACGTAAAAAATAATAAAAAAATAAAGGCAACTCTTGATAATGGCTTGCAAGCTTATTTGGCTGGCATAACAGGCAGGGGTATAAAAGCTAGAGATTCGGTTGCTGGTTATGTTAAGGCTAGAAGAAACGATACCCTCCTCTCCTTTTGGGAAGGATTAAAAAAGAGGGGCGTAGCTGATTATTTTGCATCTCAAAATCCGCTGCAGGAAATAGAAATAGCAAAGGCTCTTCGCGGTGAATTTACAAACGATAAATCTGCAGTCCAAGTAGCAGAAACTTTTAAGCCGCTACAGGAGCAGCTACGAACATCAATAAACCGGATTGGTGGGCAAGTTTCTACAAAGGAGGGGTATATAACCCATTTTTCTCATGATCCAATAAAAGCATCATATACTCATGAAACCGCTGCTGAGAGACTGCAATACCGTATGTCTAATCCAATAACATCTACCTTTGGTAGTAAGGCACTAGACGACTTATCTTTTGCAAGATGGAAAAATACTCACTTACCGCTGCTAGATCACGAAAAAACTTTTGGCGACATGAGCATGCAAGAACAAGATACTGCGCTACGCAACATGTTTAACAGAATAGTTGCAAGAGAGCGGTATAAAGACGTTGAGTTTGGTATAGCTGAAAAGTGGAGCAGATCGCAATTCTTTGTTTATAAAGATGCTGCGAGCTTCATAAAAGCCAATAGAATTTATGGTCATGGTAATATTTACGATGCAATGATTAATACACTTAAAGGCGAAAGCCAAACGATAGCGATAGCAGAAAAGCTGGGTTTAAATCCAAAGGCAACATTTGAAAATATACTGGAAAGGCTAAAAAGAACTGAAGGGATAACAGCAAAAAGCGTAAAGAAACTTGAAAACCCTAGGCTTAGACCTAGGCCTAGAGATATTTTTAATAATCTGGTTGGTGCATCACCTTATGATGCTTCTTCGACAATAACCAATAATATACTTACATGGGAATATCTTACCAAAGCGGCTAATGTAACCATTGCATCTTTTAACGACATAGTGCATCAAACAGCCGTACAACAAAAACTATTCGGTAAATCTACTCTGGGAGCAGCATTCGATACGCTCAGAACCCAACCAAAAGAGTTTGTAAGGGTGCTTTCTGAATCAATCGGTAAAAAAGTAAACAGGAATGATTTAAGCGTTGCAGCAGAACTGGCAAGGGTAATGGCACATGATTTACACTCAAGGTATAACGATGCTCCAGTCAATAAGCTTGCGCGAATAATGAATGCTGCAAGCGGTATTAATGCTTGGGACACAGCATCGATCCGAAACGCAGTGATGTGCAGCGCAAGAACATTGTTTTTAAATTCTAGGCTCCAGTTTGATAAATTGAATGTAGACTTAAAAAAGACGCTGTTGCAATACGGCATTGAAAGCAAGGATTGGGACTTAATCAGAAAAAATCCTTTCAAAGATAAAAACGGCAGGGGTTATATCACTGTTGATTCATCTGGCTATTCCAAAGAGTCTATTGCTAAGTATTTGGGCAAGGCAGTTGATAAGGTAGAACAAAAAGATATAGACGAAGTTAGGAAACAAGCAAGGTTTAAACTGTTAACCATGAATCAGGACGTAGTAGATTATTTTAGGCTTACTCCTGATGCTGTAGAACGTTCTCTGCCTCTTATGCGAGGTAAAGACTTTTTAACCAGAACTTTTATGCAGTTCAAGGGATATCCAATTGCATTAACCAGAAGAATATTAAGCCTCGTAATGGAAAATTCTATAGAGGGGTTTAGAGAAGATGGCTTTGTTGGTTTAGCAAAAGGAATTATGAAAGATGCGCCAGTAGCAGCCAGTTATGTTGGTGAGGGGCTTTTGCTAGGATATGCAACTAACAGCCTTTTAAGGCTCACGCAGGGCAAAACTCCTTTAGACACAGGAGATAGTACTACTTGGTTTAAAGCTGCGGCTTATAGTGGCTCTGGCGGGCTTTATTACAGCGCGCTTGAACATTTAATACAGCCGCATGGGACTTTGGACACTTTAGCCGGTCTTGCAGGATCAACATGGTCTGACATAAATAATGTTGGACAGATCATAACAAAGGGCGTTAGCGGAAAACCAGCAGCTGCAAATTTATACAAACTAATATCCGGCAACCTGCCCTTGATTAATTTGCCATACACCAAAGAAGCTTTTAATTATCTCATTGGTTGGCGCATATTTGAGACCATAGCCCCCAAAGCTTTTAGAAGAATGATAAAAAAAGAACAGGGGAACTGGATAATAAACCCCAAGGAGTATTTAGGATCATGATTACAGCTGCTCTACCGCATAAAATTAGCTTGCGTGATTATCAGAAGAGAGTTTTTGATAGATTCTTTGGCTCTTCTGTATCTTCTGTAGGATGTCAGAGGTTTTGCTGCGAGTGGCACAGACGTTCCGGCAAGGATAAGACCTTCTTCAATCTTATGATTGCAGCCGCTATTGAGACCAAAGGAGTATATTTTTATCTCTTTCCTGAAATCAAGCAGGCTAAGACAGTTATATGGGAAGGAATAGATAAAGACGGCATACGGTTTTTGGATCATATTCCCCTATCCTTGCTGGCGTGTTCGCCAAATAACTCTGATCTAAAAATTACGCTTATTAACGGCTCTATTATCAAGCTAACCGGAGCTGATCGGTTTGATTCAAGAATGGGTACTGGAGCAAGGGGTATGATTTTTTCGGAGTTTTCTTTGATGTCGCCTAGAGCTTGGGGATATTTTAGTCCTATTTTGAGAGAAAACTCAGGTTGGGCTGCATTCTTGTTCACTCCCAGAGGCGCAAGAAACCATGCTGCTGCATTGTTTGATATAAACAAAGACAATCCGGAATGGTTTTGCAATACGCTTACCGCTGGCGATACGGGTTCAATCACAAAAGCAGATATAGAAAAAGAGCGCAGCTCCGGTATGCCGGAAGAAATGATACGGCAAGAATATTATTGCGATCGGCTTGCTGCTTTGCCTGGAGCATATTTTGCTAGTCAAATCTCAAAAGCAGAAAAAGAAAGTAGAATCTGTGATTTTTATATTAACCAGCAGCTACCGGTACACACCTTTTGGGATTTGGGCATTAGGGATAGCACATCTGTTTGGCTTATCCAGCACAATCCAATTACGCAAGGCTACGAAGCTATTGGCTACTACGAAAACCGAGGGGAAAAGCTGGAGCATTATATTAACTGGCTACATGATTTCAGAGATAAGAACGGTATTGTTTATAGCAGGCACTTCGCCCCTCACGACGTAGAAAACAGAGATTTAAATACAGGAGTATCTATCAGAGATAATAGTTACTCGCTGGGGATTAAGCTTGAGATGGTTAAAAGAATAAGCAACAAGGCTTTATCAATCAATGCTGCTAGGGCTGTTTTTGATAAGGTAAAGTTTCATAAAACAAACTGCGCGCATGGAATTGAATGTCTTAAAAACTATCATGCAAAGTTTAACGATGCGATGAATACTTACGGCGATACGCCGGTTCATAATTGGGCTTCACATGGAACAGATGCGTTTATGACTTTTGCTTTGAGTTATGAGCAATTGTATAGACCGCAAGGAGAGGTGCTTTACAACAGAGTTAGCATGAAAAACCCTTTACTTTAGAGCGTTTTTAGTGTATAATCAACAACTTATTTAGGAAAGATAGAAAAGTAAAAAAGATAGGAGAGAAAATGCCAAAAACAGGATTAAATTACACCAGCAATACTGCAGCCGCTAAATTCAATGAGCAGCTTGTTATCCGAACTGCTTATGAAATTCAGGAAAGGATTAATAAACTTGCTTATGGTCTTGTCGATCCCAAGAATGAAGAAAAGCTAGTGGGTAATCCAAGATCAGATATCAATTTAATAGAAGATGGCGCAGTTATCTACCGTCTCACCGATACCGATGGCGAGTCCTTTGAAATATCTGTAGCTATCGATGCTAGCGGCATTCACTTCGATACGTCAATGCTAATCAACATCAAAGCGCAAACAACCATACGAATAATTTTTTTGCTTTGCGGTCCAATAGAGTGCATTAAAAGCGCGTTTAATATCTACCTCACGCAGCCAAAAGGGTTTTTTAAAGCAAAACCAATATCAGATGTACGCATACACTATGGTGATGAGGTAAAAATTAATCCTGCCGGCTTATATGATTTTACAGAGACAGAGATAAGCGATCAAGCAGATAGCGAAGCTGGCGGTAGCGCCGAAAAAGAAAAGGAAGAAGAGAAAAAGGGAAAAGGAAAAAATAAAGAAGAAGAAAAAGAAGATTTATAACTGGCGCAAAGATATGGATAAAAACAACAATAAAAACAATCAAATAAACAAAAAGATACCCAATGGACACTTTAAAAAACAGATGTTTAGTTTTGGACTGTGTTTTTCTTGGCTAATTACTATCTTTTGCTTGCTGTTTGGCGATGAACACAACGAAATACACTCGCAATTATCTATGTACTCATTTTTAACTGGAGTGGCGTTTATATTTGCGCTTGTCTTTAAAGGAAAAATTAATACTAAATTTTTTGGGATGACTTATGATGATGAATATAATGAGAAAAATAAGCGGATTGAAGGCAAGTAGTTTCATTTTTGCTGCGTTTATTACTGTTGTTATTGGGATGCTGTTTGCCTATGTAAGCAACAGCAACAAGGTGAAGCAGCTGCATATAGCGCAAGCGATCATACAAACAGAAAACAACAGACTAAAAGCTCAAAACGAAGAGCTGGCAGGTCAAATTGAAGTTCAAATTAAAAAAGGAAGAGAATTATCAAATGAGCTTCTACAATTATCAGAAGAAAAAAGCGCCGGAGTGACGCTAATTTAAGCCCATTATGGCACATCCCTGCTACCATAATGCTAAAATTAGCGTCACTGTTTGAGTTGCCGCGGACGTCCTGCGGCTGGGAAACGCCACAATGACTGGTCGCCGTCGGTCTTCACTCGCAAAAGCGGCTCGCTCTCGACGGCTACCGCGGGCTTCTCGCCATCGCTTCGCTCTCCCTGGCTCGGCGAGTGTTATAAGAAAATTATTAGATATAATCAAAAACTTAAGAACACATCGATTAAAGCTCCAAATCGTGTTGAGTATCTTGTTAATAATTATTTTAGCAGGATGTTCAGCATCGTCGCCAAAGCAACTGGTGCGACATAATAGAGAACATCCATCCCCTACCCTGTCGCCGATTCTACCTCCTGCTATTACGTGGAAGGTAATTACTCCGAACGTAACTGGCGGGTGGAACTTGGGCGTTGCTAGAGGCAAACAAGAGCCTTATGTTTATATCGGTTTATCACATAGAGATTACCTGATGTTTACAGCATGGCTAAACGAATTAGTTGTCTACCTAAAAAGTCAGAAAGCAATTCAAAGAAGTATCGAAGCATAAGTTCAACGTATAATTATACACTTGTGTGTTTTTATACGTTGCTATTGCTAATGCTGTATAGGGATCAATTGGCTCTACTTTAGTTTTGTTTACCAAATTGTGTAAAGTTTGTGTTATATTTGTGCGATGTTTGTGTTGGTTATAAACAAACTTGTGTCATATTTGTATAAGGTTTGTGTTATATTTGTGTCAACTTTTATGTTTGTATATATTTTTATAAATCCGTCCTTATCACAGCTAAATAAATTGTTGTTCTCGCAAAACATTCTTTGACACATACTTTAGATGTATATAGTATAATTGTTATATCAAGACATAAAAAATCAAAAGGTGTATTAAATATATGGCTAAACAGTATTGGTCAAGTTCTGATATACGCAAGTTATTTAGAATGAATGAGCGTATAAGCAAGCAAACATTGTTGAATGCTGAAGCTAGAGGCGAAATACCAAAAGCTGAAAGGGTAGCACGTGGCAGCGTTTCTGCTCGACAATGGAAAATACATCAATTGCCAGAAATAGGAAAAATTTTTGGTTTTTTAAAACCGCCAAAAAAACAAAAAGTGATTTGCGTGTATATCCCAAAGGGTGGTGTTTTTAAAACAACATTAAGTTACAACTTGGGTAGAATTTTAGCTTTAAATGGAATAAAAACTATTTTTGTCGGAGTTGACCACCAAAGATCTCTAACTAAATACGCCATTCCATCTACACAAATAAATTCCTTGGAAGAGCTATCTAAAATGCAGCAGATCGGATTATATCATTATTTCTTTGAAAAAGTTCCGTTAATAGAGATTATTCAGCATACAGATCTACCGACATTAGATGTTCTACCTGAAACATCTAATCTTAATTTTTTTGCTCAAAGGCTTACCCCTGAAACAAGAAGGGAATATTTTTTCAAAGATAAGTTAATTCCCAATCTTGAAAACTATCAGGTAATTATATTCGACAATAACCCTGGATGGACAGAATTGGTTAAAAATTCTCTCGTTGCATCTAATGTGCTGCTAGCACCAATAGGATGTGAAGCCGAAGCATATAGCGCTGTAACAGAACACTTAAATACAATTGATGAGTTTAAAAACACAGTCAAAGCAAGCTGGGATTGTTATTTGATTCCAACTAATCTCAAAAAAGACAGCTTAAGCCAAACATTTTATGGAAAATACCTAGAATTATACAGGGATAAAATAATTTCCTCGCCAATAAGAAATACAGTAAAGGGACAAGAAGCTAGAATTTTAGAATGCAGCATTTTTGAATATGATCCTTCTTGCCCTCTCGCTCAAGATTACTACGATCTTATTATTGAACTGTGGAATAAAATAGGAAACTAGTATGGCCTTAAAAAAAGGTGCCATCGATAATTTTTTCAAGATTTCTCAAAAATATGCTACCGCAAAGCAAAACTCCAGTTTTGTTTTACTGGGTGAAGAAGAAAGTATAAACCTTACACAAACCTTACACAAACCAAACACAAATATCGCACAAAATACACCAAAACCTCACTCAAACCAAACACAAATATCACACACACTACACCAAATTTCTACACAAACTCAATACAAATCCAGCACAGAAACAGACACAAATCTTACACAAATCTTACACACCACAAACAGTTCTACAAAGCAGGAGTTTTCTTTTTCCACACTCGTTGGAAATTTTAAAAAAATAGTTTTATACATTTACAATCTATGCAAATTCAATGGATCATACGAAATTATTTTATCCATCAATAACGTTGCCGCGTCTACTCAAATCCCTATTGGTTCCGTAAATACAACTTTAGTTCGTTTAGAAAGAATGGAATATATCCAGAAAACGCAATCTCGTTCTGGTAGAGGAGGGTGGAAAAAAATAAAAATAAATGAAAAAATCTACAAAGAAATATTACTTATAGAAACCCTACACAAACCTTACACAGAACCCTACACAGAACATAGCACAATGTTTCTTAGTAGTGGTAGTAATAATATATATTATAATAAAACTACTACTGATAGCAATGTAACACAAAGCAACGTGCAGCTTACAATAGAATGGCAAAGCATTGATATAGAACCGTTGAGAAAAGTAGGGTTTTTTGAGAATCACTTAAAACAACTTGCTTTACTACCTACTTTATCGCCAGAAATTGTGCAAAACTCAATCTATGCTTTTGCTTTTGACTTAGAAAAAAATGGCAAAAGAAAGATTATCAATGGAGACCCTATAAATTACTTTATAGGCATCTTGCGCAACAAGGGTAGCTACCTACCACCAAGCAACTATGAGTCGCCACAAGACCTCAATAGGCGGTTGTACATAGAAAAAATGAGAGAGATTGAGGTCAAGAGAGCGAAAGATGAAGAGGAGGCGTTTAATTTTGCTTTTAATGGATGGTTTTCGAACATTACTGATATGGAAAAAATAGAATTTGCACCCAAGAGTCTTCGGCATAGCATAAAAGCAGATAGCCACTTAGCGGAAGGAGGGGCGAGAAATCATTTTAAAAAAGAAATTTGGCCGGACATTAAAAATAAAATTGAGTCTGGTAATGAAGATTTGTAGAGCTGAACTGATGAACTCCCATAATTATCTTCTCTTAATGAAGTTTTATTAAAAAACCTAGTATTGCAACACCAACCGAAACCATTCCGCCTGTTGCAATAATGGTTTTATATCCCATACTTGCAATATCTTTTCTAACCAATTCTATTTTTAAGTCCAGCTCTTTTATATCTTGTTTGGTTGCAAGGCTTCCATCAATTAAGTCATTAATGGTATCAGTTTGCTCTTTAATGAATTCAATTTGAGCCTTAGCAAACTCAACCTGAGCCTCTACTTGACCTTCATTAACCCCAGCCTTTTGTAGGTTCTTAGCAAACTGAAAAATATCAAATGTTGCTGCGTGTGCCATAAGTTATCCTCATCTTTTTTCACATTATACACTATTTTTATCGAAAGACGCGACTAATTTTTATCAGACCTTTTGGCTGGCCAATCTATAAATTTTTCCATTGGCATATTAAGTTTTACAGCGATTTTACAACAGGTCTTAATTGACGGAATGATTTCGTTTGTGTCTATTTTATACATGGTGTTGTAACTAATACTAGCCAATCTTGAGAGAGCCAGTATTGAAACGTCTAGTAGTTTTCTTTTTTTCTTTAATTCTTCTGAAAAAGATCTTGAATTGATCGTGGCATGAACGGCGGCGATGATTTTAGCGTATGTTTGCGACTTTGATGGCGTGGCATTCCTTTGTAAATTATAAATAGCAGAAATGCTAATGCCAGCCAATGCTGAGAGTTCTCGTACTGACAAACCAAGTATGGTTAATGTTTTATTAACATCGGTCATGAATTTATGATCCATATTTTCATTATATCAAAGAGTTAGTGTATGTCAACGCGTCTTCATGTATTATCTATTAGTATTCGTTTTAAATGAATTTAAGATAATTTTATAAGTTATATTATTTCTTTAATAATTAAAGAAATACGAGTAAATTAATAACAATAAAAAATATTTCAAAAAAACACTTGACAAATATATTTAAAATATTAATATAAGCTTAAATAAAAAACAAACATCAAAACTAAAAAATGAAAACAATTTTTTTAAAACAGCCACAAAGCACTATAAAAATAGATGTTTTGTGCTTTTTGTCTAATAAAACGGAGGTTAAAAATATGCAAGGTGATTTTAAAAGCCTTATCGAGAATTACGCTTTTCAAGGACGAGATGTAAAACATTTGAGCAGGGATGAGTTGTTTGGATTAACGCTGGCTTATTTAGAAAACAAGTTTTCTAAATCTAAATGTATATGGAGCGGCAGTTATAACTCTAATGACAATATTGATATAGAGCTTACGCTAAGGACTCTGCATAAATTAAACAGCAATATCTACAATCATCAGAAAATATTTTTAGAAAAAGTAAAAGATTCGATAATAGAGGCGCAGCTAGATAATGTCAGCGAAGCACTTGACGATGAAATAGAACATGCAAAAAATAGATGTGTCGGTAATGACGATCACGGCTATTGCGGCGAACAATTTAATCTATTAAATATTTTTAATGCTGGAAAAAAACAGGAGGTGTCGTATGGAAACGCAACTAGAAGATAAAGAATTTGATCGTACTAAGGGTTTGGGTGGTTCGGATATTCCCGCTCTCCTAGGTTTCTCCAAGTGGAAGACTCCTCTTGATCTGTATTTAGAAAAGACTGGCGAAAAAGAAAACGATATTACCAAACAAAACACCAGACATATACTCAATATGGGTAAAATGCTAGAGCCTTATGTTATCCAATCTTTTCAAGAAGATGAGGGGGTAAAGGTTATAAGACAGCAAGAGCGTATATTCCATCCCAAGCATAAGTTTCTTTGGGGAACGATAGACGGTATGTGCGGTGATCAAGTCATTGAGATCAAGACAACATCCTCCTACGTGACTGATTGGAAAAACAACGTACCACTACATGTTTTAGCCCAAGTTGCATATTATGCTCATTTGCTTAATTCAGCTGGTGCCAAGATAATCGTTATGTTCCGAGATACAGGGGAAATCCGTACTTACAGCTATCAACGAAACCAAGACAGCGAGGAGCAGATGATAAATCATGCAATTAAGTTTTGGGATAGCGTATGCAAAAAAACACCACCCGCTCCTACCAGTTACGAGGAGTGCCAACTCCTTTTTAAAGATGTAGCGCCTGATAAAAAGGTAATAGCTACGGGTGAAGATATTACTACCATATCAAAAATGCTGCAACTCAAAAAAGAAATAGACGAAAAAGAAAAGGCATACGATGTACTAAAAACCAGTATTTGCAGCAAACTTGAAGATGCGCCATTATTAGTAGACGAGCAGGGCAACTGTCTGGTTACTTGGAAAGAAAGAAATAGCAGCAGGCTATCAACCGAAGCTTTAAAAACCGCATACCCAGCAGCCTATAGCGAATGCCTGCTCAAATCAACCGTCAGAAACTTTAGCATAAGAGCTAGTGAAGCCAATCTGGCTTCTGTTTAGGGGGTAAATATGGAAAATGATTTTGACATAGCGGTCTATAAATTTCTATTTGATAGAGGGATAACCATGGAGCAATTTACTAAATTCTTGGAAAAGGATGGGGAGGAGGTAAATTTTAAATCCCCTAAAATAATATTTGCGTTGGTGAGGTTTTATATCAAAAAAACTTGGGATGAATATAAACAAAAAAAGAGGTATTTATGCAAGCAATAATAAAAACCAATGATATTGATCCAGAGCAAACAGTTAAAGAAGCTTCATCAATAGCAACCGCATTAGCTAATATAATTAATAAACAAAACTTATTTACTGTTATAACCAATAAAACCGGAGCTAAAAGCAAATACGTTCATGTAACCGGTTGGGGTATTTTAATGGCTATGCGAGGAGTAAGTCCCTGCGTAACCAGATGTGAGAAGCTAAACAGGGAAGGTGAGGTAGCCTACGAATCTGACGTTGAGTTGATCTCTCATGATGGTAAGGTAGTAGGCAAAGCTTCAGCAATCTGTTCTTCTAAAGAAAGAAATAAATCATATCAGGAAGAATACGCCATAAAATCCATGTCTCAAACTAGAGCAACAGGCAAAGCGGCAAGATTATCGTTTGCGTGGATCATGAAACTAGCAGGTTATGAACCAACGCCAGCGGAGGAAATGAACAATGCTCTACCAGATGAACCTCTTGTTAATCAGACAACGGTAAGAGCAAGAAGCAGTCTTGCAAATAGTTTGAGAGCATCTGTTGGTTAATATTTATGCTTACAATACTAAACAATAATTTTTAAGGGCGCATCGCCGAAGTGCTACAAACATTCCGGCGATGCTATCACACCAACTTTATCTTTACAGTAAGGAGATTAGCGTGAGTAAGCGTATTTTAACCGATGAACAATCGTTTGGCAATAATGCTGGCGATAGTTCCGGTAATGGAGAGCAATCAAAAAGAAACGCTGATGAAAAAAAGCATGCTTTTTTAAAGTTTCAAGAGAGGATTAACAAGCTTTTAACTTGCGATAGAATGGTTAAAATAGAGGTTAGATGTCCGAGTTATACCAAAGAAGAATTAGCTAAAAAACTCGGTATTTCTGAGAAGGAACTCGAGAAACTTAAGAAATTCTATTTTTACAAGATCATGGAAAGCAAAATTGTTCGTCCTTTGCTTAACTTGTATTGTTCCACTAAATGGGCTGAAAATGGGTGTAAAAGTAAATAACAATTTTTAGGTGAATATGAACAAAGTAATCTTAAAAGCTAAAGAGCTATTGAAAGAATTGGAAGGGCTTTATTTAAAGCCTTATAAATGTTCTGCTAACAAATGGACGATCGGCTATGGTGATAATCTTGAAGCTAATGGCTTTACCGTAGATGAGGCCAAGTTAACTTCTTTTGATAGTAAGGTAATTCCAACTGAGTTTATAACAAGATGGCAAAAAGCTGGTATTGGTACCAAGGAAATCAAGCAAGTACTAGACCGGTATCACAAGGCAATTAATATCTCAAAAGACACCGCTGAGGTTTTGTTGAATAATGAGGTTATGCGCTTAGTACAGCAATTAACCAGGTGTGATTATTTTAATGATGCACCAGATAATGTTAAGATTGCGCTAATTTGTATTTGCTTCCAGTGCGGTTTTGTTGGGATGCACAAGAATATTTATATATTAGCTAGAGGGTGGCCAGTTTCGTATGGGAAAAAATACTTCATTGATTATATTAAGCAAAAGGATTACAACAGAGCAAGCGGAGTTTTGAGAAGCGCGCCTATTTTTAATACAACCAAAAGAAGAGCCATGAGAATGGCTGATTTAATATGCAAAGATTAAAGCAGCCGTCCTTTGCTAGTTTTTTAACACCAATTCAAGTTTTTCATGTAGATTGAGGGGCAAATAGTATTGTGTTTCTTCTTTTTGTAGAAACTTAATCATTTGTATAAAATTTTTATATTTACAATAATGAGCGGCTTTAAGTTCTTCTAAAGATGTTGAGGTGTTTACTTCTTGTGTATGCATGGCATTAAGATCTAACAACTCTTGTGCGTAATCGATCAAGAATTGCTGCCTATAAATAAGAGATAACCTTAAGTTTTTTTCTTCTGAGCTAGTCATTTTTTGGCTCCTTAGTTTTTATTGTTTAGGCATAGGCCAATTGTTTGCATTCTTCTTTTTTAAATTTGGTACTACCGTAAGAATCGCGGATTTTTTCCATTGACCAGGTACCACGGTTATGTGATTTGTAATCCTCAGGACGAAAGTACCAGTTTGATTTTTTAGGAGACCAGAAGAAGCCGGCAGCTTTTAAGGCTTCTTTGTGTGGTTTAGTATCGCCGCTAATCCATGCCCACGCTCCGCAAATTTCGATATCTAAACCTAAATTGATAATAGCATTTAAAGCGTTGTTGATGCTTTCGCCAAAATCTTTATTGGTTTTGTTAAGTTTAGTTGTGTCGCCTTCAAAATCTTTTAGGTTTTCATAGGCGGCATTAACTAATTGCATCATCTCAAGGCCGGCGGGGTTGCGGTCGTGATGGTATTTAAATGCTGCTTTTCGGTAGGCTTCTTTGATTTCTTCTTTTGTAACAAAATCAGATTGAATATTTAGAATTGCAAGCGAATCTTTGATACTATTGCTATTAGCCATAAATTAACTCCTAGATAGTTGATTGTGGTTAGAAGCCTGTGACAGTTTGCTGCTGTTGCGGGCTTCGCTTTTCATAGAACAAAAAATTCTATAATCCAAATTATATATCACTTTTATACTTCGTCAACATCTTTTTAACATATTGTAATAATAATTTTAACAGTTTTTTGACAAATAAAAATTTGAGCCTATACTAGTCATTAGTAAAAAACATGGAAAATATATGGGTACATTATGACATTAGTATTAAGCTCGCTTGATATTTTGATATTGCTAAAGTGCGATGAAAAAAATGGGGTAATAAGTAAAAATGACTTAGGGCAGGTGTTTAGGAGTTATGGCACAGTAGCAAAAGAAAGAGCAATTAAAAAACTTAAAAAATACAATTTGATTTTGGTGCAAAAATTACCAAAGTTAAGCAGTACTAAAATACCAGTTTTTTACAAGCTTACCGAAAAGGGCAAGCAGTGGGTAGATGATTATAACAAAAACTATCCCAAGTAAGTATGCCCACCCAAAAGCGTTTAAATCCTTCCAGAGACGTTTTTATGATTTATAGCCATATCCCCAGCCATTAAACAAAAAGCTCATTAAATCGCTTATATTGCATTTAGTCCGGTTTTGTGGTATAATAACCCCATGTTTTTCAACAAAAAACAAGGTGAAAACCGGCAATAGTCCAACTCATTATTAAATACTTAACTGAAAAAGACATACGCTGGTTTTCACTATTTTTGTACTGTACTTAGCATAATTTCATAATTTCATAATTTATTGATTTAGATTGATTTAGATTGATTTAGATTGATTTAGATTGATTTAGATTGATTTAATTTGTTTTGTTTTGTTAAAAATAGGAGTTATAAAAACATGAGCGGACGACCAACAGTTTATACCGATGATATGCCTAAAAAGGCGTATGAAATTTTAGCCAAAGGCGGGTGCATAGAGGAAGCATGTACCGCCCTTAGTATCGCACAAGATACTTTTTATGATTGGAAAAGGGAAGGATCAAAGAATTATAAGCCCCTATTTTCCGAGTACATAAAAAAAGGGATGCTTGCCGGTAGGGCTTGGATTAATGCTACCATACGCAAAGCGGCTACAAAGAAGTTTGCCGGCAACCCTACGATATTAATTTACATGTCAAAAACAAAGAATTTTAATTCGCACTATCAGTCTATGATAAAGAATGGCAACTATTTGAAAAAACTTGATTTTATTACTGAATCATACAACGACGGGGTTATTGACTTAGACACATACGACAAATTGCTGCAGTGTCTAGAAAGAGGCGCCAGTATTGTAGAAAAAGTTAAATACGAAGAACTTGAAAAAAGAGTTGATGTATTGGGGCATAAAATAGCCTGTATGAAAGCGCAGGATAGTTTGTGTTTGTAGCGCAAAAGCTTTTTTGCTGCGGGTTGCCGCAGCCGCAAGACCTTTTGTGGTATTTGCGTACCGGTCGTAGCCTGAGCAAAGATAAAGACACCGATGCTTTATATCTGAAAGAACTAAATAAACTAAATACCGAAAAGAAATTTTGGATTAGATTTTTCACTCGCAATCCAATAGAAATCACAGAAATAACAGACGATATTGCAGCGGCGGCATTAGCGATGCTTGACGAGAAGAATGACAATGGTGACAAAAAGCAGCATTACCAAGAAAGTGTCTAATCTCGATAAAACTGTAGCAGAAGCAACAGCAGAAAAGAAGTTAAAGGTTTTTGTTGTTCGGAGCAAGGAGGAGGAACTCAATATTTATAACGAATTTAAAGACAAAGAGGATGTTAACGCTGTTTTAATAAGGTGCTATTGAAGGATATAAAAAAATGAGCGATCTAATTAACGAACAGGTAAAAGAAGAGTTTAAAAGATTTTTTGAATATGCTTTTAGATATAACCCGAAGTATTGGCAAGAGCTTCCAGGCTGGGAGGTTTTAGGCAAAGAAGCCGCTAGGACGCAAAAAGACACCGCAGTCTTGAATAGGCTGATAAGCAGCATTGTTACCTCAGAGCAGCATTTAAAGCGCATTATAAACGATTCCAGCCTCGATCCAGTCCAAGAGTTAAAGTACTACGCTTATCTCTTTTTGAAAGATATGGGCAAAGCAGGCGGCTTACCAGAGATTATAGCAATTTCCTAATTGATTGACATAGAATATCCACAATGTTTAAACCAAGAAATCATATCCTGCTTGACTACCGACTTAAATGCAATGCGAATTACTTTTTTAAATTGGGTTTTTGTTCTTGGTGCGAACTTTTTTAAAACAGATTTTATCTTCGACCACATCAGTTCTATTGGAGATAAATCCGGCGAATAGGGTGGCAAGAAAAATAGACTTGCTCCAGTCTCTTCTATCGCTTCTTTGACCCCAACTACTTTATGAAAACTGACATTGTCTATTATCACTATTTTCCCCTTACTTAAGCGTGGAACCAACTGCTTTTTAACAAATGCTAAAAATATCTCGCCATCAGCCGACCATTCTCCATATATTGCCGCCTCTACGCCGGCAGTACTGATTGCTCCTATCATTGTATATTTATTTCCCCTGGGATATGGACAAGCACACTTTATACGCTCCCCGCCAAAAGCCCTTGCATATTCGCGACAGAAACTTAAATTGGCCCCAGATTCGTCGATAAAGATCAAATTATCGGTAGTCAATTGACTAACTTTTTCGATAAATTCTTCTCTGTTTTTTTTACCTCTGGCATATCTTGCTGTTCTGCGTATAAACTTTTTTTCTTCCGCCTAAAACCTAATTTATAAATAACGCGAAACATTATACTTATTCCAATTTTTTTATTTCTCGCTTTATTATAATGGCGACATAATTCGCTCAATGAGGCATCCGGATACTGTAAAACCAGTTCTTTTATACGAAGCATTTGTTTTTCATCTACCGCCGGTTTGCGTCCCCGCTTATATTCAGCAGTCTTTATATCTCCCGTTTTTTGGTATTGCTCCCAGTATCTTGCAAGCGTCCTTATTCCTAATTTAAAAATTCTTGCTATTTCTCTTTGGGAGCTATCTCCGCTTTCATATGCCTTTACGGCCCTCAATCGTAGATCTAACGAGTATGGAGCTGCCATGTTTTCCTCACATCTATTATGAGGACCGATCATAACACGCGCCAAGCAAATAGAAAACCGCTATAAGCTACCCGAGATTCCGGCGCAGTTTACGGGGATATACGACAATCCTAACAGGCTACTAGAGATAGTTATGAACCCAAGCAAACCACCGGAATTAAGACAGCAAGCCTTAAAGCGGGTAAAAGAGCTGGTGTTGTGGAGCAGTTTGCCTGATAAGATTTTTGATAGAGAAGTTTTTCATGCTAAAAAATGGGAAGAGTTAAAAAGCACAGTTCAAGGCAAGGTTGATTTAAGCTCCATTGATCGTGAGTGGATTAAGCGTGCAGCCCCTGAAATAATTAACGGTCGATTGGATTATGTGGATTTATATATTAAGGGCTGGATATGGAATCATGGAAATGCAAATAATCTTAGCGAGTATTTAGAACAGGATGTTTATGCCATTAGAGATCAAGCAGACCAAAACGATTACAATAATAGAGCGCGAGATCATCAAAACGGAATTAATGCGAGAAAAGCGCAAATCGATGCTGAGTGGGAAGGAATTCATGGTGATATAAACCGCAGATGGGGCGGTCATTATCAAAACAAAACTGCTTGGGGTTGTTATACTGATTCTCTTTGGAATTGGTATAGTAGCAGACCTCTGCAGGATTTAGAGGCAGGCGGCGGATGGAAAACATTAGGTTGGCACGTTCCGGTATTTTTAGTGAATGATGGATTAGATTTTTTAATAAATCTTGATGCCAGAGTGCTTAGCAATAGGCGTAGTTTGGCTGAGTGGCAACGTAGTCCAGGATATCAAGCTAGAACACCGCCACCAAGAGGATCGGTAAATAATGAGCGTGTATCTGCATACTGGCAAGCTTACCGCAAAGAACAAGACGAAGAGTACCCGTCTCTTTTAGTGCAATACGAGAAGTCACTAGAACCAGCGAAATTTCCAGAACATGCAGTGGTTGAGATAGAGGATATTAGCGGCGACAAGCGATACGTTATTTTAAGAGATAAGATAGGCGAAGCCAAAGCAAGCAAGCTATGGAGCAGCCGCGAGAAGCTGTTAGATGCTATTTCGGGTAAGTTTAGCGGCGAGCTTAAAAACATTTTTGCCAGCAGGTTATGCGATATATCAATTATTACTGCTAGTGAACAAAACAAAATTATAGGCGGGCTAGGGGAGTCTCACGAGTATATGTTTTGGGGCGATTCTATGAACATCCAGGTTGTCGACCCGAGCATTGCTAGAGTTAATAAAAATGAATTGTTTGCCGAAGAAAAACCAGCGGATCAAGACAGGGTAAATCAAAACAAAGAGAACGCAGATTTATAAATGGGACGATGCCAAACCAAAAGAGACAGAGCCGCATAAAGAAAGACCAGCGAACCGGTAGAAATGTTCACAATCTGGTTGCCAGGCAGTATTGGAGCGAATCCATTAGAAAAATATATCAGGTTTACGTATCGGAAGGTGCAGAGTTAAGGAAAAAGCTGCTAGAAGAAACCTTTGTTGATTTGGTAAAGAAACACTACGCAGATGGTTATCTCAAAATTAAACCGGATATTGCCTCAGCAACTGGATTTCAGGATTTTATAAAGAGCGATTATATTGCCGAGCCAAAAGAGACAGGCGCAACTACAGATATAGCCGTATTTAAAAACAAGAGATTTATGGTTATTGACGGCTTTGGCGAGCGTTATGGTATTACGTTTGAGTATAAAGACGGGCAATTGATCTACGATAATATCTATGCCGATGCGGTTTTTGATGATATTTGGGACGATATAAACTTGATTATGGAGTTTGTAAAAGAAAATGCAGGAGGCATGACTAGAGATAGGGCGAAACTATTTAGGCGGTATTTAATAGAAGATGCAAACGATTATCCCAGCAGCAATGATTTAAAGCAGCAGATAAAAGAAATCTTTTTGCAGTTTGATATAGAAGAGCTAAGGCAGCAGGTAGAAGAGGACATACTCGAAGATATCAAGGAAAAACGAGGCTTAGAAGTAAATGCAGGAAAAAATGCACTGGAGGTTTTTACCAAAGAACGCTTTAGCGTTGCAGCTGCTGGAATTGCGCCTTATGAAGATACAAGGCAAACGTTGATACAGCCATTTGCCGAGCAGTATGGGATTAAGCTATGGACTACCCTATATGAAAAAGCTCCGCTGCCCAAGAAGTCTATAGAGCGAATTAGAAGGTTTTTAATGAATAACTATTATGAGCTAT
>CAXOVY010000013.1:0-2984 GCA_964213355.1 Gammaproteobacteria bacterium
GGTGGGTCAATCTTTTTTAGCATAAGTGGGTCAGTTTTTGTTAGCGTCCAGGGGTGAAGAAGCATTTCATCAATGTGAAGCTGAAATAATATCTCATTATATCGGCAAAGAGCATGTTGTGGTAGTAATGGAAGAAGCTGTAATCGCTACAGAAAAGAATAGAAAATTGTTATCCCCAGAGTTTACTGTTTATTTAAAAGTCTCAACACCGGTGCAAATTGAACGGTGGCGAAGCGGCCGATCTCCACTGCTCCCAATCGCTGATCTAAAAACATTTCTAGATAAACAGCACCTTGAACGCGATAGCTTATTTGAAGAAGTAGCTACGCTGACTATAGAATCTATTTCTATTGAGGAAGATGTGAATAAAATAATAAAAGTACTCGAAGAATAGGTATTTTAAACTAAAACGACTAGAGTCTGTTGACATTTCATTATAACGTGAAAAAATTAAAATAAAACCCACGCGTCGAAGACGCAAATATCTTTTAGCCCATATATGGGCTATGAAAGAAAAATAGCCATTTAGGAGGTTTTAGGAAAAAATCAAATCTCAAAAGTAAGCCAACAAAGTAAAGTGCAGGATTGCACTATGAGTAATCCATATTTTAATTTAATTCGTACAGTGTGGCGTAATGGTCAGTCGTGGCGGTGGACTATTGTTGGTTATTATTGTGCCTATATTATTGCTCAAGCGAGCTTGAGTTTAAGTCCCTATGCATTTGGTCGTACTATAGATATTTTGCAACATTTTACCCCTAGCCGTCTTTCGGAAATAATTTTTTGGTTGAGTGCGGGAGTCATGGTGTTATTGGTTTTTTGGTTATTTCATGGCCCAGCCCGGGTAAAAGAGCGTATTGTTGCGATGAAAATTGAACAGGCATTGCGCATTCGTTTATATCAGCAGCTTACACAATTACCGCTAAAATGGCATCAGGATCATCATTCTGGCAACATTATTACCAGAATTAATCGTGCTTCCAAAGCGTTGCGTCGTTTTGCGGAAGAACAATTTATTTATGTTGAAACCATTATTAAGTTTTTTGTGGCCATTGGTTTTTTACTATGGATATCGTTACCTGTTGGCTTATTGAGTTTGGCTGCGGGTATTTTGAATGCTTATATTGTTCTTTTATTCGATCGTCGTTTGATCCCTTTATATAACAAGCAAAATGAAATTGACAATCATGTGGGTGCGACATTGTTTGATTATATCAGCAATATCACGACTATCCTGACCTTGCGTTTGGGCGAATTAACCCGCACCCATTTGGTTCAACGTATTATGACAGTTTGGCCGTTTTTCCGCCAAGATGTTGTTCTTAACGAGGTGAAGTGGTTTAGTATAGGTGTGCTGCTGTCAGTGATGGAATCGCTTATCTTGATTGGTTATATCGTATACCACTTGCATGTCGGTAATGCGATTATGATTGGTATTGTTGTTATGATTTTCCGTTATCAGGGAGATTTGGCAGAAGTGTTTTACAATCTTAGCGCTCATTATAGTGAACTTGTGCATATGGATACCGATGTCAAAGGGTTGCAACCTCTTCTAGATGATATTGAAAGGTTTGCGCATGCGCCTCAAGGCGAAAGTTTGGCTTGTCAGTGGCATACGTTTATGGTCGCCGATCTTGTTTTCCATCATACTGACAATATGCGTAACGAAATTAATTTTAATCACCTAGGTTTTGCCGTCAAACGGGGTGAGAAAATTGCTCTCATTGGTGCCAGTGGTGAAGGCAAAAGTACGCTTCTGAATTTATTGCGCGGATTATATGTGGCAACCCAAGCCAAATTAACCATTGACGGCGTTAGCTTCGACTCACTTGAGCCTCTGCAAGCGATTACCACTTTGATTCCCCAAGACCCGGAGATTTTTGAAAACACTATCGCTTTTAATATCACCATGGATGTAACCGAAGCGCCAGAGGATATCGATCGTGCGGTGCAGTTAGCTGGTTTTTCATCGGTACTCGCGACACTACCGCTGGGCTTGGCAACAGATATTCGCGAAAAAGGGGTAAATCTTTCTGTTGGTCAAAAACAACGTTTGGCATTGGCGCGGGGGTTATTTGCTGCCCGTTTTAGTTCGCTTATTCTTATGGACGAGCCGACCTCAAGCGTTGATTTGCTAGCTGAAAAAGCCATTCTCTCCGGTGTCATTGAGGCATTTCCTGATGCAGCCATGATTGTTTCATTGCATCGTCTTCATCTTTTACCTAAATTCGATCGTATTATTATGCTAAGCAATGGAAAAATCGTTGCTGATGGTTTAACGATGAATTTGCTTAATGAGCCAGGACCGGTGCATGATCTTTGGCAAGATTATCAGAATCATCAAGAGGAGAGTAGTATTATAGATGGCTAAACACCGATCCTGTATCGAGTTTTGGAAAGAATTTCAAGAAATTTTTTATCAAAGCGCATCCCACGCGGCGGCGCCGCTCTTGAATCATCTGTTTGATTTCAAAATAAAATATTACTGGTTTTAAATTTTTTGCTAAATTTGCCACAGGCACGGATTAGTGTTGTAGCTATGCTTAATCCAGCGTCGATGCGATTGGCTAGCTCTTTGATTTTATTGGTAGGCCGTGTGGGGGTCGAACCCACGACCCGCTGATTAAGAGTCAGCTGCTCTGCCAACTGAGCTAACGGCCTAAAGCTTATATGTTGTGGCTCGTATCGTAACCACTTAATTCGCTTAAGTCAATTTGTACATATGGGTTCTGTATTCTTCACACTAGTGCAAATTTGTACAGATTGCCCTTTATTGAACTCGTACAGGAGTTGACCCTATACATCTTGGTAAATGCTAAAGTTGGACTATTAATGTTTTGCGTGGTATCACAAACTTTATTTGCTGCCTTAAATAAATTACCTATCTCAGTAGTTGAATAATGGATTGTAATTCTCCCTGATTTATCTACAACACAGATCTTCACGGTTATAAATTAGTATAGATTAGACTTCTTTCAAAACTT
>CAXOVY010000014.1:0-12613 GCA_964213355.1 Gammaproteobacteria bacterium
CTGGTGGGTCAATCTTTTTTAGCATAAGTGGGTCAGTTTTTGTTAGCGTCCAGGTGCTAAACCCTTGAAGATTGCTGTTGCCTGTCAAACCAATTTTAAACTTAATACCAATATAACCACTGAAACGTCTTGGTTTATCGTATTGGGCTTGAGCTTCGATTTTTACGCCATCCAATATACCGAATAAACGTTTGTTAGATTTAGTATAGTCGTAAGTAAACCTAATTTTAGGTCCAGCAACTGTTTTTACCTCGCTTGCAGCAAAATAATAACCGCCGGCATAGCCAGTTAAACGATCAGTAATCTCATAACCCAATTCTGCATCCATACCACCGATAGATTTTTCATAGTTTTTGGTGGTAGTTATTTGAACCTTAGTTGTTTCTTCTGAAATATTTAATTCTGGCAACCCGATTTCTTGAGAAGTTTTTATAGGTTTTTTTGTTAGTCCAATCGGCTTATAAACATTACCACCAATGAATAAATGTTCGTGCCAATACTCAAAACCAAAAGTTAATTGGTTAAAATGGTTTTGCTCAATGGTTCTTTTACGGTCAAATGCTCCATAAATGCCAAACATTTGTTCAGTACTAGGATAGAGCTTCCTATAACCAAAATGAGCATTACCCTCGAATTGACTTCCACTGCGATCAAAAATCCTTAAATCGGTAAATAATAATTGATCATCTTTTTGTAATAGAGGTATAAAAAGATCGTAAACTGTAGCAGCAGTAGATGATTGACGGAAATATTTTGCTCCACCAATTTCAAGATATGGCTGGTATTTGTTTTTCTGAGAAAAAGAAATGTTCTGGTCGTTCTTGTGATAATTAGCAGCTAACAAAGCAGAAGGAAAACATAGGGCAAACAAAATAACTGTAACAAATAAATTGTTACTTTTTTCGAGAAACGACAACTTTTTTAAATTAAGCTTAGATATCACTTGCATGGGATATCCTCTGTTGTTTGTAGCTTCTCCTGTTACTTAGCCACTCCTAAATACGACAGCGCTCCGTGTGTCATTTCCGAGATATTTAGCGCCCATTGCTTTGCAGAAATCGTTCGCAATGGCAACGCTAAATAATTATTGTTTATTATGCTTCTTAATTATTAAAGAAAACTTAAGTGATTATTAAGGGAAGCTTAAGCGCAGGACAATCGCATGAAATTTTTATTTAAGACAATAAGTTAAAATAGAAAAAGCAGAGGAATTTTGTAAAAATGCTCTTTGTTAACAAAAAACAAGGAGAAATAAATGGAAGAAATAAAAATAACCCTCACTATAATAAGAAATTTCGAATCATTAAATTTCCTGCCGCCAATAGTGATAAACGCATGACACCAGAGGCGATTGACCATGCCACCATCAGAAAGGTATCAAACACTTTACCCCTCACGATTTAAGGCGTACAGCAGCAAGCTTAATGACATCTCTTGGTATTTCCAGGTTGGTAGTAAGTAAATTGCTTAATTATGTTGAGAACAGCGTTACAGCGATTTATGATAGACATGGTTACGATAAAGAGAAAAAACAAGCTATGTAGGTGTGTGGGGTGAAACTTAGAAAGATTATTTTTGAAAACACGGGGTAATTTTCATTGCATTAAATGTTAAAATAACAAATCTTTTTAAATTTAATTTTTAGTTGAGATTATATGAACGAAAAAGCGACAACAAGAGTAGCATTGTTTGAAGGCAAAAAAATTAGAAAAGCTTTGTGCAATAACGAATGGTGGTTTTCGGTTATTGATATAGTAGAGGCACTAACCGAAAGCACAAATCCACGTGATTATTGGTATAGAATGAAAGTTAGGGTAAAAACGGATGATGGTTGCGAGTTGTCGACAATTTGTCGACAACTGAAACTGGTGTCGGTTGATGGCAAGAAATACGAAACCGATTGCGCTAATACTGAAGGTGTTTTGCGCATTATCCAATCCATTCCCTCTCCAAAAGCTGAACCTTTTAAGCTTTGGTTAGCGCGAGTAGGTTATGAAAGAATACAAGAAATAGAAGATCCTGAGCTTGCAACTAAACGTACTCGCGAGATATACAAGGCTAAGGGGTATTCAGATGCATGGATTGAAAAACGTATGCGCGGTATTGAAATACGCGCTACTTTAACCGATGCATGGAAAAAACACGGCGTAAAAGAATCTAAAGAATATGAAATATTAACCGCTGAAATATCTAAAGCTGCTTTTGGGGTAACGCCAAGTGAATATAAAAAAATTAAGGGTTTAAAACGGGAAAACTTACGTGACCATATGAATGACCTTGAGCTAATTTTTTCGATGCTAGGTGAAGCTGCTACTACTGAAATTACCAATGTCGAACATCCCACAGGTCTTTATGAAAATAAAAAAGTTTCTAAACGCGGCGGAAATGTAGCGAAAGAAGCCCGGATCAAGCTTGAAAAAGAAACAGGTAAAAAAGTGGTAAACAAGGAAAATTATTTGGTAAATAAAACAGTGAAGCGTAAAACAATAGCGAATAAAGATTAAATATTATCGCTACTGAATTAAAGATAGCTATTGCATCAATAAAAATAGATGCGCTATTAGTGTGTGTCTATTTCAAAGGCATACGAGAGTTTTGTTGTGGGTTATGAAAGAAGACCATTATTCTATAAAATTAAAAACCAAATAATTGAATCAATAATTTACTGGCTGATCGTACGGTCGGATTTAATAGCCAAAAATTTTTAGTAAAACTTTTTATTAAAATATGGTTAAACACGACGAATGTTTTTTAAAATAAATAAGGGAAGAAATGGATGATCTTTTGATTGAGATTTGATTGTATTTTTATAGCTATTAACAGCACACCCTACGCCTATCAGTATATAGGTGAATTAGGTAATCTTGAGTAAAGTTATAAGCCAAGTGTGACGGATTAGAACCGCCGACCCTCTGGTTCGTAATCTGGGGAAGCTGATGCGTACGTAGCCGATTACGATAGAGGTATGGCTAATACTGTTTGAAGCGTTTTTGAAAGCAAGGGCAAGAAAGCAAATATATATTATAATTCTGATGATCTTTTAAATGGTATGTCCAAGTGCCGTAAAGACGTTATAATATGTGTAGATCATGGAATTTAAAAGCAGCAAATTAAATGGCTTTGATGTCGCAAAACAACTGCATGAACAGGGCTTTACGAGATTGTATTTGTTGTCTGGTAGAACATTTGAAAAAGGTAAAGTTCCGGGTTATTTAACTGTAATTATGAAAACCGATACTGATGCTATTTTTAAACTGGTTGATAGTTAAAAGAGAGTATCAAAATACATTGTGAATCGGTGAATGGTAAGCTACAAAAAACTGTCTGTACTGGCTTGCCTTGTCATCAATTACTAGTATGGATGTCGGTGGGTAGCTGTAGGTGATACTGCCAGTTTAAATTTAGATTGAGACGGTGCAGGGGAATTATATATTTCACAACAGCCAAATCTAAACTTATTCGTCTTTATATTCACCATCTGCAAATTTAGTAGCGCAATATAGATGACTTAAAGGTAAAGAAATTTTACTTGCCATACCATCATAAAAGCCATGTGATTTAAGCTTGTCAAGCTTTTTTATGCTTACGCCAAGCTTTCTAGCCAATTCTTCCTTAGTAAACGCCCCTGTTTTTACTTCTGGTTTATTGTTTGAAATTTATGCGAGAAAATTAATTCACTTAATAAAACCTTAATAATTCAGGCGTAATATACACGAAGTTATTTTTAATTTATCTTGGTTAGACAAATGAAGATACTAATATTACTCATCACCCTAATCTGTGTCTTTTCCCTAGCATATCGCTATTATGCAGCTTTTATTGCCGCTAAAGTTTTAGTTTTAGACAATAAAAAAATAACCCCTTCTGTTAGCCGTAATGATGGCAGTGATTATGTACCTACTAACAAGTGGATAGTATTTGGTCAACACTTTGCAGCTATTGCTGGCGCTGGACCTTTAATAGGGCCAGCGCTTGCAGCTCAATTCGGTTGGGGTCCTGGCTTTTTTTGGATCCTCATTGGTTCTGTCTTTGCTGGCGGTGTGCACGATATGGTTATTTTAACTGCCTCCATTAGGCATAACGGAGAATCTATTGCCAATATAGCCAAATCAGAAATAAGTTCGATGACAGGATTTATAACCGCAATATTAACTTTTTTTATTATCATTATAACTCTCGCTGGTGTTGGAATTGCCGTAGTTAATATTTTATATAATAATCCATGGGGAGTTTTTTCTATTTTTATGACCATTCCAATTGCCATGGTGGTCGGAATTTATATTTTTCGTATCAAAGGATCAATTATTATAGGATCTCTTGTTGGAATAGGCTTGGTATGCCTAGCAGTTTTTTCTGGTTCGTATGTAGTTAGCTCTAACATTGGCACATGGCTTTCTTTCAATAAAGAGACACTATCAATTATCCTTCCTGTTTATACATTTTTTATCATGGTATTGCCAGTTTGGTTGCTTCTAACTCCACGTGGTTATTTAAGCACCTATATGAAAATAGGGGTTATTGTTTTATTAGCAGTTAGCCTTTTCTTTGTTCGACCAGAAATCAGACTCCCTTTCACCACTGAGTTTATTTCTGGCAATGGTCCTATTATTAACGGCCCATGGTGGCCTTATGTATTCATCACTATAGCTTGCGGGGCTATCTCTGGTTTTCACGCTCTTATAAGCACTGGAACAACCCCAAGAATTATAGAAAAGAAAAGCCATATACCTTTAATCGGATATGGAGCCATGTTGGCAGAAGGTTTTGTAGCAGCCATGGCGCTTTTGGTAGTGGCTACACTTATCCCAGCTGATTATTTCGCAATTAATACCACAAAAGATGTTTTTGAAAAATTAAATATGGCTATAGTTGAATTACCAGAATTAAATACGATGGTTGGTATTGATGCTGCGCATCGTCCCGGCGGAGGTGTTTCCTTAGCAGTTGGTATGGCTCACATTTTTTCCGGTGTTGCCGCATGGCTTATTCCCACAATGAAATATTGGTTTCAATTTATCATCATGTTTGAGGCTTTATTCATCCTAACCCTCATTGACTCAGGCGCCAGAGTTGCCCGCTACATATTACAAAATATTTTAGGGACAATTTGGTCCCCTCTAAAAGAAAGCAATAGCTTGCTCTATAGAATAACGTTAAGTATTGTAGTTTCTCTCATATGGGGATACCTTTTGTACACTGGGAATATATCCTCCATCTGGCCTTTATTCGGAACAACAAATCAAATACTTGCTTCATTAGCGCTTGCCATTGGAACAGCAGTAGTTATAAAATCCTGCAAGAAAAAGTCATACGCCCTTGTCACCATTATACCGTGTGTATTTATATTTATTACCGCCATACAAGCAAGCATAATGAATATCAAAACTTACTATATGAATGGACAAATTTTAAATATCTGGTTATGCGTAGCGCTTATAATAATGAGTGGGATTATTATGTTTGATAGCGTGCGTACTTGGATAGTCTTGTTAAAAAAACGCCATTCGAAACTTGTAATTAATAGCGCCACAGTATTTTATAGCGCTTCCCTAAATTGCAGAGACATGTTATAGTCTTCTCGTTATTTTCTGAATGAGAGGAGCAAATGACCGCAGCATACTCAATAGATTTACGTAAAAAGATTGTTTGGACGTATCAAGATGAGAACACAAGTTACTCTAAAGTTGCTAAAAGCTTTAAAGTAAGCGTGAATAGCGTAAAGCGTTATGTAAAACAGTATCGAGAAGATGGAGATTTATCGCCAAAAAAAGGTAACCAAGGAAGGCCGAGCAAGATTGATGAAATGGGGTATGAAACTATACAAAAAATTATTCAGAATAAACCAGCGATCACTTTAGCAGAGCTATCGGAGTTATATTACAAAAAAAGAAAGATAAAAGCTGGTAGGTCTATATTGTCGAGGGCTTGTTTGAAATTAAATTTACGGCGAAAGAAGTTAAGTCGTTACGCTGCTGAGAGAGATCGCGATGATGTTAAAAAAAACGGCAAGAATATCTTGAGGTAATCAAGGATATTCCAGTACGAGATTTAATTTTCTTAGATGAATCTGGTGCTAATTTACGAATGGCTCCATTGTATGGTAGAGCTCCTGGTGGAGAAAGAGTTGTTAATGCTGTTCCTTTTAATCGAGGTAATCGACTAACCATGCTAAGTGCTATAAGTTTTGAAAAAATAGAAGCAGCATTGTATGGAGAATGGGCGGCTGATGGAGAAATATTTTTAAACTTCATCACGAGATGTTTATGTCCAGTTTTACAAAAGCGTCATGTTGTGATTATGGATAACGTGGCTTTTCATCAAGTTTGCGGTGTAAAAGAAGCCATCGAATCAACTGGAGCCAGACTAATTTATTTACCACCGTACTCACCAGATCTAAATCCTATAGAACAGATGTGGGGAAAGGTTAAAAATTGTTTACGTAAGGAATCAGCAAGAACGTTAGATAAATTTGCAATATCAATAAAGGTTGCTTTTATGAGCATTCAATCAACTGACTTGGCAAATTGGTATGGACACTGCGGCTATCGGACTCTATAATTTAGGGAAATGCTATAATCAATCTGGTAAGACACGTTCAGTAATAGTAATGGGTGTGACTTACCACGCAAGCATATGGCGCTTACGTGATTTAGAATTTTCGCAACACTTAGCAGGAGGGTCGCGACAACTCAAACCAGTCTCGTTAGTCGTAGCAATTATGGACTACATAGAAGCCCCAGCTCTACTCACCAATTCAAAGCTAATTTTTTGATTATTTGTGCTTGATATTAGCAGCTTTGATACGCTTTTTAGGCTTTGACTTTATCATTTTTTTATATTTTTCTATCTTTTTTGTTTTGTTTGGTACTTTTGTTTTTTGTACCTTAGGTTTTATTGTTTTATTTTCACTAAGTTTTTTAGTGTTATCCTTGTTTTTGGTAGCCTTTGTTGTATCAAGTTTTGCAGGCCCAGTATCAATATCAATCCCAAAAATGTTTGATAACTCATCGCTGGCAAAGGTTTGCTGCTCGGTATCTAGCTTAACTAACGTCTCTAGCGCGCTATCAGTAATTATCAGTTCACTTGGATCAACTTGACGTAGGGTGAATAGTAATTCTGGATTCGTATCTAGACGCGCGCCAACTCCGTAAAATACAGCAGCAACATGCTTGCAAACTTCAGCATAATCTGGGCAGGAGCAGTTTATTTTGATTTCACTCGGATGCGGAAACAGTCCTTGTTCTTTGCGAGCAATTACTTCCATAATGCTTTTGGAAAACTTACCCTTTAGCAGCTCGATAATAGAGTCGATTTTACCAGAGCATTCTTTGATTAATGCTTGCCATTTATCACCAGCCAAACTCGCAATATCTATAGTAATGGTGTAAATACTGGAACCGCCAACTAATGCGGTTATCGAACCTGCTGAGATTTTTAAATCAATTACTGAACCATTGCGTACATAAGTACGGCCCCGCGGTAGTCTGTTTTCATAATCACTATAGGATTCCAGGTTTTCACACCAAGATTTACCCCAATAGGTTTTGGCGATGGTGCGGCCTTCGATGTTTACTGGTTCTAGTTTTTTCCCTTGTTTGATTAGCTGTGCTGCTTTTTTTTCAGCTTGTTGTCTGCGCTTGGCTACCGGCACATATTTTGGCCATCTACCATATCCATAATAACCCATGGTTTTTCTCCACAATCATTCATCTGCAAGCGCACGATTAACATCAAGCGCAACTACGCGCATTAATTCTTCGTTACTCATTTCAGTTAATAAGCTTTCAGCGCCACCACTAAGCATTTCATTAGATAAACTTTTTTTAGCTTCAATTAATTCATCAATTTTTTCTTCAATCGTACCGCGACAAATAAATTTATGCACCAGAACATTTTTCTTTTGCCCAATACGATAAGCCCTGTCAGTGGCTTGGTTTTCCACAGCAGGGTTCCACCAACGATCAAAATGAATTACATGGGCTGCGTTGGTAAGATTTAAACCGGTACCGCCAGCTTTTAGTGATAGCACAAAAAATGGTGGACCCTGCTCTTGCTGGAAAGCTGCGACCAATTTCGCTCTTTGTTTTACTAATACTCCACCGTGCAATTCTAAGCCACTAGTACCAAAAATTTCTGTGAGAAAATCACTAATAGCAGGAATTATTTCACGAAACTGGGTAAAGATTAAGACTTTTTCTTGTTTTGCGGCAATTTCTTCACATAATTCTTTGATGCGTAAAAACTTACCGCTTTCACTATGAACATACGCACCATGCCCAAGCAATTGCGCTGGATGATTGCAAATTTGTTTAAAACGCAGAATATAAGCCAAGATTAACCCGCGGCGTTTTATGCCTTCAGTTTCTTCTTGTAGTGTTTTCGTTAGCTCTTCTACAGTTTGCTGATAAAGCACAACTTGTGCTTTGGTAAGATTACAAAAATTCTTTAATTCTGTTTTATCTGGTAAATCAGCAATAATATTTTTGTCGCTTTTTAAGCGTCTTAGAATATACGGCTTTACCAGGGAGCGGATAGCCACTAAAAAGTTAGTTTTTATGCTGTCGTTTAATTTTTTACTATGCTGCAAAAATACTTTGCTAGTACCAAGTAGTCCTGGGGCGGTGAAATCAAACAGCGACCATAAATCCATTAAATGATTTTCAATTGGTGTGCCGCTCAAGATAAAGCGTATATTACTTTTAAGCGACTTTACTGCTCTGGTTTGTTTGGTATTGGGATTTTTAATAGTTTGTGCTTCATCTAATACGACAATATCCCAGTCTATTGCTTTAATCCATTCCAAACGCTGCGCAAAGCCATAAGTTGTGATAACTAAATCGTAATTTCTAAGTGAATCTTGAGAAAAATTTTTTAAATCTTTATCATTTGCTGCAGAACTATGAATAATCAAAAAATTAATGCTTGGAGTAAATCTCAAAATTTCAGATTGCCAATTAGCAAGCAGAGATGCTGGAACTACTAAAAGATGCGGCGAGGATTTTGGCGCACAGTATTTTATAAGTAGTATTAAAGCCAAAATTTGAATGGTTTTACCAAGTCCCATGTCGTCAGCAAGGCAGCCGCCAAGCTTTAGGTTATACAATAGCCATAACCATTTTACTCCGGCAACTTGATATGGTCGCAGCGTGGCATAAAGATACTGGTTTAAAACAGTAGTAATTTGCTTTTCAGCTAAACTATCTGGACTGCGTAATTTATTAAGCGTGTTTAATAACCAATCGCCGGCTGTAACATACGACCATTCTGTCGCGCTTGCTATGCTTGCTTCATTTTCTGAATTATTTGTTGGAACGCCAGCCAAGAGCCTTAAGCCTTCAGCAAACGATAGACCGTTTTTGTTAACTTGTTTTTGGATCAGCTTCCAATGCTCTAATACTTCGGTTAATTTTTGCTTATCAACTTCAACCCACTGTCCTTTTATTTTTACTAGGCCATCACTTGAGTTAAGTAGCTGCGCTATTTCTGCTGTAGTTAAATTTTCACCACTGGAAAGAGCAATCTGCATATTAAAATCAAGTAGCGCGCCCATACCGACCGTGCTGGTTTCACTTTGACCAATTGATATAGCAACTTTAGGGCGAGATGGCTTAGCCGGATTCCACCAGTTTGGTACGCGCACTACTATGCCAGCTGATTCTATAGCCGGAATATCATGCAAAAATTTATAAGCATCACGCGGACTCCAGGCTAATGGATGGAATATCTCTTTTTTTTCTAGCAGTCCGCTTACGAAACTGCTTTGAGCAGCGGCTTTTTGGACTGGTAATAATAGTGCCAACAAAGCTGATCGGTTTTTTTCACCAGCATATTCTTGCAAAGCATTGCCTAAAGGTAGGTGTCTTACGCCGGAAGTTGCTAGCAGCTTATCTGTGTAGGTGGCTAAAAAAGCAAACGGTAAATCAAGGTTATTCTTATTTTCTGCTAAATGAAAACAGACTCTGCCGACTAAATTCCATGCTGAGTTATAAGCGCTAAGATAATTTTGTAAATTACCATCATAGCGCTGTAGTTCCAGATTTAGCGCTGTGATTAGCTTTTGCCATAAATTACCCAAGACTTCTAAATTTAAATATTCAACCCCAACCATGATTGGAGCATGCTCAATAATATCTTGTAGTGCTTCTGCGCTAGGCGTTGGAATATTAGAGGAATCAAATGTATTTACAGCTCCAGATACACGGCAAATCTGCAATATAAATTGACGAGAAAATTTTTGCCAAAATGCAAAACTTGGCGGCAGTGCGTTAGAAAAACTAGCAATGCTTAAATACAGTAATCCACAAGCGGAGCTTTTTGCAAACTGCTGCTCGATTAATTTAGCAGTAGTCTGTAGCAATCGCTCTTGGTTAGATATGCTAGCGTCAATATGAATACTGCCGCTAGGACTTAATGCTAATGACCAGCTGGCGTAATCTTCGGTAGGAATATTCATGGCTAATGCTTGCTGTTGTTATTAGGACTGATTTTTTCAGCTATTTTTATGCGGCAACAACAAGCATTCAACAACTCAATCAATTCGCTTGGTTTTTGGTATTTTAGATAATTAAATAATTTTTCTTTATTCATGTACTCCAAATTCTTCCGCTAGTAGGATGGCATTTTCGTCTTCTTCTGGATCTTTTACCATAATGGGCGGTGTTTGATGAATCTCATCTTCTGGTACCATGATAATTCTCATACCCCATCCATCATAAGCAGACAACATTTCACCGAATTGCTTCATAGTGAACTCTTTGTCATCAATTAAAACTGTAGTTTCATTGTCTTTCCAGCTTATAGCGCATCGAAGTATATTACCGCGCATCGTCCAATGACAATACGTATTGGAATACTCAGTTTGTGGCTTGCCAACAGGGATTTCAGTTGCGATGTATTTATCATTTCGCTTTAACTCATCTTGTGCATAAAGGCATCCGTTATAACAACAAATAATATCTTCATCACTCATATTATGAATTTCTGGATCAATTGTTAAATGGGTTGTACCAAAATTTTCTTTTTTATATTCTATAATAGCCATCTCACCATCTCTAGTAACAACAACCTCGTCCGGTTCAACAACATATGGTCTTTGAGGTCGCATAGATTACTTCGCAATATCTTTTAGTTTCTTTAGTGGTTTAATTTTTACAGCATTGCGAGCTGGCTTAGCAGCAAAAGTCATTGGCTCGCCAGTAAAAGGATTTTTTCCTTTACGAGCTTTTGTGGCTGGTTTACGAACCACTTTAAATTTCGCAATTCCTGGAAAAACAAATACTCCTGGACCACTTTTCGAAATATGAGCTTTAATAATATGCGCCAACCAATCTATTGCTATTGTAGCTTGCTTTTTTCCAAGCTCAGCCACTTCTGCAATTGAATTTACTATTTCGGATTTTGAGAACACTTTTTTTATAGAAAGCGATTTAGTTGTTGGTTTTGCTTTCACCGCTTTTTTAACAGCTTTTTTTATTGCCATAAGACACCTCTTGATTTTATGATAAGCCATAGTAACAAAAACACAATGATTGTCAAAATACTACTGCTAATTAAGTTTATACGATACGATTCACCTAGAAAATCTGTAGATCAGACACTCATTTTTTACCATGAAATCGTCTATACAAGCAGAATCATCTTTTACCTAAATTTTGATTTAAAGCAACTTATCAAGTTCTTCAATAATATTAGCACCTTTGTGTAATGGTGTTAAATAATGAGGAAGTTCTCTTGGCCCATCTCCATTTTTAAAATCCCATCCTGAAAGTAAATAAAGCTTGGTATATCCAGCAATGTACAATCGTTCAGCAAGTTCAAAACTACCTATTTTTGTTTTAAGGCTATTCTCTATACAAATTCTAGTGTCTTTATCGTATCGTGATAAACTTTCCAAAAAAGTTTCTGGATCATTGTACATGTCTACCGTAGTTTTACTCCTAAGATACTCAAACACAGTTTCAAATAATTTGTAATCACTGATAAAAACTACATTTACTCTTAATTTCTTACCCATTTTATTTCTCTAGCGCCGCAGAATTTCTAAAAATTATTATGAAACAATTTATGCTAATCTGATTAATCCCATAAACTTGCCTTGCACCTCTACCTCTTCTGGTTTGTAGATCTGCACGTTATAGTCTTTATTTGCTGGCTTAAGGTGAATCTTATCTTTTTCATAATAAATCCTTTTAAGGGTCGCTTCTTGTCCATTAATTAAAGCAACGACGATGGTGCCATTTGGAACCTTTTGACATCGCTCGCAAATTACTAAATCCCCATCACAAATATTTTCCTCTATCATTGAATTGCCTTTTACTCTTAGCAAATAGCGATTTTCACCAACAATCTGCTTGAAACATATCATTTCCCCAGGCTCATCTATTACCTCTATAGGCGAGCCTGCTGAAATTTGTCCTAAAATTGGAAGAGAATGAATTGAGTGCAATAGTTCAATATTACGCCGAGATCTTTTAGCTTTGCGTTTAACAAGCTTTAGACTTTCCAATTTATCAAGCGCTCTACCCAAGTATGCGCAAGAGCTGATATTTAGCGCCTGCTTGATTTCATGACGAGTAGGAGACTGGGCATTCTTCTCAATGAAGTCCTTGATAAA
>CAXOVY010000015.1:0-22002 GCA_964213355.1 Gammaproteobacteria bacterium
TTACAAGATATCCACGGGAACAAGTCACGCATAAATGGTATTTACCCTAATTTACATTCTGTTGATGAAGTGGCAAGTGAATTTAGTGCAGCTAATACACTTGGCGGTACAATTACAGCCTGGAGTAATACAGTACAAAACCCGAATATTTTTGATTTAGTAATTGCAATGACTTCACAAATAATATCACTTGGGCAAGATGGTTCTTATGTTCCAAACGTGGTATTATTTAATACGATTGACAGGTATAAAGCATTACTTATTAAAGATAAGAATGATAATTACCAGATGCCACCTTTTGTAGTTCGCACCGGCGGGAAAGAATATACTATTGATGGTATGATTGTACGGAGTAATCCGAATGTACCGGCTAATAGTTTAAGAGTGTTTGATAGTACTAAAGCTACAGGGTATCAGCGTAAAGTTGCTATTGCTGAAATCAGTTACGAGAATGCAACTAATTTTGAAACTGAAGTTGCTACTCTTAAAGTTTATGAAAGGCTTAATTTGCTTATAAGGAATGTTGATAAAAATGCTTTTATGAAATGTACTGATATTTCTGCAGCTTTAATTGCTCTCGCTACACCGTAAAAAGCAAATCATAAACTAAAAAATAAAACAATGAAAACGGTAACTTTTGTAAAAGAACACCCGGTTGGTATTAATGAAGGTAGAACCATAATGGTATCAGACAGTGATGCTAAAAGATGGAAAGAAGAAGGATATGTAACTATTGATGGTGATGCCGGTGAAGATGAACCTGAAATGATTGATCATGTACTTACCAAAAAGGATTTAAGGATACATCCTGAATGGTTTGTAAATGACAATGAAGTAGGGGACACTATTCAAATACCAAACCCGAAATACATTCAGTAAACAATTTAAATTTAAAAAGAATGAAACTAATAATTTTAGCAATGGTATTTATAGTATCATTGCTGCAAACGAAACCCGTTACAGCGCAGGTAAATATTTCCAGGAATTATGCAGCTTTTCTTGGTGTGCTTGACACACTTACAAATGCAGATACAACCACTTATATTGTAAGTATAACTGGTAAAAAGGCACATCTTGCCGTTTCAGCCGATGTTACAAAAATAACCGGTACAGTAAGCGCAAAGATGTATGTGTATGGTAGTGTAAACGGTACAACGTACATTACAACACCTATTGATAGTTTAGTTACTTCTGATAATACCGGGCTTACGACATATAAATATACAATGTCTGATGTCCCTTATCAGAAACTAAAATTTCAATGGCGGTCAACAGCAACACAATCGTTATCACAACGAACATACCTGCTTTACCGGGAGTAGTTTTTTAAAACAATTTAACTATGGCTAATATAGTCGCAACGTCATTTTTTACCGGACAATTAACAATTGCCCAGCTTACAGAAAGTTCTGTTTTAACTAATCTAACAGCAATGATAGATAAGCTTGAACCAGAATTTCTCGAAAAGCTTCTTGGTTATCCTTTGTACAAGCTATACAAAACGTGGGATGGTAATGCCGTAGGTAAGTATAAAGACCTCCGGGATGGTTTAGAATATGAAAACCGTTTTGGAAAATCTACCAAGTGGTATGGTTTTAAGAGGAGCAGTGTTTTGTCACCTATTGCTAATTACATATATTACTGGTGGTTACGCAAAGAAGTTTCTGTAACAAGTGGTAATGGTGAAAGAAAAGCAAATTCCGCAGCAAGTATTAATATGAGTAGTGTTAATAAGCAGGTAAGAGCATGGAATGAAATGGTTGAATGGAATAAAGAATTTTGGGAGTTTATGTATATTAAACAAGACATTTATCCGGAGTTTGATATTTTAAGAATTGACCGGAATTTATTTACAGTAATAAATGTTTTGGGTATATGAACAACCCGGCTTACATATTAGTGGAGGTTTTTGCAGATATAGTAACAACTATTAAAGCTAATCTTAATTTAGCTGTACTCAATTATCAATTTGGGTATCTTGATGAACTAAATGAAACTTTAAAACAGTATAGCGAAAATGCAACAGACGCTGCTAAAAAATATCCGTTATTTTGGTTGGTACAGCCTTTTACAGTTAATAAAATAGATAGTGCCGGTGGCGCTTTTTATGGTACTACTAAAGTAAGGGTTGTCTTGTTTATGCATACTGAAAAACTTTACAAGGCAAAACAAAGAATGGATAATATTTTTAAACCAGTTCTTATCCCAATTTATTCTGAATTACTCAATCAAATGGATAATCACCAAGCAATAGTTACAAAATACGGGCAAAGAAACCATGAATACACTGAACGTTATTATTGGGGTGTAATCCAACAAGAAAATTTTAATGACGCTGTTGATTGTATTGACATAGTTAATTTGGAAATTGATATTAATAACAATCTAAATTGTTCAAACTTTAAATCATTTTAATAATGAAAAAAACAAATTTTATAAAACATTCAGTGTACAACACAAAAGTTCATTTTCAAAGAGCTTTTGCGCCACGTATGCTACCGGTAACACTTTTATCTGTTACCGTTATTTTAGCTGCAATATTCCAATGGTTTACCTCTAAAGATTCCAGTGGTATAGCTTACGCAGCTACAATTGTCGGTCTTGCAAATTGTGCTTCACCTGATTCTATCTTCAATGTAGGTGTACCACCTTGTGATTTGAAAAAGAAAAAGATGAAGGGCGTAATATTTGCAGATGCCGGGGTTGCGTTTACCGGTGCTGATATCGCCTCTAAAGCAGCATTTATACAAGCAGTAAAGGATAAATGTACTGCTGCAAGAGGTTCAAGAGTGTATCCGATATGGGATTTACTAAATTTTGTTGATAATACAGGTGAACCGGGAACAGGTTCAATCGGTAATCTTACAACAGCTACCATAATTGTAAATGATGCAATACCTGCATTTCGTTACGGTTATAATGGTACAGAAGCAAGGCATAAAAGAATAGCTCAAATTTCAGGTGCTTCTCTTGATGTTTTCTTTGTTGATGAAGGTTGGACGGTTTATGGCACTGATGACGGAGCAGGTGGTTTTAAAGGTTTTAATGTATTACAGGCTTATGCTGATACATCTAAATTCCCGGTCGCTGATGCTGTTGACCAGTATTCATTACGTATAACTTTAGGGAGTATAAGCGAATACCGTGATAACAGTTTATATGTAGTTGCAGATTCAACTTTGTCAACTGCTTTTGGTTTGGTTAATATAAATCTATCTAAATTTAGCCAAGTCGCAAATGTATTTAAAACATATATTAAAGCTGATGGTGGTACAGACCTTTACACTTTATACGGAGCTGCGCTTGCCGCATTAACGTGGACAGCAACAAACCTGCAAACCAATGCAGCATTTACTATTACCAGTGTAGCTACTGATGGTGCAAATGGTGTGCTTGTTATTACTTTTGATAGTACTGCATTTACAGCTTTGGCTTCCGGAGACAGACTGCAATTAAATATGCCAACTACCGCAGCAATGGCAGCAGCTTCTGTTAAACCTTTTGAAGGTATTCCAATTATTGTTACAAAACCATAATAATTAACATAAAAATTTAAAAAATGAGTAAACCTGTAACGGCAGTAGTAGATGGAATTGGTCTTAATGCAAGACATTTTGCTGCTAAGAAAAAAGATGAAGCTGTTAAAGCTATGGAAACTGATGGTATATCTAATGATGCTAATTGGTCTGCTAAGGCTTACGATACATGTGTTAAAGCCTGTGCTGATTTTGACGCTGCTGAATCAGCAGAAGAAAAAAAATTAGCTGGAAAAGATAAACCAGGTAAAGAACCAGAAAGAGGGTTTTTACAAACAAAATCTGGAATCCAAACCTAAAGAATAAATCGTAAAAAGCCACTACTTAATGGTAGTGGCTCTTTTAAATTATTGTGTTATGCCGGGTATAAATGCAATGATAAGTAAATTAGAAGCAGTTTCTATTGCAGATATTGTTGGAATAGCAATGGAAAATACGCAAAAACGGTTAACTGATTCGCAAAGGAATCAATTGCTTGAAGGTTTAAGGTCAGATGGAACTAAAATAGGTAAGTATAAAAGTAAGACTTACGCTGCAAAGAAATTCGCAATGAATCCATTAGCCGGGTTAGGTAATATAGATAACCGGTTAACCGGTGCGTTTCAATCAGATATAATTGTTGATATCCGGCCTGAATCTGCTTCACTTGTTTTTAGTAGTGTCGATGAAAAAACATCTATGTTAGTATCGTTGCAAGGTAAAAACATTTTTGGATTAAGTACACCATTCGCACAGGAATATTCGAAATATTTTCTTAAGCCCGAAGTGGTGAAATTAATTAAACAACGAATAAATGGCGTGTGAGAATTGTACACAAAAAGTAAAAGACCAAATTGAGCAACAGGAACAAACATATAAGAAAGCTTTGGCCTTGGCAAATGAAACCGGGCAATGGGTCGCTATCTGCGAAACAATCGAAGGAATTACCTATATTAGAGCAGACCGGCTTGAACCAGGACAACCAGTTAAACAATATGTTTCACCAAAGTTGCGAAACCTTGCCTTATGGTAGTTTTATTCAGATAATAGTATCTGAAAACCCGGTGTTTTTAACCATAAAAGGTCATCCTTCTGATGATGAACTTCGTGATGCTTGGGAAGATATAAAAGCTGAATATTCAAGCCTTATAAAAACTAATAAATCGGAGTCAATATTTGACCTGTGGAAAAAAATAAATGTTGCACAGTTAAAAATAGATATGTTATTTGGTGAAATGGGAGCGTTTAATTTTTTGAAGTATAAAGGTTATGATGAAGAAATTGCAAAAATTGTAGAAAGTTGGGGTTTACCTCTTATATTACAAAATGATGATCGGGAAGCTTATATAAAGTCTATTATGGCTGTAGAAATGGAAGCTAAATTTTTCTATGTCCAATTAAATCAATACCACACTGAATATAAGTTAATGTGCCCGGAGCAAGGTAATTTAGCTGCACGTACTATACAAGATTATGATAAAGATTTAGCTGTTGTACAAAAGTACATGGGTTTTAGAATAGATAAAACAAAGATAACAACGGCAGTATATTGTAGTTATTATAATTTATTCATTGAAGAGCAAGATGCGTTAAAAATGTTATAATGGAACAACTCTTTAATAAATTTTCTGACCTTAAGGCTCTTGAAAAAGAGAAAGCCAGAATACTTGGTTTATTCGGAGAAATAAAAACAGGTATAAAAGAACTTTCCAGTCTTGGTATTAAAATAGAATCCAGTAAATCTATAAAGGAAGCTTCTGCTTCTATAAAGCTGTACCAAGCAGAAATAAAGAAGTTGGAAGCGGCACAAAAACAATACCAAATAACTGAACAACGTATAATAGATTTAAAAATAAAAGAATCTAAAGCAGCTGAAATGGCTGCAAGGGCAACGGCAGCAGAAGTAAAAGTATCTAATGAAGTTACAAGGGGTAAGATACTTGAAACTAAAGAAAGATTAGCAAATGCTACTGCCGCTGAAAAAGAAGCTACTGCATTAAGTAAAACAACAGGGTCTAAAGCAGCAAATACTAAATTAGCGCAACGTCCTATAGAATCAATTCCTTATACTATTATAGCGAATAATGATGTTGAAAACCTTAAAAAGGCTGGAACGGTTGTTTCTGAACTGGATATTGCACAGGCTAAAGCAGCTAATTCAGCAACAGCTATGGCCGCTGCACAGGTTGGTGTTGCAAAAACAACATTAGTAGAGGGTAGAGAATTAAAAGGATTAACTATTGCAAGACTTGCCGGGGCAAAAACAGAAAAAGAAGCAATTGAAAATAATAAACAACTTTTAGCAATAAGGAAACAAGTTAATGTTACTACTGAATCAGGACAAAAGAAAGTATTGCTTATTAATGAAGCAATGAATCAAAACAACCGGCTAATTACTTCTAACAGTAATCTTTTACAGGTACAAAAAAATAATGTAGGTAATTACGCTGCTGCTGCTGAATCAAGCACATCAAGAATACTTAAAGCTACTCGTGGTGCGTTTGGACATATAAGACGACTTGCTTTTATTCTCCCTGGTATAGGGATTGCTGGTATATTTAATCTTGCATTTGTTGGTATTGAAAAATTATTTAGTTCAATTGGAAGTTTATTTGCAAGTACTGGTAAAAAAATATCTGATTTTGCGCAAAAGCAAAAAACTTTAGGGGAGATTTCAGAAGCAGCTGCAAAAGGTTTAGGTAAAGAATACGCTCAACTCGAATTGATAAAAGCAAAATTAAATGACACGAATATACCGGTTGTAGAAAGATTAAGGTTGGCAACGGAATATAATAAGACGGCTGAAGCTGCAAACCAAATAGACCGTAAACAAATAAATAATTTAACTTTAATAAACCAAAGTATTAATGACCAAATTGAGTTAATAAAGAGAAGAGCGTTAGCAAGAGCATCTGAAGCAATAATAGGTGATAAGGCTGAAGCATATTTACTTGCTCAAGAAAAATCCAGACAGAAAAATTTACAATTTTCGATACAAGCTACAACACCGATTGAAGGAATTGCGACTGAACAATTTATTAATGTTGGCGGTAAGCTAATAAAGTATTCAGTTGGTTCAGAAGCTGCAATAGCTGACCAAATTGCCAGTCAAAAAAGATTTCTTGCTAAAGCTATAGAAAAAGACCCTAAAGTTATAGCAGCAAAAAGAGAACTTGAAAGTGCGTTAGAAATTGGTGCTACTTTAACTTCTGCAGATTCTTTATTTGGTAAACCTGAAAAACCAAAAAAATCACCAAAAGGCCATGACGATTTATCAGATTTATTTAAAAATGAACAAGAAAAGCGTAAAGTATTGTTTGAAGTACAGAAACGAATAATACAAGACAATCTTGATGCTGATTCTATAATTATTGATAATGAAAAGAAATCTTGGGATGAAAGACTTGCTGCTGCAAGAGATTTTTATGACCAGTCATTATTACTTATTATGAAGGAAAAAGAGTTTGAACTTGGTAATTTAGATTACCAGGAAGAAGAAGAAAAACGTAAAACTAAAAATAAGAAAGTATTACAATCTATTACTGAAGAATACGCTGCTAAACGGTTATTAGTAGAAACAAATACAAATTCAGCTATTCTTAAACTTGACGAAGAAACCGGTAAAAAACAAGGCGAAATTGCTAAATACAGTATTGATTTTGTTATAAAAGAAAAAGAACGTCTTGAAAGAGAATACGATGCACATAGTAAATCGATACATGAAAATAATTTACAGGAAATAAAAAATCAGTATGACGGTGACCTTTTATTGCTTGAAGAAAAATTTAACCGTGGTGAAATAAAAGAAAAAGATTATAATAAGAAAAGGTTAAGACTTATACAAGCTTTAAATATTGCTCTTTTAGAAGAGGACATTAGATTCACAAAGGAAACACTCACCTTAGCTGAAATACGTGCATTGGCAAGCGGTAAACAGGAAGACATTGACGCTGTTATGACGGCTAAATCTAAATTAGCCGGTCTTGAAATAAGTCTTGCTACATTTGTTGCTGATTTTCTTAAGGATAAAAATAAAGAAACTGTTGAAGACTTCCAGGAAACTTTTGAAAAAATTGCAGAAATCGCAAGGTTTGTATTTGATTTAATGAGTGGTTTTGCCGGGGCTTTTTATGATAAACAAAAGAATGCTGTACAAGACCAAATTGATATATTAGACGAACAAGAACAACGTGAAATTGAAATTGCAAACCAGTCTATATTAAATGAACAGGACAAAGCAGCTAAGATTGATAGTATACACCGGCTTGCGGAAGCCCGTAAGCAGGTTTTAGAACTTAAGCAAAGGCGACTTGATCAAGAACGTGCAAGATTTGAAAAAGCTGCCAGTATTGCATCAATTGTATTAAATACTGCTGTAGCTGTGTCTAAATTTTTATCTAAAGGAAATGTTCTTGAAGCAATTATAGCAGGTGTAATGGGTGCTGCTCAACTTGCTGTTGCAATTGCTACCCCTATACCACATTTTGCAACTGGTAAAGATAAAGCAAATAAATATGAAGGTAAAGCGTTAGTAGCTGAAAAAGGTAGAGAATTTCGTGTCGATTCTGACGGTAAAATGAGGTTATATGAAAAACCTGCAATAATTGATATTGGCCGTAATGACCAAATTTTAACAAATCAGGTAACCGAAGCTATGTTACGTTCAACAGGGAACACTACTAAGTTTATAGTTGCTGCAACAAATAATAAGAAAGATGAACAACTTAATAAAGTGGTAGATTTACTTTCAGATATAAGGAAAAAGACAGGAATAACTTTATATAATGAGCACGGAATTGAAACAAGTGCGTGGTTCAATCAACATATAAGAAATTAAATGGAAAGGCCGGAATACATATACTTCTTAATAAATAAAGACGGTTTACCGTTATACCAGTCAGATGCAGGTCAAATATTAATTGGTGATGGTGATTTAAAAAAGCCAAACGGGCAACCGGCTAACCTTCGTTATTCGCCTCAAGGATGGAAAGATACTTTAGTAAAGTTTTTTAGGAATGTAAAATATTTTGGTATGTTTAGAGATATGACTGTACCAATGACATTTCCAAAAGACGGAGGGGCAATATTAAAAGACCAAATATGGAAACACGGTATCGAAGCTGTTGTTTATTTATTAATTAAAAAACTCAACCGGATTGCTTTAGGCTATCTATATGAAGACTGGTATTTATCTGAACTAAATTTTAGTAAATATAAAGAACAACTTACCGGTGTTGTAATAGAAGCAACCGAAGGTGGAGTATCAAAATATTTAAAAGCATTTGAGAGTACACTTATGGAAGTACCTATAGATACTGATGCAGAAGTAAAAACAGTATTGATGGATGGAGTGGCTTTTGATTTTAATAGAACATACGGGGTAGTTGGTGAACAAGCTTGTGTAGGAACATTATTATATTATCTTGGTATGGTTGAATTTTCCAGAGAGGGCAATCCGGCAGAAGAATACTTTTTTGATGTAATGCCAAAACAATCTTCCATATACCCTAACGAAGATTATGCATATAGAACAGATAAACTTCAAGATATAAGGGTTCATACTGATGATTTTAAAATATTTTATGATAAAGCTGTCAATCCTGTATTAAGGTTAGAAGTTAATGACGGAATTTCAGGAAGTTCAACACAATATGATTTAATCCCGTTTTCTGCACCAACAGGTACTATAGGCGAAACAAGAAATTTTACATTTGATGTAACAATTACCGTTCCTGCCGGAAGCCGGGTACATTTTAAATTATTCGGAGGTAGCGGAGCTGACCCGACAACCCAATTTACTGTGAAAAGTGGCAGTATTCTTATAGACTATGTTTATAAATATGCATCTTCTTATGTAAATGGCCTTTATATTCATAGATTAATAGACCAAGTAATAAATAAAATGTCAGACGGTAAATGTGGTTTTAAATCTGATTGGTTGCTGGCCAGGAAAGATTTAATTTATACTTGCGGTGATTCATTAAGAGGAATAAAGTTCGATGATACTGTAGTGCCTATTATACCAAGTTCAGCGTTTAAAATAAGTATTTATGATTTGTATAAATCTTTAAGATATGCCGGTCTTGGTATAGAAGGTAATGATATTGTAATTGAACCATTAAATTATTTCTTTCGTAATAATGAGATTTCTGTTGACTTAGGACAAGTATCAGATGCTACAATTATAATAGCTGAAGACCTTTTATTCAACACAATAAAAGCAGGTTATGAAAAACAAGATTATACAGATGTAAATGGTAAATATGAAGTTAATCAAGGACAACAATGGTCATGCCCGGTAACAAAAATAATTGCTGAACTTAATTTAATTTCACCTGTGCGTGCAGATTTTATGGGTGCAGAATTATTACGGATTAATTTTGAAAAGAAAAAAACAACAGATACAAATAGCGATAACGATACTTTTATGTTAAATACAGATATCGTAGAATTTATTGACGGGTTTATTCATTATTATAAGCTTTATAGACCTGCTTATACCGGTGTATTAGGTTTACCTCATTACGATACTGCTTTTAACTTAGAATTGACGCCTAAACATGCAATATTAGCACATGCACCTTTTATACATGGTATGATGGATTTTTTAGATGCAGAAAAAATAGGTAAGATGACTGCTGATAAGAATAAAGATTTATCAACTACTTTAGCCGGTGTTACTATTTTACAGTCAGAAGATATTGCTATAGGTGCGTTAACTGAAAAATTAATCGTACCTTATTATTTTAATTTTAAAACAAAAGTACCGGTAAATATGTTGCAATTATTTAAAGATAAACCATACGGGAAAGTAAAATTTAAGTGGAATGACTTACAATGGTATGGTTATTTATGGGATGGTGGCGTAAAGACTGCAACGTTAGAAGTACAAGAATGGAAGTTAATTGCTTTGCCCGGTCAATTGTTAGAAAAATTTAATAAATTATGAACCATTTTAAAATACCTTTGTGTAATCCATTTAAGTTCGTTCCAATAACGGATGCACCGGGAATACATTTTGACGATAACTGGTTCATTGAACAAATCAGGTATTTCGAAATGAAATCTTTTTACCGGCAGAAATGGGTTAAGTCAAATACAACAAAGATACAAGTAGAAAGCAGTATTGCACCCCAATCTATAAAAGTAATTGACCGGTATAATAACCAAATAAAAGTATTTAATTGGGTTGCAGTATATACAGCAATAAACTATTCTATTTATGAAACTACATTTGATGTTACAGACGTTTCAGAAAAAATAATATTTTTAAAATTTGGTGTTGTATTCGAAGAATCTATTAATTGGTCTATACTTTCTGAACCAATAGAAATAAAAACAGAATGGCCGGGTACTATGCTTTTTAGGTATAATAATTCTTATAACAAATTTGATGTTGCTTTTTCAACCGGTATCAAATTTTATTTCCGTTGTGAAGCTGTTATTCATGACTTTTACCCTGAACGTGGTGGAACGGATTATATAAATCAAGTAAAAGATACTGAACTTTTGGAAGTAACTCCGTCAAGAAAGTTTAAACTTTCTATAGGCTGTAATATGATTGTGGGTGCAAGATTAGGAGTTGCGCCATGGGTTTTAGATATTGTTAATAGAATACTTTGTTGCGATATTGTTAGTGTAGAGAATATGAGATATTGTGCAGAAGCTGAAGCTAAATGGGAAAAACATAAGCAAGGTCAGTATCCCTTAATAGGTGGTACAATTGATATTGTACCTTCGTTTAATTCACAAAGTTTGGAGTTTGCAGATACTACACCTTTAGCACCCGGATTGGTATTGGCATATAATATAGATACGGCAATATTTGCACCGGGTTCTATTGTACCAATAAATGAAGTACTTATAAATAGCTAAGTCATGGTAATAAAATTTGTTGTTTCAAAATCCGGCTTAACTGAAGATTTTATAGTTAAGATATGGGAAGCAGTTAATGATGGCGCAGGGCAAGAAGTATATACACAAGTACTGGTAGAAAAAGATGCCGGAGGAATACCTACACCCGGCGCAGGTCACCAAGTAATTGAAACTGTTATAGTAAACGGTATGGACAAAGTTGTTCATATTATAAGGCTTTATGGTGTTACTTCAGCTACTTTGCTTCATGAATATAACGAAGAACCGAAAGAAGATATTGTAACAGTATTTACTCCAATACGTTTTAAAATTGGTGATGGTGACCCGTTAACCCCTATTGCAAATTCTGATACATATACAAATTCGCTACTTGTTGGGCTTACAGAAGATGAATATACAATTGAACGTAATGGTTATGGAAAGTTATTTCCTACTGTACATTATACCATTGACCAAAGTACAGGTTCATTTCAATTAAATAATCCTGACGTATTTAATGATCAGGAAGAATTTACAATTGAGAAAAAACCAAAAGCTGTTACTACTGTAGTAAATGATTCTGTTGTTGCAAAATGGTTTGGCGCAACACAGGCAGTTGCAGATTTATTTATAGATATTGCAGCAAATACAGATTATATTGCAGCACATTTACGTAAGTTGTTAAGATTTCAAGGAGCATTTACATATACGTTTGTAATCAACCCACCTGCCGGATTCGGTTTTTGTTTTAATAATATGAGTGCAAGTATAGCAAAAGTAAAATTTGATAATGCAAATCTAAAATGGCCGGGAGGCGATATCGGTGAAATTGATTTACCGTCACTTACTGAAGCTTGTTTTGTTTTTGATGGTGTTAAATGGAATGTGGTTTATTTTAATAGCAGCACATTTATTGTACCGGGTGCAACACCGGCAGGAACAATAATTGCCGCAGGTATTCAAAATGTGGGAGATGTACCAGCAGGTGACCCGACTTATACAATAACACATAATAAAGCAATTGCAGGTGATTACGGTGTATTATTTAGTATTAAATCAAATGTAATAGCTACTTATTTCCGTGATAATAAACTTTGTGGTTGTTGGTATCACCATGCAACTGATAAACCAAATAAATTTGTCATATCATTGCAAGAAGTTTCAGGTGAAGTACAAAATATAACAATCTTTTGGACAATTATAAAACTTTAAATATGAAAAAAATATTTTTAACATCTTTGTTTTTAATTGTAGCAACAATTTGCTATTCTCAAATTTATCAACCTGCTTTACTTGTAGGTAAAAAGGAACATGGTATTTCAACAGACCGTTTTTTATCACCGCCTACTGGTTGTGGCTCGCCAGCATTACCAACTGTACTCGATTCTTCTTTAAAGAAAGCCGGAATTTATTATGATACTTGTAATAAAAGGCTCTGGCTATATGACTCAAAGCTTTTGGTTTGGGATTCTGTTCATATAGGAGTTGCTGGTTCAAGTGGAGGTGTTTGGGGAACAATAACCGGCAACTTACCAGACCAAATAGATTTGTATGATTCTTTGTTGGCAAGGCTGAAAAATAGTGATACAGCATCTATGCTTTTAAATTATCGGCATTGGCTGGCCGGGTATCTCACATCTGTTGACACCACCGACATCGCCTCCTTTTATTCAAAAGTCAGAAGCCTTTTTTCCGCTACCTACCCAATACAATACAGTAACGGAAATTACTCACTCGATACAGGGGCAGGTAAATGGAGAAGTGAAAATTATTTTGACGCCAAATACACCCCACAAATCAGAAGTATTACTACTGGCTGGGGATTAACAGGTGGTGGTGATTTTTCTATTGACAGAGACCATGAAGTTGACAGTAACGCTATCAAGGGGCTGGTGGGGTGGGGTGGTTCTATACCTACATGGCAGCAGACACTTACGGCGGGGAGTACTCTGACGGGAAATAATTCCTCAAATGGATTAGCTTATACACTTACACATAATACACTCGGTTTTTATGCTAACATCAGACGAGGCGGAGCTAATACTACTCAGTTAAATATTGATAGCACAATAGCTTCTATTGGTTCAAATGATGGCAGCGGGGGTGTTTCTGTTTATAATGATAGTACGATTATAATTGGGGATATTGTAAAAATTAGAACGCTCCCAAACTTCGCAGATACAACTAACTTCAAACAAGTAGTAGTAAACACAACGGGGACAGGTGGAACATTAAATCAACTCTACCAAGCTACCTATTGGCCGGGAGGGGGCGGCGGCTCTGTCAATGTCCGATACTCTATTGTAAAAGGAACAGGCGATAGTCTACAACTTGAAAATGATGAATTAAATCCCGGCAATGATATGTTTTATGGAACAACGGGAGATGGAGTTAAATCGTGGATAGCTCAAAGTGTCATAGCGAGTAGTAAACAAGACGGCATACAATTCAGGGACGAAGGAACCGCTTTAGGTGCTGTTAAAACTGCAACAGTTGTAAATTTTATTGGCGCAGGTGTTACTGCAACAAGAAATAGTGATTCTATTACGGTGAATATTACAAGTGGCGGTGGTACTACAACTGTATCGCAAGCCAGTAATATAGATATGATTCCAACTGATACCATCCCGGCAACAATTACTATCCCCGGCAGATATGACGGTTTTAGTATAATGGGTCAATTCCCTTCAGGCAAGATGGTAATTGTTTACAGGTCGGGTTCTGTTCATGGGTTTGATGGTGATGCAGTAATGAAAATGAGGGTATCAACCGATCAGGGTAAAACATGGGATGATACTTCAATTATTCATAGCGAATCAGGAGTTGATATTAGAAACTATGGCGGTGGAGTTACACCTACCGGAAGATTGATAGTATCATTCATAAGGTATCTTGGTGGAGTATCATACGGCGGTCAGTATTATATATACTCCGATGATGAAGGGGTAACATGGTCTTCGCCAGTTTCACTATCTGATGAGGGAGAAGCAGAGTATTCTCCTTATGGGGCATTAATTTCTATTGCTGATGATAAACTTTTAATGACATGGTACGGATTCACTGGTACAACTTATACTATCTATGCTGTAAGAAGTTCTGATAATGGCACAACGTGGGATTCTCCCATTACAATAGCAACCGGACTTCGCCAATATACAGAGACTTCAACTACCTATGTAGGCGGCGGACAAATACTTGCATTAAGCAGAACAGAGGATTCTGTTTGTTTCAATCAATGGAAAAGTTTAGATAATGGTTTAACATGGGTAGATCAGGGCTTAGTTCTTTTTGATAATTGGTCTGAAAGCAATCCAACAAACGCATGGATAACTACATTTATCGGATTGGACGGCAGGAGAATGGTTGCTTGTTATTACGGAGAAAGATTTGAAATGAAATTAAGAGTTATCTATGGTGCAGCCGTTGATTTAATAAAAAACGGGGTATCGGGATGGGATAGTCGTACAAGGGTTGATATTGCTACGCCTGCTACTTCTGTGCCGCTTGATTTTGGTTATCCCGCCGTTATTCATCCTGTCGGGGGTAAATATGCTATTGGAACTTACATGGATAGTATAGGTAAGATTAAGTTTTTTACATACCCACCAAAAAATCAGATTTGGGAAGCCCCTGATTATAAGATAGGTGCAAGAATTACACCGAGAGTTTATTCAGTAACCTCACCGACATCTGTAACAGTTAATTCGGATTCTACCGATATTGTTTCGGTCGTTTCTTTAAGTGCAGGTTTAACTATTAATGCTCCTGCAGGAACACCAAGAGACGGGCAATTATTGACAATAAGAATTAATGCGTTAGCCACCCCTCAGGCTCTTACATGGAACGCAATTTTTAGGGCAATAGGCGACTATGTTTTACCATCTGTTACGGTTGCAACTTCAGACTTTGCTGCAAATTTCATGTATAATACAGATGCCGTTAAGTGGGATTTAGTAAATATTACTTATACAAAGAATTTCGCTAATACAAATCTCACACAAACGGCAGCGAGAACTTATGCCGGAGCCGGGTATGCCTACACTTTTAACAATCTTGGGGACTGGAAATATCACATCGGCCCAAACGAATTTGATGTATATGGAAATTCTGACCTGAATAAGTTTGAATTAAAGTATGACAGGTTTAAACTTTACTCAACAGATAATGCGGATGCTTATAGGGCGAATAGAATAGAAGGATTACCATCCGGTCAAATTCAAATTGAAACAACAGACAGTACAACAGGATTGGGAAGTGGTTTTAATGTCAATACAATAAATGTTGGTTATAGTGCTACTGAAGATTATAGGGGCATTTCCTTAAAATCAAAACGATACGGCGGCGCAAGCAATACGTCACTTATAAGCCTTAAACCTGATTCAGCATTATTTGATTTTGCCAATGGAGCATGGATAAATAGAACTACTGAAGCAGCTTCAAACATGACAAATAAAAAAGTTTGGGTTTGGGATAATGTAACAAACAGGATGCAGGTTATTTCTAAAGATAGTGTTGGCGGCAGTGGTTATACCAACCTAACTCAATTTGTAGATCAAACAGCATGGAGATTATTTTATTCAAATACTTCGGGAGATGTTACGGAATTAGCATTTGGCGATGCAGCAAAAGTATTAACAAGCAACGGTGCAGCAGCAGCCCCAACATGGGAAACACCATCTGCCGGTGGATTAACAGTAGGAACAACAACAATAGCCAATAGTGCAACCCGTAGAATACTTTATGATTCAGCAGGGGTATTAAGTAACAATGATTTGTTTAAATATAACGCTGATGGTGAGTTGCAGATAGGAAGCGGAAGTGATTTAGGAGATTTTAAATTACAAGTAACAGGCCATGCAACTATAACCGGCGATATTACAGTGGGTTCTTTAGCTTATGTTCCATTGGCAGTTCTTTTCGGAACAACGGGAAGCAATTCAAAAATACAAGAAACTTCAGCCGGTCATCTCGACTTTTTAGATAGAAATAATTCAGCATGGACAGAAATAAAGGTGAGCAATGTAATAGCAACAGGTGATGTAACGGTAGCCGATGAAGCCTATGGTGCAGGATGGAATGGGTCAACAGAAGTTCCAACAAAAAATGCTTTATATGACAAAATAGAAACATTAGGAGGAGGTGGTTTGACAATAGCCACAACAACAATCACAGGGGGTTCATCCGGTAACTTTCTATACAACGCATCGGGAATTTTAAGAGATACAATACTTGGAAGCAATGCCTTTACATCTACTGCTTATGTTCCCCAAACAACAACCGTTGCCGGATTTGCATTGAGTGGTAATGTTACCCTTGCTGATTTAACAGCAACGAACGGTTCATTAACTTTTTCCGGTACTTATAACGGTTCAACCGCAAGAACAATAGGACTTACTTCAAGAACATTGTGGGGGCAAACATTTGACGGAACAGGAAATGTTTCTGGTTCACTCACTGCTGTAGGTGATATTACAGGTGGTGCAAGTAACATGACAATCTTATCTGGTACAGGTGCATCCAGGACAATGATATTACAAACAACTACTTCAGGTAGTACACCAACTACTTTTTTAACAGGTAATGCAGACCAAAGTGCAACCTTCGCTAATATTGTTAATGCCGGTAATTTCACAGCCAACGCAACCACTGTACCCGTTGAAGGAATGTATAGACCCACGGGTGCAGGTAATCTTGGGTTTGCGGTAAGTAGTGGAGCAGAATTATTATTAACATCAACTGCATTTTCTCCGGCAGCAGATGGCGGCAACTCACTTGGAACAACTGCATTGGGATGGCAAAATTTATTCGGGAACACCGGCTTTGTAATGAATGTTGAAAATGGTGATTGGGTGGCTACTCATACGGCTGGAATATTAACAGTGGGTACTGGAACTTTAAAGATTACAACTCCAACAAATACCGCTACGAGTGTTGTAACTATTGATGGAACGCAAACACTAACCAATAAGCGTAGAACATTAAGAGCACCCGCAGTATCACAATCGGCAACGCCAACAATCAATACAGACGTTACCGATGTTGCACATATAACAGGGTTAGCACAGGCGATTACTTCAATGACCACAAACCTTTCTGGTACGCCGATTGAAGGTGATGTGTTGAGAATTGATATAACCGATAATGGAACGGCAAGGGGGATTACATGGGGCGCAAGTTTTGAAGCCAGTACAGTACCATTGCCAACAACGACTGTTTTATCAACAAGGCTTGATTGTATCTTTCTATGGAATACGGTTACTTCAAAATGGAGAATTGTAGGTTGTCAATATCTATGGTGGATTGTATTATTAATCCCATCAATGTTTGGAAGAAGAAGAATTAAATTTAATGAACTTTTAAAAAGAGCAGCATGAAATGGTTTTTAATAGCAATATGTTTTTTAATCCCATTAAAGCCATTGGTTTCAACGGGTAATGTTTTCCCGACATCAGGAACAAATGATGCTGGCATAGGTGCAACGGCGTGGGTAAATCCGGGTAATATAGTAAGTGATAATACAACAGATGCGACCTGTACGGCAGCAGCTTCTTCGCAATATCTTGTCGGAAAGACTTATTCGTTTACAATTCCGCAAAATGCACAGATAACCGGAATAACAGTAAGGATAGAGGCAAGCGAAAGTTCAACTGGCGCAGAAACATTAAATGGAAGATTACAGGATGCAGGCGGGGCGTTGTTTGGCAGTACAAAAACCGCAAGTATCAACGGAACAGGTAAAACAGTTTACACATACGGATCGGCAACCGACACATGGACATTAACGCAGACTACAATTACTCCTGACATAGTAAACGACCCTGATTTTGGAGTTAGATTTTGGTACACCACTGCACACACTATGGCAGTTGATTATGTTACAATAGCCATTGAATATGCGTTAGGCGGTGGATTTTTCCAGGCATTATCAACAATAAAAGTAAAAATTAAAACAACAATATGAAAAAAGCAATCATTCTCTTAGTCGCAGTAACCATTTTCTCTTTCACCACTCAGAGTGAAAAAATATTAACCGTTCAGGCCAGCACCGAAGAGTGGCAGAAGCACATCAATAAACTTGAAGTGATAAGGCAGATAGCTGATGAAAGCAACCTGAATAATCAACAGGTCAAGTTCATTACCCGAAGCATCGATAGTTTGGAAATGCTTATCCTTCCTCAATTAAGAAAACAATTATCTGACACAACAAAAAAGAAATAAGATGGAACAAAAAAACTATCATCGTCATGTAATTGCAGAAGATAATAGTAAAGATAAGTTAAGAGCCTTTGTTTCATTAAGCCAATTCGTTCTTGCTGTATTGATACAAGTTGTAGCTATTGTGATAGCTATAACTATGATAGCCGCTAAAACGAATGCCAATACAAAAAGTATTGATAAACTTGAATTAGGTGATGAAAGATTTAAAGTTGAAGTAACTAATAATCAAAAAGAAATCCTTGATAAACTTGATGTAATAAAAGAAAAATTTGATGAAAAACTTGAAAGAAAAAAAGATAAAAATACTTATTAATAATTAAAACAACTTATATGAAACAGACAACAACAAGTTACCCCGAATTTTGGGCGGCATTTCTTGCAGGTATTCCTATTGGCGTACTGTGTGCAGGTTTTATTTTTGCCCTCATTGGCGTATTGCTAAACGCCCTTCTGAAGACAACAAGCAGAGACGTTGCTTCGCAAAGAACTCCAGTTCAATTTAACTGGGCATTCTTTTGGAATGACAATATCAAGAGGCTTTTAAAATCAGCTCTTACCACAATAATTGTTATCTTTATTTCAATGAGGTTTTTTAAAGAATTGACTGGTGCTGGAGACAGTTTATCTATGGTGTATTGTTTTGGCATCGGCTTTGGAATCGACTTGGCGATTGTTGCTATTAAGAAAAAATACGGAAAAGCATGAAAGCAATCTTAGTAATCGTACTGGTAATGGTTATACAGTCATGCACCAGTACAAAGAAATTTTCGCAGGTAACCGACACTGCAAGTGAAGTTCGTATTGAAACTCTTCAAGATAGTCTTAGTGTTATAAAACAGGAAAAAGAACATCTTGAAAACCTTATACGTGAAATGGAATTTACCAGCGTTATTTTTGATTCAACCCGTTGCCCTGAAATACCACGTTTACCTGAAGGTATTGCAATGCTTAATAAAGACAGTGTTCAAGAACTTATTGATAAATACAACTATATTATCAATGGGCTTAGTAACAAAATAGTTATAGCGTCTGACGGAAGTATAACTGCCAGTGGAAGGATAAAACAATTACAACGTACAACAGATAAATTGTTACAAACTATTGCTGATAAAGATAAAAGATACGATTCATTATTAAAAACAAAACAGGAAGTAAAGCAGGAAAATAAACACGAACAAACGAAAATTGCATCATCAAAGAAAGTAACATTTTTAAATTTTTGGTGGCTTCTTGTAATTGGCACTATTATAGGTTTTATTATCCGTTCTTATTTACCTAATATTTTCTCATCTATAAAACAAACAATTATGAAAAACAAAATTTCAATTTTCGTCTTAATGCTAATAACGTTAGCAAGTTGTGGACATTATTCAGACGGGCAAAGTGTATGGACTGCTGATGGTGAACCAATGTGGATACTACCATTGCTCACATTTCTACCAGCTTGTTTTTTTACTTACAGGTCTATTTACAAAAGCAAGTTAGGTTCTGAAAAACAGTTACCGGAAGGCGGGTATAAAGATTTAAAAAAGAATATTCCTTTTTACAAACAAAACTTGTTTATGTATGCTGCTGCTTTATTTGTAGCAACTATTGTAATAATAATCGCTATAAATAGAGACAAATGACATACTACTTTTATATCGTACAAGTTATAGCGATTTTATTTGCTGTAACTTTAGCAAAGCATAACGCACCTGCTGTAATTAAATTTGCTGATGGTGTAAGTAACAAACTTATGGCTGTATTTCACCGGTACAACTGGTTTACTAAGTTTTTCTTTTGTCTTCTTGCGTCAGCAATTCCAAAACCTTTTTCTGTTTTAGATTCTTTACTTTACGGAGGTATTTCATTTGCTTGGATATATTTATTATTTGACATTGTATTAAACAAAAACACTAACAAAAGGTGGTATTATTTGGGTCAAAATGATGCTGATGGAAGATTTTGGTTATGGTTATTTAAGAAAAAGGCAGGTAAAATAAAAGCAGTTTCTTTAACATTTTTAATAATTATTTTAAACATTTTATATGAACTTACCAATTAAATATGATTGGCTTAACACCATTACGCCGCTTCCTAAAGTTATTGCAACTGCATTGCAGTATTTAGGTATAAAGGAAATACCGGGTGCATCTTCAAACCCCGTAATTATGAATATGGCAAAACAATTAGGGGTTGATAATATCTATAAAAATGATGACACAAGTTGGTGTGCATTATTTGTTTCTTTTATTTGTGTTATGTGTGGTAAACCTTTACCGGATACTAACGGAGATAAATATAATATATTGAGGGCTGCATGGTTTTTAAATTATGGTCATAAAGTTGAAATACCTGAACTTGGTGATATTCTTGTATTCGATAGACCCGGTGGCAACCACGTAGGTTTTTATATAGCAGAAAGCGATACAACTTATTTTGTATTAGGTGGTAATCAATCTGACGCAGTTACGATATCTGAAATAAAGAAAAGCCGGTTAAGACAAGCAAGAAGATTTTATAACATTGCCCCTCCTTCAACAGTTAAAGTATATAAAATGAATGCAAGCGGCTTAGTTAGTACAAACGAAGCTTAGTTGAAATACACAACTTTAAAAATTTATAAGGTAACTTTAATTAGTTACCTTATACTATTACCTACTATATAACGTACTACAACAACCTATTAGCTGTTATACAATACGCACCCTGTAGCGTATTGTATATCAACCTATTAGGTGTTATACAATAGGAAATCAGGTAGTTAGTACAATAGCCCTGTGGATTGCAGTAAGCTTCAACACTAAACGCCTGTCACATAGCCCGGTGCATAGGGAATTTTTCAAACTACCAAACATGACTGTAGGACACATTATGTTATTGTTCCTTACCTCCCGGCAAAGAAAAATTTCTCAATATCAGAAATTTCTCATATCTTTGCCTATCTGATTTCTCACCTAAAAAATTAAAGATTATGCACGTAGAATTAAAAGGAAGTGAACTGGTAATAAAATACCGGCTTCAATTAAAAAACTTAAACCATCTAAATCCGGTAAAACATTAACAGTGGCAAAAACCGGTGGGTTTAAAGAAACTGAACTTAAAATTGAAGGTAAGTCAGTCTATGTAAACTTAAATGCTTTTGTTTTTGTTAAAACTAAAGACGATGAATAATCAACAACTTAAAACTGACCGTCATTGGATGATTAACGTATTAGAATACGTTACATTAAACTCTACAGCTAAAAGAAAAAAAGTAGGTGCAATAATCGTTGTTGAAAACGCACTAATTAAAGGTCAAGGATTTAATTCTGTACCACGCTCTATAAAAGATAAGTCTTGCGAAGATGAAACCGGTAAAACAAAACCGGAAGTAATTCATGCAGAAGCAATTGCAATTGCTCATGCAGCAAGACATGGTGCAAATACAGAA
>CAXOVY010000016.1:0-4918 GCA_964213355.1 Gammaproteobacteria bacterium
TGATTTAGCAATTCACGAAGCTATCTTAGATTTTTGCGTTGGTACTGGCGTTATTCTAATTAACGAGACCAACGACTCGTCAATCATTGACGTACACTCTGTTCCTATTAACGAGGTATATTTTGAAGAGGGGAAATTCGATAACTTGGAAAACTTTTGGCGCGAGCAAAAGCTTACCGCTAAACAAATCCTGAGAAACTGGCCGAGTGCTTCTATTACCGAGCAAATGAATCAGAACAATAAGGACAAAGAATTTGAATTAATAGAGGGAGTAATTTATTACCCTGAAAAAGAAAAAACCCAGCAAGAAAAACACGCGGGTAAAGAATCAGATGCTTATTACTATTACATTCAGGATAAAGAAAGCCAAAAAGAAATCTTTAGCGAATGGAAGGATTATTGTCCATTCATAGGATTTCGTTATTCCCGTAGCTCCGGCGACCTAATAGGTCATGGACTGGCTGAATTTGCTTTGAGCTTCATTAAAGTAATTAACGAGATTGCCAAGCTTGATTTACAAGCATTGCAGTTCAAGACCCAACCAGCATACCTGTATAATCCCAAGAAATTCCAAATAAACCCCAATACCTTTAGCCTTGAACCAGGATCATTTTTTCCAGTTGATTTAGATGGTGGGATGCCTGTTGCTGCTTTTCCACTACCTAACGAATCTCGCTTCTCCAGACTATCAATCGCAGAGCTGCAAAAAACCATTAAGGATATATTTTTATCAAGCTGGTTAGACAATAATCTACGTACCCCCAACATGACCGCAACAGAAATAGCTATCAGGCAACAAGAGTTTATTAGAAGAATTGGTGGCGCAATAGGTAGGTTTGCCCATGAGTTTATTAAACCCTTCTTAACCGCTTGCTTAAAAATACTCAGGCGTAAAGGTAGATTACCCTACCTAAGCATCATAGGTCAGGAAATAGGTTTGAAAATAAACGATCAGTTTATAAACATCGAATATGACTCACCCCTCATCACCCTACAGAACCAACAAGACGTAGATAGCGTATTAAGCTTCATAGCCACCAACGTACAACTCTTCCAAGGCAATGCAATGCTTGCGCTAAACATGCCAGAGATACCAACATGGCTAGCTAACAAAAAGGGAGTTGATTTAAAGCTAGTTAACAAACCCGAAGAGATTGCAAAGCTATTTAGAGAGATGCGTATGCAGCTTGAGCAACAAACGCGTCCACCGGAACCACAAGCACCGCCACTTGGGCAATCTGCGCAGTTGGCGCAACTCCCTATGCCAGCTATAGATGTTGGCTAATAAAGAGGATATATGGAATCAATATTTGAGCTTCATCCGACAGTCCAAGAAGAGCTAAACAAAAAAGCTAATGAAAAAGATAACCGCAGAAAAACCGAAATACTTTATTTAGCTAATAAGCTATTTGCTATGAATAAAGATGGCAAGAGGTTTTTGGAGCTAATGAAAGAAGATTTAATCTTGCGCAGGGAGACAGCCAGCCCCAAGCTGGATATAGCCCATGCCTATTACACAGAAGGTGAGAACAATTTAATAAGGCGCATGAGTCTTTTTGCAGAGCTTTACCCGATCGTTCTTGAAAGCGAAAGGGTAAAAGCATTAGGAAATAACCAACATAAAAACACAGGTGATACATGGTAGATACGATAAATGATGTTGTAAATGAAGCAGTTGAAACAAATGATGAATCTGGAATCAAAACCCTGTTTGATATTGAAGATGCTGTGGATCAACAGGAGCTTGTTTCTAAGGAACAAAGCTCTAACGTTCCAGTTAAAGAGTTATCAGAGCAATCCGAATGGTATTACGACGAGAGGATAAAAGGCAATGGTATGCCACCGGAGTGGTTCAACCGAGGTACTTTTAAGAACATTACCGAGCAAGCCCGTGCTTATAACGAAGCTCGTAAACAAATTACTGAATATTCTGAAAAACTCAAAGCATTTTCCGGTGCGCCAGAGCAATACGAAGAAGAGGGTAGCGACAAAGACAATATATTTGCCGTAGGCCTTAAAGAGCTTGGTAAAAAGATAGGCTTAAACCAAACCGGATTTAAGGAGCTTCTTAACACCTACACTAAAACCAAGGAAATCGAAGCAGAAAAAGAGCAGGGTGAATTGCTTCAGCGACAAAAAGAAGAGTTGAAAAAAATAGGTGGTGTGGGTAAACTCAGAGAATTAGAAACCAAGTTTATTGATGCTTTTGGTGACTCTACAGTCGGTTGGTTAAAAAATTCTGTTAAGTCGTATGACGATTATGCTAATTTAGAGAATATAGTTTCCTGCGTATCTGGTAAAACCAGATTGCCAGTTAGTAGCACAGAGTCTGCTATATCGACTAGAGAACAAGCAGAAGAATTAATACGCGATCCGCGATGGGGCAAGGACAAAGAATTTACTAAAAAAGCGGATAAATTGCTTGATTACATGCTGAAAAATGGGCAGGGTTCGCAATTATAGAGTAAGAATTGGAGAAATTTATGGAAGCAGAAAATATTAAAGATACGTCTAAAAAAGGAGAGCTGATTTTTATTTGTCACGATGAGAGTTATGTTTATCTTGTAAATAGTTATTTTAAAGATAAAAATATATCGTTAGACATTTATCGTGATACCGATTTGTTTTTAGAGAAACTATCGCAATACGCAAAAGACGTTAAAATTTGTATAGACAACAGTATTAAACCAGAAATGAGCAGCCTTGCTCTTGCTAAACAATTATACGAATCAGGATATATCAGACTTTATCTGCTCTCTGGTTGGGATTTTGATAAAAATATGGAACATGAAATAGATTATCTTCCTGCGCCGTATAATATTCCGAAGTATATAACGGCTATACGCAAAGATGAAAAGATGCTTGAATCGCTAGTCGCTCTAGCTATGCTTTAAATTAGGTTAAATATGCCAACATGGTTAAAAAGCTTTATTGAGTTGATGTTTGGGTTGGGGTTGTTTTTTAATTCCCTATTATTTATAGTGCAAGCGTGGAAGCTGTTTAAAGCGAAAGAATCTAAAGATATATCGTTAGTAACTTTTGCAGGCTTTAATATAATGCAGGTGTTTACAATCTTGCATGGTTATTTGAATAAAGATTACGTGCTAATGGTTGGGTTTTTGTTGAGTTTTGTATTTTGTGGAGCGGTTACTTTTTTGATTGTTTTGTATAGGAGATAGGCAACAAACAACATTTTTTTAGAGTGTTTACGACACTTAGTTCTATTTAAGATTTTTTTAATATTCTATGAAAAAAAACATGATACCCTCATACAAGGCCAGCTTGCATAGATTATGAAAGTTGGCTTTCTTTTTTGTGTACGTCGAATGTAATTTTACTCTTATTGGATATTAAATGACATGAATGAAACGCCAGTATCAAAGAGATGCGAAGAAATTTTAAAAAAAAGAGAACATGTGCTTATTGGTATTAGCCCACTAAATAGCTATTATTCAGAAGATAGAATAACAAAGCTTATTCATTGGGGACATACGAGTTTTAAAGAATTCCATATACTTACTGCAGACACATTATCTGAGTATAACTTTTTAGCTGTCGGTTATCCTCTGAAAAAAGCCAAAAAAAAGACAAGACAAAATTGGAACAGTTTATATAATAAAATAACTAGAGCTTTTCAAAGTATTGGAATGACGGAGGAAACATACCAAAAAAAAATAATAGCTTTAAGTGGTAAATTACCAGAAAACAATATATATAAAAAGTTGCATGATGTCTGTTTGGAAAGATACAAGCAAGATGAGGCATTTAGACAAAAATGTATGGAGTCAAGCAAGATGGTTTTAGAGAATTATGGTGGTGCTGTGGTTGATTCTAGTCTTGATATTGCAATTAATTACCTTTTGGGAGAGTTGCCCTTTTATTTGGACACCCCGAGAATGCTAAATGTTAATTCGTCATTGCTTGTGTACCACAAGGCAATTCCTTTTTTTACAGATATATACCAAGATAGAGAAAAAAATTTGATTGCAGATACTCAGGGGCATTTGATTTTAGAAATTTAGTGTTTGTGTTTTTTGGATAATGCTGTTTGTATATGAGGTAGTTATGGACAAAAATAGTCAGTGTGGCGATACTAGTCTACTTTATAAGATACTAGATGTGCTTCCCGTTAGTGTTTATTGGAAAGACACATCAGGTGTGTATCTTGGCTGTAATGAGTATATGTGTAAGCTAACTGGTTTAAAGCGAGCTGATATCATTGGCAAAACTGACTACGATCTTGCATGGAAAGATGCTGCAGATGCGATCCGTAAAGTTGAACAAGATGTTATGAGAGATAATTTGAAACATGAAGCTGAAGAATTATCTATGTTGGGTACTGACAAGCAGCACGCGTTTTTATCTACAAAAACGTCTATGTTGGACGATAATGAAAAAACTGTTGGAATTATAGGTATATCTATTGATATCACGGATCGCAAAGAAAAAGAACACTTGCAATTAAAAGACGAAACTCAAAAAGTAAGAATCTCCGAACAAGAAGTTTTTAGAAGGGAAATAGGGAAACTAGTACATGATGGCGGTACTCCTATTGGTACCATACTGATGATTTTAGGAACGGTTAAATCTCTTATTCCAGAAGATAACCGTATTTCAATGGTAACTGCTGTTAGCACTTTGAAGGGTATATTTGATAATTTAAGAAGCAGATATAAAAAGGAAAAAGACGATAAAACTCCTAAACCAACAATAATATCGTTACTTCTTTCTCAAGCTGCAGAGGGCAAAAGAGTTCAGATCACCAATGCTAAAATAGAGTTTACCTACGACTTTGATGATTGCCATTTCTCTTTTATCAACGTAAATCAGTTAGCTCTAAGGCGTTCTATAACAAATTTAATTAACAATCGCCGAGCCAGGGAGAGCGAAGCGATGGCGAGAAGCCCGCGGTAGCCGT
>CAXOVY010000017.1:0-94186 GCA_964213355.1 Gammaproteobacteria bacterium
AAATTGGTATGGACACTGCGGCTATCGGACTCTATAATTTAGGGAAATGCTATAAAGAATTCTTTATGTCTTTATCTGGCACTATTATTTATGGCAGCAGCGTTGGAAAAGTAAAAATTTACACTCCACTGGCTAAAGATAGGAGATTATTAAAAGCACTACTGGAAGGAGGTAAAGCTGAAATTTATAAATGCGATGAGCCGAAAAAATGTCTTACGCTTATTCCAACTAAAACTACAATTGGAAAAGAACAGGCTTTATATGAAAAAGTTAAAAAAACTATTAATAGGCTGGTTACTGCTGTAGCAAACGATAGCGGTCCATTAGATAAAAACCTACAAGGCTTTTTGGAGATGGTAAAATTTCCTCTGCTAAAGTTTATAACCACTCATTTAATGGCAAATCAAGCAGCTATGGCGATGAGTGTTGCTAATTATTCGGAGGCCATATCTAAAAGCCTGCTGATGCAGTATATGCATGAGTCCTTGCAGGTAGTAGAACATAGCTTATCCAGCACAGACTATGCACCAGAAGTTCATAAGCAACTGATTGATCAGATTCATTCGGCTATGAGTTATGTTGAGGCAATAAAGACAGAATCTCGCAGCGATATTCAAGAGCTAATGAAATTTATTGAGTCTTCAAAAACTACTGAGCAAGAGGTTACTTCAAAAGTGGTGGGACAACTTAAGCATCGTTTAGGGGGTGGCTCATGAGTATAGTTCCAATGTATATAATTTCTAATGGAGAGCTTGCTAAAGAAGCGCTAAATGCTGTAGCTACCTTACTTAGTGGAAATGCCTTTAATACCGCAATGAAGATTGGTGTGCTTTTTTCTATATACGGCGCAGCTGTGAATTATATCCAAGGGCGCGATATCGCTACCTTTGCTAAGTGGTTTGTTATTTATTTTGGTATAACTGCAATAATGCTCACTCCAAGGGTTACAGTACAGATATTTGATGTTAGCAATCCTGGAGCTAATTATACAGTAGCAAATATTCCTTATGGCCTGGGTTATCCAACAAGTATAATTACCAGGGTAGCATACGGTATTACCGAAGCATTTGAAACTGCTTTTCACACGCCCAATGATCTTTCTTACAATAAAACAGGAATGATGTTTGGCTCCAAGCTATTTAGAATCTCTTCGGAATTTAATGCTGTAAATCCCGAGGTAAGATCGGAATTAAACGAATATGTAAAGAATTGTGTTTTGGGAGATGTTTTAATTTCCAAAAAGTACACAATGGCTGACTTAACAAACAGCACCGACCTTTTAGACACTATCACTAAAAACACAAGTAACATAAGAGGTATTTATATAGCTGGGGTGTTTAAAACATGCCAACAAGCCGCTGGTTCTCTTAAAAAAGATCTTACGACAGACGTACAAACTAATTTACTTAATACTCTTGGAAAACGGTTAGGCCTAGTAAAAGCTAAGTCGCGAGATGCGGAAAGATTACTAACAGTTACCTATGATGCCTTCAGCTATTCCAACTTATCAAAAAGCGCTCTATCAATTGCCACTCAAAATGTTTTAATCAACGGCATTAGAGATGGACTGCTAAATTACACTGCAGAAACCGGAGCCACTGCTGCTCTTTTAAATCTTAGTACCGCTCAGGCTATGGATAAAATGAGGATGACTCTTGCCACTTCAAGAAATATAGCACTTTATACGATACCGATTATTCATACTGTTTTATTACTCCTAATGCTGAGTTTATTTCCAATAATAATATTATTGGCTCTGCAGCCAAGTCTTACAGCAACCGTATTGAAAAACTATTTATATACTTTAGTTTGGATTGAATCCTGGCCGCTAATGTTTTCGTGTTTAAACATGATGGTAACTTTTTATGCCAAAGAATTAGAACCAGGCGGTTTAACCATTAGCAATATAGATAAATTACTTCTTGAGCATTCTGACATAGCAAATATGGCAGGATATCTAATGTTATCAGTACCATTTATCTCAGGAGGTTTAGTTAGAGGCATGTCTTCAGCATTTAACCACGCGGCCAGTTACATTGGTGGAGTATTACAATCTTCATCCTCTTCTGCAGCAACCGAAGCAGCAAGCGGGAATATTCATCTTGGTAATTCTAGTTGGAACAATATTAACGCTAATAAATTCGATACCAACTCTACTTTAATGCACGGCATGGCTACTGAGCAATTAGGTACTGGTGTTTTACGTACTTCCAGACCAGATGGAAAACCAGTATATGATGCTTCACATGCTATTTCTAAATTACCAACAAATGTTAGAAGCAGCGATCTTTTGAGTTCATCATTTTCAGAACAAGCAGAAGCGTCAAGAACTGCATCGATAAGCGATCAAAAAGCTTATGATCAACACATAACTAGTGCGATTTCTGATTTCAGTAGTTTAGGAAAAACCTTAAGTTCTGGTAAAAACATGACTGAAAGCCTTGGCAATAGAGAAGCAGTATCTACTGGCGAAAGTTTTTCTGATATGAGAAATATAGCTGAAAATATAGCTAAACGTAATCATGTGGATGTTAATGATGTATTCAAAGGGTTGGTTAACTTTAATCAGGGAATGTCATTAAATGCCAGTGCATCTGTTGCTAGCAAGATTCCATTTATCAACATAGGAGAAGGAAAACTGGGTGTGGATGGGAAAATTAGCACAGAACATACTAGAACCAGTGAGTCAAACACCCAGCATGGAATTGGTAGAAGCATAGATGTAACCGCAGAAGAAGCGCAAAGATTTAGCAAAGACCTTCACAAAGTAGAGGAATACAGTAAAACAAGTCATGCTGATACTACTCAATCAACTGCGGCTTCCCAGCTTTCGCAATTATCTACAGACCTTAGAAATACAAGAAGCGCATCTGAGCAACATGCGGTACATAAAGCTGAATCTGAAAGACTAAGCAACGCAGCATCGTATGTTCGGCAACATTCTAGCCAAATCGATAGTGATGTGGGTCAAGAAATTGCTGATTATGCTGTAAACAAAGTAGGACGTGAAGAAGCAGAGCAGCTATTTGCAGGTAAAAATAGACCAAAACTTGAAGCAACTGCTAGAGAATATATCCGTGATTCTGACGTGGAAAGTAGTATAATATCGATGTATCAACGTGATAGTGCTGGGGTCAATCCTGAACAAAAATATCAGACGGGAGCGGCTGAAGTTGATGTTAAAGCAAAAAGCATAAATTTAGAACATGAGAAAAACAAACATGTAATAGACGCTAATGCGAAGGTTAAAAATGTTGGTGTTAATGAGCAAAGGTTTGATCAATTAAAAAAACAAGTTAAAGACGGAAACAATAAAATTATTGAAGACATAAATAACGGCAAATCAATTCAAAACAACAGGTACAGTGAAAGAAAAAATGAAGTAACTGAAAATATAAAGGAAGGAACTAAAAAAACAGGCAGTTGGGCATACAATATAAAAGATAGTATAAAACCTAAGTTCGCAAAATCGGATGGAGAAAAAAAAGATGAATAATCCTATGCGATATTTGATCGTCAGTGTTTTGGTTTTTATAACAACTTGTTGTTTTGCTATTGATCAAAAATTGATTGATGGAGCAAAACAATACAGTTCTGCATTAAATAACCTGAAAAAAGTAGAGTCTCTTATAAAAACCAAAGCTGAAACTTTGAAGGCATGGCTAAAGGATTTGGACGAAGAAAAAAATAAAACCGGTGCTTTTAGATCAGATGACATGCTTGAATTTTACAAATTGCGCTCTGAAGAAACAAAAAATGAAATTAATAATCTTAGTATTCAATATGAACAAACGAAAGAAATAATCAAAAAATTAGAACCTATAAAAATAAAATATAACAAACAAACGGAAAAAGAATATAAAAGAAAAAAATTCAGGGAAAGTGTATTAAATGCTTTGGGTATACTTGGAATACCACTAACTGGTTTTTTAGTTTGGCTATGTTTTTTTAGATGGCTTATTAATAAAAATAAAAAATACCAACAGATGCTCAAAGAAGACAAAATAACGCAGGAAGAATACGATAGAATCATGTCGTCATGCCATGATTATAAGTCGACGCTCAATAATGATTTAGGAATTAATCCATCAACAGGGCTTCCTATTACAGGAATAGGAATATCAGATGTTGGTGGCAACGTTAGAGGTAGTTCTCCAATCAGTAGCAGTTTCGATTACTCGCAAGATTACAGTAGCAGACACAGATGGGATTAATTTTTTAAGTAGGATTTAAAAAAGCATTTATGGAAACAACAAATAAAGAAGATATCAAAAAAGCTCAAAGCTGCGATAGCCAAAAACAACTATCCCCAAAAAATATAGCTCAAATAGTTTATCTTTGCCAAGTACTATCGTTCTTTTTTGGTATAACTGCGATTGTTGGAGTTATTTTGACTTATTTAAAACGTGACGAAGTAAAGGGAGCTTGGTTAGAGTCACATTTCGTGTGGCAAATACGAACTTTCTGGATTGGTTTAGCGGCTTCATTTGTAGGATTTATTTTGACATTTATTTTAATAGGATTTTTAGTTCTCGCAGCAACTCTTGTTTGGATTGTATACAGAGTTATCAAAGGGTATTTATTATTGGACGAAAACAGGCCAATAGAAGCTCCATCAGCATTGATTTAGTCACTATATTTTTCATATAGCTCGCAACACAAAAAAGTTATGCAGCTCAAAAACATTGATAAAACAAAACAGTTCACCCGCGGCGGACAAATTACCTTTCATAATGTAAGAATGTGGTTACAGGTAAATAAAACCGTATGGAATATGTATTTGCCTTCCCTTTTAATGCTGGTTGCGTTTTCAATTTATGTTATTACACCAAATGAAATATTACAAAACGCATGGTATTGGTGCCTTGCTAAAATTAATCCTATACTTGAAATATTAGATTTTAAGTTACAACGCTTTAGCGTGCCTTATCACGGCAAAACCTACAATATTTCACCGAAGAACTACTTATCTTATGCACAGTTTGTAAAAAATGCCGAAGCTATTATTTACTATCTCAAGGCAGGAGCAATCGCCGGTTTTATTTTAAGCCTGGGGATATTTTATGCCGTAGTAAAATGGTTAACAGCGCAGGGCGAGAAGCAAACTACAAACCAGTTTATTCGCGGCACAAAGCTAGATTCTGTTAAAAATGTAGCAAAAATGATCAATAAACAGAAGGTAGCTTCGGACATTATTATTGATGAAATGCCTATGATTGCTAATTCAGAAACAAAACATTTTTTAGTGCATGGTTCAACTGGCTCTGGCAAAACTCAGCTTATATCGAAATTTTTAGATTGCATTCGTAAAAGAGGCGATAAAGTACTCATATATGATAAAGGCGGAATATATACATCAACATTTTATCGGGCTGGTGAAGACAAAATATTGAACCCATTTGACGCAAGGAGTGAAAATTGGGATTTGTGGCATGAAGCGCGTACGGTAACCGACTTTGAAAACATGGCAAGTAGCTTAATCCCAACAAAAGGCGAAGTAGATCCATTTTGGGTTAACTCAGCAAGAACCATTTTTGGTAGTGCCGTATTTACTATGCAGAATGACAAAGATAGGTCTATTAAAAAGCTTTTAAATGTATTGTTGAAAATAACGTTACATGAATTACATAATTATTTAAAAGATACTGATGCTTCTAGGCTTACCAGCGAAGAAATTGAAAAAACCGCTTTTTCTGTTCTTTCGGTTGTCTCTACCTATTCAAAATCATTGAAGTTTTTAACAAGTATCGAACAAACATCGATAAAACCTAAATTTTGCATTAGGGATTGGATTCATGATAAAGACAATAACTGGTTATTTTTATCTTCAAATGATGATCATCATGAGTCATTAATCCCTCTTCTTTCAATGTGGTTTTCTATGGCAACAATTACGCTTTTATCGCTACAAGCAAATAGCAAACGAAGAATATGGTTTATATGTGATGAATTTCCTAGTCTTCATGAACTACAACGATTACCAAAAGTAATAGCTGAAGCACGTAAATATGGCGTTTGTTTTATTTTAGGAATGCAAAATACATATTTATTAGAGGATGTTTATGGCGAAAAAGTTGGGCGTGGAATATTAGACTTATTAAACACCTCATTCTTTTTTAGAAGTCCCAGCCCTGATATAGCGGAGTATGTTTCAAAAGCTCTGGGCAGTCAGGAAATAGAAGATATGCGAGAGAATTATTCTTATGGCGCCAACAACATCCGCGATGGCATTTCGATTGGAACGCAAAAGTTGGTAAATCCACTAGTTATTCCATCAGAAATAATGAGTCTGGATGAAATGAAATGTTATTTAAAGTTATTGGGAGCTTATCCAATAACTTTGCTTAAACTTGTACAAAATATAAGACCTGAAATTGCAAAAGACTTTATACCACACAACATACAACCAGATAGCAATATAGAAAAACTTATAGAAGAAGTTGAACTAAAAATAAGTAATTTTTACGTCAAAAAATTGTATAAAACAAAAGAATCAAACAATCCTGCGGTTGCATCTCATAAACTGATCAGCAATACAATAAAAGAAAACAGCATTTAATAAATGCACCTCAAAAAATGATAACAATATCTCCCATAAGAAATAGCACCGGCGCCGCCATATACTATGCCAAAGAAGATAATTATTATTTATCCGAAGTTGATGCTAAAGAAACTTCTCAGTGGTTTGGTACTGGTGCAGATAAGCTTGAACTTAGCGGCAAAAAAATAGAAGAAAAAGATTTGCAAAAATTAATGGAAGGCAAGCTGCCTAATGGGGTAATTATTGGTCTACAAAAAGATGGCTCAATAAAACATCGCGCCGGATATGACCTTGGTTTTCACGCTCCTAAATCAGTATCCATTTTAGCGCTAGATGGCGGCGACAAAAGATTTTACGAAGCCCATCTTGATGCAGTTAAAGAAACCTTAAAAGCAATAGAAGAAGATTGCGCACAAGCTAAAATATATAAGGGTAAAAAAATAAGTTTTGAAAATACTAAAAACCTTACAGTTGCATTAGTCAGACATACTGCTTCTCGGGAATTAGACCCACACTTACACCATCACGCTTTAGTAATGAATGTTACCGAAAGACAAGACAAAACCTGGAGAGCTTTGGCATCGAATATAACAAAGAGATCGGATACCGTTAATGGATTTTCTGAGCGGATATATAAACACCAAATTTATTATGGGCTAATTTATCAACTTACTTTGGCCAACAAAGTAGTTGAAATGGGTTGTGAAATAGAAAATGTAGGACAAAACGGGTTATGGGAAATTAAAGGAGTACCAAAAGAAGCGAGAGATACAGTTTCAAAACGCCGTAAGCAAATAGAAGCTCGTATGGAAAGCTTGTATTATCATTCTAAAAAAGCTGCTGATATGGCTGCTTTGGCTACTAGAGAAAATAAACAAAAAAATATTAGCCTTAAAGAAATGAAACAAACCTGGAAAGCTGAATTAGCAAAAGTCGGTTTTTCGTCAGAAGAATTCCTTATCCAACTTGAAAACAACAAGAGTAAGGTGTTAACAAAAGAGCAAGAACTTCAAAAAAGTAAGAGTACTACGGAGGCAATAAAAACAGTTAAAGATGCCACCTGGCACCTATCTCAATATAAGCTAAAACTAGACTACATAAAAATAATTTCACAAGCAATGGAATTTGCGATTGGTAAAACTACACATAGGGATATTGTTCAAGCGGTAAACCAACTAATAAAGGAAGGCTTTCTTATTTCTTTGGATAAATCTGATACAACTTTTGTTACTAAAGAACTCATAGAAACAGAAAAAGCCATTATGGAACTCGTTGACCAAAGTAAGAACAATAAATTTGAGATTAATTTAAATAATAAGGTAATTGATAGCCTTGCCTCTGATGTTTTGCAATCTAAACATCGGTTAAGTTTGGTAGAAAGCAACAAATTAGACAATAAGGATTTTATTACGACTATTTTGGAACTAGCAGAATCTTCTGGAAAAACTGTTAGAGTTTTATCCCCAAATCGCCTAATGGCAAATGATATTAATGAGAACATAAGACGCAAGCCAGATAGTCTTTGGCAATGGCTAATATCTTTGGGTAGGCCAGAAGTTGGGGAAAGCATTTTCGGTTTTAAGCACAAGTATAAGGAAGAATTAGACTTACCTAAGTTTTTATTGCGTTTTAAACAAGGAAAGGATGTGATCATTATAAACCATGCAGAAACACTTGGATGTGATGACACAAAAACTCTGATTGAACTAACTGAAAAATCTAAAGCCAAAGTTATCTTTCTGCGAGATACAACTGATAAGCGTGGTTTTGGCGCTGGCAATCCAATAGAAACTCTAAAACAAGCTGGAATAGAAAGATTTAAACTCAATGCTCCAGAATTAGCACAAACTATTAGCGTCATACCAGAACTAAAAGTTATTAAAGACAATAATAAGCGCACCCTGCAATTAGCTAAAGAATATGCCCAAAAAGATGATAAAGAAAATACCGTTGTCTTGGTCGGATCTAAAGAACAACTAAAAATAACTAACGAAGCCATCCGCAGAGAACTAAAAGAAAAAGGGGAAATTTCAGGTGTAGAGTACGGTATTTCCGTATTAAAACCAGTTTATATGTCTAAAGCAGAATCTGTTTTAGCTCACAAATATCAAAAAAACATGGTAATAAGATTTTATGGCGGCATACCGGAAGATTGGAATGTAGGATATTTTGATAGGGAAACTAATATATTAAGACTAGTGCATATTCCGATCCAAATCGATCAATGATTCCAGTCCAAACCGATCAGTAATTCCAGTCCAAATCGATTAACGATTCCAGTTCAAATCGATCAAAACTTTCATGTCGAATGACCCACAATAATCAGATTTAAAACCTGATTGTTTTTTCAAAATAAGTTGTACTTCCAAGATTAATTAAAATTTGGAGATACAAAATGAGAGGTCATATAACAATGAGAAAAATTCGGGAAATATTACGTTTAAAATTTGCTCTTGAAATGGGAAACCAAAAAATCGCCAATAGTTTGGCAATTAGCAGCAGTACTGTACATGAATGTTTGCGCAGGGCTAATTTAGCTAATCTTAGCTGGCCGCTGCCAGATAACATAGATGATGAGATATTGGAGAAACAGCTTTACTCTCCGCCAAGACAAGCAATACCAAAGGAAGAGCGAGGTGAGTTGGATTGGTCTAAAATTCATGATGAGCTAAAACGCAAACACGTAACGTTAATGTTACTGTGGAACGAGTACAGAGAATCGTATCCAATGGGAATAGGCTACAGTCGGTTTTGCGATCTTTACTTGCTATGGAAAAAGCCATTAGACACATGGATGCGTCAAGATCATAAAGCTGGCGAAAAAATGTTTGTCGATTATGCAGGAGGCACTATTCCTATAAGCGATGGGCAAGGCTATATACATCAAGCACAGATTTTTGTTGCTGTGCTTGGCGCGTCTGGATACATCTACGCTGAAGCGACAATGACACAATCTTTGCAGGATTGGATAGAGTCACATTGTCGAGCTCTTAAATTCTTCGGCGGTGTTCCAGAGATATCGGTGCCTGACAATTTAAAAAATTGCACTGTCCTTGCCCATCGCTATGAGCCAGATATTAACCCAACTTATCATGACCTGGCAAAGCATTATGGGTTTGTAGTTATGCCTGCGCGCGTAAGAAAACCAAAAGATAAAAGTTTGGCGGAAAAAAGCGTACAAATTATACAGTACCAAATTCTAGCAAAATTACGCGATCAAACTTTTTTTAGTTTGGTAGAAGTAAATGAACCGATAGCAATTTTATTGAAAAAAATTAATTCGCAAGCTTTCCAAAAATTATCAGGATCACGGTTAAGCCAATTTGAGAAGTTAGATAAACCAGCTTTAAAACCACTACCAAGCACGCCCTACAAATTCGCTGAATGGGCAAAGGCAAGACTGGGTCCTGATTATCATATTGAATTGGATAAACACTTTTACAGCGTTCCGTATACTTTTATTAAAAAAATTTTGGATGTGAGATTTACTGATCAAACAGTTGAAATTTTTTATCGTTCAAAAAGAATAGCGGTTCACATGCGCAGTTACATACATAGACGACATACAACATTGAAAGAGCATATGCCTAAGGCTCATCAGAAATATGTCGAGTGGACTCCGGAACGAATTATTAATTGGGCTCGAAAAATAGGAATGGCAACAGCGCAATTAGTTGAGAAAGTTATCGAAACTAAAGAGCATCCACAATTAGCCTTTCGTGCATGCCTTGGGATCCTGCATCTTGGTAAGAGCTATACTGAACTACGGTTGGAAGCAGCATGTGTCCGCGCTTTAAAAATAGGAGCCTACAGTTATCACAACATAGCGTCTATTCTAAAAAATAATTTAGATAACGTGCCAGTAAGTTCATCGGAAACTTTAACAGCAACAAAAGAAGAACATGAAAACATTAGAGGAGGTGATTATTTTGAATAAGGGGACGCTGTCCCCTTAAACCCCTGAAGTATTTAGAGACGTAACTTGTAATTGATGAGGCGGGATTAGCCGCCTCAAGTTACGTCACTGTCATCAGCGCTTCCGCCTGTACAGTAATTTAATAATATAGGAGAAAAAATGTTAATACATCCAACAATTGAAAATTTAAAAAAACTACGTTTACTAGGAATGGCTAAAGCATTAGAAAACCAGCTTGATCAACCGCAAGTAGAAAGTATGAGCTTCGAAGAACGATTAGGGTTAATAATTGACCGTGAAATTTGTGATCGTGAAAATAGAAAATTACAAACAAGGCTTCGCAATGCAGCTTTAAAACAAACAGCGTCAGTAGAAGATATTGATTATCGCGCATCACGTGGTATTGATAAAAAGCTCGTATTTACTTTATCTAATTGCCAATGGATAAAAATGCACCGCAATGTTTTAATTATTGGTGCAACTGGTACAGGCAAAACATATCTTGCTTGCGCTTTGGCACATAAAGCTTGTTTAGAAGGAAACTCTGTTTATTACAGTCGCCTCTCAAGACTTCTGCCAGATTTGGGTTTAGCACGAGGCGATGGTAGCTATAATAAAAAAATGAAACAGCTGGCAAAGGTCGAGGTTTTGATTTTAGACGACTGGGGACTTTCTCCTCTTACAGATGAGCAACGTCGTGATTTATTAGAGCTACTAGACGATCGTCATGAAAAATGCTCTACTATTGTTACCAGTCAACTGCCAATTAAACTCTGGCATGAAGCCATTGGAGATAAAACTTTGGCTGACGCTATTATGGATCGACTGGTACACAACGCTTATCGGTTAGAATTAAAAGGTGACGACTCTATGCGTAAATTTCGTAATGAAAATCTGAATAAGAGGGATAAATAACTAAATTATAACAAAGGTCTTTCGCTTTGATTTTTTTGATCGGTTTGGATCGGAATCGTTAATCGATTTGGACTGGAATTACTGATCGGTTTGGACTGGAATCATTGATCGGTTTGAATCGGAATGATTGATCGATTTCATCGGAATACGCAGACTAGAACAAAATAAGCGGCGGATGCTATGGAATCCGCAAAAACAGAGTGGAGAAAAATACGCGGTTTTCCAAAAGGAAGCTCTACAAATTGCCAAAGGCGATAAACTGATTGCCGCCAGCAATATTTATAATTTAGGAATAAAAAATGGAACAAAATTTACCATTAGCGAGATAAACGAAAAATATACTAAGTTATTATGTGATACGGCAAAAGAATCAAAAGCAATCAAAATAAATCTGACTGAATTAAAAAACAGTCATTTTCAGTACAACTATGCAACAACCATAAATAGGTCATTGAAAAAACCAGTAACCAATATAATAGCCGATTTTAAAGCATATTCATTAGATAAATCAACTATTGATGAATTGACCAAACGAGCCAAAGATACTCTTACAATATTTACCAATGATGGCGAAGCTGCCCAAAAAAGATTCGGGTCTATTCCTGTTAATCTAACTGCTGCTGAAACGTTATTAGATACTAGCAAAACAATTTTTGGTACAGATAATAAAGTTGAAAAAGCGCTAAGTGATAAAACAATTTCTGAAATTAAATTGGAGCTTGAGAAAGCAATAGGAACTTTAAGGAACCAATATGAATTTAGATCGCAAGATGAACGGAAAGCGGTAGATTTTGCTATAAAAAAGATTACCTCGCGCCATGCCGGTTTTGATCATAAGGATTTAGAAAAAGAAGCGCTTGCATTTGCTTTGGAAGAACTATTATCCAAGCAAAATAGAAAAGTGCTTTTAAAAGATATTAAAAAAATTATTGAAGAAAAACATGTCGCTGGTGAATTGGTGGCTGGCAAGCATTTTGACGATGGAGTCAAATGGACTACCAAAGAAATATTAGAGTTTGAGCGTTCTATTATTGCTGAGCTGAAAAAAGGAGCAAATAAACTAGAACCTTTACTTGATCCAAAAACGTTAAAAATCCCAACAGAAGAGATTAGCCTTACAGGCGATCAAAAAAATGCCATTTCTTTGATTACTACCACAAAAGATCAATATGTAATAGTTCAAGGGTATGCTGGGACTGGTAAGACTGCAATGTATGCCCAAGTACACAAAATGCTAAAGGAGAAAAATAATAATAAAAAAGAAAAAGTAAAAATGCTTGGGTTAGCGCCAACCCATAAAGCGGTGAAGGAACTAAAGGCTATTGGTATAAAAGCTCAATCTTTAAAAAGTTTTTTAATAGAACAAAAAAGGATAGAGAAAAATCATATAGAAATGGTCAGCAAAAGTCCTGACTCCCAAAGAATCAACATATTGGATAATAGGTTAATTATTTTAGATGAAATCTCGATGGTTCCAAACAAAGAACTTTTAGATTTTGTCAGGATAACTGGCAAAAGCAAAGCGCATGCAGTTCTCAGCGGCGATCGCGCCCAGCACTTACCAATCGGTTCTGGTAAACCGGTTGAGATTACCCAGGACAGCAAGCTACTAAAAACAGCCTTTTTGAAAGAAATTGTGCGCCAAAGAAATCCTAATTTAAAAGAAGCAGTACAAAGCACTATCAATAAAAACTATGCTTATGCGCTAGATAAGATTGAAAAAGATAACCCGCAAAACTATATAGAAAGGATTAATCCAAAATCCGACTTGTTCAAAAACCAATCTGATTTAAATTTTGAGTTTTTTAAAAACCTCCAAAAATCAATTATTGAAGTAGACAATAATGAATTACAACCATGGGAAAAAACTTTAGAGCAGATGGTAGCAGAAGATTTTTTAACAAGAACGCAGGAGGTTAGAGATAAAACTGTTATTATAGTCCACGCCAACGAAGATAGAGCAATTATTACTGAATATATTCGAGACGGTTTAAAAAAACAGGGAGTTATCGAAAAAACTGGTATCAAAGTAAATTGTTTAACTGCCAAGGGGTTTACTGATGCTGAACATAAATCTCTCAAGTCTTACGATACAGGTGATGTAGTAAAGCTCGAGAAAAAATATTATCACGTAACTGAGGTTGATGTAGAAGCCAAGAGCTTATTGCTAAAAGACGGCTCTGGCAAAACCAGATACTTCTATCCAGAAAAGGAGGTTGATAAGCATAACATAGAGTTATATCACCATACCAAAGAAGAACTTGCCATTGGTGATGTTATAAGGCTTACCAAAACCGATAAAAAAAGAAGTTTATTTGCAAACTTTGAATATCGGGTAAAAGAAATAAATGATAAGCAAGCAATCCTTGAATATAAGGATAAAGAAAAATCTCAAATAATTCTAAATCACAGAAAATTAAAAGATAGTCACTGGGATTATGCGCAAACAGTAACTAGCTACGGTATTCAAGGTGGCTCCAAAAAATACGCCATAGCTTTTGAAGTGAGTTATAGGAAGTTCTTAGCAAACGTCCGCAGTTTTTATATTAGTATAAGCCGCGCTATCGAGCATTTAACAATATATACAGATAATAAGAGCAGATTTTTACAGCGGTTACTTCAAAATAAAGGCGATAAATATTCAGCGCTTGAAGTTACAGGAGAATTAGAGAAACTCGTAAATAATAGCGAACAAACAACAAAGTTAAAGGAAAAATTAAATACTGCGATTTATAGCGTTAAAGAAATAAAGCAATCTCTTGAAAACCAAGCTGAAAATATTGTTGAACGATTATTAGGAAGACCTAATAATAAATTATCCTCCTCAAAAGAATGGCGATATGGAAATAAAGGTAGTTTGGTTGTCGATATGGCCGGAAACAAAAGAGGTCTTTGGAAGAATTTTGAAACAGGAGAATATGGTAATTTAATGACCCTACTCCAAAGAGAACTAGGTTTGAGTTTTCCTGAAACGCTTAAATATGCATCGGATATGTTTGGCGGTTTTCAAAACCACATTCCATTATCTAAAATCAGCAAAGACCAAATTGGTACAAATAAAAATACTAAAGCCAACGCAGAAAAAAATAAAACCAGCGAATATGCGCAAAAATTAGCGAAAGAAAGCTTGCCTATATCTGGAACTATTGCAGAAAAGTACCTAAAAAAGCATCGCAGTATTAAAAATATAGATAGCGATGACATAAGATACCATCCAAAAGTCTTTACTGATAAAAACGAAAAACAAAAATATCTGCCAGCGATGTTATCTGTAGGCAGAGATAAAGATGGGAATATACAGTGCGTTCAAGCAACTTACCTCGATCCCAAAACAACCAACAAAGCTGATCTTGCCGTAAAAAAACGTACTTATGCTTCACCATCAGGCGCATTAGTTTCGCTGCAAAAACACAAAAATATAACAGACCCTAAAAATAAAATAAGCTTTATTGCCGAAGGCGCCGAAACCGGCTTGAGCATCAAAGATGCTACGGAGAACATCAAAAATAGCGAGGTAGTGGTAACACTCGGTAAATCAAACTTTACCACCATTGATCCCCAAAGTATTAGCGACAAAATAGTCTTTTGTTTAGACAATGATGGATCAGCAACATTTACTGATAATACCATTCATAGAGCCGCCAAAAGATTAATCGACTTTGGAAAAGAAGTATTTATTAGCATACCCAGACAAACAACTAGCGCGAGTTTATTAAACTCAAAAACAAAAACGCTGCAAACCCTTGTCCAATAAGGCAAAGCGCCCATCTTAAGTGTAGTCACTGAAATTAACTTTTGGCCGAATATTTTGATTTGTTATATCTAACTTTTCTGCCATTTCTTGTATGGCAGAATCAATTTTTTCTAGTTGATATGTTACTTTGTTGCTTCCCTGTGTAACGCATCCTAATCGTATGCTTTTGAGATCATCCATAAAATGACTAACATTTCTAGAATAGCAATGTTTTATTTTTCTATAAACATATACTGTCAAAAGATAACCAATGATGCACATTAAAAAATGAGCTTCTATTTTCTGATCAGTCCAATGGTACTGAGGACGAATTGCCATATGGTATGGATTTTTAAAATTACGGAATGAGTACTCGACCTTAGCTTGACCTCGATAAGCTAACAATATTTCTTCGTTGTTCCACTCGTGTCGATTTGTTACTGTTATTTTTCGTCCCAGTATCTCTTCTTTTAGTTTATCGAATGCATGTGTATCTATGAAATAAGTAAAACTTAATTTATTGTTTTCCAGCTCGATTATTTTATACATTAAAATATCTTCTATAAATTGTCCTTTGATAATATTTCGCAAGCGTTCTTCTAACTCTGTTTTGGTAAATTTTTTTCTACCTTTGGGGTTTTCAAGTTGCTGTTTAAGCTCATTCAGTGTCTTGTATTTTTTTTCTAAATGTTGCGCAATACCTTGGATCTGCCCTTCTTTAAGTTGCGTTGAGATAGTAACCACACATGTTAATTCATGTCCCCATATTTCTTTTTTAATTCGATATGCTGGTAATGTTTCACCTTCTATAGTAATTTCTGAAAAATGCCTGTTTGCTTCTTTTATTAAATCTTTGAAGTGCGCTGGAACTAATCCAGCAACATAATAACAATCTTGATTTTGGTTCAGTGTAGCAAAATTTTCTTTGCTATTATTACCCTTATCAAAGACAAGTGTTACATCTGCTAATTCTTTTGTTATGTGTCTCAATCGTTCTAATAATTCACTACAGTTTTCTTTGAATACAGTAACGTCATTTTTATTGCCGCAATAAGTTTTATGGAACAGCGGAAATTGATCCTCTTTTGAAACCAATAAGGCCAAACCCACTTGTCGCAAATCAAAACGCTTTTGTTTATTTCTTCCACGTTTTGGTAAATCACAACGGTCATTTGTCGAATCTATAAAAGTGAAAAAATTTGTGGTGTCAAAAAATAAACAATCTAGTTTTAAATCTTGCAGGTTTATCAATTTTGTTACAACTTCTTCTTCAATTTTAGCTATAGCTTCAGTAGATAAAGAACACATTTGATCCCAGAAATGTTGAGAATCAAGTTTCTTTAATGGTCCCGTTTTTAGACAATATTCTAATGATGTTTCTTTGCACCAATCATACCAACCCATCTTACTTGTCGGCTGACATGCTCTACCAATTGCAGCCAACAAAAAAGATGCTCCAACCGTCAACCCATCTCTCTTGGCTTTAATTCCTCTTTTATTAGGAGAAACATATTTATTAACAATACTAACGATATCTAATTCTGTAGCCGCGCTTAATAATGCAGCCGTATCACCATGAGAGTAACTTTTAATTGATACTCCATCTTTCAGCCGCTTTAGCAAAGTAGTGGCCGTGCCCAAATACTCTAATATGAAAGTACGTGGCTTACCGTTTATACGGTGACATTCAACTATCGACCAATATTTATTTCCTCTTGAAATTCTAGATTGAATAAATGCCATATTCAGAGTCAGTTTTATATAATGTACAGTATGTACAATTATAGATAAAACTGATTACATGTCAAGTGATTTAGGACATAATTTAGATAATATGCTATGCACAAATACAGTGTGTACATTTTTAGTGTCAAAAAAACAGCCTATCTTGTTATTTTAAAATGATTTTTTACAAAAGAATTAACTGAAAAATTTTGAGTTTAATAAACTCGCGCTAGCAAAAGCAATGAGAAAATAGATTTTAATGATCTAGCTAGAACCACAGGAATTAATACAGTAAAAAATACTTTGGATAATTCTGTACCGTACAATGAGTGGAAAAATAATATAGAGAAAATTGCGGCTACCCAAAAAAATGAAATTAACCTAAGTGTTGCTGAAAAGATAATGCAAGATCGCTATCCGTTGAATCATAAATTATGTGATTCATTATTAAAAAAACCTGAAATAAATTTAAATGCCGCTATCAAGCTTATAGGTTTAGAACAAAAAAATACGCTTATTAAACACTACACACATAATCACACGCAAAACGCCCCATCCATTCAGAAAAATATAAATGTTACAAAAGATTTAAACAGCCCTGACATCTCGAAATCTTTGTCTAAAACTGAGAAAGAGATCTACTGATTTTAAACCAACCTTGGAGAATATTATGCCAAAAGTAATATCGTTTTTAGATGATGCAGTTATAAATAACCTACATGAACTATGCAATAACTCCGGTAAGTCACTCTCGAAAACAATAGCTGAGCTTGTAGATATTGGATACAAAGTAAAGTTATATCACGAAAAACAGCAACCTGATCAGCAAACAGAAAAACCTTTACTGCCCAATAAGCATACAGAATATTTATTGAGGATAATGGCTATTGCTACCGATATCTATAGATGCACGCGTAATGGAAAATCAAAATATAAAGAAGATAGTATTGACGATGTTTTAGTAACCATTGCTACCAATACCCAAAACTTCATTAACAGCAAATTTAAGGAAAATCAGTAACTTTTTGGATTTTAGGCGTTATTTGTAAAAATATTTTTACAAAAAATGGGTTAATATCGGATGGCAGGTAAATTGTAGAGACAATTTATGGATAAAAATAACTGTATTCTGCCGCGTATAATCAGATTGAGAGATATCCCTCATTATCTTGGTATGGATATTAGGATATTTAATACAGAAGTTAGACCGCTTTTAACTGAAATGACAGTAGGAAAACAAGGGAAAGCCTTCGACCGACTGGACTTAGATAAGTGGGTAGATTATTATAAAGCCAGTGGTGGGCGTCCCCCTAGTAATAAGAGGTTAGAACTATGGGACGTAAAAGAACGCCAGGTCTTTTCAAACGAGGAGAGAGCTGGCACGTTGATAAACAAGTTTTCGGTCAACGAATTCGCGAAAGTACTGGATCAAATTCGCTTGAGGAAGCGGAAAAGTATTTAGCGAGGCGAATCGAAGGCTTAAGACAAGTTGCTATATATGGAGCTAGACCTAAACGAACATTTAGGGAGGCTGCTACTAAGTTTTTGAAAGAAAACCAGCATAAAAGAAGTATTGGTACTGATGCTGTGAGACTAAAAGAACTAGACAAACATATTGGCGACTTATATATAGATAATATTCACATGGGTACTCTACAATCATTTATAGAAGCTAGAAAAAAAGATAGTAGAAAAACGCAGACGATCAATCATGAGTTACAAATTGTTCGTCACATTTTAAATCTAGCGGCTGATGAATGGAGAGATAACAATAATCTAACATGGTTGCATAATGCACCAAAGATTAAGTTACTGCCTAAAAATGATGTTCGTAAACCTTTTCCACTAAGTTGGGAGGAACAAGAACAATTGTTTAAAGAGCTACCCCCTCATCTCAAACGAATGGCATTGTTTGCAGCAAATACTGGTTGTCGTGATCAGGAAATATGCTCATTAAAATGGGATTGGGAAGTGAAAATACCTGAATTCAACACATCAATATTTGTTATTCCAGGTGTAACAGTAAAAAATGGAGAAGATCGTTTGGTGGTGTTAAACAAAATTGCATTATCAGTTATAAATGAAGTAAGAGGTCAGCATTATGAATATGTTTTTACATATGCTGGCAAACCTACTTCACGTATGCTAAATAGTGCCTGGAAAAGAGCTAGGAAGAGAGCGAATCTTGCTGTACGTGTACATGATTTAAAGCATACTTTTGGCAGAAGACTGCGTGCTGCTGGAGTAAGTTTTGAGGATAGGCAAGATCTGCTTGGACATAAGTCTGGAAGAATCACAACACATTATTCTGCTGCTGAAATAGGCAATCTTATAGCAGCGGCAAATAAAGTTTGTAGAAATAAACTAGATTTTAATAGTCCGACTTTAACACTGCTAAGATGTGCAAACCCAGGCTCAATGCCTGTACGAATCAAGGTGGGGAACGCTTATGTGGGGCAAAAAATAAACCTAGCCCCCACAAAACCCCCACAATTTGATTTAGGCGAGTCATGTGATTACGTGGAAAGCCACGACAGAAGCCAATGTGCTTGTAGCTCAGTTGGATAGAGCGTTGGCCTCCGAAGCCAAAGGTCGCTGGTTCGACTCCAGTCAAGCACACCATAAAAGCATTTATCTGACTGCTAATTCTTTTTTTAACTTTTGCATTGCAGCTTCTTCAATTTGCCTGATGCGTTCTGCTGAAACATTATATGTAGCAGCTAACTCATGGAGCGTTGCCTTGTTTTCACCAAGCCAACGCCGCTGCAAAATTTCACGACTACGTTGATCAAGCTTACCCAAAGCTTCCGTCAAATGCTCAACTTGAACCTTATCAAATTCAAAGCTAGCAATTTCATCCAATGGGTTTGGGGTACTTGCTTCTAAATAATTAGCTGGATCAGCCCAATTTACTTCGCCATCATCTTCTTCACCGCTACTATCAAAAGTTATATCTGCATTGTTCATCCTTGCTTCCATAATCCGCACTTCTTTAGGATTAACCTTTAATTCACGAGCAATATGCAACACTTCATCATTACTAAACCAATTTAATTTTTTTGTGACGCGACGCAAATTAAAAAACAACTTACGCTGTGCTTTGGTAGTGGCAACTTTTACAATACGCCAATTGCGCAACACAAACTCATGAATCTCAGCCTTAATCCAATGAACAGCAAACGATACTAGTCGCACTCCCACGCTCGGATCAAAGCGTTTAACAGCCTTCATTAGACCAATGGTACCTTCCTGGATCAAATCAGCCTTTGCTAAACCATAACCAAGATAATTTTTTGCAACATGTGCAACAAAACGTAAGTGCGCTAAAACCAATTGGCGTGCCGCATTCAAATCGCCATCACGACGAAACTTGACTGCGAGTTCCAGCTCTTCTGCAGCAGTAAGCATTGGGATTTTGTTGACCCAATAAACATACGCATCTATACTACCAATCGATGGCGTAAAAGTTATAGCTTTGCTGTAATTTGGGTTTGTACTTAATGGCAATTTTTCCATAGACTCTCCAAGCAACTAATTGTACTTCATTTTAGCACTCATTGTACGAGAGTGCTAAAAAATATTTATAAGCAACAATATTAACATAATCAAATACATATCAAATGAGCGAAAAACCCTACTACCGCTGGCAAGGAAACAACCTTCTACTCGAACTGTACGTTCAACCTCGGGCAAGTAAAGACACTATAGTAGGTCAGCACGGAGATCGCTTAAAAGTTACCATAACTGCCCCACCAACTGAAGGCAAGGCAAATAAATATTTAATAAAATTTTTAGCAAAACATTTTGACGTGCCTCAAAACCACATAAAAATCATAAAAGGAGATAGCAATAAAAATAAATCGATTTTAGTTTTGGAACCAAAAAACCATCTTCTCGAGTTTAAACACTAAATTGTTATTGCCTTTTGCTCAAGAATCAGCTGAAATGTTACCGTAACCTTACAAGGAGAAAATAAATGAGTGAAGACATCACAATTGTTACTGACAGTTCCTTTGCTGCCGAAGTACTTCAGGCCAATGTTCCAGTCTTAGTAGACTTCTGGGCTGGATGGTGCCAGCCATGCAAAGCATTAGCACCTACCATAGAAACCATAGCAAAAGAATTTGCAGGCAAAGTAAAAATTGCTAAATTAAATGTCGATGAAAACCATAAAACTTCGACCAGCTATGATATTCGCGGCATTCCAACGTTGATTTTATTTAAAGATGGAAAAATTGCTGCTACTAAAGTTGGCGCTGCAACCAAAACTCAATTAGTTGATTTCATCAATGCTAATTTGGCTGTTTAACTGTTTGATTTTGCCCAAGGAATAAATTTCCGGACTCGCTTAGTTGAAAAAGCGGGATAATATGTGGATTTTATAAAACACTTGACGTTATCTAGATCGATACTATAATCATGCTGTGTTTTCGAACACAAATTTGTTACTGATTAGATTTCCATTTGTAACTCCCCACAATTTCCGGACTTTTCAACACGAAAATCCATTTAACAGCTTAAATTTTACAATCTCTACATACAACATATATGCAAGAAAAAAACACTGAATTTTCACAAAATGAAAAACCAACCGCAGATTACGGCGAACCGCAAACTGCAAATTTCAACACAATCGAGGGCAAGATTCCAATACCAGAACGTAGCATTAAAACAAAGCCCAGTGAGCGCAAAAAGAAAATCTTAGCTGAAATTAAGATTACAAACCTAACCGAACTCAAAACCAAAACGCCAAACGAATTAATGACTATGGCGCAAGAGCTTGATATCGAACATATCACGCGCATGCGTAAACAAGACATGATCTTTGCTATTTTAAAAGTTCATGCCCAAAACAATAAAGATATTTTTGGCGATGGCGTACTTGAGATCCTACCCGATGGTTTTGGTTTCTTACGCTCAGCTGATAGTTCGTATTTAGCCGGCCCAGATGATATTTACGTATCGCCCAGTCAAATTCGACGATTTAACTTACGCACTGGCGATAATATCTCCGGTAAAATTCGTCCACCCAAAGATAGTGAGCGTTATTTTGCATTGCTCCAAGTTGATAAAATCAACTTTGACGATCCGGAAAGTATTACTCATAAAATTCTATTTGAAAATTTAACTCCATTGTTTGCGAATGAACGCATCGTAATGGAACGCGGTATAGGCAGTACAGAAGACATTACCGCCAGAGTTATTGATCTAGTAGCGCCAATAGGTAAAGGCCAGCGCGGTTTGATTGTCTCGCCACCCAAAGCAGGCAAAACCATGATGCTACAACAGATTGCTCATTCTGTTACGACCAACCACCCGGAGTGCCATTTGATTGTACTATTAATCGATGAACGCCCAGAAGAAGTTACCGACATGTCACGCTCAGTTAAGGGCGAAGTGCTTGCCAGCACTTTTGACGAACCAGCAACTAGGCATATTCAAGTCGCAGAAATGGTAATCGAAAAAGCAAAACGCCTCGTCGAACATAAACGTGATGTGGTAATTTTACTTGATTCAATTACCCGCCTTGCACGCGCTTATAACACCGTAAGCCCAGCTTCGGGAAAAGTATTATCTGGCGGTGTTGATGCCAGCGCACTTCAACGTCCAAAACGCTTTTTCGGCGCAGCACGTAACATTGAAGAAGGCGGTAGTTTAACTATTATTGCCACTGCATTAGTCGATACCGGATCTAAAATGGACGAAGTTATCTACGAAGAATTCAAAGGTACTGGTAACTTGGAACTTCATTTAGATCGACGTATTGCGGAAAAACGTGTATTCCCAGCAATTGACATCAATCGTTCCGGTACCCGTCGTGAAGAGCTAATCGTACCGGCAGATGAACTACAAAAAATGTGGATCCTGCGTAAAATTCTCCATCCAATGGACGAACTAGCCGCAATTGAGTTTTTAATTGCCCGTTTAAAAAACACCAAAACCAATGAAGATTTTTTTGAAGCCATGAAAAAATCTGGTTAAAAATTCTTGAACAATTCGAAATTCGGGGGCGCAAAATAATGTGTGGCATAGTTGGTGCAATTTCAGAACGTAATGTTATAAACATCTTAGTCGAAGGCCTAAAACGCCTAGAATACCGCGGTTATGACTCCTCCGGAATCGCAGTACTAAATGATAAAAAAACACTAAAAGTAGTTCGTGCTGTTGGTAAAATCGAAGCCCTGGAAAAAAAGCTAAAAACTATACATCTTGAAGGTCATATCGGTATTGCACATACACGCTGGGCAACTCATGGTGCACCTACTGAATATAATGCCCATCCGCATATTTCTAATAATTCCATCGCCTTAATTCACAATGGCATAATTGAAAACCATGAGGAGTTACGTACAGAGCTCGTTAAAAACGGCTTCAAATTTAAAAGTGACACCGACACTGAAGTTATTGCTCATTTAATTTATAAACACCTACAACAAAAAAATAATTTTCTTGACGCTGTTCACAAAGCCGTTAAAAAGTTAAAAGGTGCTTATGCCCTAGCCATTATTAATTCTTCTGAACCAAACAAAATCATTACCGTACGCTCGGGTAGCCCCGTGGTTATAGGCCTTGGCATCGAGGAAAATTTTGTAGCTTCTGATGCGCTCGCCTTGCTACCCGTAACTAACAATTTTATTTATTTGGAAGAAGGTGATATTGCTGTTATTGAACGTAGCAACGTTCATCTTTACAATTCCAAACTGCGTCCAGTAAAACGTCTGACTAAAACTTCTGAAATTTCGTCAGATAATACTGACCGCGGTAATTATCGTCATTTTATGCAAAAAGAAATATTTGAGCAGCCAAAAGCTCTGGCAGACACTCTAGAAGAACGCCTGCTCCAAAGTGAAATTCCTCTCGAAAATTTCGGCAACAATGCAAAAAAAATATTCGACAAAATTAAAAAGATACAAATTGTAGCCTGCGGCTCCAGCTTCCACGCCGCAATGGTAGGAAAATACTGGATTGAAAAATACGCAAAGCTTCCATGCAACGCGGAAATTGCCAGCGAATTTCGTTATCGCCAACCAATAGTTGAAGCTGGAACTTTATTTATCACTATTTCACAGTCGGGTGAAACTGCAGATACTCTTGCAGCATTACGCTATGCTAAAAAACTGCCATTTGTCGCGACACTAGCTATTTGCAATGTTCCAGAAAGTTCTCTGGTACGCGACTCTGATTTGGTCTTTATGACCAGAGCCGGGGTTGAAATAGGTGTAGCAACCACAAAAGCTTTTACGACTCAATTAACAGCTCTATTGATGCTCGCTATTGCACTAGGAAAACGCCTCGGATTAACCACAAAAACCACGCAGCAGTTAATTAAGCAATTAAAACATATACCAATTGTGGCTGAAAAAGCACTTGGTTTAGACCAAGAAATTATCGCTATAGCTAAAACTCTTGAAAACAGCGCAAATGTTTTTTTCCTTGGTCGTGGCATAAGTTATCCAATTGCTATGGAAGGCGCGTTAAAACTAAAAGAAATATCCTATATTCACGCTGAAAGCTTTCCTGCAGGAGAGTTGAAACATGGACCAATCGCTCTGATTGATCAAGGAACTCCTACAATTGTGATTATGCCCAATGACTCTTTGTGCGAAAAACTAAAATCCAACTTGCAAGAAGTGAATGCTCGCGGTGGAAAATTAATAATTTTTGCTGATGAATCCTTACATTTCAAAAATCACCCTGAGTGGACTATTTGTAAGATCCCAAAAGTTGCAACAGAAATCGCTCCAATAATTTACACTATTCCCTTACAGTTACTTGCCTATCATGTAGCAGTACTCAAAGGCACAGATGTTGACCGACCAAGAAATCTAGCAAAATCGGTTACAGTGGAATAGAATATCATCCTATGCAACAACAAATTAAAAAATTTATTACCGAATCTATTGCTCGGCTACAGCAGAATAACAACCTGGCTCCTGGACTCTCTTTTGCCGTTAATGTCGATCCCACAAAAACCAGTGAGCATGGCGATTTTTCCTCAAACATAGCCATGCTCCTAGCAAAAAACCTGCGCTTAAATCCAATAAGTTTGGCACAACTTATAGCAGCTGAAATTCCAGCAACTGGTATAATAAAAAATATTGAGGTTGCCAAACCAGGATTTATTAACTTCTATCTTGCTGATCACGCTTATCACGAAATCGTTAGTTCTATAATAAATGCAAAAGAAAAATTCGGGTCTAGCGACCTCGGTAAGGACAAGATGGTAATGGTGGAGTTTGTTTCAGCCAACCCCACCGGACCATTACATGTCGGTCATGGCCGCGGCGCCGCATTTGGGGCAACAGTCGCTAATCTACTCGAAACCATGGGTTTTAAAGTACATTGTGAATACTACGTTAACGATGCTGGCCGCCAAATGCATGTACTAGCTTTAAGTATTTGGCTACGTTATCTAGAAATTGATCGCAAATTACCACATTTTCCAGAAAACAGTTACAAGGGTGATTACATAATTGATATCGCACGTAAACTTAAAAAAGAACACGGCGAAGCTCTGCACCGCCCACTTGATTTCTTATACCAAGATTTGCCAGCCGATGCCAATGATGGCGGGGATAAAGATTTTTATATTGATACCATAATTCAGCGTGCACGATCACTACTGGGTGAAAAAGATTACCAATTGATTCTACAAACTGGTATCAATGAAATTTTAGCTGACATCAAAGCCGATCTTGAAGAATTTGGTGTAACATTTGATGAATGGTTTCTCGAAAGTCACTTAGTCAAAAACGGCGATGTTCAAAAAGGCATTAAAACACTACAAGATCATGGTTACATCTACACGAAAGATGATGCCACATGGTTTCGTGCCACCGATTTTGGCGACGAAAAAGACCGGGTTTTAATTCGCTCTAACGGCCAAACCACCTATTTTGCGTCTGATGTTGGTTACCACCTAAATAAATACAAACGTGGTTTTGACAAAATCATTGATATTTTCGGTGCGGATCATCACGGCTATGCACCGCGCATTAATGCTTTTCTTAAAGCCATGCAACTTGATATTAATAAACTTGAAATTTTACTAGTACAGTTTGCGATTCTTTACCTGGGCAATCAAAAAGCTCAAATGTCAACCAGAAGTGGTAAATTCGTTACACTACGCCAATTACGCGAAGAAGTCGGTAAAGATGCGGCTCGCTTTTTTTATATAATGCGTAAGAACGACCAGCATTTAGATTTTGATATGGAATTGGCAAAATCACAGTCAACTGACAACCCTGTTTACTACGTCCAATATGCACATGCCAGAATTTGTAGTGTTATGCGCCAACTCGAAGACAAGCAATTAACTTATGATGCTGAAGGTGCAAGAACCCAGCTACATAAATTAGACACTACCCATGAAAAAAACCTTTTGCGCCGTCTCGCACGGTATTCGATCGTACTACAGACTGCAGCCCTAAACTACGAACCGCATTTACTTGTACATTATTTAAGAGAACTTGCCTGTGATTTTCACACTTATTATAATGCTCATCAATTTATCATAGAAGACAAGGAGCTGCGCAATGCGCGACTATGTTTAATAGATGCAACGAAACAAATACTAGCCAATGGCTTAACTTTACTTGGGGTTTCAGCTCCGGAAGCGATGTGAGAGTACTAAAACATGACTCGTGATTACGCTAAACGCAATACATATCGAAAAAACCCTAAAAAAAAATCTTCTTATTTGGGATTATGGTTGTTTGTTTTGTTTTTGTTTGCAGCATTTACCACCGGCCTAGTTTACCTTGGCAAATATAAACAACAGCTTCGCCTAAAAATACCAGCAATACCAAAAATTATAAACAAACCAGCGTCCACACCGCCAAGTGAAGTTACGACAAAAGAAGCAACCGCACCAACATTTGACTTTTATACTATACTGCCGCAAAAAACAAATAACAAAGCCATAGCCGAATATGAATTGGAAATTGCAACCGTAAAAGACTATGCTGCAGCAGATCGCCTAAAGGCCGAATTAGCACTGCTTGGTTTTACAGTTAGCATTACCAAAGCCCATAACCAAAAATATCAGATAACTGTCGGCCCTTATGATAATAAAGACGCCGCCACTACTGACCTAGAAAGATTAAAACAAAATAAAATTAGCGGTGGCCTTAAAAAAATACGTTGAAATTTTATTATTTACCCCAATTTGAATTAATAACTAAACGAGGAATACCCATTGGAACAGTTTCACGGTACAACAATTTTATCGGTACGGCGTAAAAACAAAGTCGCAATTGGCGGCGATGGCCAAGTATCAATGGGCGATACGATCGTTAAAAGCAACGCCCGTAAAATCCGCCGCATTTATCATGATCAAATAATCGCTGGTTTTGCTGGCGCCACTGCTGACGCTTTCACGCTGTTTGAGTTATTCGAAGCCAAACTAGAAAAGCATCATGGCAACTTAATGCGCGCCGCTGTTGAATTAGCCAAAGATTGGCGCACCGATAAAATTTTGCGTCGTCTTGAAGCTTTGCTTGCGGTCGCCGATAAACACTCATCTTTGATTCTCTCCGGCAATGGCGATGTAATCGAACCTGAAGAAGGTATTATTGCCATCGGTTCTGGTGGCAATTATGCCCTGGCAGCAGCAAAATCACTGCTCGCCAACACAGAGTTAAGCGCGCGCGAAATCGTTGAAAAAAGCCTACAGATCGCTTCAAGCATTTGCGTCTACACTAATTCAAACTTCACCATCGATGAGATCAACTAATAAACATACATTGGAGCACCTGCTATCATGTCCGAAAATATTAATTTAATTTTCACCCCAGAAGAAATTGTCCACGCACTCGACAAACACATCATCGGCCAAAACGAGGCTAAACGCTCCGTGGCGATTGCACTGCGCAATCGTTGGCGTCGCAGCCAAGTAAGAGACGAACTGCGCCCAGAAATCAAGCCCAAAAACATTTTGCTCATCGGACCAACTGGCGTGGGTAAAACCGAGATTGCGCGCCGACTTTCGACCATGGCCAATGCCCCTTTTATAAAAGTTGAAGCAACTAAGTTTACTGAAGTCGGCTATGTTGGCCGCGATGTCGAATCAATTATCCGCGATTTGGTTGAGGTCGCGGTCAAAAAAACCCGCGAAACAGAAATGGCTAAAGTTAAAGATCGCGCGCAAAACGCAGCCATTGAGAGAATTTTAGATGCTTTGCTGCCCTCGCCTGCAATTAAAAATTTATTTCCTAGCCAGGACGCAGAAAGTAAAAAAGAACCGGAATCAGCTGCTCGCCAATTATTTCACGAAAAATTACTTGCCGGAGAACTCGATGATAAAACTATTGAATTAGAAATGGCTCCCCAAGTTGTTGGCGTTGAAATCATGGCACCTCCTGGCATGGAAGAAATGACGGGACAATTACAAAGTATGTTTTCCAGCCTAACCGGCGGCCGCACCAAAAAACGTAAAATAAAAGTTAAAAACGCCTTCAAACAACTGTGTGACGAAGAAGCTTCTGCCATGATCAATGAAGAAGAAAATCGCCAAAATGCCTGCGAAAAAGTTGAACAACACGGCATCGTATTTATTGATGAAATTGATAAAATCACGCAGCGTGCCAATACGTCCGGAGCCGATATTTCCCGCGAAGGAGTACAGCGTGATTTATTACCACTAGTTGAAGGCACAACAGTATTCACTAAGTATGGTATGATAAAAACCGATCATATTTTATTTATTGCCTCGGGTGCTTTTCATTTATCCAAACCATCGGATTTAATTCCAGAGTTGCAGGGACGCTTTCCCATACGCGTAGAATTAAATGCACTGCGCACGGAGGACTTTGTAAGAATTCTTACAGAACCAAAAGCTTCTTTGGTCGAACAATATATCGCACTCATGGCCACTGAAGGGGTAAATTTAAAATTCACAAATGACTGCATCAACCGGATCGCTGAAATTGCATTTCAGGTAAACGAAAGAACTGAAAATATCGGGGCGAGGCGCCTGTATACTATTATGGAGCGTTTGCTTGAAGAAATATCTTATACAGCACCAACAAAAAAGGGCAAAACGCTTAATATTGACGCCAAATACGTCAATAAACAACTTGCAAAATTGCTAGAGAACGAAGATTTAACTAAATATATCTTATAGCTTTACCCCTAATTTTTTACATGTCTGGTAAATTTGGCATTCGCCCTTGAGATTTTTCCTCTTCTACCATTTTTTGGACAAGAGCGCTTTTAGTTACTTGCCGCCCTTGAGTGGCAACTCTATTCTGACAATTTTTTGAGAAATCCTTTGGCTCCATACCCAATTGTACTAGCCTGTTATCAAAACTACGCACCTCTTCAGTATTTAGTTTATCAACGAAACGCTCAATTATCTTTTTATCATTAGGCAATAAATTATTGTCTTTCGCGACGCGCAATAACTCAGCTAATTGAATTCCCGCATTATGCCTATCAATAGAGTTTCCTGCCACGATTTTTGCTACAACATCTGCAAAATTAAATCTTACATCAGATCCAAAGGTTCTTAAAAGTTCTACCTGATCGCCAGAGGTGAGTTTACTATGGTTTTCTGTAGCTTTCTGAACAAGCGTCGACAAAGGGCAACCTAAATCTGCCTCTAAACCTTCTTTTGTAACCACCCCTCTTGATACTAAGCTTTGCGCCAAAATCGCAAAATGCGCTTGTTCACTAGGAGAAAATTGACCAAAACGCCCAAGAGGCAACATATTTAGCAAAAGATTATGCCCTGCCTGTTTATAAATCTTGTATAATTCGGCAAGATTTTCTTCTTGCTTCGTTCTATCAGACTCGTCTCTAAAACCACGATCCAAAGGTGCATGCAACATAAACACAATGTCTTGCGCTATCCTTTTAGCCTTATTTGCATCCAGATTTAAATCTTCTGCTTTTTGTGACTGTAATATTTCTGAGTATTGATTTAAAGCTACGATCCCTAGCAAGCCTTTTTGCTCACTTTTTAGATCATCTAATACTGTTACTTCTGGGCGCTGTTTCTTCACAAAAGAAGCAATCTCTTGTAGCGATGGTGGTTCACCAAATTCTCCATTAACTCCTTTTAAAAATTCAGGATGCAAGTAAAGAAAAATCACTACTCCGAAACAACTACGTGTGTATCCAGCCATGCAGTGGAAATAAACAACGTTGCCAGCGTTCATTCCATCTGCAACTTCACCCATTTTTTTTTGAACTTCTGCAAGCGTCATATTCGTGCCTGTGTTTGCGTCCATAGAACTATGATCAAATAGCGACAGATGGATTGACTTTTGTGTGACCTCATAATCGGTAGAGCTTTCTTCGTCGTCAGCTAACAGGCTAACTCTAGTTACTGCTAAGCCACTATTTTCCATTGAGATCCTATCCAACATTGCTTGAGTCGGAATCGCACCTAAGATCAACGTACCACGATTTTCGATTGGCGGTATTATTGTATTATGATGGGTGGCACTCTTATTTTTTAAAAAAGTCCTAATTGGAGTAAGCCCTTGCGCATTGTACCACTTTGCATATGGGCTAGTTACCTTAGTCTTAGGCATACAAAATCCCTTTTTTGATCTTCCTTTTTTACTACCACAAACATTATAACATGATCAATAACGATGCTAATGCAACCTCTCTGATTGATGAATAACGAGCTCATCGTCTTTTTCTAGCTTTGGTTCATCTTGCTTCAATTCATCTTTTAACTTTGGTGGTGGTAGTAGTTTAGCAAACTTATTCGATAATAATAGAGAATCAAAGGGAGATAATTCTGGTTTTGCTTCAACCTTTTTTGGCTTTTCGACATCCTTAATATATTTCGTCGCGCTAGACTCTCCCTCTTCCGCTCTCCCTTTCGCAACAACAAGCAGCTCGGCTAATTTAATACCTGCATTATACTTATCAATTCTTGACCCTGTCATAATTTCTTTTGCAACATCCTCAAATTTTAATCCGCATTCTTCTCCAAAAGTTCTAAGTAATTCAACTTGATCACCTGCAGTAAGTTTTCCTTTTTTGTCAGCAAACTTGCTGCTTTCCACAGCCTTCTTAGCACAATCTAAGGGAGAAAAACCTGATGGCAAATCTATCCCATCCGTAATTTTTTCTTTTAGACCATTTGCTAAAATTGCAAAATGCACCTGCGCGTAAGAAGGAAGAGCTTTAAAACATTTGCCGAAATCTTCAGAAGAATGACCTATAGGGACTACCATTTCTTTTAAAAGATTGACTGATGGATCAAGTTTTTTATAGGCATCGTAGATGTTTTCTAACTCTTTTTCTTGAGCTATTCTGTCGTCTTTATTTCTGAAACCAACATCTAGGGGCGCACGCAGCATAAGCCCAATATCTCGTGCAACTCTTCGAGCCACCTGTGAATCAGTAGATAAAAACCCTAGAGGTAGGCCGCTAGCTTCTTGGTGTAAAGCCATAAGCCCCAAAAAACTAGCCTGATCACCATCCATTTTGCCAACTTCTTTGGCATCCGGACGCTTAGCTCTTGTGTATGCGGCAATATCGCTTGGTAATGGATGTTCCTTTAAACGTGCATTCAGTTCTTTGGCCTCCTGCTTCAGAGCCTCCTCTCCTGTAAACAATAATTTAAAACGCTCCCACATTCCTTTACCTCTTTTAATGTCCGCTGAAGTAACTTCGTCAAATTTTGTCACACCAGGAGGGTTCATGTGAGATTTCATGTAGAGATAACCTACTAGTGCAATCTGGCTGCGCGACCTTCCAGCCATACAATGAAAGTAAAGACCGGGTGCAGGATAGGGAGGAATAGCAGCAGCAGCTACTGCTGCTTTATCTTCTGCAGCTTTAATTTCTTGCATCTTTTTGCTAAACTCTTCAAGCGTAATATTTTTACCCGTATTTGCATCTATAACACCATGATCAAGCAATGGCATATGAATCACAGCAGGATTAGGGATGTAACCCATCTGCATTTCTTCTTCTTCAGTTAGCATGCTGACTCTAACTGTTCCCGGAGGCAGATTCTTCTCATCCTCTTTAGTTAAAACCGCACCTAGAGTTACTTGAGTGCCCTGTTTCGACGGTATGATTACATCGTGATGATCATCTTTGTGCGTCTTACTTAACCCAGTCCATCCAAAAAGAAAAGAGAACAATGTATAACTCTTAAAATTAGCTTTCATCTTGGTAGAATAGCTATCAGACTGCATAGCTCGTGGGTTTTTTAATGGTGAAACCTTTGACTCCGTTGACGGCGGTAACATGCAAAACCTCCAGTGTCTATGTTGTAAAAATTAGCTAAGATAATAACCGAGCAATAGTAACATAATTTGGAGTAAAACTTAAAAAAAATAGCTCTAAACTTTCAAAAAACTCTTACTATAGCCCTTGATTGTTAAACAATATCTCTGCCTTGACAATGCTCACTTAACTAGACAGAATTAGCGGTGTTTAAATACGGCTATGTAGCTCAGTTGGTTAGAGCACGGCACTCATAATGCCGGGGTCAGTGGTTCGAATCCACTCATAGCCACCAGGTTTTCGCGTCATATCCAATGCTCGATACTACAAAAAAACCTCTCATTCTTCGCGTTGCAGTACCATCACCGCTACGGCGCACGTTTGATTATTTATTGCCAAAAGATTATAACCCCACAAATATTATGCCTGGGGTACGCGTCTTAGTGTGCTTTGGCAAACAAGAAATAATTGGTATCGTTTTAGAAATTGCCACTGAATCCAAATTTGAGCCAGCTAAATTAAAAGCAGTCATCACCGTTCTTGATGATGAACCGCTACTCCCAAAATCAATCCTCGATCTTATCAATTGGGTCAGCAAATATTACCACCATCCAATTGGCGATGTAGTTAACAATGCCCTGCCAAACTTACTGCGGGAAACAACACGTAAAAAGAAGATTGAAGATGGAGATAATAAATATAAATCAAGCAAAGAATCCCAAGCCAAACCTAAAACTATCCAACTAAACGAACACCAAAAACAAGCAATTGCCACCATCAAAAATCACTTAAATGAATTTAAAACATTTTTGCTGGATGGGGTAACCGGTAGCGGCAAAACCGAGGTATATTTACGGGTGATTGCAGAAGTTATCGCGGCACACAAACAAGCTTTGGTTTTAGTTCCAGAAATCAATTTAACCCCGCAAACTATAGCGCGCTTTGCCGAACGCTTTACGACAGTGATCGCGGTATTTCATTCACGTCTCACGCCAAAAGAGCGCTTGCACTCGTGGCTCATGGCCAAAGATGGCGTTGCCTCAATTGTTATTGGAACCCGCTCAGCGATTTTTACGCCATTGAAAAATCCCGGTATTATTATTATTGATGAAGAACATGATCTCTCGTTCAAACAACAATCTGGCCTGAGATACTCGGCGCGTAATTTAGCAACAATACGTGGCAAATTAGAAAACATCCCTGTGGTTTTAGGTTCAGCGACACCTTGTCTGGAAAGCATTTATAACGTAAAACGCAAGCGTTATATTGAATTAACGTTACCTGAGCGCGCGGGCCCAGCTATTCATCCAAGCTTTCACCTGGTTGATATGCGCAGTCAAAAACTAAAACATGGGATTGCAGAAAATTTATTACACCCAATAAGAAAACACCTTGCTAATCAAGGCCAGGTTTTAATATTTATAAATCGTCGTGGCTTCGCCCCAATATTAATTTGCCATCACTGTAGCTGGGTTGCTGGCTGCAGGCATTGCGATGCACGATTAACCCTACATCAAAAAAAACATCATCTGCGCTGTCACCACTGTGGCATACTCGAAAAAATTCCATCTAAATGTCCTAAATGTAACGACGAAAATCTATTGTCGCTTGGCAGCGGCACAGAACGAGTCGAAGCAACGCTTCAAGAGTTTTTGCCCGAAGCAAAATTAATCCGCATCGATCGCGACACTACGCGTCGCAAAAATTCTTTAGAAACAATGCTAAAAAACATCCACAACAAAGAATATCAAATTTTAGTTGGCACCCAAATGCTCGCTAAAGGTCATCATTTCCCGGATGTAACCATGGTAGCAGTTTTAAATGTTGACCAAGGTTTGTTTAGCGCAGATTTTCGTGCTAGTGAACATTTGGCGCAACTAATCATGCAAGTTGCCGGCCGCGCTGGCCGCGCGGAAAAACCAGGCGAAGTTTATTTACAAACGCATAACCCACAACATCCATTGCTGTTAAATTTGATCAACGACGGTTATATAAGTTTTGTAAATAACTGCCTTGAAGAACGCCAAACTGCACAATTGCCACCATATTCCTATCTTGCGTTATTACATGCTGAAAGTAAGGAACAAGCAGCAGCATTAAAGTTTTTAACCCAAGTACGTACTGGCACAGAAAAATCCCTTACTGATGCCATAAAACTTTTCGGACCAATCCCAGCAGTTATGGAACGCAAGGCTGGACATTTCCGTGCCCAATTATTATTGCAAAGTCAAAATCGCGAAACGCTGCAACAAGCGCTTGATGTCCTGTTAAAGACCATTGATGAATTAAAACCAAAACGCAATTTAAGATGGTTTTTAGATGTCGATCCAGTTGAGTTGAGCAACTAAGCATGTTTATAACTATGGCAGCATTTATTATGCTAAAAGCCAGAACAGTTGGCGATTATTCAAAATTTTTGTTAAATTCATAACCAAGGTAATATCCTAGAAAAACAGAGAAAAATTATGAGCACTGCAGCAGCAATAACTAGCATCGAAAACCAACCTCTGAAAATATTTGCTGAAAAAGCTTATCTTGATTATTCCATGTATGTCATTTTAGACCGGGCACTACCGCACATTGCTGACGGTCTCAAACCAGTGCAGCGACGTATCATTTATGCCATGTCTGAATTGGGCCTAAAAAACACATCAAAATTTAAAAAATCTGCACGTACTGTTGGTGATGTTTTGGGTAAATACCATCCACATGGAGACGCGGCGTGTTATGAAGCCATGGTGCTAATGGCACAATCTTTTTCCTATCGTTATCCACTGGTTGATGGTCAAGGTAACTGGGGATCGATGGATGACCCAAAATCATTTGCTGCGATGCGCTATACCGAATCGCGTCTTACACCATATGCTGAAGTCTTATTACGCGAGCTAGAACAAGGCACAGTTGACTGGGTACCAAATTTTGATGGTACTTTAACTGAACCAAAGCTAATGCCAGCTCGTCTGCCAAACGTTCTATTAAATGGCACCACTGGTATTGCCGTAGGTATGGCCACTGATATTCCACCACATAATTTACGTGAGGTTGCAGCTGCATGTATTCACCTACTTGAAAATCCAGATGCCACCCTAGAAGACATTAGTAAACACATTAAAGGCCCGGACTTTCCAACTGGCGCCGAAATTATTACCCCGGCAAATGAAATCTTGGCAATGTATCGCAGCGGCAATGGCGCCATCAAAATCCGCGCAGTTTATAAAGAGGAAGATGAGGAAATAATAATTACGGCACTGCCCTATCAAGTTTCTGGTGCCAAAATCCAAGAACAAATTGCAGCGCAAATGCAGGCAAAGAAATTACCAATGGTAGTTGATATCCGTGATGAATCCGATCATGAAAATCCTACCAGAATCGTTATTGTGCTTCGCTCTAATCGCGTAGATGTTGCCTCATTAATGGCACATCTCTTTGCCACCACCAGTTTAGAAAATTCCTATCGAGTAAATTTAAATATTATTGGCACTGACGGCAAACCACAAGTTAAAAACTTAGTGGGTCTACTTAAAGAATGGCTTGCTTTTCGTATTAATACTGTTAAATGCAGATTGCAATATCGTCTTGATAAAATCTTAACTCGCTTGCATCTTTTGCAAGGATTGATGATTGCCTATTTAAATCTTGATGAGGTGATAAAAATCGTTCGCCAGGAAGATGATCCCAAAACGGCACTAATGAAAAAATTTAAACTAAGCATCGAACAAGCCGAAGCAATTTTAGAGATAAAGCTAAGGAATTTGGCACGGCTCGAAGAAATGAAAATTCGCGGCGAGCAAGATGAATTATCAAAAGAACAGGAAGAGTTAGAACAGATCCTAGCATCACCCAACCGCTTGAAAACTTTAGTTAAAAGAGAACTGCAAGAAGATACAGAAAAACATGGCGACAAGCGTCGTTCGCAACTGGTTGTACGCGGGGAAGCAAAAGCGCTAAGCGAAGAGGAAATAATTTCAGCAGAACCCGTGACCGTGATTTTATCGCAGCAAGGATGGATCCGCGTAGCTAAAGGACACGAAATCGATCCGCTGTCTTTAAGCTATAAAGCTGGTGATAGCCTTAAACAGGCAGTTTTTGGTCGCAGTAATCAATTGGCAGTTTTTCTTGATTCTACCGGAAGGACTTATGCGCTGCCTGCGCATAAATTGCCATCAGCACGTGGCCAAGGAGAACCTTTAACTAGCCGTCTTAATCCATCACCAGGCGCAACTTTCGAGGGAGTAATTATTGGCAATCCAGAGCAATTGATTTTACTTGCATCCGATGCCGGTTATGGATTTATTGCAAAACTCGAAGATCTTTATACAAAAAATCGGGGTGGCAAAGCGACGCTTAATTTACCGAAAAATGCAAAAGCCCTGCCACCACGCATGGTAACAAACATTGATGACCAGTATTTAGCTGCCATTACAAATGAAGGCAGAATGCTGTTATTTCCGCTTGCATATTTGCCGACCTTGGGTCGTGGCAAAGGCAATAAAATTATCGGCATTCCATCTACACTGGCAGCAAAACGTGAGGAATATGTGGTTGACTTGGTTGTACTCAATGAGACTGATAAACTAGTATTAACTTCCGGTAAACGCAGTTTAACTTTAAGTTTTGTCGATCTTGCCGCTTATCAAGGCGAGCGCGGGAGGCGTGGCAATAAATTGCCACGTGGTTTGCAAAACATCGATTCCGTTAGGGTTTCACCATAGTACTTTCAACGGTATTCACATCAGATGAAAGCAATGTATAATGTGCGATGAATAATGAGGATAGTTTATGACACACACAATAACATTTGACACTTTCCAACAGGCTCAGAGACTGCAAGGAGCTGGATTTACTGAAAATCAAGTAAAAGCACAAATTGAAAATTCTAAAGAGCAGACAGCTGCTATTAATGAATTAATTGACGACAATCTCGCAACCAAACAAGATGTCAAAGAACTAGCATTAGCGACCAAACAAGATATAAAAGAACTAGAATTAACAACCAAACGGGATATAAAAGAACTAGCATTAGCAACCAAGCGGGATATAAAAGAACTAGAATTAAAATTAGAATCAAAAATCACAAGCATGGGATATAAAACTACTATTGCAACAGGGATTATGATTGCAACTAGTATTGGCATATTAAATTACTTAATAAAATTACCTTAGGTAAAATTCAAGAAAAAGCAATTGCGGCAGTTGCACTCACAGCACCACTCCCACCAGTGCAGCAATAATACCAAAAACATTACCACTGCTTCCACCTCCTACAGAAGTAGAAACATCTGTCAATGTAATAGACTTCTTTCAAAACCCCATTTTTCGTAGCAAAATATACATGTCTAAGTACAAGAAAGGGGGGAATGATGAAATGGGAATCAATTGCAGAACTACCGTTACCGAAGTTTAGAAGGTTAACTGGAGTTAAGAAACCTACATTTATAAAGATGGTTGGTTTACTTCAAAACGCTCATAAACAAAAGAAATCATTGGGAGGACGACCGAACAAGCTATGTATAGAAGATATGCTGTTGATGACTTTGGAATATTTAAGGGAATATAGAACCTATTTTCATATCAGCAAGAGCTATGATTTAAGCGAGAGTAATGCGTATAAAATAATCAGATGGGTTGAAGATACTCTTATAAAAAGTAGAGCTTTTAGTTTACCTGGGCGCAAGGCTTTGCTAAAAAGCGATATGGAATATGAGGTTGTTTTAGTCGATGCTAGCGAAACACCAATCCAAAGGCCTAAAAAAAACAACGGTATTTTTACTCAGGAAAAAAGAAAAGACATACTATAAAGAGTCAGATAGTAGTAAGCAAAGTTAGTCAGGTGGTGATTTGTACTAATTTTAGCAATGGTAAACGCCATGATTTTCGACTGTTCAAAGAATCAGGAGTCAGATTTTTAACAAACACAGAAGTTCTTACAGACACTGGCTATCAGGGATTAAATAAAATACATGTTAACAGTAGGTTGCCGAAGAAAAAAACTAAGAAACATCCGTTAACTTTTAAGGATAAAAGCGAGAATAAAAAGTTATCGAGTCAACGGGTTCTAAACGAAAATGTTATTGGTATGCTTAAGCGATTTAAAATTATTGCTGATAAATATCGTAATCGACGAAAGCGATTTGGTCTTAGGTTCAATCTAATTGCGGGGATTTATAACTATGAATTGGTACAGCAAGGGTTTTAAAAGAAGCCTAAAATATTGGTAGGCGCAAGCTTTAGCTTGCGTGTTGAGTTTGGAGCAATACTAAAAACGCAGGCTGAAGCCTGCGCCTACCGAAAAAAGGTTTAGGTTTAGGTTCAGTTTAAAATAAACAACTGGCTAATTCATTTGCGCAAGATTTACAAAACTAAAAAATCAAAGTTTTGAAAGAAGTCTAATGTAAATATCATTAGGATTTTTAATGTATGGAGTATAATTTGTGTTACCTGCCTGATAGAAGTAATTAGCAAACATTGAAAAATGTTTTGGATATCCTGTTGACCAGCTGGACAATAATAGCTAGCAAAATCATAAAGTTTGCTTAAAGAAAAATCGCCACCTAAGTTTGGAGAAAAATTAAACGTTGTGTAATTAGAAACTGACCACTGTGTGCCATTGTTACTATTTAAATAAAAAGTTTTTATTGCCGGTGCATTGCCGTGTCCAGTAGAAAGTGCAGCAATAGAAATTTCTGCACCAACGGCATTACCAGTAGTATTTTGCAATATTTTTAACTCTTCCATGTGTGTATGCCCGAAAAGTATACCGATAATAATGTTTTTATAATTACTTAACAGTTGATGAAAGGGAATTGCATCAGCGCTGCGCCAATAAGCCTTATCATCAAAAAGACCATTACCAGAAGGAATATGTGAGGCAATTAACACTTGATCATTTGAAGCAGAAGCACTTTGTAACTCTTGAGTTAACCATGCAAGTTCTTGATCTGCAATATTTTGCGGTGCATTATTGTATTTGCTTCCGTCAAAGATAACACTATTTAGCATAATCAAACGTAAATTTTGCGCAATATAGGTATCAAAATAACCATAAACAGTATTTTCATTGATTAAACATGGATAAGTTTTTGTAGCAGAACATAGTGTTCCAGTTGATAAAAATCCATCTACCCAATCGATCTGTTGTGCGATTTCGTAAGTGCTATGTGTACCGCTTACTGATGTTGTTGTTGCATAAAATGGACCATAATCATAGATACAAAATACTAAGCTTGCTTGTATTTAGTTTACCTTTACACTAGACTGCCTAGCTCCAAACTTAAAGACTGTGTATGAATAATCATTCTAACGAATCTGTACCAAAAAATGCTGAAGTTTGTAATGAGCCAGTTAAAGATGAAAAAACCACGGCTGATTATTTTTTTATTCCCGTATGGAAACTAGCACTACTTTCTATATTTACTTGTGGTATATATTCACTTTATTGGCAATATAAAAACTGGGTAGTGATAAAAAGAAGTGAAAGCACCAAAATCTGGCCATTTTGGCGGGCGCTTTTCTCATTTTTTTTCTGCTATAGTTTATTTAAAAAAATATTACTCTCAGTAAAACCGCAAAAATATAAAATATTATATTCCCCCGGCTTGTTGGCCACCATCTACATGGTCTTATGTTTTGGAGACACTATAAGAAAAATCATAAGTAGATATCATGGAACAAACCTAGATCCACGTCTAACTTTTTGGTGTTGTTTTATTCTTATGCTCACCATTCTTCTTGTCATACAAAAGGCGATTAACTTTAATTATGAGCATGTAAAAAGAACTATGGGTTTGAAACACAAGCTTTCAATAAAAGAAAAAATATTTTTAGTGGTTGTGAGTTTGATTTTGTTTCCATTAGTTATTATCGGATCACTTCCCCATAAAACCAAAAAGCCTTTCATCATCAAAGCAGTAGTCGCTTATACTAAATTTAAGCATGATTTGCCCATTAAAATAAGTGATGAGCTTAAGTTAGTTGACATAACAGCAAGACCAGATGCTGTACGGTATCATTATTTCGTATCCAAAAATATATATTTCGATTCACCTTCGATTAATAAAAAAATTATAGTTGATAAAGTCTGTAACGATACTGGTATAAAAGACACTCTTGATTATGGAATAAATTTAGAATACTCTTATATGACAGAAGATGCACACAAAGAATATGTTGTAACAATTAATAAAAATGATTGTAAAAGATAGATTCTGTAGCAATTTTTAAATAGCCATAAACAATAGGTATCCTATTTTTTCTCTCCATCTAGTTGGGTAAGAAAGTGGAACACACTCCAGTAATGCAGCAGTACTTAAAGATAAAAACCGAGCATCCAAATATGCTGCTGTTTTATCGCATGGGGGATTTTTACGAACTATTTTACGAAGATGCACACAAGGCTGCAAAATTATTATCAATTACGCTAACAACACGTGGCCAATCTGCTGGCAAACCAATTCCCATGGCCGGTATTCCATTTCATGCAGCTGAATCTTATCTAGCAAAACTAGTAAAAATCGGAGAATCCATAGCAATTTGCGAACAAATTGGCGATCCTGCCACTTCTAAAGGCCCAGTTGAACGCAAAGTAGTGCGCATTATCACCCCCGGAACTGTTACCGACGAAGCGCTGCTTGAAGAAAAGCGTGATAACTTGCTTGTTGCTATTCACAATACATATGACACTTTTGGAATTGCAACACTAGACATCACTAGTGGCAGATTAAATATTCTGCAAGTTACCAGCCAAGAAGCTTTGCTCGGTGAATTAGAACGCTTAAAACCAGTAGAACTACTAATTAATGAAGACTCACCCTATTATAAATTACTAAATAATTTTTCCGGGGTAAGACGTCGCCCACCGTGGGAGTTTGAATTTAGCAAAGCCCAGCGCTCGCTAACCGAGCAATTTAAAACTCGCGATTTAAGCGGTTTTGGCTGCTTAGACTTACCAATTGCAATCGCTGCTGCTGGTTGTCTACTCCAATATGTCAAAGACACACAACGTACTGCCCTCCCTCACATCTGGGGCTTAAATATTGAAAGACGTGAAGACAGCGTAATTCTCGATGCCATAACCCAACGTAACTTAGAACTCACAAATAATCTGCAAGGTGGCAAAAACAATACGCTGGCTGAAATTTTCGACCAAACTGCCACACCCATGGGCAGCAGGCTATGGCGCCGTTGGTTAAAACGACCATTGCGTAATCAAGAAATTTTACGCAAGCGTCAAGCAGCAATTGAGGATTTATTATCACCACAATTTGTCAATGAACTCTATAAACTCCTGCATAATATTAGCGATATCGAACGCATCTTAGCGCGCATCGCTCTAAAATCGGCACGCCCGCGTGATTTGGTGCAATTGCGTCTAACTTTATTTTTACTGCCACAGCTACAAATTTTACTTACGCAAAACACTTCAGTGAAAATCAAAGAACTGCAAAACAAACTCGGCGAGTTTCCCGAATTATTAAGCCTCCTGAGTAACGCAATCATTGAAAACCCACCTGTAATAATTCGTGATGGTGGTGTAATTGCTCCAGGCTATAAACCGGAACTCGACGAACTACGCAATTTAAGCGAAAATGCTGATCAATTTCTCATTGACCTAGAAACGCAAGAAAAAGAACGTACTGGCATTGCAACTTTAAAAGTCGGCTATAACCGCATTCACGGTTATTATATTGAAACTAGCCGCATCCAAGCTGCTCAAGCACCGATAGAATATATTCGTCGTCAAACTTTAAAAAATGCAGAACGTTTTATTACGCCACAGCTGAAAGAATTCGAAGATAAAGTTTTAAGTAGTCGTAGTCGTGCTCTAGCTCTAGAAAAATCTTTATATGAAGAACTTTTGGAACAACTCTGTCAATATTTGCAACCGCTACAAATCATGGCAGAAGCATTAGCTGAATTGGATGTGCTAAATAATTTGGCCCAGCGAGCCACTACTTTAAAATTAGTAAAACCAGAATTCAGCGACAAAACAGGAATTTACATTGATGCTGGGCGTCACCCCATAGTTGAACATTGCCTAGAAAAACCATTTGTACCAAACAATACTGAATTAAACGATGATCGCCGCATGTTAATTATTACCGGACCAAACATGGGCGGAAAATCAACTTATATGCGCCAAATAGCGTTAATTACCATTCTTGCCTATACCGGAAGCTTTGTCCCAGCAAAAAAAACCATTATCGGTCCAATTGATCGCATTTTTACGCGCATTGGCGCGGCAGATGATTTGGCTGGTGGTCAATCAACTTTTATGGTGGAAATGACGGAGACCGCAAATATTTTGAATAATGCCACCGCCAATAGTTTGGTGCTTATGGATGAAGTTGGTCGCGGCACTAGCACTTTTGATGGTCTCGCGCTTGCTTGGTCAGCTGCGACTTATTTAGCAACTAAAATTCAAGCGCTAACATTGTTTGCCACACATTATTTTGAATTAACTCATCTACCAAAAATAATTCCGCATATTGCCAATATTCATCTAGATGCGATGGAGCACAAAGATAGCATTGTGTTTTTACATGCGGTTAATGAAGGCCCAGCGAACAAAAGCTATGGCCTGCAAGTAGCACAACTGGCCGGAATTCCGCGCGAGGTTATAAATGAGGCAAAGCAAAAACTCACGCAACTGGAAAACTACTCAGAAAGAGCAGATTTTAATATTCAAAGCAAAGAACAAAAACAAACTCAAGTTCCGAAATACAATGAACTCATAGTCAAATTAAAATCTATTGACCCAAATAATTTTACGCCCAAAGAAGCTTTGGAGTTTTTATTTAAACTACATGAGATTTTAGTATAACTTTTTTTGTCGCATCTCAAACAATGCATACATAACATAGCCAACTACCGCAAAAACAATTGGACCAACAATAAGTTCGATGCGATAAAATAATATATCGTGTGCGCTTTGCAAATTATTGGGCGGCAAAACAAATAATAAAACGAGTGCCGAAAACACCGAAAACAAACCCATTCCAGAAACCAAATAACCGATCAATCTACATCCTGGAACACGGTAAGGTCTAAATTTTTCCGGATATTTTATGCGCAATTTAATAAAAGCCAAAAACATAAAAACATATGGAATAAACAGAGTAATCGCGGCCAATAGAACCAAAGTTGCAAAAAAAGCATTAATCGATGGCAAAAATGAGGTACAGATAACAATCAATGTTACAACTACCGCCTGCGCTAATAATGCTCTGGTCGGCATATCATCTTTATTGGTTTGCATAAGCCATTTTGGCAATGCTCCATCCTTACAACTTTCCAATAACATTTTTATTGGTGCTACAATCCATACTCCAATACTTCCTACCGAACCAAGTACTATCATGCCACCAACTAGCAATGCTAAAAATGGAATATGTAATTCTCTCTCTAGTACAAATAAAGCATCAATAACACCACTAGCAGCACCGAGTTTTTCTGGAGAAAGAACAAAAGTTATCGCTACAGTACTAGCAATATATAAGCCAACGATAAAAAACGCGGAAATAAAAGTGGCGCGTGGAAAGGTTTTTTGTGGATTTTCTGTTTCATCAGCCATGGTCGGCATAAGCTCAATCCCAGACATGGAAAACAATAAAACAGCCAAAAATCCAAGATTAGACTTTGAGCCCAAATCTGGCAACCAATTAACCCATGAATAATCGGTAGCTATAGGTATTTTCCAAAACCAAACCGAACCAAAACCCAAAATAATTAAAAGCATAAGAGGCAATAAAACACCAAAAATACCAGCTAAGTTAGAAAACCTCACAAAAGCTTTCATACCATGTACGTTGATAAAAGTACTTATCCATAAAAAACCAAGAACACAACCACAAACAAATAACTTATTGCGTGCAAGCTCTGGATTAACGATAGAAGCAACTATTACCGTAATAAAAGTAAGAACAGCTGGATAATAAAAAAAATTATTCACCCAATAAAACCAAGAAGCCATAAAACCAGCACGCTTACCAAAAGCTTCACGTACCCACACATAGATACCGCCTTGATCAGGCCAAGTTGTAGCAAGCTCGGTAGAAACTAGTCCTAGCGGAATAAAAAATAACAACATAGCGATCACCCATAACAATATCGATGAAGCGCCATAAGCTGCGGTCATAGCTAACCAACGCACCCCAACAATCGCCGCAATATTTATAAACACTATATCCCAAACCCGCATTATTCTTTTCATAGCGCTTGCCTCAACTTTTCAAAACATCAAATAAAAATAGCCTCTACAGACAAGTCTGCAAAGGCTATTATGCTCAGATACGCAAAAACAATCCAATGCTTTATTTGATACTTACTTTTTCTTAAACTGCTTACTTAATATATCTTCTAAAGTTGGAGTACCGATTTCTTGCAGATCATATCCTACCGTTGCAGTTGGTTTGTTGATCTTAATAATGCGCTTTAGATCAATTGGCGTAGCTATGATAACGGTATCAATATCAGCTTTATTGATTGTTTGCTCTAAATCTTTAACTTGTTGATCACTATAACCCATAGCAGGTAATAATTTACCAATGCCTGGATATTTTTCAAAAGTTTCTTTGATTGTTCCAACAGCGAATGGACGCGGATCTATGAGTTCAACTGCTCCATAACGATAAGCAGCCATAACACCAGCACCATATTGCATTTCACCATGAGTCAATGTTGGACCATCTTCCACCACCAAAACCCGTTTGCCACTGATCAGTTTGCTATCAGTAACTGTAAGAGGTGATGCAGCATCGACCACAATAGCAGTAGGATTGTAGCGATGAATATTCTCGCGAACAGTTATAATTTCTTTCAAATCTGCTGTGTCAATTTTGTTGATAACGATTACATTGGCTCGCTTGAAATTAGTTTCACCTGGATGATATTTCATTTCATGACCTGGTCGATGCGGATCAACAACTATTATTTCCAAGTTTGCTTTATAGAAGGGGAAATCATTATTACCACCATCCCACAAAATAATATCAGCTATTTTTTCTGCTTCTCTTAATATTGCCTCATAATCAACACCAGCAAATACTACGTGACCACTAACAATATGTGGTTCGTACTCTTCCATTTCTTCAATGGTACACTTTTGTTTGGCCAAATCTTCTATTGTAAGAAATTTTTGTACTTTTTGTTTAACCAAATCACCATACGGCATTGGATGGCGTATAACAGCGACCTTGTAACCCATACTACTTAAGATTTGCCCAACTCTGCGCGTGGTTTGGCTTTTGCCACAACCAGTGCGTACTGCACAAACAGAAACCACAGGTTTAGTACTAGCAACCATAGTATCATTTGGTCCTAATAAAACAAAATTTGCTCCAGCTTTTAATACATCTGAAGCTTTGTGCATTACATAGTCATGCGTAACATCACTATAGGAAAAATAAACGTCATTGATATTCATTTCGGTAATCAGTTTGAGCAAATCAGATTCTGGATAGATAGGTATCCCACTGGGGTATAATTTACCCGCGAGTTCGGTAGGATATTTTCTACCTTCAATATTAGGAATTTGCGCGGCTGTGAAAGCTTTCACACATATATCATCCCGCCCGCGAAAATATGTATTAAAGTTGTGGAAGTCACGACCAGCAGCTCCCATAATTAGAGCATTACGCATTGTGTTTCTCCTTGTTGAAATTAAAAAATTTCGCTAAAAAATAAATACCTTCATGATAGTTTCAGATAACTTAAATCTTTTGCTATATCTTTAGCAATAGTTTGTCGGTTTATTATCATGTTTAAACCATAATACAGAGTGCATCCCATAAACAATATCATCACATAAAAAACCAATTCTTTTCCTGCTCCGCAAAAAGCCCAAACTGAATAACCGCTTGCTAATAATCCAATAGCAGCGTGTATTTTGCTTGATCTACTTTGTAGACCATCGTAACGTATCAGCAATATTAATTCACATATTCCCATATTGAAGTAATCAAACAAACAAGCAGTGGATGCAATTAAAATTGCCAATTGAAATTGGCTGACCAAGTTAGCATCCATAGTAAGCCACAACATACTACATAATAAAACAAAAGTAACAATCAGACCCCATCCTGGAACGTTAAATTTGTTACGTTTTGCAAGTATCTTGGGGAAAAAACCATCACTAGCAATTGCCATTGCTATTTGACTTTGAATTAAAATCCATCCATTTAAACATCCAAAACAAGAAATAACTGCTCCGGCAGCAACAATCAACTCGCCCCAACGTCCGAAAATTATCTTTGCCGCTGCGGCAAAAGGGGAAGTGGAATTAGCCAGTTCATTAATTGGGATTATTCCCATAATCACAGTTGAACAAGCAATATACAGAGTGGCAGAAATTAGGGTTCCAAACAATGTTGCCAGTGGTATGTTACGTCCGGGGTTGTCTACTGAATCAGCCGGAACGGCGGCCGACTCTACGCCCATAAAAGCCCACAAAGTTAAGGTGGCTGCATGTGAAAAAGCAGACATGTCTGAATTACCAGTAACATTAAAGCTATTGGTTATGTAATCTAAATGAAAATATTTCCAACCAAAAATAGCTACCGCAATCAATGGTATCAATTTGAAAATAGTTGTTAGTAATTGAAGCATTCCTGCTCGAGTGATGCCAGCAAGATTGACCATGACTAAAAAGGCAATAATTGCAGTAGCCACGGTCATTCCTAAAACAGGATTTGCAAGCACTGGAAAGAAAACACGTAGATAACCTATGAGAGCAACCGTTATAGCAATGTTCCCAACACCAGTGTAAACCCAATAGAGAGAGGCTATTTGAAACCCCATGAATCTTCCTAATCCTTTCTCTGCATATACATACGGACCTCCGGTTTTAGTAACCATATGGCTCATTCTGGAAAATGCCATGGCTAACAAAAAAGCTCCTAGAGCCGTAAATATCCATGATAACAAGCTAACGCTACCAACACGCGCTAAATCGGCTGGCAAAATAAATACACCAGACCCAATCATGTTACCAGTTACAAGAGAAGTCAGTGATAATAACCCAAGTTTTTTTGGTGTTGTCATAATGCTGTACACTCAAATAATGATTGTTGATCAAAGGAAGAATAATTAACACTCGTTACTAACAACTCTCTGGATCCTGCCTGGAAAGTATTATTCATCACCAGTTCCATAAAATAAATAGTTCGCCTTAAAGACTCTATGCCATCATTTGTTGCAAGATAACTTCCCAAAAATAAAGCAGAAAACAAATCTCCAGATCCGTTAGGAGGCGTAACAAAATTGTGTTCTTTGGTTTTAATTACTGTATATTTCTGCTCACATGCAATAAATACATATAGTTCATTGTTTCCTAAATCTTGAACTTTAACGCCAGTTATAATCACTATCTTTACATTCAACTTGTGAAAATAATCAGCTGCATTTTTCAAATCTTGAACATTTTTTATGGTTATACCAGAAAGGGTTTCTGCCTCAAATTGATTTGGGGTAATAATATCAGCCCGTAAATAATCTTTAAAAAAATGTAGCACCTCGGGTTTCACAAAGCAACTAGTGTTACCAATTACTGGATCACACAGATATAAAATATTGGCATTTCTTGATTTAAATCTTTTTACAGTTGCTAAAACTTCATGACAAATCTCACTACTTCCCATATAACCAGAAAGTATGGCCACACATTTATCCGTCACACCCAAATCTTCTATTCCCTGGATAACATTTCTTATGTGTGCGCTCTCAAATATTGTTCCTTGCCACTTACCATAGCCGGTATGATTTGAAAATTGTACGGTATTTACAGGCCACACATCATATCCCATAGACTGCAGAGGAAAAGTAGCTGCCTTATTACCAACATAGCCATAAGCCACATGTGACTGTATAGAAAGCACTGATTTAAACATAACTAATCTCCTATCACCATATCTTAACAATCTCGTTTTCAGGAAGAACCATTGGATCATTTGGCTTGCAACTATAGGCTTCTTTAAACCCAGGTTGTTGCTTCATTTGCTCATTGGTTCTCGCATATTCTAGTGCATGCGGATCTGTTTTCAATCTTAGTTCGGTAACGCCTTTTCTTTCTACTTTACACCATGTTCTCGCCCACTGGAGGAAAAATCTTTTCTTTAGCTCTTTGCTACCGCTTCCTAGAGGAAAAGCTGCTCTATAGGCTGTGCTAACTCCAACCAAATCACCAATATTTTCACCCAAAGTAAATTTGCCATTATGACCGATCTTATTAAATTGCATGATCAAATACTGAGATCTTTCATTAAACACTTTTTTATCTGCATCTGACATCCATGGCTTAAGCACGCCATCAGCATTAAAGCCACTACCATGATCATCTATTGCATGACCAAGCTCGTGTCCAATAACAGCCCCAATAGCACCCAAGTTTACTTCTTCGGGTTCATTCGGATCATAAAAAGGATACTGCAATATCCCTACCGGAAACTCAAACCTGTTATAGAATGGCGAATAACTCGCACTCACGGTTAATGGTCCCATCTGCCAACGATTTACATTTACAGGACCATTTAGCTCTTTGAGCTGTTTATCTATCATTAACCCTCCAAGCTTATGACTATTTGCTATGGGACTATCAATTGAATAAGTAGCCATAGGGTGAAAGTCCCAATCTGCCTCATTATCTGGACTAACAAGTGCAAGTTTAGCCTTCTTTATTTTGCGAATGGCTTCTTTTTTAGCGCCGCTACTAAGCCACTTATTATCATTTAATTGATCGATTAAAGATGCCCTAATTTTTTCAATCGACTTTATGAATTTTTCTTTGGGGAAGCCCGGAAAAACTTTGGGTAAAAGGGTAAAATCCACTTCTTTCTCAAAATTACTTATAACGGATTGAGTACAGCGCTCATGCCGATCAGGTCTTTTGTTTGGACCACCTAAATACTTTTTATTAAATTCAAATTTCTTATTAAAAAATTTTGGATAGGCATCATCCATAATTGACTTTAACTGGAAATACAAATAAATGCTTTTTAACTCTTCTAGCGATGCGGTTTCTAACTTTTTATTAAGAAATTCCATAGTGTTATTACCAATAATATTTCTTATAACTACATGCGCAGGAATATCAGAAAGAAATTTTTCTAGTTTCAAGTGGGGATAATTTTTTATTAAATCTTTTCTTGCAAACTCAGTTCTAGAAAAATAACGCTCCTGAACCTGTGGTGGAGTAGGATATTCCTGCGCAAGTTCTTTTCCAAAATTAAAAACTAACTCAGCTTTTCTTGTCGGAGCTTTCTCATCAATAGTAACAAAAAACTGTTTCATCAATGCTCTTAGTTCCTCAGTTAACTTTTTATTTTTATAATAGCTCCTTTCAGGCAAACTCATTAAGCTAACATAAAAAAATAAATCATTGTAAGTTGGTCGATCCAAATTTGAATCTGTAAAAAAACCAACAAAACTCAGCTGCGAAGAGTTCGTAATATTTTTTGCAATCATAGCGGCAAACTCTTCTCTGGTTGTAATCTTTGCTAGCATTTCTTTTGTCTGCTTAACAAAAGCCTTTTCTTCTTTTTGTCCTGCTTGCTTGTTCATACAAGCCAAATAGTAATTTTTTATTTCCTTCTCTATCTCTGACTCTGGTGCTTTTTTAGCTAAACTTAAAAAGTATTTTTTTTTGAACTCAAGTAAGCGTTCATCAGCATCACTAAAAGAAAAAACATGACTAGAGCGATCTTCCCGTAATTGAAAGCTTGCGATAACAGGAGAACAGGCATATTCATAAAAATTGACGCAAGGGTTGATCGCACTATTTGCCGGATATTCTCTTTTGTCGGGAATTGTCGACGATTTGGCAACTCGACTTAACCGCGCATAACTCATGGAGCTAAAAACACCCATCACAAAAATCAACAGGCACTTTAAAAACAGACTAATTGTTTTTTTTCTGGCAAATAGCACAAAGTTCCCCTTCAATCATTGTCAAAACACCGCGTTATTATATAGCAACTAAAGTATTTTGCGATTTTTAGATGTTCACAAAAACTCATATTCTGAGATCGTTGCGATCCCATTAATTAGCCAAGGCTCTACACATGAAAATTAATCGATTAAAAAAGAAAGAGATATAACATAAGCATTATTATTGATGAGAGGATAATACTCAAAACTTTTCATGCATAGGCCTTTTAGGGCTGTTATCAATTTTCTTGATTTTCTTCTATTTTAAATTATCATGGCACTGCTTTTTTGGTCAATAAAATAATAAGGAGTTTAAACACTATGAATAGCAATATTATCGAGTTAAATCAAAAAGAGATTTCCTCCATTTCTGGTGGAAAAGAAAGCAATCCTGGTATAGATAAAGAAACCAAACCTTGCGAATCCGGATTTATGTGTTACAAAGAAAAGTTCTCTGATGCGGTAGACTGGTCAATAGACTGGTCGAAAGCAAACGTAAACTACGTGCTCTGTACAGTAGGGGGATTTGTTGCAGGACTTTTCACCTATGCCGTAGTGAAGAGAACAAAAAAGTAAACTAAAAAAGAGAATGTGATAAGTAACTTTCATTACAATAATAATAAAATTAGTTACCTGACCAAATAAAGATAAGGAGAAGCAACAGCTCATTTCTGTGAAGCTGTTGCATTATCCAAATTTGGATAATGCATGTTGACTAAATTTGGATAATAGTATAATCTTTTGGTCATGGACATAAGATTTGCCCCACATAATTCTCACTTAGATACCCCAAAACACTTTGTTGATCGCGACCCACATTTGCAGCGTCTAAAAAAACAAAAGTACGTTTACCAATCACCTATTATTAAACAGCTACCGACCACTATTCCAGGTATTTATACTGTGGGCGGTGGGCGACAAATCGGTAAAACTACATTACTCAAACAATGGATGCTTTCGCTCCTAGAACAAAAAATCATACCGCAAGCAATTGCCTTTTTCTCCGGGGAGCTTATTGACGATCACCATGCATTGCTTGATCTGATACAAAACCACTTGGAATCTACACCTCTTGTGAAGCTTCATTACTTAATAATCGATGAAGTAACCTATATTCGCGATTGGGATAAAGCGATCAAATATGCTGCCGATGCCGGTTTATTGAAAAACACAGTATTAGTTTTAACTGGATCTGACCTGGTATTAATTCAGGAAGCTAGAATGCGTTTTCCGGGCAGACGAGGAATTGCAACTCAAGTGGACTTTCATCTTTACCCACTAACCTTTCGCGAAACAGTTGTCCTAAAAAAATTTGATTTGCAAAAAATAACGGGCAACAGCCTGGATGAATTATATAAATTGTTTAATGATTATTTAAAGCATGGCGGCTACTTAACCGCAATTAATGATTGGGCGATATCAGAATCAATTGCTCCAGCAACCTTGCGAACTTATTCTGACTGGATTCGCGGAGACATGTTACGCCGAGGAAAACAAGAACATTATTTACGCGAAATCTTGTCTGCTATTATCAAACGTTATTGTACTCAGGTTAGCTGGCACACTCTTGCCCACGATTTATCAATTGATCACCATAAAACCGTCGCCGATTACATTAATCTATTAAGCTCCATGGATGTGACATTTATTCAATCAGCATTATCAGAGGATAAGCTCACTGGGGCTCCCAAAAAAGCCAAAAAAATTATTTTCATGGATCCATTTATTTTTCATGCTATAAGGCTATGGCTATGGCCAATTGAAAATCCATATGTGACGCAAATTGAAGCGGCAGTCAACGATCCGATTTTATCATCCAAATTGGTAGAGGCATGCGTTGTAACTCATTGTCAGCGCTTATGGCCAACTTACTACATCAAAGCAGACGGTGAAGTTGATATTGCCTATATTGACCAACAGCGCTTCTGGCCAATTGAAATTAAATGGACTAACCAGGTTCGCCCCCATGAATACAAGCAAATTCAAAAATACTCCAACGCTCGCATTTTGGTAAAACCAAAGACTAGCGGCAAAGTTGGCAACATTTATCTTGAACCACTACCAGTGGCCTTGCTCAGATTATCCCCAATACACCAGCCCAGCATCTTGCTGCCGAAATAGCATTGGGTTATAAGGCAGCACCCGCACGCCATATGAATAAAATCCAGTATCTTCAATTTGATACTCAGCGACATAAGTTAGAACACCAACTTCGCGCGATTCAATACGCTGGAGGCTAATAATTACTGGATTGCAGCGGTGACTGTTGGTTCTGATCAACACAAATTCAACTTTTAGTTCACTGGACTCCATTTTGCCTGAAAATAATAACAGCTTAACTTTCAATAAACCACCGGATGTAATCTTACCATCTTGAATGCCATTAACAAAAATAGCTTTAATTTTTACCGTATTAAAGCGCTCAGTAATATCTTGCTTCCATGCAACTATCTTTTTCAAATCTTCTAAATTATTCTGCATTAACTGTTCATTACGTAGTACAACTGGACTATAAAAATTATTGGCATAATCTCGCACCATTCTTGAAGTGTTATAATTACAAGCAACCAAAGCAATTGATGCTTTCATTTTTTCTACCCACCCAGAATTAAAACCAGCGCGATTGGCTTTATAATAAAGGGGAACAATCTCCGTTTCGAGCGTTTCCAACAAACACATGTTTTCCACATCATCACGCTTATCAATATCATCCACAATTGTCAAACTTTCAATCTGCCATCCCACCTGATCATTATAAGCTTCGTCCCACCACCCATCTTTAGTAGAAAAATTCAATCCGCCATTAATCCCCGCTTTCATACCACTGGTACCACAAGCTTCACGCCCCAATATTGGCGTATTCAGCCACACATCCACACCCTGCACCAATAATTTTGCTAAACCAATATTATATTCCTCAAGAAAAATAATATGTCCATTAAACATATCCAGCCGCAATGTTTCAATGATTTCACGAATCAGATCCCTGCCACCATCATCAGCGGGATGTGCTTTCCCAGCCATTAAAACTACCACAGGCTCTTTTTCATTATTTAAAACACGAGCCAACCTCTGTGGATCACGCAAAAACAAGTCATTACGCTTATATGCAGTAAAGCGTCGCGACAAGCCGATCACCAAAGTATTATTGGTAAGACATTTCAAAGAAGCATTGATCAGCTGCTTGCTTTCATTACGCAACGTATATTGTTCAACCAGCAATTGCCGCACCACTTTAAGTAATTTTTCTTTTTGTATCTGATGCGCCTTCCATACTTCTCCATTATCTATCGACTTAACTTTCTCCCAAACCAATGCCTCATCTTGCTTTTTAATCCATCCGCTTGGTAGGTAATCTTCATACAACAATCTCATTGTTCCACCCAACCAAGTTGCTAAATGAACTCCATTAGTTGCCACATCAATTGGTACTTCACACTCGAGTAGTCCGGGCCATATTGCATTCCACATTACTCGTGCAACTTTGCCATGCAACCTTGAAACAGCATTAGCACTTAAAGTCAAGCGTAGTGCCAAAACCGTCATCGAAAAAACTCTTACCATAGGATCCACATCACGCGCCAAATTAAATAATTTATCAAACGTAATACCCAAGCGAGAAACAGCATAATCTTGTAAATATTTTTTTATCAAGTCCTCAGCAAAAGTTTCATTACCTGCAGCAACGGGGGTATGCGTTGTAAAAATAGAAGAACTCCGTACTATTTCACATGCCTCATCAAAAATATATCCTTGATGACATAAACCCCTAATTCGTTCTAATAACAGAAAAGCGGAATGTCCTTCATTGAGATGATATAACGCTGGTTTTATATCAAGCTTATCCACTAAAAGCCTAGTTCCACCAATCCCTAAAACCAATTCCTGCATCAAACGAACTTCACGCGAACCGCCATATAAACTATTGGTAATCTCACGATCAGTTGCAACATTTTCCACTACATCAGTATCAAGCAAATAAAGACTAGCGCGACCTACGATAACCTCCCACACCTGCATATATACCGTACGACCTAAAATCTCAACACCAACTAACACTGCCTTACCTGAAGCATCATTAACTTTGCGCATTGGAATTTGATTTGGATCCCAAGTTTCATAGAGAGCTTCTTGCTCACCTTTAGCATTAATCAGTTGTCTAAAATATCCTTGCTTATAAAACAACCCAACAGCAATCGTAGGCACAGACAGATCCGACATTGCTTTCAGGTAATCACCAGCAAGAATACCCAAACCCCCAGAATAAATTGGAAGACATTCAGCAATACCATATTCCATACAGAAATAAGCGATCGGATTTGCCACGCTAACTGAAGTAGCGTTACAAAGTTTAACAACTCCATGGTTAGTTTGCATGTAGCCAGTAAAATCGGCTATAACTTTATTGTACAACCATATATAATCTTCATTATCAGCTGCAGTTTGTAAGGCATGCGATGAAACTAAATTCAAAAAATATACGGGATTATGACGCACTTGCTCCCACAATACTGGATCAATCTTCTGAAATAATGTTTTGGCTTCTTCATGCCACGACCACCAAAAATTATAAGCAAGAACACGTAGCTCTTTTATTTTTTCGGGCAAAATACATTCGTATTGAAATAAATGGAAGCGTGGCTTAGTAGCCTCAGCTTCATGAATACTAGTAACGCACACGTTATCCAAACCAGTAACATCGAATATTGCACCAGCAAGTTTATTAAACTTGATCGCCCACACATAAGCATCGAGATAATCTTGATAAAACAATTTCCAATCGGCAAAATTGGCTACTTGCAAAGCTTTGGTGCGAACATTAGCACTATACGCCTGGTCATGACTACGCCCAACTACGGTTTGCAAATACTCACCCAAATAAACAATGACTTTTTGCTCATCATAATCTTTGCGCTTTAATACAAACACAGCATCAACATGATCCTGTTTGAGATTATTTATAAAGCAACCAAAACCGGATAAATCAGTAGTAATTGTCGGGGTGGAAGAAGCGATACTTTCCAGTGGCGTATAACCCCACGGTTCATAAAAAGAGGGAAAAATACTCAAATCACAAGCAGCAAGAATCTGCTCATACGTAATATCAAATACGCCATCATCACCTTGTAAATAAGCATCTGAGAACACCACATGAATTTTATGCTCTGGCTTTTTTAGATCTAATTCATGGCATAATTTAATAATGCTATCGCTAGCAGGATTATCGATTCTGTGCGTAGCTATGCCCAGGGCATCAAGTTGCCCTTGATATTTAGTTAAATTGGCCATAAGCAAGCTATCTTGTTCACTGTGCCAATTAGCTGCAATTAAAAAAAACACTACTATTGGTGGAGCATTTTCAGCCAACCCATTTTCGAGCTGAGCTAAACTCTTCAGTAAGACATCAAAGCCTTTATTGTGAAATTCATAACGTCCAGAAGTAACCCATAACAAAGCATTAGCGTCTATTGGCCGCCCAATTACAAGGCTTGCAACCTGTAATAATTTTGCTCGGACTTCTGGCCTTTTGGCGGAAACAATCTCCTTGCTCTTTTGCTCAATATCTAAACCATTTAATACTATCTTGTCCGGATATTTACCCAACATAACCCTAGCTTCGTCTGCAGCAACATCGCTAACCACAGTAAAACAATCAGCTTCACGTGCTGTTGCTTTTTCTAATGAATGTTTGGCAAAAACCTCATGTTTCCGTGCTTGAACTGCAGGATCAAAAGTCGAAGGAAGGTTATAAATCGTTTTATTGTCTTGGGACATGGCTCTACCCAAAACTGTAGCATGGGTAGTAAATACGGTGGCTATTGTATTGGCATGCTTTTTTAAATAAAGCAATCCAGCACCACACATCCATTCATGGAAATGTGCAACTATTTGCCGCTCTTGGATCAGCATTTCCTCGGCTAACGCACAAATCACTTCACCCGCAGCGGTTGAAAATAAAATCGGCTCTTGATAATCGTAATTGCTGCCTAGCGAATCAACCCCAAAATCAGCCCACAAATTATAGAGCAAGGCATCAATTTTATAACGTTGCTTAAACTCTACTAAAACAACAGTTGGTTTGGCTTCAGTATCCCAATAACCAACATGACATAAAATATTTTTCGCTACTAACTTCTTTTTAATATCATCTAAAAATGGCGAGGAAGATTCAACAAAACCCTTGTTCTGCTCATGCCATGGGCCAATTAAAATATAATTATTGCCAAAGTTTTTAATAACCTGCTTGAGCTTCGATTGCAATACCGTATAAATGCCACCGACTTTATTGCAAACCTCCCAACTAACTTCAAATAAAAAATCATGACTGTTCATATTTCACCCCAACCCAGCGACGAAAAAAATCCCACACCTGATCAGCAAAACTATACTTTTCTTTAGGTGTAGACATTTCCTGAAATAGCTGTGTTTTCCTTTTGGTTACTTCTAAAGCAAAATCACAAACAATATTCTGATAATTAATATAAGCTTCATACGGATTTCGATACGGATTAAAATATTTGTGCACATCGCCATCAGCAGCATATTTAGTACACATATAATAAAAATGATCCGAAGTTAAAAAACTACGCCAAGTGGCTAACATTTCAGGATCGTGCAATGCATAGACATCTTGTTCTAAAGCATAAACAGCATGCAAAGCATCTTCCTGCAAATCATTACCACGCCAAGCACTCAAATCTCGATCAACATCTGCCCATGACATAAAATGAGGAACGTCCAATGAAGCAACTGGCTGCAACTTTTGCGCAACCTCAGATGGCGTCATAAAAGTATATTCTGGATGGCGTAAAATATAATCCGGCATATGTTTTAGAAACTCGAAAATTCCTGATTCTTGCCATTGATGCTCACCAAATGTTTCAAAATCCATGAACAAATTAATGACATCAGCTTGGCCATGCAACGCATGCAACCAATAGGCATATTTATCAGCATAAACTGGATACTCTGACCAAGTACGCTCCGAAAAACGAAAAGCAATATCATCAGTTAAATGATAATTGCGTAGTAGTAATTTAAGCTGGCTACAACCTTTTGGCTGATAAACAAAATTCGCACTACGCCAGCCTAAAATTTTATCGGCACCTTCAGCCAAAATTGTTTTATAACCCAAAGACTCTACTACTTTAGCAAGCTCATTATTATAAATTAATTCAGTATTCCTAAAAGTAGTGGCGTCATAATCAAACTCTTTTTTAATTAGCTCTCTATGTTCGGCTACCTGCCGCTTAAACTCTTCTTGGGAAAATAAAAAACTCAAACTGTGATAATAGGTTTCATTAAGAAATTCTACTTGCCCCGTCGCGGCTAAGCGCTTAAAAGAATCGAGGGTTTCGGGGCTGTAACATTTACATTGTTCAATAAAAACTCCGGACAATGAAAAAGCAATCTTGAATACATTTTTATGTTTTTTAATTAGATCTAAAAGCAGTGCATTTGTCGGCAAATAGCATTTATTTGCTACCTTAAGAAAAATTTCTCGGTTCGCTGTATCGTCTTCGTAATAATGATTTTTATCAATATCAAAATATGTATATTTTCTCAACCGCTTTGGCTGATGCACCTGAAAGTATAAGCAAATTGTAACCATTTTTTCCCTCACAAAGGGGTCAGGTCTTGAATCGTGAATTTTTAAATATCATCAAAAAAATAATTAGCAATTACTTATTATAAAAATTCACGATTCAAGACCTGACCCCCATCTTTTTATAAAGCTCAATTATTTTTTCCGCGGTTCTACCCCAGGTAATTGCCTGTAGCCCTTTTTGTTCATTAGCCAAGGATGTTAAACGCAGGGCTGGATATTCAAGCAGCGCTAAAACTTTTGCCGCTACGTCTTCGGTATCCCAAAAATCAGAAACCAAGGTATGTTTTAATACTTCTGCCACACCTGATTGTTTAGAGATGATCGCAGGCACATTATAAGAAAGCGCTTCCAAGGCTGAAAGCCCGAACGGCTCTGACACACTCGGCATCACATAGACATCGGCCAACTGATAAATCTCCCGCACCCGATCAGCATCGAGAAAACCAGTGAAATGGACGTTCTTACCAATACGCAAATTGGCAATACGCTCAATCATTTCTCTTGTTAAATCTCCAGCACCAACTAGAACAAACTGCACATCGCTACGTTTTTCCAGGACACGACGTGCGATCTCGATAAAGAAATATGGGCCTTTTTGGTGTGTCATCCGTCCTAAAAATAAAACCATTTTTGGCCGCGTATTATTTGCTACCGCCGAATTTAGATTGCCATTGCAGTAAATGCCATTATGCACAACTGTGATTTTTTCCGGTGCAATACCATAATATTGCACAATATTATTTTTGGTATACTGACTCACTGCAACTATTTGATCAGCCTGCTCCATACCATATTTTTCAATAGCAAAAATTCTTTTATCAGTCCACAAACCACTACGATCTGTTTCTAGTGCATGAATATGCAACACTACTGGCTTATGGCTATAGCGCCTAGCTTCTAGTGCGGCTAACATAGTTAACCAATCATGTGCATGAATAAGACCGTGCTCTATGTTCTTAGCCAGACTACCTGCAACTAAAGCATACCGAAATACTTCTACCAATAAATTTACACCATATCTTCCGGTTATTCTTGCATCGGACATTTGCGCTTCAGCCGTAGCCATTGCCACTGCTTTCAATTCTACGGGCAAATGCATCTTTGCTAGTAATGCAAAAAAATCCTGCAACGTTTCATTACAAAGAAATCGCTTAAAATCTTTGGCCGAAATGTAGGGGGACAAATAAGTGGCAATTTCAGGGTATTTAATATTAACAATACCTGCAAGATCTGAACCATCTGCGGTAATTAATTTATCACACCCAATTAAATTAACATTATCAATATCAGGATTGGTAATCGCCTGTGGCAAAACTAGGGTTAAATCAATATCTCTTTTGGCCAGTTCTTTAACAATGGCATAACAAGCGGTTCCCAAACCACCACTGATCCGCGGGGGAAATTCCCAGCCATACATTAGTATTTTCATGGCCATAATTACTTATCCAGATTTAGCATATAAGTTAGACGCAATACTTCTGCCACACTCCACGCCTGGCTAATACAACCATTTGGTTGGTGCGGATGATTACCCGAAAAAATTTCAGCAATGCTACCGATACCATACTCAGTTAAATGCTCCTGTAATGCTCCCAAACAGGGCTTAATAATTTCTAAAACTTTGCGTCGATCAGAGGTCGTTCGCAGCAAGCTTTCCGCAAAAGCCCCGAGCAACCATGGCCACACCGTACCATTGTGATAAGCCAGATCACGTGTAGTTTGATCGCCATTGTAAAAACCAACATAGCCTGCCTCATTAGGAGCAAGCGTGCGTAATCCATATGGAGTCAACAAGTTATTTTTTACTACCTCTACAATACTAACCGCCATTTTTACTAATAATGGGGAATATGGTAATGAAACTGCAAAAATCTGATTGGGTCGCAGCGCAGCGTTTTTTTCCTCAGAATTTACAAAATCGTATAAATATCCTTTTTCTTCGCACCAAAAAGTTTTACAAAAACTAGTTTTAACATTTGGTAGCATTGCCTTTAATTCATGAACGATAGGATCTGCGAGCAAAGTAGCCAATTCATCCATAAACGCAAGCATATTAAACCATAAAGCATTCACTTCAACCTGCAGTCCATAGCGTGGCGTTACGGGTTTGCCATTCACCACGGCATCCATCCAAGTAAGATTTACTTCAGGACTACCTGCAAACAACAAGCCATCCGCTTGCATTTTAATACGGTGCAATGTTCCAAACTTGTAAAAAGTAAAAATATTTTGAAGTGTCGGCCAAAAATATGCTGTTACCGCCTTTAAATTTTTTGTTTTCAAATAATATTGCTGCACCGCCCAAGCAAACCACAAACTTGCATCTACTGAATTATAAGCATTTTCTTCTTTGGTCTTGCCCAAATAATTAGGGATTAATCCTTGTTTCTCATGCTGAGCAAAAGTTTTGAGGATTTCTAAACATAAATCTTCTTGTCCCGAATAAAGTGTAAGTCCTGGTAAAGAAATCATCGTGTCGCGTCCCCACTCCAAAAACCAGTGGTAACCGGCAACTACCGCATAGGATAATTTTGCTATATCTTTGGTAATAAAAGATTGCCCGGTTATTTTCAGCTGCTGTTGCAAGACACTGCCGCCAGTTTCTACAACATTTTTAGTACGACGCTGCAGCTCTTGCTGCCATTTTAGAGCTAAATTTGGTAGTTGCTCCACTAAACTACAAGAAAAGATAATTTCACTTTCAACATCAAGATCAGAAAAAGTAATAACTCCACGTGAAAATAAATCTTCTTGAAAATCGTATCCACGATCTTTTTCTTGATTATATATAAAGTTGCGATACCAAAGTGTCTGGGGTAAAAAATAATGATGTTTGGCATTTGTTTGAAAAAATAATACCGGCATGCCCTCATAAGAAGCAGAGCTAAAGCCCGTATCAAGCCGCTTAATTTCTCGCTTAAACGAAGAGTTTTCGTGCTGTAGCTTATGAAAATCCCTACAAGCAAGTAATGGACGTAATTTGATTTTGGTATTTTTATTCCCGCCGCTAATTTTATATTTAAATAAAACAGTATTTTCTTCGTGCAGCAGCAAAATTTCTTTGGTTAAAATAAGATCACCAAACTGAAAGCGCCAGGAAGGATTGGTAGTAAAAGCAAACTCTTGCAAATTAGCAAAACTTCCATCTTGTAAAAAATTGGGATAATTGTGGGCAGTTAAAAAATTTTCTTGGCCATCTTGTATTAGTACATCTTCAAGTTTGCTAAATAATACATATTTATTCGGCAAATTATCAAGCTTGCTAACCAAGAGTCCGTGATATTTACGTGTATGACAATTGACACTGGTGCTGGAGGCATAACCACCTAATCCATTAGTTTCGAGCCATTCTACAGACAGCGCTCTTTCAAGCGATCTCTCTGCGCTTTTTTGATAACGAAAATCCATATCCGCTCCCCAAAAAACAAATTAAGTCTTTATTAAGATAAAATATACATTGATCACTAACTAACTGATTTGGATTGATATTGTAACACAACCGGCTAAAAAATATGGAATTTTTTATTTTTAAAAATTATATTTATAATCAATATAATATCAACTTTCATACCCAAACTGTTGCAATAACGCCTTATCATCAGTCCAACCACTTTTTACTTTCACCCAAAGCTTCAAAAAAACTTTCTGCGCAAATAACTCTTCCATATCTTTGCGCGCTAACGTACCAACTTTTTTCAACACCGCGCCGTCCTTTCCGATAATAATCGCTTTTTGTCCATCACGTTCAACATAAATTGTGGCTGCAATGTGCATTATATTTTGCCGTGCCGCCATTTGATCAACCACAACTGAAATAGCATACGGTAATTCCTGACCTAAAAACCGTGTTAGTTTTTCCCTAATACTTTCAGCAACCAAAAACTTGTTGTCACGATCGGTCAGTTGCTCTGGCGGAAAATAGAATGGACTTTCTGGTAATAATTTTTGTATAACTTCTTCCAGCGATAAAACATTAGTACCATCTTGCGCTGATAGGGGAATTATTGTATTAAATTCGCGTTTTTGGCCAATGGTTTTCATACATTCTAGCAATTGATCTTTTTGCGCCACGATATCAATTTTATTAATGGCTAAAATTACTGGGCAATTAGCTTGCTGCAGAATTTGTAAAACCATCTCATCTTCTTCGCGCCAAATGGTTCCAGCCACCATAAAAATAATCACATCAACATCAGATAGCATACTTAACGCCGCTTTGTTCATATAGCGATTTAGCATGCGCTCGTTTTTATTATGTAAACCAGGAGTATCTACGTATATTGTTTGAAAATCACCGATAGTTTTAATACCAAGAATTTTATGCCGCGTTGTTTGTGGCTTGCGTGAAGTGATACTAATTTTCCTTCCCAAAATTCGATTAAGCAAAGTTGATTTACCAACATTAGGCCGACCAAGAATAGCAACGTATCCAGCGTGAGTTTTAGATGTATTCATTAAGTTAACTTATCTCGCTTTAATTTTCGCCAACATCTTTTCTGCAGCATCACGTTCCGCACGACGCTTATTTGAACCGATGCCAATTGTCGCTTCATCAACACCAAACACTATACACTTAATAGTGAAAACCTGGGAGTGTGATACACCGATAGTTGAATCTACAGCATAGGTTGGTAGGGGCAATTTGCGCATTTGCAATAGTTCTTGGAGAAGGGTTTTGGGATCTTTTTGCGCAACACCGGCAGCTTCATCCAACCGTTTTGCAAACCAGCTTACAACACAGCGCTGCACCACATCAAAACATCCATCTAAATACATCGCGCCAATAATTGCTTCCATAGCATCAGCAAGAATTGATTTACGCCTAGCACCACCACTCTTGAGCTCACCCAAACCGAACTGCAAATAATTTCCAATCTGAAGCTCGCCGGCCAAATCAGCCAGCACTTCACCATTTACCAAATTAGCACGCAAACGACTCAAATCTCCTTCTTTCATATCTGGATAGCGATGGTATAATTCAGCTGCAATAATAAAATTCAACGCCGCATCGCCTAAAAACTCTAGGCGTTCGTTGCTAATTTTGCCCATACTGCGATGGCGCAAAGCACGCTCTAGCAACTCCAGATCATGAAAACAATAACCTAACTTTTCAAAAAGCGCTTTACGCTGCATAATAATAAATAAAAACTATTCAATTTTTTTGCCTATCCGCTCCCACCGCACTCTTGCCCCTTCAGAACACCAACTCATCCATATCCCAAATGCCCTGCCAATTAAGTTTTTTTCCGGCACAAAGCCCCAATAGCGACTATCATTACTACTATCACGATTATCACCCATCATGAAATAAGATCCGGCTGGCACCACAATATCAATTTTTTCCCATTCTTTACCAGATTTAATAAAAATTTTATGTTCTACATTATTATCCAATCGTTCGACTCTAACCTGAACTGGTGTGGAAAACTTATCTTCCACATCTAAATCCATACCAGCAGGTGTTTGTAACATCTGGTGGCCGTTAATAGTTAAAATTTTATCTCTATAAACCACATGGTCTCCTGGCAAACCAATAACCCGTTTAACTAAAATAATAGGATCTATAGGAGAACGAAACAGGGCAATATCTCCACGTTTAGGCACATCTAAACTAAAAATCTTGGTATTTAGAACTGGAAGTCTTAGCCCATAAGCAAATTGATTAACAACAATAAAATCTCCAGGCAAAATCGTTGGCTCAAGCGAACCAGTAGGAACACGATAAGGTTGAATCAAAAACGAACGGATCAACCATACTAACAGAAGCATAGGAAAAAACGAACGTGCATATTCGACAACTAATGGCTGATTTTTGTGAGCAACACGTTTTTTCACCAAAAATAAAACATCAATTAATACAATCGCACCGCTAATTAATACTAATGCCGTTAAAATAAAGGGTATATCGAAAGAAATATTCATTATCTACATCAACCTTATTGAATTGTTAATTTGATTATAATGCGACCAATTGAAGTTGCAAATTTATTATAGCTAACTAATTTTTTTGCCTATCCGCTCCCACCTCACTCTTGTCCCTTCAGAATCCCAACTCATCCACACACCAAATACCCTACCAATTAAGTTTTTTTCTGGCATAACACCCCAAGAGCGACTATCGGCACTACTATCACGATTATCTCCCATCATAAAATAAGATCCTTCTGGCACTACAATATCAATCTTTTCCAATTCATTGCGACCAGATTTGATAAAAATTTTATGTTCTACATTATTACCCAATTGTTCAACTCGAACCTGAACTGGAGTGGAAAACTTATCTTCCACATCTAAATCCATACCAGCAGGTGTTTGCAACATCTGGTGACCATTAATAGTTAAAATTTTATTCTGATAAACTACGTGATCGCCTGGCAAACCAATAACCCGTTTAATATAAAGAATACTTGGATTTGGAGGAGAACGAAATAGCGCAATATCACCGCGCTTAGGCTCACCCAAATTAAAAAACTTAATATTTAACACTGGAGTTCTAAGCCCATAAGCAAACTGACTTACAACGATAAAATCTCCAGGCATAACCGTTGGCTCAAGCGAACCCGTTGGAACCCGAAAAGGTTGAATCAAAAACGAACGAATTATCCACACCAACAAAAGCATTGGAAAAAACGAGCGCGCGTATTCGATAACCAGTGGTTGTTTTTTGTGGGCAGCACATTTTTTCGCCAAAAACAGAACATCAATTAATGCAATCGCACCGCTAACTAATACCAGTAATGTTAAAATAAAAGGCAAATCGAAAAAAAAGTTCATTGTCTACATTGACCTTAATTTAATTTTAATTGTTAATTTGATTATAATGCGACCAACCGGAGTTGCAAATTTATATTCTTTTAACCCCGCGGCTTTATTTTCCCCGGGCAAGGTCAAACAATTTAATCCCGGTCAACCTTCAGAATTGCAACAAAAGCCTCTTGCGGAATATCAACTCTACCCACGCGTTTCATACGTTTTTTGCCTTCTTTTTGCTTTTCGAGCAGCTTACGCTTACGGGTTATATCACCACCATAACATTTAGCCAGGACGTTTTTACGCAGAGCTTTTACTGTTTGCCGCGTAATAATACGGGAGCCAATTGCAGCCTGAATTGCAACTTCAAACATTTGCTGAGGAATTACTTCTTTCATCGCTTCAACCAACTTACGCCCACGATCATGAGCATTAGCACGATGCACAATCAATGCTAGCGCATCAACTTTTTCACCATTAATCAAAATATCAAGCTTTACTAAATCGGCCATGGAAAAATGATCAAAACTATAATCAAGCGAAGCATAACCACGACTAAGCGACTTTAAACGATCAAAAAAATCTAAAATTACTTCACTCATCGGCAACAAATAGCTCAAAGAAACCTGATTGCCAACAAAACTCATATGCACCTGCTGGCCGCGCCGATCCATACAAAGTTTCATAATGCCGCCTAGGTATTCTTTGGGCGTAAGAATATTAACCCGTACTATCGGCTCACGAATTTCCTGAATTGCCCCAATATCTGGCAATTCTGCCGGATTCGAAATCGATAAAACTTTGCCATCTTGCAGTACCACTTCATAAACAACTGTTGGTGCCGAAGTAATTAAATTTAAATTATATTCACGCTCAAGTCGCTCCTGCACAATCTCCATGTGCAACATGCCCAAAAACCCACAACGAAAACCAAAACCAAGTGCCGTAGAATTTTCGGGTTCATAAGATAATGATGCATCGTTTAAACGAAGCTTAGAGAGCGCTTCACGAAAATCTTCAAAATCATCGGCGCTAACCGGATATAAACCTGCATACACCTGGGGTTTAGCTTTTTTAAATCCAGCCAACTGTTCTTTTGCTGGGTTATTACTATGCGTTAAGGTATCGCCAACTGGCGCGCCAAAAATGTCTTTTATATTAGCAACCACATAACCAACTTCACCAGTTGACAATTCACTCGTAACAAGTCGCTTCGGAGTAAACACACCTATGACTTCGGCAAAATAATCTTTTCCCGTCGACATCACGCGAATCTTTTCACGCGTTTTTAACACGCCATTCATAACACGAACAAGCGATACTACCCCCAAATAATTATCAAACCACGAGTCAATGATTAAGGCTTGCAGTGGTTTAAGTGGATCACCTTTAGGCGGAGGAATACGAGCAATAATTGCTTCAAGCAACTCGGTAATCCCGATACTATTTTTAGCACTAACTTTTAAGGAATCAGATGCATCAATACCAATAATTTCTTCGACTTCATTTATGACACGCTCAGGATCTGATTGCGGCAAATCTATTTTGTTAATCACCGGAATTATTTCAAGATTGTATGCAGCTGCCATATTACAAACAGCAACCGTCTGTGCTTCAACTCCTTGTGCAGCATCAACCAGTAACAATGCACCTTCACACGCCGCCAGCGATCTTGAAACTTCGTAAGAAAAATCAACATGACCAGGAGTATCAATAAAATTTAACTGGTACTCTTCACCATCTTTAGCACGATATTTCAAAGCTACGCTTTGCGCCTTAATGGTAATGCCACGCTCCCGCTCAATATCCATACTATCCAAAACTTGATCTTGCATTTCGCGCGACGTGAGACCACCGCAAATTTGAATAAAACGATCAGCAAGCGTCGACTTGCCATGATCAATGTGGGCAATTATGCAAAAATTACGAATTTTACTTTGTTTGTTCATTATGCAAATTTACCAAAAATTATGAGTAAAAACCAAGGATCTTTGATATCATTGTACCCATAGACTTCCTGCAAAACCAAGTATTTTGTTCCAATATAAGGCACAATGAAAAATAATCATTACCACGATGTTCTGATCATAGGCAGCGGCGCTGCTGGTTTAACTGCAGCACTCAACCTCGCCAAGCACTGCAAAGTTGCCATTTTATCCAAAGGCTCAATTAATGAAGGCAACACCACGCACGCACAGGGAGGAATCGCTGCGGTAATCACGAATGATGATAGCATAGAATCTCACATTGAAGATACTCTGCGGTCTGGCGACGAACTATGCAACCCGGATGCAGTTAGATTTGTCGTAAACAATGCTAAAGATGCCATTAACTGGCTAGTTACTCAAGGGGTGAATTTTAGCACCGAAGATGGCAAGCTGTTTCATCTTACTCGTGAAGGCGGACATAGCCAACGTCGCGTACTGCATGCAGATGATGCTACTGGCCTCGAAATTGAGACCAGTTTAGTAAAACAAATCCAAAAACAACCAGCTGCTATTTTCACCGAACATACCGCCATTAACTTAATCAAGCAACATGGTCGTTGCACTGGCGTTTATGCACTCAACAACCAAACTAGTAGAGTAGAAGTTTTCCAAGCAAAAGCGGTAATACTTGCAACTGGCGGCGCCAGCAAAGTTTACCTTTATACGAGCAATCCTGATTGCTCTAGCGGTGATGGTATTGCCATGGCATGGCGCGCCGGTTGCCAAATTGCAAATATGGAATTCAATCAATTTCACCCCACTTGTCTTTATCATCCACAAGCAAAATCATTTTTAATTACTGAAGCAGTACGCGGTGAAGGGGGCAAATTGCTCTTGCCGAGTGGTGAACGCTTTATGCCAAGATTTGACCCGCGTGCTGAACTTGCTCCACGAGATATTGTTGCACGTGCAATTGATTTTGAAATGAAGCGTCTCGGAATTGACTGCGTATATCTAGATATCAGTCATAAACCAACAGAGTTTATCATTAAACATTTTCCTACTGTGCACAAACGTTGTCTTGAATTTGGTTTTGATCTAACTAAGAGACCTATTCCAGTTGTGCCCGCAGCCCACTACACTTGCGGTGGCGTTGTGGTTGATAAACACGGACGCACTAGTTTGCCTGGTTTATATGCAATCGGCGAAACTTCTTGCACCGGTCTTCATGGTGCCAATCGCATTGCCAGCAATTCACTGCTCGAATGTATTGTTTATGGCAAAGCCGCCAGCGATGATATCAAAGAACAGCTTACCAATATTGAAGTACCAAAGCCAGCAACCCCTTGGGATGAATCTCAAGTAACCAATTCCGACGAAGAAATTGTCGTAACCCACAACTGGGGAGAAGTACGGCGCTTAATGTGGGATTATGTTGGCATTGTTCGCACCAATAAACGTCTAGAACGAGCGCGCCATAGGATAGAACTGCTTAAATCTGAAATCCAAGAATATTACAGTAATTTTAAAGTGAGCAAAAACCTTCTTGAACTACGCAACCTGGTTGCTGTTGCAGACCTAATTATCAGTTCTGCAGCAGCAAGAAAAGAAAACCGTGGATTGCATTACAATTTGGATTATGTAGCGGCAAAATCACCCCGTCACCCATAATTATTCTAACCCTAGGCACAATCTCTTTACCAACAAATTTTCCGTTTGAACCTCTCCCCTTGGGAATCCCCCATTGCTTTGTTCTCATAACACGCCACAAGAAATATGCTTTATACAAACAGATGTTCTTTCAAACTCTTTGCCAGCTTTGCTAATGGATATCTCGTGTAATCTTTCGAAATGTAAACTATATCTGAAAGATGATTGTCGAGGTGTTTTCCAATTAGACCATAAAAATGCGCTGGAGCAACTATAACTAAATGCTTGTATTGATTTTGATCCCAACCAGCTTTCAGCTCATGCGCTAATTGAATTGCAAAATGTTCAGCCTCAACTTCTCTAGGATCACTTTTGGCATAAGAACCACGTACACCACCGTCTGTTTTATAATGTCCTGGTTTATCAGACATTAAATCCGCTGCTTTTTTACGACTATTTGGGTGTTGCAATTCACGTAATAATTTTAGCTCATCAACAACACGTAAATTTTCCGAAGTTAAAAGCTTAGCTTCTGCAGAATTAGCAATCAATATCCATGTAATCATTTTGACTCCAGTTAATTGTTGTCCTGAACCATTATAGTTGGTTTCAACTATGCCCTCAAGTACACCTTGTATCTTATATAAAAAGATTATACCATTTGCTCGGTTATTAAGAGAATATGCCAAATCCACTACCCAATCGATCATTAATCTCAAACATCATCCCAAAAAGCAGTTTAGCACATTGTTTGCTGCTTTTTCTTTTTGGTGCGCTAATGCTCTCTATTCGCATCGTACCAATCTATACAAAAATATTTACTAACTGGCCTGGGGAATACGGCAATTATGTGAATTTTGCCGCTGATGACGCAGTATACCATATGCGATTTGTACACAACACTACCCATCATTTTCCTTGGCGCGTTTTTTTTGACCCATTTACCCATTTTCCTTTTGGTAGTTATGTGGCCTTTGGTCCTCTATTTACTATCATTATTGCAACTGTGGCCTTGATTGCTGGATTTGGTCATCCTAGCCCCGAATTAATTAATCATGTTAGCGCATATATACCACCAATTATGGCAATGCTCTGTTTAATTCCAGTATATTTTATTGTGCGCAAACTTTTCGGTAAAACACCAGCTATTATTAGCGCATTTATTTTAACATTTTCACCAGGAGAGTTTTTAGGTCGTTCAACACTTGGATTTGTCGATAATCATGTTGCTGAGGTTTTATTTTCAACAACAACCTGCGCTTTCTTAATTTATGCACTAAACGCTGCAAAATCTCTCGATTTCACTTTCCCACATATCAAACATCAAAACAGCCGCGCTACTTTAATTTACGGCTTACTTTGCGGCATCTCATTTGGTTTATTTATTTTAACGTGGCATGGCGCGCTATTGTTTGGCGCAATTTTTTTAATATTTTTTATTGCACAATTATTAATTGATCATACTAAAAACAATAATACTGATTATCTATTATTTTTGGCCAGCTCAACCTATATTCCACCAATAGTAATAGTTTTGCCTTATATGTTAATTACTCCATTAACACTATATCCAGCAAATAATGTTCCAATTCTAGCTGTGAGTTTTGCGATTTTTGCTGTTTGCTATTTATTACATATCGCACTTAAACATAACCAGTTAACAAGAAACCTATACCCCTTAGCGCTTGTTGCCATATTTGTTTTAATGGTTTTTATTTTAAGTAGATTTTTTCCTCAAACTTCTGCTCTTATCTGCTATGGTTGTAAACTGTTGTTCCATCCAACTCCTGGAATGGCTACTATTTCTGAGGTACATCCAACCATTCTTAATTTTAATGGTGAAATTAGCGCACAATTGTTCTGGAACAATTTATTCTGGACAATGCCTCTAACTATTATTGGGATAGGTTGCTTGGGTTATCGTATCCATAAAAACCAGCGTCCAGCGGAAGTTTTTTTATTTATTTGGACACTTATTATTATCGCGGCAACTTGTGCACAACTTCGTTTTAATTATTACTTAGCTATTAATGTTGCCTGTCTTTGCGGTTTATCTGTTTACCTTCTATTCAACCTAACAAGTTATTCAAATCCCACAAGAAAATTTGATATAAAATTACAAAAATTTATTTTCTCGTTCCTTTTCTTCTTTATTGCTTTTCTTATTATTGACCCAATATTGCTGTCTTTAATAAACCGATCAATACCATCTGGTGTTCACATCACCCGTGAATGGTATAACACCTTAATATGGTTAAAAAACCATACCCCAAATCCACAAGGTAAAGTTGTCGATAAAAACTTTGACTATACTGCCGGATATTATCCAGTACCAAAAAATTTAAAAGCACACTGCAACTATCCAGAAAGCGCATATGGGGTAATGTCATGGTGGGACTTTGGACACCAAATCACTTACATTGCTGAGCGCATTCCCAATGCAACACCATTTCAAGACGGTGTTGTCGAAAAAGATGGCAAAACAGGTGCAGCGTTATTTTTTACCACCACATCCGAAGAGCAGGCTGTCAGAAATCTCGAGGAAGTTGGTTCGAGATATATTATCGTCGACAAAGACATGGCTACTACAAAATTCATGGGTATGGGAGTTTGGAGTAACAACATTCAAGGCTGGCGTGAAATCAAGGATATTAAAATCACCCAAACTCTTAGCTTTAAAACACCAGTCGACTCACCAAAATTTTCACAATCAATGCTAGGTCAGCTTTTTTATAATGACGCTAATGGACTGCAGCATTTTCGTTTAATCTATGAAGACGAAGGTGGCTACTATGTCCAAATAAGGCGGGGCAAAATTGGCCAGAAACCACGTATCATAAACCTAAGCACCTATGAATTTCTTTTCAAAGATTATAACGAGGCCTTAAATACCACAAAAGCAGTAAATCAGCTTTTGTCAAATAAGGAACACACTGCTTTTGCCTATTTCGCACGTCCACCAGTAAAATCAGCAAAAATATTTGAAAAAGTAAAAGGAGCAATAATTGATGGCAAAGTTCCAAATAATATTCCTGATAACACTCAAGTTAAGTTAAGGCTACAACTCAAAACAAAATATGACCGAATTTTTATTTACGAACAAACAACAAAAGTGAATAATGGCAAATATAGTTTTGTTGTTCCTTATCCCACTACAAAAATGTACGGCAATGATTACAGTTATGATATTGAACCTGTTGGTAATTATCAAATTCAAGTTAACGATAAAATCATTGGGGTTTTTGTACCAGAAAACACTGTAGTACTCGGCACAAGCATTAAAGCTACTGATTTTTAAAACGCAAAAATATTTATTTACAGATCAAATGGTTGTAGTATTAACTTGACCTTTAACAAGATCGAGTCAATTTAAATATGATGATCTATTCCAGATAAGATAAAAGTTTAGTATGATTGCGCCACATTTTTTGGGGATTAATATGCGCTGTGTTTCTTTTTGCACAACCGAAAGTTATCATCTGGCTACAATTGCTGGTTTTTTTCGCGCCAAAGCTTATAACATTAAGCAATATCGCAAAGTACTGCATATTTCTTATCCTCCAAAAGAAGGAGATATTTTCATTTTTTCTTATGGCTGTTTTGTCACTTGGGGTCTAAGTCGCAGCGAAGAAAAACAGCTACTTGAACAACTAAAACCTTTCTCAATTAATCCTCTGCCCACCATTGAAATCGGTCGCTTTGTTTATCGCCATGGCGATCAGACTGAAATGGCAACCCATGGACGCTTTAATATCGATATTATTGTGCTAGAGTCAGAAAGCATGCAGCTGAAGCTTGCAATTTCCTATGGACTTGCTCAATCAATACAACTTGAATCATATGAAAGCGCAGTACAAAAAACCATTGAACAAAATGCACATTATCCAAAACAACTCGCTAAACAAGGCCACATTCATCTATCCCAAAAAGAAATCTCGCGCTGCATGGGACAAATTTTTCTCGCACGCAGTTCAATTAATTTAAATAGCGAATATCTAGCAGCTCCAGAGTATTTTTGGGAGCATCCAAGTCTTGAAGATTATTACAACATTAGCGAAAAATTCTTGGATATTCCACGACGCGTTTCGACACTCAACCAAAAGCTTGATGTTCTCCACGAGCTATTTGATATGCTAAGCAGCCAACTGCAACATCGCCACTCAAATATACTCGAAAGCATTATTATTATCTTGATCGTTGTTGAGATCGTAATTAGTTTGATTGCTTTTATAAAATAACTTTATGAGGATACTACTTTATGACAAATAAATTTGGCAATTACTTAAATGAAGAATTAAAAAAACTTCAAGAAGCTGGGCTCTACAAACAAGAGCGTATTATTACCACGCCTCAAGGGGCAATAATAAAAACCTCTAATAACACAGAAGTAATTAATATGTGTGCCAATAATTATTTGGGATTATCTAACAATCAGGATTTGGCCGCTGCTGCAAAAAAAGCATTAGATAAATATGGATTTGGTTTGTCATCCGTACGTTTTATCTGCGGCACACAAGACATCCATAAAGAATTAGAAAAACGTCTGAGCCAATTTTTGGGGATGGAAGATACCATCCTTTACTCATCATGTTTTGATGCTAATGGCGGATTATTTGAAGCATTGCTTGCCCCAGAAGATGCAGTGATCAGCGACAGTTTAAATCATGCCAGCATTATTGATGGCGTACGCTTATGCAAGGCACAAAGATTTCGTTATAACACCAATGATATGTCAGATTTAGAGTTTAAACTTAAAGAAGCCAAAAACTGTCGTTATAAAATGATTGTTACTGATGGTGTATTTTCCATGGATGGCACTATTGCTAACTTACCCGCAATTTGTGAGCTAGCTGCTCAGTACGACGCACTGGTAACAGTCGATGATTCACATGCGGTCGGTTTTATGGGTGAAAATGGTCGCGGCACACATGAACACAACAACGTTATGGGCAAAGTTGACATCATAACCGGAACACTAGGCAAAGCTTTAGGCGGCGCATCTGGTGGTTATACTAGTGGAAAAAAAGAAGTGATTGACTGGCTAAGACAAAAATCACGACCATATTTATTTTCAAACACTCTAGCTCCAATGATTGCTGCTACCTCCATTAAAGTTCTCGATTTACTTGAGGGCAGTTCTACGTTGCGTAAAAAATTGAAAGATAATGCGGCTTATTTTAGAAAAGGATTACAGGAGCTCGGATTTAACATTACTCCAGGAGAACACCCAATTATTCCTGTAATGCTAGGTGATGCAAAACTTGCAAAAACCATGGCCGATAAATTACTCACCGAAGGTATTTATGTGATCGGATTTTCTTATCCAGTAGTACCAGAAGGCAAAGCTCGAATTCGCACGCAAGTTTCTGCTGCACATGAAAAGATGCATCTAGATAAGGCTCTACTTGCTTTTGCCAAGATTGGAAAAGCTTTAGAAATCATTAAATAAATTTTGGAGAAAAAAATGAAGTCACTAGCAAAACTAAAAAAAGAAGTGGGTTTATGGATGCAAGATGCACAGGTGCCAGAAATCGGACCCAATGATGTTTTAATTAAAATTAAAAAAACCGCAATCTGCGGCACTGACGTTCATATATATAATTGGGATGAATGGTCACAAAAAACCATTAAAATACCAATGATTATTGGACACGAATTTGTTGGTGAAATTGCTGACATGGGTGAAGGAGTAACTAATTTTAAACTAGGAGATCGCGTTTCCGGTGAAGGACATATTGCTTGTGGTTCTTGCCGCAACTGCAAAGCTGGTCGCAGACATTTATGTCGCAAAAACATTGGCGTTGGTGTTACCCGCCCGGGATGTTTTGCTGAATATTTATCCATACCTGCAGTAAATGCTTATCCAATTCCTCCAGAAATTAGTGACGATCTTGCATCAATTTTTGATCCGTTCGGTAATGCCGCACATGTTGCTCTGTCTTTTGACTTGGTTGGTGAAGACGTATTAATTACCGGAGCTGGACTAATCGGTTTGATGTCTGCTGTTATCGCTCGTCATGTCGGTGCACGCCATATTGTTATTACCGATGTAAATGACTATCGACTCGAGTTAGCGCGAAAAATGGGTTTCAACCAAGCTATCAATATCAAACATACCTCCGTAGAAAAAGCCATGAAAGACCTGAATATGCAAGAAGGTTTCGGTGTTGGTTTTGAAATGTCTGGTAACAGCCAAGCTTTTAATATAATGCTAGAACATATGAATCACGCAGGCAAAATTGCATTACTTGGTTTTCTACCACAATCAACAACGATCGATTGGAATAAAATTATTATGAAGGGCTTACTGGTCAAAGGTATTTACGGCCGCGAAATGTTTGAAACCTGGTATAAAATGGTTGCTATGCTACAAAGTGGATTAAACATTGATCCAATTATAACCCATCACTTTACCGCTCGTGATTTTATCAAAGGCTTTGAAATAATGCGTTCTGGCAACAGCGGTAAAGTGATTTTGGATTGGGAGTAATAATTTAAAAATACCTAAGCAATACTTTAAGCTTTCGAAAATCGTCTTCTTTCACCATAGCGTCTTTTGCGATGGGAACGACAATTTTTAAAAACTTTTTTGCAGAAATAAAATTTAATACGATTAAGTAATTAGAAATAAAGAGGGGCTTACTAAGAAGCACTTGCTCCACATCTTCGGATCTGTTTTTTAAATACCAACTGCCGCTACCATTTTGCCATAACTCAACTATTGCTCGAAAACTATTGCGTAATGCATAAATTCTCAGCACCATTATCGAATGTACTAAAACACAAACCACAAAAGCTATTTTTCCCCAAAAAACAAACGGCATAAAACCAATACAAAATATAGCGCCCATATGCATAAACAAAAAAAGCATGCATAATGTCCAAGATTTTTGTAATTGAAATTTTGACGATAATATATTCATTGTTTATCCAAAAGTATGATAAAATCGTCATTATCAACTTATAAGTAAAAAGGAGCAAATATGGATAACCTAAAGGAAAAACTACTGGTAAAAGACAAGTGGTTGCGTGGATTGTTTATGTTGTTTTTTATAGTCATCAAATATCTTGTGTCATGGCTTATTGTTTTGATTGCATTATTTCAATTTGTTGTCGATTTACTGATGGGCAAACCAAACGACAAACTTATGGCTTTTACTAAACACTTAAACACTTATCTTTTACAAATCGTAAATTTTTTAACTTTCAATTCCGAAAAAAAGCCTTTTCCATTTGCCAACTGGCCCAACTAAAAAATTAAATTAATATCCACGCTACGCTGATAAAACTGATAATGCACGCGTGAGGTTAACCGACAAAAAAGCTCATACGAGATCTCACCTGCGTTTGCGGCTATTTCTTCTACCGGTAGCCCTTTGCCCCATAAGATTACTGATGAGCCAATTTTTGCCTTTGGTACTTTGCGCAAATCAATTCCGATCATATCCATTGCTACTCGCCCAACCAACTGCGTACGTATACCGTTAACTAAAACTGGCGTTCCAAATCTGGCATTACGTGGATAACCATGCCCATAGCCTATTGAGATAGTTCCAACTTTCATTTTTTCAGGACAGCTAAAGGTGCTGCCATAACCTACGCTTGCACCTTTTTCAAGCTCATGAATAGTTATTATGCGCGAAGTAAGCGTCATTACTGGTTTTAAATTTAATTCTGGTCCGCTTTTACCATCAAAAGGTGAGGCTCCATATAACGCAATTCCCGGGCGTATCCAATGAACATGAGATTTCGGCCAACCAAAAATTGCGGCAGAATTAGCCATACACCATTCACCTTCTAAATTAGCTACAATCTGCTCAAAACAAACAATTTGCTTGGCTGTTTTGTTATTTTTAACATTATCAGCATCGGAAAAGTGTGTCATTAATCGTAATGGCTTCTGCACCATTTTATTTTGCACTAGCCTTTGATAAGCTTCTTGAACTTGATGGGACTGAAAACCTAAACGATGCATGCCCGTATCGATTTTAAGCCAAATGCCTAGTGGTCGCGATAATTTGGCTTTTTCTAAGATTTCTATCTGCGCAAAATTATGAACCGAGCACTCAAAATTATATTTTTCAATTACACTTAATTCTTCAGCATCAAAAAAACCAGTCAAAATTACAATCGTTTTTTTTACTCCAGCATTATAGAGCTGCAGTGCCTCATGCAAAAACATAACACCAAAAGCATCGACATCATGCTCCAAACTTTTAGCAACTTCGACCACGCCATGACCATAAGCATTAGACTTTATCATAACTAGAATATTGCTTCTTGGCGTGGCAGTTTTAATCGTGCGTAAATTATGGTGTAGCGCTTCTAGGTCGATATGGGCAACAGTTGAATGATTCATGACTCTTATTCCGCCGAATAATTTGACAAAGCAATATTTTCAAATCGAGTATATTGCCCCAAGAATGTTAATTTTACCTTACCAATTGGACCATTACGCTGCTTGGCAATAATTATTTCAGCAATACCTTTATCGGGACTATCTTCATGATAAACTTCATCACGATAAATAAAAATAATTAAATCTGCATCTTGCTCAATTGCTCCTGACTCACGCAGATCTGACATCTGCGGACGTTTATCGGTACGCTGTTCTAAACTTCGATTGAGCTGCGATAAAGCAAGTATTGGTACGTTTAATTCTTTTGCCAGTGCTTTTAAGGTGCGCGAAATTTCAGTAATTTCACCAACACGACCCTCTTTAAATCCTGGAACATGCATGAGCTGTAAATAGTCAACAACAATTAATCCAATATCTTTATTAACGCGTGCAATTCGCCTCGCGCGTGCACGTAGTTCAGCCGGACTCATTGACGGTGTATCATCAATATATAAAGTGGCCTCAGACAACATTTCAACTGCTGAATTCAGGCGAGGCCAATCTTCATCGTGCAATTTACCAGTACGAACTTTATGCTGATCGATATGCCCAAGCGAAGACATCATACGCATTGCTAAAGACTCACCTGGCATTTCCATACTAAACACTAAAACTGCTTTTTTGCCCTTGATCGCAGCATGTTCTGCAATATTCATAGCTAGAGTGGTTTTACCCATTGATGGCCGACCGGCAACAATTACAAAATCTCCTTTTTGTAGTCCAGAAGTCATTTCATCCAAATCAGCAAAACCAGTAGATATGCCCGTTATAGCGTCTTCTGAATGATAGAGAACATCAATACGCTCAGCAGCTTTAGCAAGTAAACTGCTAATATCAACCGGACCTTGTCCACGTGAGCGTTGCTCCGCAATTTTAAAAACTTTACCTTCAGCCGTATCGAGAATTTCTTTGGCTTCGCGTCCTTCTGGGTTAAAAGCAAGCGCAGCAATTTCTCCAGAAACTTCGATTAATTGACGAAGTACAGATCGTTCACGCACAATTTCGGCATAAGCGGCAATATTTGCAACGGTTGGCGTATTTTTAGCCAGCTCAAAAAGATAAATTTCTCCACCAGCATTTTCTAACTCACCAACGGCTTTTAGGGATTCTGCTAGGGTTAATACATCGAAGGGTTGATTGCGCCTACCCAGGTTTTCCATAACTTGAAAAATCAGGCGGTGACCTGGACGATAAAAATCATCTTCTTTGACCAGCTCTACTACCTTATCCCAAGAAGTATTGTCGAGCATTAAACCACCCAAAACTGATTGCTCAGCTTCAATTGAGTGCGGAGGAACTTTAAGTTCCTCAATTTTTTTATCTTTAACGCTCTTCGGTTTTTTTGTGATGGTGGACATAAAAAATAAACGAAAACAGAAATGCCGGCTAAAGTCTGCGCCTACCGGTAAGAAGTCGCGCTTTCGATTCTACTCTTTATCCGCAACAACATTAACTTTAATCTTCGCCGTTACATCTGTATGTAACAATAAGGTGACTTCGTACTCACCGGTATGACGTATTGGACCTTGTGGTAAACTAACTTCGCTCTTTTTAACATCAAAACCAAGATCTTTAAGCGAGCTTGCAATAGTGCTAGCTGAGATTGAACCAAATAATTTCCCTTCTTCAGTAGCCTTAGAAGAAACAATAATAACCGTGTCCGCTAATTTAGTAGCACGTTCTTGCGCAAGTGCCAATATTTCTACTGCATGTTTCTCTAATTCAACCCGCAACTTGGCAAATTTTTCAAGATTAGTCGCTGTCGCCATAACTGCCTTGCCATAAGGTATTAAATAATTACGTGCATGACCAGCTTTGACAGAAACTTTTTCGCCAATATTGCCTAAATTTCTAACTTTCTCTAAAAGAATAATTTCCATCTTTCGCCCCTGTATTCAAAATTTTTTAGTGTTGATCTGTATATGGTAACAATGCCAAATATCTTGCCAATTTTATTGCCCGAGACACATCTCTTTGTTTACGTGGTGGCATATTGGTAATACGTCCTGGAATAATACGACCACTTTCTAAAACGTAAGACTTTAGCGCCTCGACGTTTTTATAATCAATTTCTTGATCTTTGTTATAAGAATCCACACTTGCCTTGTTACTTGCCATAATTCTTACCCCTATAAAATATTATTTAGTTTTATCTTCATCAGTATTTTTATCGCTAACATCTATAGTAGCTTGCCCTGATGGGGCTTCACTTGCATCCTCAGATGATTGATCTTTGAAGCGTCTTTCTCTTTGCTTCAACATCACGGAGGTTTCAGTGATTGCATGTTTACGACTTAATACCAAATTACGTAGTATCGCATCATTAAACCGAAAATTGGTTGTGATTTCTTTAAGAGTACTATCGTTACACTCTATATTCATGAGCACATAATGTGCTTTGTGAATTTTGTCGATGGGATAAGATAATTGACGTCGCCCCCAATCTTCAAGGCGGTGAACAAAGCCACCATTACTCTTGATTAACGTTTGGTAACGTTCAAGCATCATGGGTACTTGTTCGCTTTGGTCGGGATGAACCAAAAACACTATTTCATAATGTCGCATAATTACTCCTTATGGTTTATAAAAGTCTCCTGCCAAGAGCAGTGAGACAAAGAGTTGAAACGATGCATTCTATGGGAAAACCTGGACCGATTCAATAGAAGACAATTAATTTATGTAATCAGCAGCAACACCTTGATTATCATGATATTAACTAAACAGCGCCAATCCCATAAACCAAAAACATCAACATATTCAGGCGTTGCAATACTTCTGAAACGTTATCGGCACTGAATGTTATCGCAAGCTTTTCATGATCAAATTTATAGGCCGGGTCAAAACTCAAAATCTCAGAAAGACTTTGGAAAACTGAAATTCTAAAACCAATATTATAAAAACCAACCTCTAAGGTAATTGGGGCAGTAACCTTAAAAACAGGAAAGTGATTTTGTTGTAATTTAATGACTGCATCGGCTGCACCCTTTTCAAGCAAAAGCTGCGCCTGCTCCAACGGCAAAGAAATAGCACAATCACGTGCAAAGCTTTGTTTGACTACCACTCCAACAATATCGCCTAGCTGTTCCCGCGCCTCATTCACGGCGCAATCATCACCACTAATAAATACAACTGGAACATTATAAGAACCCGCATACAATGCGGCTATACCGGTTTCATTCACAAACCTGCCATTGATTTTGACATAATGCACATGCGAGCTAAGAGTGTGCCCTAGAACTGCTCTATTATTTTTACCACTAGCATGGTAACCAACTAAAAACGCTCCTGTAAAAGTTTGATCTAAACCAACAAGCATGTTTTGCACCGGACCCCAACCTTGAATTAAGTTTGCCCTGGGATGTAATTTTTCTAAGTCAAGATTAACCGCATCCTCATGGGCATCTCGTACGACAATCCAAGCATCAACATCAACATTGAGTATACCTTGCACCACAGCATTAACATCGCTAGTCATATAATCGCAGCCGAGCTGATAATATTTGCCCTCTTTTTTAGCAAAATTTTTATTAATCACCCCAGTAATGCCTTCAACATCGACAGATATTAGATATTTATTCATAATTTATCACCTATTTTGTATTCAATTTTTCAATGGGAACAAGGTATAAGTTCGTCAACCATTAACTGTAGGCTTCGCCGTCCCATATATTCATTAACACCCAAACGATAAACTATTTTTGCTTTGGCAAAGCGAAAATTTGGCCAAATATTAGGATTAATATTAAAACAAATTGCATCAATTTCCTGATCAGCTTCCAAAGGACGCAAAGTTAGCTTTAGATGTTTTTGTCCAACCAAACGCTGAGTAACTAAAATAAACTCATTAAAAAACGCAGGCTCAGGAAAACCCTCTCCCCATGGACCGGAGTCACGTAACAATTCCGCTGTAGCAATATTAAAATATTCAGCGGGTAATCCACCATCGGCATAAGCATAACCATCCAAATCTGCAAGCACCATATGTTGTTCAACTTCTGTTGCAAAAACCTGCGCAAACATCTCATAACTTTCGCGCCCCAAGCTAAGACCTGCCGCCATTGCGTGACCACCAAACCTGGTAATTAAACCGGGATTTTGCACTGAAATTTTGTTGAGCACATTACGCATATGCACACTACCAATTGAACGCGCAGACCCTCTGATCTCAGTTTCACTAATTGCAGTAAAAGCAATAACTGGACGATGTAGTTTATCTTTGAGACGTGAAGCCAAAATTCCTAAAACACCCTGATGCCACGTTTCTTCAAAAATACATAATCCAGACGGCAAATCCTGCTGCAATTGTAAATCATCTAATATCCTAGCAGCTTGATGCCGCATATCTTCTTCAATCCCGCGCCGCTCGTTGTTTAGTGCATCAAGTTGCTTAGCAATTGATCGCGCGTATTCAACATCCTCAGTTAATAAACATTCTACGCCAATCGACATATCATCTAAACGCCCAACAGCATTAATACGTGGAGCAATAACAAATCCCAAATCAGAAGCCAGTGTGTTTTCAAAGTTACGTTTAGTAATAGCAAGCAATGCTTTGATACTCATACGACACTTACCACTGCGGATACGTTGCAGCCCTTGGGCCACCAAAACCCTATTATTATGATCTAAATTAACCACATCAGCAACTGTACCTAAAGCCACCAAATCTAAAAATTGTGCCAGATTTGGTGCTGGAATATTTTGGCTATCAAACCAACCGATATCACGTAAATGAGAACGCACTGCAACCATCAGATAAAAAATCACGCCCACACCGGCAAGATGTTTGCTTAAAAACTGATCACCATATTGATTGGGATTAACAATTGCACCAGCCTCTGGTAGTTCATCGCCTGGCAAATGATGATCTGTAACCAAAACTTTTATACCTAATGCATTAGCCGCTTTAACACCATCAACACTGGTAATACCATTATCGACCGTAATAATTAATTGCGGCTGCTGCTTTGCAGCCACAGCAACAATTTCCGGCGTGAGTCCATAACCAAAATCAAATCGGCTGGGAATTAAATAAGAAATATTTTTTAGACCTAGAGATTTAAGCGTAAGCACTGCTAATGCGGTACTAGTAGCACCATCAGCATCAAAATCACCGACAATCAAAACACGCTGTTGTTCCTGCAACGCTTGCACCAAACATTCAACTGCGAGCTGAATTCCTTTTAATGAGTTATAAGGCAAAAGCCGTGTTAAATCATAATCTAGTTCAGAAGCGGATGTAACGCCGCGCGCGGCATAAATGCGATTTAGCAATGGATGCTGATGCAGCAATGGAACATTTTCCGGAACTTTGCGCGTTATTATTTTTTTCATTAGAGCTACTTTATCATATATACTACACATTATGAAAAATAATATATATATTACAGCAGCACAAATAAATACTATCGTTGGCGATGTTAAAGGTAACGCCAAAAAAATAATTTCGGCATCTCTATATGCACGCGATAAACAACAAGCTGACCTTGTAGTATTTCCGGAAACAACCTTAACCGGCTACCCACCAGAAGATTTATTATTGCGCTCAGAATTATATAAGCATATAAAAACAGCCCTCAAACAAATTCAAACTAAAGTAAAAAACATCTACATTATTTTAGGCTTGCCAACCAAAGAACAAAACAAATGCTTCAATACCGCAATTTTAATTTATAACGGCAAAATACGTGCCCGCTATCACAAGCAAAACTTACCAAACTATGGTGTATTTGATGACAAACGCTATTTTACCGCTGGGACAAAATCCTGCACTGTAAATATCAAAAACATAAGAATAGCAATTACAATTTGCGCGGACATGTGGGACATAGGACCAATGCGGATGGCAAAGAAAGCCCGAGCACAATTAATGATTGGCATTAACGCTTCTCCTTTTGATATCCGAAAATATCAACGGCGCGAACAAGTACTAAAAAGCCGTGCTCGCGAGGGCAAAATGCCAATTGTTTACGTTAATGCTATAGGTGGCCAAGATGAAGTTGTGTTTGATGGTGGCTCGATGGTAGTAAATGCTCAGGGAAAAATTACCCAACAAGCACCGTTTTTTACCGAAGACCTAATGTTGATTAATATTGCAACTGTACCAAAATTATACCCCATAAAACGACGTTTACCGCCAGTAGGTAACACAGAAGAACTTGTCTATCAAGCTTTGGTTTTAGGTGTACGCGATTATGTCGAAAAAAATAATTTTCAAGGAGCAATTATTAGTGTTTCTGGAGGCATTGATTCAGCGCTGGCTTTAGCAATTGCAGTCGATGCTCTTGGCAGAGATAGAGTTGAAACTATATATTTACCATCGCGTCATTCAAGCAGCCTAAGCGAACAAATTACCAAAGAAGAAGCAAAAACCTTAGGCGTAAAACTTGATGTGATTTCAATAGAACCGGTGTTTAAAGCATATCTAAATAACCTACCAACAGAATGGAATAAACTACCTAAAGATTCTACTGAAGAAAATATTCAAGCACGTTGCCGCGCAATCATGCTAATGGCTTTTTCCAACAAAAAAAATCTACTGGTGTTGTCAACCGGTAACAAAAGCGAAATGGCTGTCGGTTATGCAACACTTTATGGTGATATGGTTGGAGGTTTTTGTGTACTTAAAGATGTACCCAAAACACTCGTATATCGTTTGGCAGAGTATAGAAACAAAATATCGCCAGTAATACCCCAAGCTGCAATCACGCGTGCACCCACGGCAGAACTAGCTCCACATCAAAAAGACTCTGATAGTCTGCCATCCTATCCAATTTTAGATGAGATTATCGAACGCTATATTGAGCTTAATCAATCGATTGATAAAATTACTGCGGCCGGTTTTGATCGCACTACCGTAACTAAAGTAGTCAAGATGATAAAACATAGTGAATATAAACGTCGCCAATCTCCTCCTGGTGTTAAAATCACTATTAACGCTTTTGGTCGTGAACGCAGATATCCGATTACTTCGAAGTTTGAGGGATAAAAATTTACCCCTCAAAATCCACACTTTCCATAAAATCGCTTGCATAGACTAAATCAATCAACTCAAACTTGGTGCGACAACCGATTTTAGCTTTCATGTTTTTTATATAATACTCAACTGTACGAGGCGAAAGATCTAATAGCACTGCAATACTGTTGATCGTCTTTCCTTTTAATAACCATACCATGCATTCGGCTTCGCGCTTTGTAAAGTACGTGTTGCCATGCTTGGCTCCCAATCCATATGCAGGTAACCTTCTGCTCTTTTTTTCTGCAGAAATATCATGTCAATTTGCATCGAAATTTGACCCCCTAGTTGCATCGAAAATTGACCCCTCTGCCACGAGCTAAAAACTTCACTTTTACTGATCAATTTTTTGTTGTTTTTCCCTCCCTCAATCTCCAGCTTTTATCACCAGTTTCTAAGATCAAACAGTGGTGAGTAAATCTGTCAATTATCGCCTTAGTGGCTTTTATGTTACCAAAGATATCTGGCCATTCGTTGAATGCTAGATGAGTGGTTATTATTGTCGATACTTTTTCATAAAGATTAGAAAACAGTTCAAATAATAGAGGGCTGGCCTTTGGATCAATCGGCAAATAGCCTAGCTCATCAATTACAACAAGATCGAACCTTTGTAGCTTTGCCATAAATGCTGTTTCGTAGTTGTGAGACTGCGCTTTTATTAGATCTCTTGCTAGCTCAGCAAACTTATAAAACCGTATACGATAACTATTTTGTAATGCTAAGTAAGCAAGTCCAATCGCTAAATGGCTCTTTCCCGCACCACTGCCACCAATGATTAAAATATTGTAGTGGTCTTTTATAAATTTCATGCTTTTAGCATTGTCTAACGTTTCTATTTTAATTGGTAAACCTGTTGGGTCGAAGTTATCTATAGACTTCATTTGTGGTAATTTAGCTAATCCTAATTTGTACATAAAAGATCTTGTTTGTCGATAAGATGCTTCGCTTTTAAGCATAGATAGAAGCATTTGTGGCCACTCTTCTTGTGATTTTAAATCAATCATGTCATCAAAATATTGCAGCATCCCTTTTAATCCAAGAGCCCCAAATTGTTCTTTGATATTTTCATGCGACATAGATTGCCTCCTGAGATACAAGCTGATTGCTTAAAAAAGCATCGTTATAACAACATATATCTTCGCTTGGCGCTTCTATTAAATGCAGCTGTCGTTCTTCTATTTTTTCTTTTGGAGTTGCTGGAGTCAGATATTGTATGACAAAATCTGCATTACTTACTCCTATTTTTAAAGCATTTGTACACGCTTCATCAACTTTATTTAAGCCATGTTTTGATACTTGTAATAAAATTTTAATAAATTGTTTGTCACCATCTTCATGTGCTCTAAGATTATTTTGCATACTTATAAATGATGGTGGTAATTTTAAAAGCTTAAAAGGAGCGCCATTTCTTAATGCTCCAGGTTTGCGCTCAAGCGCTGGTATATAGTGCCACGGATCGTAAATTTTCTTTTTTTTCTCGAAACAACGCTCATGCTCACCTATTGTTTTTCCTTTGAATACTATAATAATTTTGTTGGTATAAGCTCTAACATCGGCAACTTCACCAACGTAATCGCAATCTACACTATACATATTGGTGTCGTAGTTTATTAAGCTGTATGATGAAACTACCGAAGGCTCAAGTTTATAAGCGTCAAATTGGTTGCGGTATTCTAGCAAACTTGGTTTCTCATCTTGATATACATCCCATACTTTTCGTCCGTTTAATTCTGGATGATTTGTTTTTTGAGCCCATTCTATGCATTCACCGAGAAGCTGTTCATTCAGTTCTTCTAAATAATTAATACAACGAAGTGGAGTAAAAAAATTTCTACGCCCAGTGTTAACTTGGCATTCTACCTGACCCTTTTCCCAACCAGAAGCTGGTGTGCATGCAATCGGTTCAAATAAATAATGAGAAGCCATTTCAGAAAAGCGTGAATTAAATTTACGGTCTTTGCCAACAAATACTTTGTTAACAGCAGTCTTCATGTTGTCAAATATGCCTTTTTTTGTAGTTCCTCCAAAAAATTGAAAGGCTTTATTGTGGGCATCAAAAACCATTTCCATTTGCTCATTTCTGTAGACAACAATTAAAAACATACGGCTGTAGCACAGTCGTATATGTGCAACCTTAACTCGCGTTAATATACCTTGTAACTCAATCTCTTCTGTACTCCAGTCAAACTGAAATGCTTCTCCTGGAGCAAACTCCAGTGGTATAAAAACCTTTTTTCCATCAGAATGATTATTACGTCTCCAATCGGTAGTAAATCTATTTATGGTTGAATAGCTCCCCTTGAAACCATTGCTGCAAAGCGTTTGGTATAATTTTTTTGCTGTATATCTTAAACGCAACGGCTGCTTAATATTTTTTTCTAACATGCTTGTTAGCTGATCTTTGAATTCTCCCATTATTGGTAACGTTTGTTTATCCCTCACGTAAGTCTTTGATGTTTTGTCGTCTCGGATAACTTTCTTTACCGTATTTTTTGATAAATTCAATTCACGAGCTATCGTTTTTATCCCCTTGTTTTGTACATAATACAGCCGCCTTATTTTCGCAATTGTTTCCACTATTATCATCCTCTTTTATCCTCTTAAAATTAGTTAAAATTTTAAGAGTAAATTTAGTAATTAGAGGGGTCAATTTTCGGTGCAACTTTATGCTCTAGAGGGGTCAATTTTACATGGAAATTGACAAACAGCATTAACAACTCTTTCTCCACCAGGAGCTCTACCATACAATGGAGCCATTCGTAAATTAGCACCAGATTCATCTAAGAAAATTAAATCTCGTACTGGAATATCCTTGATTACCTCAAGATATTCTTGCCGTTTTTTTTAACATCATCGCGATCTCTCTCAGCAGCGTAACGACTTAACTTCTTTCGCCGTAAATTTAATTTCAAACAAGCCCTCGACAATATAGACCTACCAGCTTTTATCTTTCTTTTTTTGTAATATAACTCCGATAGCTCTGCTAAAGTGATCGCTGGTTTATTCTGAATAATTTTTTGTATAGTTTCATACCCCATTTCATCAATCTTGCTCGGCCTTCCTTGGTTACCTTTTTTTGGCGATAAATCTCCATCTTCTCGATACTGTTTTACATAACGCTTTACGCTATTCACGCTTACTTTAAAGCTTTTAGCAACTTTAGAGTAACTTGTATTCTCATCTTGATACGCCCAAACAATCTTTTTACGTAAATCTATTGAGTATGCTGCAGTCATTTGCTCCTCTCATTCAGAAAATAACGAGAAGACTATAGCATGTCTCTGCAATTTAGGGAAGCGCTATAATGGAGTGTTTATTTACCTTAAAAGGAAAAGTTGGAAATTTGTCATTGAAAGAACAAAAAAAGCTCATAAAGATTGAGGATCTCGCAGAAACACAATCTTTTTCTTTTACTGTAATGGAACCACCAGCTAAGAAGTAAAATCATAAAGATCATCAGACGCGTTCTTTCGGAAAATTTAGATTTAAGAGACGCAGTGCATCATTTGCCTGTTTATCAGCACCTAAAGCACGGTAAGATTTTATCATAATTTTGAGAGCATCTGCTGTTTGCGGAGCTCCCTCGAGATGTTTCACAATATAACTTGCACGATTGGCGGCGGCTATATAAGCATTACGGTCAAAATAAAATTTAGCTGTTTGTAGTTCGCGTTTTGCTAGTAGATCGCGAATATGCAGCATCCGTTTTTCTGCATCTTTGGCATAAAAACTCGTTGGAGATAATTTAATTAATATTTCAAAATTAGTAAAAGACTCTTGTAGACTAACAAGATCGAGTTCCTCTGAATGTTTTGTATATATCTTTTGCAACCAATTACGATCCTTTTCAAAATTGACTATTCCCTTCATATAATAGGCATAATCGGTGTGTTTGCCCGCAGGATACAAACGAATATAGCAATCAGCCGCAGCAAGTGCTGAAGCGTAATCATCCGCTTTATAATAGGCATAAATCATATCCAGCTGCCCTTTTTGAGCTTCTGGGTCAAATGGATAAAGCGCCTCAATTGCTTCAAAATATTTTGTTGCTTCCTTATAATTATGTTTGGCCAATGCTGTTTCACCACCAGTTAATATTTGTTTGGCGGTATAACTCTTAAAAGCCTCTGGACCAGAAACTTTGGTAGCACAAGCAACCAACATTGAAGCGCAAAAACATATAAACAAGATCTTAGGTATATTCATATTTTATTTATTATCTATTATATTTATAAAACAAATGATTGTTCGCACGATTATAACAAAAATATTTTTTTAAACATTGTTTTTTTAACCTCTGTGGTGAGCCGTGAAGAATGTGCGATTTTATCCAGCACACCATTCACATATTTGTATCCTTCAACTGTACCAAACTTTTTTTCCAGCTCTAGCGCTTCATTAATAATAACCTTATAGGGTACATCGAGACGATACAATAATTCATAAACAGCCAAACGCAATACCGCACATTCTACTTGATTCAATTCTTTCATTTTACGATCAAGAGCTGGTGTTATAATGGCATCAATTGCCTCTATATTTTTGATCGTACTGCGTAACAAATCGCTAAAATACTCAGCATCAACCTTTTTAGGATTAAGCTCTGCAAGATACTGCGTTTCAACATCACCTACACTATTTGCAGCATACTGCCACTGAAAAATAGCTTGTAATGCAAGAGCGCGTGCTTTGTGACGAGCATGTGGTTTCATATTTATTTCTTTTGTAATTTTTTTACTTCTTCGCTAAACGCTTTTACATCCTGAAAACTTCTGTAAATCGAGGCAAATCTAACATATGCAACCTGATCAAGACTACGCAGTTCTTCCATTACCATTTCACCTACTACGTGGGAGTTCACTTCTCTCTCTCCAGTTGTACGTAATTTATGCATTATGCGTTGCACTGCCTCTTCAAGTTGCTCGGTACTAATTGGCCTTTTTTGCAAAGAATGCTGTATGCCATGACGTAACTTTTCTTCATCAAATGGTTGGCGCACATTGTTACGTTTAATCACATGCGGCATAGTCAACTCTGCTACTTCATAAGTTGTAAAACGTTCGCTACAAACTATACACTCGCGCCGACGTCGCACTTGTTTGCCTTCACCAACCAAGCGCGAATCTATTACCTTCGAATCATCAGCATTACAAAATGGGCAATGCAATTAATAATCCCCTATTTTTCATACACCGGAAATCTTGCACACATATCTAATGCTTCTTTTTTAACGCGCTCAATTGTTTTGAGGTTATTGACATTATCCAAAATATCACAAATCCAATTGGCAACTTGCTCGGTTTCGTTTTCTTTAAAACCCCGTGTTGTAATAGCAGGAGTTCCTAAACGTAAACCACTAGTCACCATTGGCGGACGAGGATCATTTGGTACAGAGTTTTTATTAGCCGTAATATTTGCTTTAGCTAATGCCTCTAAAGCATCTTTACCGGTAATGTCTTTATTAATTAAACTCAGCAAAAATAAGTGATTATCCGTTCCACCAGACACCACATCATAACCTCGCTTAATTACAACTTTGGCCATCACCTTAGCATTATTTACCACTTGTTGTTGATAAATTTTAAATTCAGGAAGCATCGCTTCTTTAAACGCTACTGCTTTCGCCGCTATCACATGACATAGCGGACCACCTTGTAGCCCAGGAAATACCGCAGAATTAATCTTCTTTTCTAAATCAGGATTAGATTTTGCCATCACAATACCAGAACGTGGTCCACGCAAGGTTTTGTGCGTAGTCGATGTTGTTATGTCTGCAATCTTTATTGGAGAAGGATATAAACCAGTAGCAATTAACCCAGCAACGTGGGCAATATCAGAAAGCAAAAACGCACCAACTTCATCAGCAACCAGACGGAATCTTTCCCAATCCACAATACGCGAATAAGCAGAAAACCCAGTAATAATTAACTTTGGTTTATGCATGCGCACTAGCTTTTCAACTTGGGGATAATCTATTTCTCCAGTTTTTGGATCTAGACCATAAGTAATAGCATTGTAAATTTTTCCTGAAAAACTAACTTTAGAGCCATGCGTTAAATGCCCACCTGCGGATAAGTCCATACCCATAATCGTATCGCCTGGCACTACGCAGGCAAAATATGCGGCCATATTAGCTTGGGAACCAGAGTGCGGTTGCACATTGGCAAAATCAGCACCAAATAATTCCTTAGCACGCGCAATTGCTAAATTTTCAGCAATGTCTACATATTCACATCCACCATAATAACGTTTACCAGGATAACCTTCAGCATATTTATTGGTTAGTATTGACCCTTGCGCCGCTAAAACTCGTGGACTAACATAATTTTCAGAAGCAATTAACTCGACATGTTCCTCTTGGCGTAATAGTTCCTTTTGCATCGCATCCCAAAGTTCTTGATCAAACTCAGCAACAGAAAGATTTTTTTTAAACATTGGTCTACTCCTCAAGATTATTGAAAGAGAGCATTGTACTACAACACTTCTAAAATAAAACAAAAAACAAACATTTTTCGAGTAGGACAACCAAACCCCTACCTCACCGCCTGCAAGGCTTCAATTAAATTATCAACCGTAATAACCTCTATATCATAAAAAGGTTTTTTTGGGGCATTGGCTTTGGGGATAATTGCTTTCGTGAATCCATGTTTTGCCGCAGCTTTTAATCGTTCTTGTCCACTTTGCACTGGACGAATTTCTCCAGCCAAACCAACCTCACCAAAAATGACCAGATTTTTTTCCAATGGCCGACTGCGCATACTCGATAACACTGCAAGAAGTAAGGCTAAATCTGCAGCAGTTTCAGTAACCCGCACACCACCAACAACATTAACAAACACATCTTGGTTATAAGTCGGAATACCGCCATGGCGATGTAGCACTGCAAAGCAGCATTGCTAAGCGATTTTGATCAAGCCCAATGGTAACACGACGTGGATTTGCCAGATGACTCTCGTCGACCAAAGCCTGAACCTCAACCAAAAGAGGACGACTGCCTTCCCAAGTTACCATCACCGAACTACCCGCAACTTGTGCATTATAGTGCGATAGAAAAATTGAGGAAGGATTGGTAATTTCTCTCAAACCCCGGTCAGTCATGGCAAATACACCAAGCTCATTGACAGCACCAAAACGATTTTTCGTCGCGCGAATTACGCGGTATCGACTATCACTATCACCTTCAAAATATAAAACACAATCAACCATGTGCTCCAAAACTCTCGGACCAGCCAAAGTGCCTTCTTTAGTAACATGCCCAACAATAAACAGCGCGGCTCCAGATTGTTTAGCATACCGCACTAGTTGTGCTGCGCTTTCTCTAACCTGACCAACACCACCAGGTGCTGATTGAATTACTTCGGTATACATCGTCTGTATAGAATCAATAACAATAACATCAGGCTTTTCCTGCGCTGCGATGGTAATAATTTTTTCAACTTGAGTTTCGGCCAGCAAACACAATTGGTCTTGCGGCAATTCCAGACGCCGAGCACGCATTGCAATTTGCTGCAATGATTCTTCCCCAGTAACGTATAAAACTTTATGATTCCGGCCAAGATTGCAAAGAGCTTGCAATAATAAAGTCGACTTACCAATCCCAGGGTCACCGCCCACAAGTATCACCGAACCAATAACTACGCCACCACCAAGCACGCGATCTAATTCACTAATAGCAGTTGGCAAGCGCGGCTCATTCTTCAGGCTAACATCGGCAAGTAATGTAACGTTATCTGCAGCAGTTGCTGCATATCCAGAAAAACGTGGATTACCTTTGATAACAACATCTTCGATCAAACTATTCCAAGCGCCACAGTCAGAGCACTGCCCTGCCCACTTTGGGTACGCAGCGCCACATTTCTGACAGGTGTATATAAACTTGGTTTTGGTTACCATCGAAAAATAGTATAACTTAAATTTGTTTATCGCAGCAAAATTAATTATTATTAGCCGATGGATCCTAAAGGTACACTTTACATAATTGCCGCTGCCTCTGGTACGGGTAAAACCAGCCTAGCAAAAGCGCTCGCAACTACAGTAGAAAACATAAAAATTTCAATTTCTTACACTACTCGTTCAATTCGCGCTGGCGAAGTGACAAATCAAAATTATTTTTTTGTTGACGTGGCAACTTTTGAATCTTTAATAAAACAAAAAGAGTTTTTGGAGCATGCTCAGGTTTTTGGTCAGTATTATGGCACATCACGTCAATGGGTTGAAACGCAGCTAAATGCCGGAATTGACATCATTTTAGACATCGACTGGCAAGGCGCAAAGCAAGTTCGCGAACAAATAAACTGTGTTAGTGTATTTTTATTACCACCATCGCGCGCCGAACTTCGCCTCCGTCTTGAAAAGAGAAAGCGTGAAGATGCTAAAATTATTGAAGATCGCCTAGCAGCTGCAAGTAGTGAAATTGCTCATTGCAAAGAATTTGACTATATTGTAATCAATGATAAATTTGAAGATGCACTGGAAGCTTTAAAAGCTATTATTAACAGCAAAAGATTACAATGCGAGCATCAAATAAAAAAGCATGCTATGCTTATCGGAGAATTACTAAAAAACTAACTAAATAAAAGAGGTTGTATTTATGGCGCGTATAACAGTAGAAGATTGTTTGAAAAACGTTGATAACAGATTTGAACTGGTATTGATTGCCAGTAAACGCGCACGTCAACTCGCACAGGGCTCAAGCCCTCTAGTTCCAGCCGAAAACGACAAGCCAACCGTTATCGCTCTACGAGAAATTGCAGCAAACCTTGTTAACAGCAGCATCCTAGGGGGTAATAAAGCACCGTTAAAAGTATCAGTCAAAGACACCAGCGAAATTTCCAGCGAAATTATTGCAGAAACTCAAAGCATTGCAGAAGAGCCAGCACCGCAAGAAACAATCGCCACAGACACTGAAGGCGAATAAAAAACAACGGAGCGCGCGTGCATCTTTATAAACAGCTCCATAAAAAATTAAGTTATCTTGAAGCCGATCAAATTGAGCAAATTCATCAAGCCTACATGATTGCTGCCCAGGCGCATCTGGAACAAAAACGCGATGATGGAGCAAACTATATTACTCACCCAATTGCTGTAGCCTGCATTTTGGCTGACATGCATATTGATTATCAAAGTATTATTGCTGCACTGTTGCACGACCTTATTGAAGATACATCAATTACTAAGGAAACAATAGTTTTACAATTTGGCCAAACTGTTGCCGATCTAGTAGATGGCATCACTAAACTAACGAAAATTGAATCTTCAAGCCAAGCCGAAACCCATGCGCAGAGTTTTCGCAAAATGGTACTGGCAATGTCACGCGACATCCGCGTAATTTTAATCAAACTCGCTGATCGCTGGCATAATATGCAAACCATCAGTGGTGTAGCACCGCATAAACGCTATCGCATTGCCAAAGAAACCCTTGATATTTATGCGCCAATTGCTAATCGCCTTGGCATGCACGATATGTATGTTGCCTTAGAAAATTTAGCTTTTGCTGCCATCTACCCGCGCCGTTATCGAATTCTAAAAAAAGCCTTGGAACAAGCTCATGGTAATAATACCGAAGTAATGGCCAATATTGAAAAAGAATTAAATAACGCATTTATTAAAAGTCCATTAAAAAACACCACTATTGTCGGGCGCAAAAAACACCTTTATGGTATTTACAAAAAAATGCAAAGTCACCACACGTCATTCATCAACATCATGGATGTGCACGCTTTTCGCATTGTGGTGGAATCTATCGACGACTGTTATCGCGCTCTAGGTATAGTGCATGGCTTATACAAACCAGTACCAGGCAAATTTAAAGATTACATCGCTATCCCAAAATTCAATGGTTACCAATCATTGCATACGAATTTATTTGGCCCTTATGGTATTCCAATAGAAATTCAAATTCGCACGCAAGCGATGGATCAGATGGCTAACAATGGTATTGCGGCACACTGGTTATACAAGGATGGTGATAAAACAACTAATACAGCTCATATTCGCGCCCAACAATGGGTTAATAATTTACTTGAGATGCAACAAAACACTAGTAGCTCACTAGAATTCATCGAAAATGTAAAAATCGATTTATTTCCTGATGAGGTTTATGTATTTACACCCAAAGGCAATATCATGGAATTACCACGTGGCGCCACAGCTGTAGATTTTGCTTATGCTGTCCATACGGATATCGGTAATGCTTGTGTTGCTGTTAGAATTGATCGCAAATTTTTGCCATTATCTACGATATTACTCAATGGCCAAATTGTTTCGATTATTACTTCTCCTAGTGCTAAACCAAATCCAGCATGGCTTAATTTTGTTATCACTGGTAAAGCACGCGGTAGTATTCGTAGTTACCTAAAAAACCAAAAACGTAGCGAATTAATCGTTTTAGGCAAACAACTACTTGACCAGGCGCTTTCTGATTTAAAACTTGATTTCCAGAAAATTCATCCTGATGCAATTAATAACTTTTTTAAACAAGCTAATTTCAAAGAACCAAACGACTTGTATGAGGATATTGGACTTGGAAATCATTTAGCTATTTTTGTAGCGTACCAACTAGCTAATATGTCGGGAAAACAAACGGAAATTGCACAAAACTTAGAAAGCAACCCCCTGTTAATTCACGGCGCCAGCGGCATAGCGATTACTTTTGCTAATTGTTGTTGCCCCATTCCTGGTGATCCAATTACTGGTTTTCTCAACAAAGGACATGGCTTAAATATTCACACCCAGGACTGCATCAACTTGGCTAAGCTACATAAGCAAGCAGAAAAATGCTTGCCAGTACAGTGGGCAGATGATGTCAGCGGTAATTTTCGCACTACCTTAAACGTAGAAATCCGGAGTGACGCTAATTTAAGCCCATTATGGCACATCCCTGCTACCATAAT
>CAXOVY010000018.1:0-15148 GCA_964213355.1 Gammaproteobacteria bacterium
CTCTAGTTTGACTTCGGTTAATATATTTGTTGGCTCTAGTTGCGGCTCTAGTTTGACTCCACTTTGACTCCACTTTGGCTCTAGTTTGACTCCACTTTGACTCCACTTTGGCTCTAGTTTGACTTCGGTTAAATCTTGTTCAAAATCAAGATCGAGGTGCAATTTGTTCTTTTTTCGATCGAAAAATGCTTGTATTTGAGAGTCTTTTAATGCCATATTGTTTTTATAAAGCTATTTTGTCCCAAAGCTCGCCCACAAAGTCTCTATAATCATTTGCAAGTCCGCTTAATGGGTCTGTTTCTATGATTGAAGCTCCTTGCAATAAACTTTCCTGTCCTTTTGCTGCTCTGTGTATAGAAGCGGTGGTGATATATTTTTGATAATCCACTCTATATCTTGCCTCTATTTGTCTGCTTAATTTTGTTTGTTCAAGTAGGGTAGGTATCATTATTAAGTTTTTCCATGAAAGTTCCATTTTTTTTTGAAAGGTTTGAATTGTGTTAATGTGGTCAATAACAGCTTCAAAAGTTCCAATATCGCATCCAATAGGCATAATTATTGTATTTGCAGCAACCAAAGAGTTTTGTGTTAGAAAATTCCAAGCAGGTGGGTTATCAAATATTATAATTTTGTATATATCTTTTAACGGCTCGATCATTTTGGATAAGAAATACTCTCTCTTGTTTTCATCTCTTATTTTTTGTTCTAATAAATGTAATTTTGTATTTTCTGGTATGTAATGAAGCGTTGGTAGGTCAGTTTGTAATATTATATTAGCTAAAGATACTGGATTTTCATGTGAAGTTAACTCATATAGGCTGGGATGAGAAGGTAATAGAGAATTAATGTCGGTTGTTTCTTGGGCGGGGGTATTTGCTAATAAGTTGGTTATAGAACGCTGGTGGTCTAATCCTATTACCAATGTTTCTATACCGTTTATGGCGAAAATACGCGCCAAATTATAGGCTAATGTTGTTTTTAATACGCCACCTTTTGGCGTATATATTGATATAATGTTGTTACCTTTGGGCTGATGTATAAAACCATACGCCTTACCTATTTTGGGCATGTCTGCTAATTTCCAAGCCCGTATCTGTTTTATAGATCCTCTGTTGATTCTATCAGCCCTTGGTATAAGGCCTGATTCTTCATCTCTAAGGATAGAACTTTTTGCCCTAGTTGTTTGAAATATCTTTATGATATCTGATGCGGTAAATGTTTTGTCGCTCATATTGTTATATTGTGGTATAGTTTTATTATATTTTGTGTATCGTACCATGCCAAAAACAAAACACAATATTTTTATTTAGCACATTTGCATAAAAATATCATTTCCAGTAACTTGAATTACTGGAAACGTTGGTCTGAAAACAAGATTTATTGCTTATTATTCAATAAGATATGTTTATTGGTGGCTTTTTGGCTTTTCAGATAAACAAGAACTTCATTTAGCCAAGAGGTAAATACTAGGTAATTATATGGAGAAAGAGCAATGTATGCATATGGTTCAATCTCTTTTTGGTCAATTTTTTGATTAAGCAGTCTTGCTACGTTAGGAGTAATAACTTTCCATTTAATATTCTTCGGTGGAAGAACAGGACAAATAGTTGGGATAAATATATTACCACTATTTATCTGTCCTTGTCGTGTTGGCAATGTCTTGGAACACCCCGTCAAAATGCTTATTAACAAGACGCTCAACACGAGCAGGAGCTTTAATGGCCATTTTTTTAAGTTTCTCATTGTATTTAATGATTTTTTTGTAACAATTGGTTTTTTCTTCAGATAACTGTAAAAGCTCTTCTGATAGCTCTTTCTGTTTTTTTATTTGTGTATCGAACTGATTTAGCAACTCTTCATTTCTTACTGCCAGCTCAGTATTTTTAGCATTTAATTCTCCGTTTTTCTCTTTACTAACCCGTATCTCTGTTTTTAATTCTCTTATTTTACCAGCGTTATCCGCGTATTTATAAAGCATACCACTGCCAATTACAGCAAAAACAAAGAAAATTACGCTTTGTAACGATATTTTACCTAACAACGCTCGTATCATTTTTATTACTCCCATCGCCATTATGAGTTTCGCCACCACCATTTAACAACCAAGGTAAATTTAATTTTTGTTTAAAAACCAACCCAAAGACAAAAGCTATGCCAGCAACAAATGAATATATAGCAAGTTGCATATGGATAGCATTTTGTGCTTCACCGAACAATAAACAAAAAATAGTAATAACCCATGAAAAGCAGAGTCCGAAACTATACATATTTTGTTTAAAGTGACCATTCGGCATATTATTGTCGCTTATCTTGTTGTTTTGATTCATCTTTTAGTCTCTTTTGTACTTCTTTTATTTGCCAAAAAGTCTCCGTTTTCCTTTCATCTTGAGGAGACGGTAAATCGTTATTTCTCATCGCAGATGGATAAATCATGTCAATATCTACTAAAGAGTAAGTCTTTACCTGCGGCAACTGAATGGTTAACTCTTCGCCATACGTTACTTCTATATATTCATTTATTGCCATAATTTTATCTTGTATAAAAATTACGTACGGAATAAGCTGGTAATCTATTCCTGTTTTTTTATCTAATACTTTTATCACAAATAAAAATGGATAATTAACCTTTGCTTCTTTACTATTGGAGACCGCAATTGTCCCTATTTGCGTTCCGTTACAGCATATCCCTAAGAGAAGATTATAGGGCTTAACTAAATCTAGCCGAGATTCTATAATTCTAAATACCATGCCATTATTGGTAAATTTTTGCATATAATTATTGTTATCATACAAATAGATAGCATAATTATCGTCAACGCTTGCTGAATTTGTTATAGCAATCTCTACTTTTTTCATTACAATTCACTTTTCTGTTCTTCTTTCTTATCATTTTCTTCAAGAGCTGGATTTTCATTACCAGAGCTTTTAGCAGATGATTGGGGTTGATTATCTTTAGTAAATAGATGCGAAATATGTAATGGATCAAGCTCCTCTCCAACAAATATTTCACCGCTAGCTTCTTTACCCCTTATATATCCTCTTGCTGGCGATAGATGTAGAGTAAGCGTGCTTTTAACGCATTCCAAATAATTGCAAATAACGCAAGTTATTTTAATAATGGCATCTTTGGTAGAGTTGGCAGCATTTGAAGAATCAAAATGTAGCCTCATTTGGTTATCAATCCAGGCCTCTGCGCCTTTTAGAATTCCGCCAATGGTATAATAAATTTTTTCTTCGATAGGTACTAACCACTTTTTATCAGATATTTCGCCCGTAAGCTTATCTACATTTTCTGGTTTAACCAGGCCTACTGTTACATTGCTTTGTAATTCAACAAGTTTCTGAGATGATTTACTTTTGAGAACCAGCTCTTGTTGCATGTTATCAATAGTAGTAATCGGGCCGGTAGAATTTAAAGTAAAAGTAGTAAGATTTTTATTATTCATTTTAGTTCCTTTGTTTTTAATTAAACTAATATGTTGATTATACGTTAAAAAATCACAAATGTAAAGGACTTTTCATTTTAACTCTATTATACAAAATCTCACCTTGTGGTTGGTATAATTGCTCATAACTTAATGCAAAGGTCATAAAAGCATCAGTTCCATGCGACGCCCAGTTATGTACTGGAGTATCGCCATATACATTCATTGCATCATTAAATTTGGCATGGTAATTCTTTAAACATTCAAGTCCATATTGGCAATTTGTTTTGTGAAACTTTATTCGGTCAAATACAGTTCTGGCCGCATTAATCGCAAGTGCTTTATTGCTTATACGCTTGACTGTTTCAAATTTAATACCTAATGAATAACTGTTTTCTTTAATCGAAGCTCCAGTATTTAAATCACGATTATCAATATCGTGTGGAGCAAAGTGACGACCGTAAACTATTCGTTCTTTATCTCTAAAGTCATGTAGCCAGTTTATATAATGTTCTATTTTTTCTCCACGATTCTCGTAATAGGCAATAATTTCATATCCCTGATTGATAGGATTGTGTTGGATTAACCAAATAGAAGTACTGTCTCTAATTCCCAAATCCCCAAAAGTATGTACGGCAAGTGTTTTATTAATATGAAAATCACTAATCCGCTGCTCTTTTTCAGCTTTGGTGATTTCTTGTGCAAAATAAGCACCAGGCAAGGAGGCTAGACGGTCACAGTAATATTCTTGGCGTATCATTTCTTCTGGAATCCCTTGCAGCTTTTCTTTTTCTACCTCTTCTTTAGTAAATACCCCTGTATCTTCTATGGTTAATGTATTACAAAACCATTCAGGATTGTTTCTATTAGTATCAAAAAAAATAGAAGCATGGTTTCTTAATCCGCGTGGTGTAAAAAGGAATGCCGCCCAACCGGTATTTTCTCTGAGTATCGGACTAAAGTAACTCCAGGCTCGCGATGAAATTAATGAGAACTCTGAAAACACCATTCCAGTAGCACTCGTACCCATACGCGAGTCAAAACGGTCTGCTCCAGTAAGTTTTATAACCGAACCATTTATAAGGGTGATTTTTAAGTCTGAGTTATTGGGCAAAGACGCTAGTAGCTCGCGTGTGATATGGTCTAAAAACCTTAGTCCGTTTTTGTCAATGCCTTCCCAAATTACCGCTTTTGCCTGTTTTATTTCTGGAAACATATAGTAATAAACTCCCTTCTTTTGCATTGCAGCTGCAATCATTAGATTGAAAAAGGTTTTATCTTTGCCAGAACGTCTATGCCACTCGCAGCAAAACCTACGATAGCCTTCTATAAAAAATTTGCTAAAAATCTCTTTTTGATAATCGCGCAATCTAATATTGTAGGGCAGTTCAATCGGCATATCTAATCACTCAAAAAATAGTTTTCAGGTTCTTTCCAAAACTCATAGTCTCTTACCATCTTATGAAAATCGCGAGGAGCCAAGAGCTCATGTAGCCTCCACATAAATAAGTAATTTAAAGCAAGTTTGGTATAAAAAGTATTAATAGGTAAATTACCGCGGATTACTCTATGCATATCACGCCCTGCTGTTTCTTCTTCATTACCAAATATAGTATTGCCAATAGAGCTTCCTAAATATCCTATATCAGACATGGCTGGTCCAACAAAAGCAGACATAGCGTTAAATGTAATATTTTTGCCCTTATAGGCGCTACCCAGCGTTTTTTCCATTAAATCGCTATATATGCCCCAAAATCCACTGTGTAATATAGTTTGTACCCAGGTATCTGGGTCGCTTGGGTCTTTTGGAGCTTTGCCTGCAACTAAATCCTTTGCGGTCATGCTTAGGTAATACATTGGAACTAGGTTAGTAAGCCAGGTTAAGATGTAAGGCGAGTCCTTCATAAAGCCAACAGTAGTTTTACCAAAAGTATTAAGCAAGCCAGAAGAATTTCTAAATCCTTCCCTGGTATTTTCCATAAGCATCCCATTAATCAAACGCCTGGCAATCGCGTAGGGATAACCCTTAAACTGCTTAAACAAATTAGAAAAACCCTTAGAACCAACTAGTGAAGCCATTTGCGTTCGTTCTACTACATCAGGCATAATGCGGGTCATGTCAGCCATGTCTTGGTTAAATGAGAGAAGTTTATATCTTGCCTCTTCTCGCACTGCCTCAATTTCTTTTTCAGTAAGAGCGGCAACCTCTTTTCCCAGATACTTAGCGATACTTTCTTTGGTATAATTAAATGTTTGGTCTACAGTGAAGTATTTTTTCTTATTGGCTGCGGTAAAGGGATTTTCGCGTATTAAGTCCCACATCTTGGCGTCTATTCCATACTGTTCAAGCGAGACGTGTAAATCCTTGTTGATTTTATCAAAGCCTCCTTTTTTAGAGCCTTGATATAAACTTCTGGCAGTATCTATAGCGCAGCGTCTTACTGATGATTCATCCCAGTAATGAATTCCAAAAAATTTATTGGCAAGTTCTGCACCACCACTGAAACTATCCACGCTATACCTGGATAAATGGTCTCCTACAATATGATTTGACCAGTCTGATATAAGGTCTAAATCATTGCGGCTTACTTTTCTGCCAACGGCTTTTCCTAAGGTCTTTATAAATTCTGCAGGCTGCTTAATATAGGTGTGTAGCATTGCGTTTAGCGCACTTTTACCCAGCATCTTCTGCTGTCCTGATATCATATGCGCCATATCTGGGAAGATAGATGACAATAAAACATTTCCAGCCTTACTAATATATTGGTAGGCTAGTATATTCGAGAATAGATTTTGCCCTGCGTAGTGCGGAATATCACCGATTATATGATTAAACAGCAACTCCTTGTTTGAAATCCTTTTAGCCTCCTTTCTATCAATTCCAGCTTTTTTTACTAATGCTGCAGAGATTTTGGCAAAAGTTTCTTTGGGATTTTTGCCAAGTTTTTCAATCATACCAATGTTTTTAGCCGAAGTTTCTACGGTTTTTAGTATAGAAGAATATAAATCTCCAGCACCATATAAGCGGCTGATTTCGCCAAAGCTGCCTTTTTTATAAATAAATAATCTGCTCTTTTCCCAGCTTATTCCTTCACCAAATCCTTTTTTGCCGTATGCATATTGGCTAGTTACCTCCTCTGCATACTTTTCTTTTATGGAAACCTCTATCTCTTCTTTTGAAAGTTTTCCGAATGTTTCATACATATCAAGGTGTTTTAGCTGATTAATCCTCCAGCGGTTATAAGCTTCTTGTTCAATAATCTTGCGATCGTTACGGTTCTTAATTCTAAATTTTATTCTGTCCCAGACATTTTCATGGGTATGAAGTAGCTTTTCTGGGTTAGCAGACATGCGTGCGATATAGTTGTGAACCCTAATCTCTGGTATTTCTCTTCCCAACAACTTAAAAGCTTCTTTTGTTTCTTTATGAGTAGAACTTATAGCGTCTACTATCTTATTTACTATTGGATTTTTGCTTACACCGTCATACAATCCCTCTTCGATTTCTTTCGCTAAAATTGGATCGCGACTATTAAAGAGATCCAACACCTCATTATCCTTTAGTTTATGGTAAAGAGATGCATAGGCATTAGCTACTCTGGTTTTAATATGCAAGGCAACTGAGTTTCGACTGTTTATTTCCCTTTTGGTATTGCCGCCAAGAAATGCACCTAAAGCTTCACTAAGAGTGCTGGTTTTGTCCTCTTTCATATAGTTTTCTATATGGCGCAGGCTAATGTTCTCAGGAGCGTAGTGATCGGTAGTTTTTGCTACAGCAGCGTCATATTCTTTTTGGATTGCCTCTAATACTGCTGGGTCTTGTGTTTTGTTTACGCTCTCTGGCATTAGAGCAATCTCAAATTTTTCTTTAGCCGCTGCTAAGCTTTGAGCTTTTGCCTTACCGCTTAATTCGTAGCTTCCTAAAGGGATTTTCTCAAATTCAAATATTTTTTGGGGCGTAAAAGCATTTAAAACTTCATCTTTTGTTACCTGTTCTGATTGATGTTCCGATAATGCAATTAAAGTATCTAACGCTTGAGGTTCGCCGCTTTGTTGAGCCTTAGACTTTAATACTTGTAATTCCTCAGGAGTTGCGTTTAGTGATAGCTCTTTTGCCAAGGAAGCTTTTACAAACGGCTCTACTTCAACTTTATGTCCGGTCTCTATATCTGACATCGCTTTGGCAATATGAAAATCATGCGATTGTTTAGAAAAAGCCCTGCCCCATAAAGCCTTTGCTCCCTTGCCTAGTAATGTTACTACCGGACCAGAAGCTGCTCCTAAAGCAGTGTTAGCTAATATATCGGTAAATTCTGCCGGTCTATCTTCTAGCTTTTTTTCTGTATAGTCTAAAGAACCAGAAGTTCCTCCCCATGTTCCGCCAACTACCGTGCTTTGAACTAACCAAGAAGCAATTTTTTGTGTTCCAAAATAATTGGCAGCAGCCACCGTTCCTTTTAGTGCAAGTTTCGATAATATTCCCCCAGCTAGCAAAGTTCCTGGGTCAGCCATGGCTCCAGCAAAATTACCGCCATATTCAGACAAAAAGCTCTTAACCGGGTGACTTTCGTAATCTAAAGTCGCTCTAACCTCATTTAATCTTTTAAGCTCTTCTTCTCTTTCCTGTCTTGCTAAGCTCTGAGTTTCTTTATCATCAAATATTTTTTGTTTGCCTAGTTTAGCTATGCGGTAAGAAGTGCTAACGTTTTCTTGAAAACCACTTTTAAATGTACCCCAATAATCCGGTGCTTGCTTAGTTGATGCATTATTCGAGGTTACCGCTGGTAAAACATTTAATTCCTCCTCTCCATTTGTTTGAGGTAAAGCGGTTTCTAATTCTGGCAAATAGCCATAATTTTCACTATCTTCGCTTAACCTTACAGTATTTGGCAACTCGTAGTTTTGCATAACTTATTTAAAAATATTAAGTACCTTGTCTTTAATTCCTTGTGCAGCAGCCTCTTTATCTTTTGCCAAATCAGAAAAATAAAATGCATAGGCAAACCCATTTTTGGTTTTTACTGGACGCTCGTTACTTGTCACATAGAACATACCTTTATCATTTGCCATAGTTCTCCATTTGCCATCTAAAATTAACATGGCTTTTTGTTCAGGTTTTAATGCCTGGCTTCCAGGAAAGACTAAAGAGTCTAAAACATCTGGGATTTTGGCGCTTAAATGTCTAATTTTATTATGTACTAGACCGCTTTTAATTGGATTTTTATTTTGGTCTTTTTTAGGAATGCGATATCCATTATCAATCATTTGATATTTATATTCGTAAATGCCTCGAGCAGCATTATTTACCGCGGTCTTTTCATGACGTCCATCAGCGAGTTCTTGTAACGCCCCAGTATAAACCGCTTGCTCTAATTCTAGCGTTTCACTTGCAGGAAGTGTGTTAACATAATCATGGATTTTCTTTTGGATTATGCTTACAATTTTTTGATTTTTATAGTCACCATCCTCGCCAATAGCCGCTAGCATTTTTAGCTCTTTAGAACTAGTGTTAAATGCTTTAGCTAAAAGAGCCTGATAATCAGAACTAGCTCCTAGCGTATATTTTAATCCAATTGGCAATTTGGCGCGTTCTAAGTCTTTTAAGACAATTGCAGCATGCGAACCATAAGTAGTTAGTTCCCGCTGTAGATGAGCTAAACTATTGCCAAATCCCGCCGCATGCAATTCTGCTACCATTGCTTGTGCTTTTTCTTCAGATAATAATCTTGGTTCAATACCAAGAGATTTTTGCAATTGTATGGTTAACGTAGCCCTCCTTTGCTTTAATGCTTCTTGTTTTGCAGTCTCGCCAAGGGTTTGAAAGGAGGGTGTGTTTTGAAATGTATTTAACTCTTTCTCTATTGTGCTAGTAATATCCTCGCTAGAGTTAATAAATTTTATTGGATCGTTCTTTAGTAACGTTATCTCATTTTCAACTACGTCTTTTGCTTTTTTATAGATAGCTTGTTCTCGGGCAGAACTAGCTTTAGCAAATCTCTCGTCTAATTGTTGCAGATAATCAGCTTTTTTATCAATTGGTAAAAGTTTCTGATTTTTTACAGCATTATATATTTCAACGCCATCATCTATGGCGTGCCTAACCTCCATAGCTTTTTTAGGTTTAATGGACGCCAGATAATGAATTCCATTGGCGTTTAATTTAATGCCCTTAGTTTGTGCTTGAAACACAGCCTCATCTTTAAATTCTTTAAACGATTCTTCTCCAATTCCATTTAGCAGCTGGTTTTTTCCTTGAATGTTGCTAAAGCAGGCAAGCAGTGAGGTTTTTGCGCTATGGTTCATCTTCTTGTCATTGATTACATCCTGCTTTATGGCTTCTAAAAGTTTAATATCACCAGCTTCAGTAGCTTTTCCTATAATTCCGCTATAGTGTTCAACTGTAATAGAATCATTTAATTGCTTTTGAATTAAATGCGCAGAAGATGCGCCAATAAACCCTTTTTTAACACCATCAAACATTAGTTTAGTAACAGTAGCCCGATGAGCATTAGCAGCATTTAAGTCTCCTTCTCTAGCTCCAGCAAGCGCCAATTCCTGATATTTATCTACAGCCTCAGTGAGATGAAAAGTTGCAAGGTGTTTATTCTGCTGTTTAATCTCAGCGTTAAAATGAGCCTCTTTTGTTTGCGCTGTATGGGCAAGTAGACGTCCTGCATAAAGCTGATCTTCACCTTCAGGCACGGATTTCATAAATCCTTTGGCAAAGCCAACAAAAGAGTTTTGAAACTCTTCTAAGCCAGCCTTAGAATCTGGGTTTTTTGCCGCTTGCTCGTAAATCCGATTAACTTCCTGTGGAATTTGCGAGCCAATGAGATACTTTCTTATAGAAGATTTGGTTTCTTCGGCTTTATTGTATATGTTAGCGCCGACACCAAGCAGAGTACCTCCTAAATTAGATAATGCTTCTCCTGTTCTTTGTCCCATATGTTTATTACCTCCCCCAGCCCATCTGGGCAAACGCATTCCCAGGCTTACCAAAAGTAAGATTTTTCATTACTCCACCATAATCGTTACCACTGTAATTAAACTTAGGAACAATACCTGTGTACATGGATTGCTCAAGATAAGATGTGGCAAAGCTGGCTCCGGCTTTAAATAAACCTCCAATATCATTTATGATTGAAGCTTTGTTTAAGTCCTGTACTTGCTCCCGCATCGCTCTTATCTTATAATTACTCATGCTTATTTCAGCTTCGGCTTTATTGGTAATACCCTTTAAATTTAATTCCACTGATTCTTTACCCAGACTCTCCAGGTTATCCAATTCGCGCTTAGCCATATCTATTCCTTTTGCTCCCTGCTCGCCTTGAGTTTTCATAAAGCTTTTAAGCAATGCCAATTCCTCGTTGTCTTTCAAATAATCATGTGTTAAACGCTCTTGCTTTGGAACAAGAGTATTGGTCAAGCCTCTAACAGTCTGCGCTGCATTATACTCTGAGAAAATATCTTGGTAGGTTTGGCGCAGGTTTAATATCTTTTCTCCTGTTTGCTTTTCCTCTAATTCCTGACGCGCCTTAAAGACGGTCTCTTTAATCGTCAGCTCTTCTCTTTGAAACCCTATATTTTTTAATAATCGTTCCTTTTCTAAACGTTGCTGTTCTTCAGCAAGCCGTCTTTCCTGTTCCACCTGCCGTTTATATTCCTCTTGCTGTTGATGATTAATTACTTCTTGGCGTCTATTAGCATTCCTAGATTCAATACCGCCCCAAATAGAAGTACCAACACCTATAACTGATGTAATTGCTAAAATTGGTAATACCGCAGCACCCATATTTTTATCCCCTTTTTACCAATGCCACGACACCATAGATTTTTAAATCCTTTGTCCCGCCATAGGCTATCCTAATGGTTTGTCCGTAGTTCCATTGCCCACCCATTATTATCCTACCAAGCTTGATCTCATCGGTAATATCATGGATTTCGTTTTGATTTAGAAGTTGCCCATTAATCTGAAAATTACTATCTCCTGCAAAATACACATATATCTCACTAACAACTTGTTTATGAAATAGTATTTGTGGAGTTAAAAAAGAAATTTTTTTCAGAGATAATAAAGGAAAAAGCTCTAATTCAATATCTATAGGGTATTTGGTATCTATCTTTTCCCACGTTGGGCTGAGCGTTTTAACATTATCTTCCATGAGACAGGCATCAAATGTTTCGATAAAGTTATAGCCGCCTCGCTCTACGATAAACAAAACTTTTTCCTGATGACAAAAAACATATTTAAATTTGCCGCGACTAGTATTAATTAAAGACCAAGCTGCTTTAGCTTCCTCAGCTAAAGTTTGACAGACCGCCAAAGTACCGTCTCTATTTACTACAAACAGATAGCGGTATTTTTTATCACAACCATCCTCTAAATTACATCCAGTATTAATAAACTTACTACACCCGATAGATACAGGGCTTCTAATCAGTCCAGAAGTAGCTACGGATAAATTAAGAGCTACATAATTATTAACGCTTACCCGTTGCAAATAGTAAATATTACACTCATCAACACCAACAAATACAGTTTCATCATTTAATAGACTGCCAAATAATGGCTTGCTTCCCTGGTGGATTTGCTTGGCTATAGCAATAGTATCGGCAGTTATAGGCTGTACTCCCCCGTGTAAAGCAAAATATACGTACTTATTGGTAAATATCTGTAATGATGGGCCGCTAACTATACCGGTAATCCTTTGTCTTTCTCCAGAAGCAATTCCTCCAATAAACGCATCGTCAGCCCTCCCCTGTCCTTCGCCAAAGTTATGAAAGTCGTTTACCTTTGAAAAGTATAACACCACCCTGCCGTCTTCATAACCGCCAAAGATTAAACGACTTTCGTGAAATGCAACCGCTGCCGGATAACTTAACTCCCACATGGGACGCTTTAAAATAAAATATCCTTGGGATACAAATGTCTTAGATGCTATTTCGGAAAACTCTTTAATTAAAAAACCTTCAAAAATATGAACATCTCCTTGCTGACCTCTATAGTTACCGATAAAGCACCTACCAGTACCATTACGTTCGCATAGATGAGTATTGAAAAAAATAGCTTTTAGTTTCTCTATATCCCCTTTGGTAGTAAGCTCAATACAAAAGTTTGGAGAAACTGTCACCTTAATCATCATGTCTTCAGCGGGCAATTCTTTTCCCCAATAGTTTGTAGCGGCAATGGTAAAATCGTTGAATATAAAATCTTGGTGAGCATCAGAAAAAGTTATTACTTTTGGTCTAAAGGATGGATGGGTCAAAATTAATTCCCTGCCACATTGCGCATAATCTATTTCAGAAACAATATCTTTATAGGTAGGGTTGGGAGAGACACCCTCTAAGTCTCCAACCTCCCTGTTTAACTCTGGTTTTGTTAATTGCCACTTAATGCTTTTTTTCTTGAAAATATCTTTATTAATGTCATATGAAATCAATGAGTCTTCGATTAAAAACAACATAAAACAGGTTTCATCTGCATCGTAAAAACAGATTTTTATATCATTGATATTTACTATCTCAAGGTGAGTTAGAGCGCCAATGGAGTTAAGCCCAAAGCGTTTGAACATCCCACCTGAAATATACGGCATGATGTTTTTAGCTTTTAATACCCCGCCAACCTTGGCTGCAAAGTCATTTTGCAAAAAGAACTTGCTTGAGATTTCCCCAAAAGAAAAGTCAGTTTGTGCAAAATAGTCTTGCATATTAAAAATGCGCCGTATATATTTTATTTCTTATGATTCCATGCGTAACTTGCTGCGCCATATCATTGGCAATTGCCGTACAAAAACGTTGATTAGCTTCAGCTTCCCATTTTCTGGCAATTACTTCGTTTTGTGTAACAATTGCCGAGCTTGCTGCAGCAAGAGAATAAACCAGCAGTGTTTTAAAAAACTCTGGCATGGTTACATCCTCTACCTGTTTTATGTAAAACAGAGTCACTTTATCAGTTGGGCACCATAAAAGATTACCCACAATCTCATAATCACAAATAGGTATAACTTTTTGAAGCTTTAAAATATTTTTAGGAAGTTCATGGGCAAAAGAAAAAATACCATGTTGTTGTTTAATTGCTTTATCTAATAGGCATTCACCTACAGCAAACCGCCATGAATGCCTAGTCAATAAATCTTTTTTAATAAAATCATATAAGCTTAAAATAGCGTTATAAAAAGCATCTGCTTTAAAATTCTCTGGTGCGCTATACCCTAAATGCGATAATGCTAATTTAATTATCTCGCTTCTTACCTGTTCATTAGTACCATGTTTTGTTTTAAGCTCTCGAAGCCTGCGTTCTGCTTCCTCCTCTGTTGCTTCTTTTGTTTGTTTAATTTTAAGCCTACATTCTTCCTTTAGGTCTTCTATAGTAGTAGTAAGACTTTTTTCTAACGCTTGCGCTTTAGAGGCAAGTAACGTAGCTTCTGCATCCGCTATTTCATATTTGCTTTGCAACTCTTTTTGTTTATCAAGATGTTTAGTTTTTTCCTCTTCATGTTTCTTCTGTAATTCTTTTATTTCATTTATCTGTTTTATTTTATTTTGCTGGACAGAAATTCTTAAGTCTTTGTGTTTATCAAGTAGTTTGTTATATTGTTCGCCTGATCCCGTTTGTTCATGTTGTTCTTGTGATGAACTTTGATTATTACTTGTTTCGTTGGTTAGTTTTTCTATTTCGCCCTGTAAGCGAACTTCTTCAGCATTAAAAGCGTCAATATCTTCTTGAGTTTTAGCGTTCTTCAAGCTTTTTCTAACTGCTTTTATGTCTTCGGTAAGTTGCTTTATCTTTTTAGCAGTTATTTCTTCATCAGTTAAATATTGTTCTTTTTCAGTTAAAGACATCTCATCTATATTATTTTTTTCATCTACCATAAATACTTACCCTCTAGTATAAGCCGTAATTAAAGCTCCAAAACCATTACAAGCTAAATAATGGCGCGATTAGCATTACTAACCGCGCCACAATTGCTACGCTTTGTATTTAAGACAAACCATGTGGTTTGGTGTTAATACTTTGGCTGTGCCGTGAACCATAGCCTGGATAACATTAGATAACTTTGAGTCTTCATAATATATCCTAACAAAAGGATTTAAGCCCCAAGCCTGCACTCCATCACTCTTATGAAATGCATAAGCAATATTCTCAGCAATACCCCCCTCTGGCATTTCTGGTACCCAGTGAAAGCTAAAGCCCAAAAACTTACTGATTTCACCAAAAACCAAAGCCTTGACTGCCGCATAATCCGCACTGGTTATCTGCGTAGTAAGCAATAGATTTTCCTGCATAGAGGCGGAAGCAACAAAGTGTCTATTATCAGATGGAATACCCATCTTATCTAGGGTCACCTTTGCCTGCACTAGCTGATCAACCTTAAAGGCATTAGCTTTGGTAATTTCTATTACCTTGATATTTTTTGCTTTGGCTGCTGCTATTTTAGTAGCATCAGTACTAGCAGCAGTAATATCGGTATCATACGCAGTAGAAACTTCCTTTAACGCATCAAGAACGAATTGGTCTTCAACTCTTTTAACAGCCCCAGCAACTTCTGTAGCTAAAGACGTCAAGATATTCGCCTTGATTTCTTTTTCAAGGATAATATCCAAGGGTATGCTTGATGCTTTTGCCTGTAACTCAAGCGACAAACGTCCTATTTTTACCTCTTTTGTTTGGCCTAGTGTGACGATAGGGGCATTTTCCGGACAACAAAAGTTCTCTTTTCTAA
>CAXOVY010000019.1:0-3843 GCA_964213355.1 Gammaproteobacteria bacterium
CTCACATATTTAGAACTCAATGCGCGTATGAATCAACTCGCTCCAAAAATATTGCAGAATGAAAAAAATGGGAGAAATGAAAACATTGAGCAACACAAAATAAATGAAATAAGAGGTAAAAATGTATAGGAAACTGCTTACCTCTATATTTCTTTTATTGTGCATAACTTCTACAAGTATCTTCGCTGATGTTAGTGGCGATCTTGATAGTTTTTTTACTTCACTTGGGTACGATAATAATGTAACGGAAGCTTCTGCATATCAGGGACAAGCTGCAGGATATTATGCAGGCGGATCGGTAGTTTTACGCAATAAAGTTAAGAATATTCAGGTAATGCATGTTGATTTACCCAGCTTAAGAGCTGGTTGCGGTGGAATAGACTTATTTAATGGCGGATTTTCTTTTGTAAACGCACAAGCCTTAACCGAATTTTTTCAAAAAGTAATGAGTAATGCTAGTGGTTATATGTTTAATCTTGCTCTTGAAACAGTGGTACCTGAGATTGCCCATGGTATGCAATATATTCAGAAAGTCGCACAGGAAATCAATGCGAGCAACTTCAATTCTTGTGAGATGGCAGAAAACCTTGTTGGTGGGATGTGGCCTAGAACGGAAGCTGCCCAGCGGCATATTTGTAAAGGTATAGGAAGTCATAGAAATGTGTTTTCCGATTGGGCTGAATCAAGGCAAAAATGTAGTGAAGATGGTTATTATTCAGAGCAAATGAATGAGGCAGCTAAAAACCCAGCATATAAGCAACAGCTTATAGTTAATAAAAACCTTATTTGGGATGCCCTTGCAAAAATTGATTTTTTAAATACAGTCGAACTTAAAGAATTTTTTATGTCATTATCTGGAACTATCACTTTTGATTCTAAGGGTCAAGCTCATATTTATCCACCATTGGCAAAAGACCCTGATGTAATCAAAGCCCTACTTAAAGGTGGAACGGCTAAGATTTATACATGTAATGCCGATCCAGAGTCAAAATGTCTCAATCCTTCCCCTGGCGATATTACTATCGGTAAAGAAAAAGCTTTATACGAAAAAATTCAACTAACCATTAATGAAATTGTTAATCTTTTAGTTATAGACAATGCAGCATTGCCCCCCAGACTTCAGGGCTTTTTGGAGCTTACCAAATTACCAATATTCAGATTTATCAACGCCCATCTAATGGCAGGAAGCGTAGCTATGGCTTTGAGTATTACTAATTATTCAGAATCCATTGCAAAAACTCTATTGATGCAATACATGCGTGAGGCATTACAAATAGTTGAAACCAGCTTAGCTGGAACCGACTATCCTCCTGAAATTCATAAGAAGTTAACCGACCAAATTAACCAAGCTTTGGTTTATGTAGAGGGCATAAAAGCCCAATCCAGACACGATATACAAGAGCTAATGTCCTTTATAGAAAGTTCTGAAAACACTGAAAGAAAAGTTATGTCCAAAGTCACTGGGCAGCTCAAAGATAGTATGGGAGGAAAGCAATGAGCGGTAATATTGCCATACATGTAATTGCAAATGGCGAACTTGCGCGCCAATCCTTAAATGCCGTAATAATAGCGCTCGGAACTTCAACTTTTGTTACTGCTATTAAAATTTCAGTTCTCTTTGCAATAATAGGCGCTGCAGTAAACTACATTCGCGGAAGAGATTTAGTAATGCTCGTTAAATGGTTTATTGTTTATTTTATCTTGAGCGCCATTATGCTTGGCCCAAAAGTTACCGTACAAATTATCGATAGCAGCAATCCAGGTAGAGCCGATCTTACCGTAGCAAATGTTCCATATGGGCTTGGCTATCCAGCCAGCATAATAACTTCAACTGCTTATGGTCTTGTTAGTGTGTTTGAAGAAGCTTTTCATATGCCAGATGATTTAGAGTATAACAAGACAGGAATGCTGTTTGGTTCAAAACTTTTTCGATTATCTAGCGAATTTCATATAATAAATCCCATAGTTAAAGGTGAGCTTAACGAATATATAAAAAATTGCGTGCTTGGCGATATACTGATCTCAAAGAAATACACTATGGCTGATCTTACGGGAAGTAAAGATTTAGCAACTACCATAACCGAAAAGACAAGCAATATACGAGGAATCTATATTGGCGGAGTATTTAATACTTGTACAGCTGCAGGAATTGCGCTCAAAGCAAACATTACGAAAGATATCAATGAGAATGGTTTTAAAATTTTTGGGAAACGTATTTTTGGTAATGTAACTGATCCAGTTGCAAAACTGCAAGGCGCTCTTGCCAGCACATACAAATATTTCGACTATGGCAACTTATCCAATTCTGCTTTAGAGATCGTGACCCAAAACCTCTTGATTAATGGTATAAGAGAGGGACTTTCTACTTATACTGCAGAAACCGGAGCAACAGCAGCTCTTTTAAATCTCAGCACTACCCAAGCGATGGAGCGTATGCGAATGTCACTCGCCACATCTCGCAACATAGCAACCTATACCATACCGATTATTCATACAGTTTTATTGCTTTTAATGCTGAGTCTTTTCCCGATAGTGATATTACTCGCTTTTCAGCCCAGCTTTACGGTCCAAGTTTTAAAGAATTATTTTTATACTTTAATATGGATAGAATCTTGGCCCTTGATGTTCGCTTGTTTAAATATGACGGTAACTTTTTATGCCAAAGAAATAGGCCCAGCTGGTTTGACCCTAGATAATATTGATCAGTTGGTTCTTGAGCATTCTGACGTTGCCAACATGGCCGGTTACTTAATGATGGCGATACCATTTATTTCTGGTGGTTTAGTGATGGGTATGGCTTCGGCATTTAATACTGCAGCAAGTTACATCGGTGGAGTATTGCAGTCTTCAGCATCATCTGCAGCATCAGAAACTGCAAGTGGTAATATTAGCGTCGGAAATTCCAGCTGGGCAAATGTTAATGCAAACAAGTTTGATACTAATTCTACACTGATGCAAGGAATGTCGACTGAACAATTAAAAACAGGAGTACTGCGTACAACCAGACCAGATGGCGAACCTGTTTATGATAGTGGACACGCGATTTCTAAATTACCAGTAAATGTTAGAGCTAGCGATATGATTAGTGAATCTCTTTCTAACCAAGCAGAATCTGCAAGAAGTGCTACCATACAAGATCAAAGGTCATATGATCAGGCAATATCTAATTCTATTTCAGATCTCAATAGCGTTAGTGATTCTTACGATTCTCGTAAAAGTCATGGAGAAGGACTTAGTTCAAGAGAAGCTGAATCTTCAGCGCAAAGTGTCTCTGATATGAAGCATATGGCAAAAACCATAGCTGATCGTAATCATATAGATGTTAATGATGTATTTAAAGGATTGGTTAATTTCAGTCAGAATGTAACACTTAATGCTGGTGCATCTATTCCTGGTAAAGCGCTTGGTATAAATATAGCAGGAGCAGAGTTGGGATTGAAAGGATCGGCTAGCTTGGAACACATAAGAACAAGCGAGTCATCAACACAACACGGCGTTGGTAGAAGTATAGATGTTACTGCAGAAGAAGCTAAAAGATTTAGTAACGATCTGCATAAGGTACAAGAATATAGCAAAACAAAACATGCTGAGACTAGTCATTCAGCAGCTGAGTCTCAGTTATTCCAGTTGTCCAGCAATCTAAACAAAGCACAAACTGCATCAGAACATTATTCTGCGCATCGGGCTGAATCTGAACGTTTAAGTAATTCAGCGACTTTTGTTAGACAGCATTCTGGTCAAATTGATAGTGATTTGGGTCAAGAAATTGCCGATGCTGTAGTTAAAAAAGAGGGGCGCGAAGTGGCAGAAGGATTGTTTGGTGGTAAAGACAGGGCAAGATTA
>CAXOVY010000020.1:0-9643 GCA_964213355.1 Gammaproteobacteria bacterium
TTGGAACAATAGTATACAGAATCACCATTACCCACTCAAATCTTCATAGAGCCAATACTTTAGCCTGCACTTTCGGTAATCTAAAAACACCACGCTCGAGACGCTTATACCAAAGGCAATATCCATTACGATCCCAATATAAGATTTTAATCTTATCTCCCCTCCTATTACAAAACACAAACAAGTGTCCAGAAAATGGATCCTTACTCAATACTTCTTGAACTATTATGCTCAGGGCATCAATTGACTTCCTCATGTCAGTTTCGTCAGTTGACACATAAGCTTTTACACTCGGTGGTAAATTTAACATTGAAGCCCGCCAACCGTTTTTATCAGCAACGATAAATTAGCTTCAGAGATTACCAATGGCAAAATTATTTTATGACCATTCTTGAATACTATTTCTACTGCTCTATCTTCATGATTAGCAGTAATCCTTTCTTCCTGGCATTCGTTAGATGATTTATCAACAGCAACTTGTAGTGAGATAAATTTAGCAACATCTTTATCGTCTTGTCGGTCCTTCGGGTTACTTATCCCGCTGTCATGGCTGGAATTAGGTTTAACTTTGCGATATTTCCAATAATGGAATTTTGAAAAGTTTATTTGATGCTGTTGGCAAAACCTTTCGGCACCCATGCCACTGGCCATTTGATCACCGGCAACTCTTGTCCAAAACTTTTGTAGTTCAATAACATCACACGATTCTGCAGGAATTTGGTATAGTCTTTCCATTATGCCACCATCAAAATTTTTTAGAAATTTCTATGGCAGCGTTTTAACTTATATTGATACATTTGAATAGGCTGTCGTTGCTCGGACTATTACTGTTGCTTCATCAAGGATCAGTATCTGTGGATTTGGTAATAATGCTCTGGCAAGAGCAATACGTTGTTTTTGCCCACCGGATAGTTTTACTCCACGTTCTCCTATATTAGCATCATATCCATATTTAAGTTTTTGAATGAATTCATGGCAATTAGCCACTTTAGCTACCCTTTCTATTTCATCCTGTTGTGCCTTACTGTTTCCATAAGAAATATTTTCTTTTACTGTGCCATCAAACATGAAAGGTTCTTGCAGAACCAAACCTAACATTTTTCTGTAACTGCGTAAGTTTAGTTCGTTTATATTGATATCATCGATTGTAATTTTACCATCTGTTACCTTATAAAACCGTAAAATAAGATTTATCAGCGTTGTTTTTCCACTTCCGCTTGGACCAACAATGGCGGTTACTTTTCCTTTTGGAATTTTTATTGAAATATTTTCCAAAGCTCGTGTACTATCTGGGTAGCAAAATGTTACGTTGTTGAATTTGATACCATCTTTAATTTTATTAATAGTAATGGCGTTTTTGTTATCATCAACTGTATCTATTTTTTCATCAAGCAAGCCAAATACCCTATCCGCGCACGCTAAACTTTTTTGAAGTTTTGAAAATGATGCAATAATATTAAATACAGGATTAAAAACATAAGGGACAAAAGAAATAAAAACAACAACTTCTCCTACTGTCATCTTTCCGCTAATAACACTATAGCCACCAAACAACCAAATAAAAATTTCTGTACAATAATAAATAAGTAAGAGTGTTCGATTTACAAAAATATCAACAACATTTCCGTATAAGCTTTTTCTCCATAGTAATCCTATGTTATTTCCGTACTTACGTCTTACCGATAGTTCTTTACAAAAACTCCGCACAGCAGTTGTTCCGCTAAAAACTTCAGATAATTGCATTACTATTATAGAGTTATCTTCTCTTAACGATTTTTGAACTGGCTGCATAATATTGAAAATAAAATAACTTACAACTCCAACAAAGAAGCTAAAAACCACACAAACAATCGAGACTTTCCAGCTAATCAAAAAAAGGGAGGCAAAAGCAATAATTAACATTGTAAATGCATTTAATGGAGAAACTATGATTTCAAACAAGAGTCCACTCATTGTGTCCGTATCTTCTTGTAAGCGAGATATAACTCCACCTACTTTTAATTCTTGAATTCTAATAAGCGGTAGTTTTTGAAGATGCCTCATCATTCTATTTTTTATAAAAAGAGAAAAATTACCGCCAATAATATTAATTTTGTAATCTAGAAGGGTATTTAATCCTACATCTACAATTCCTATAATCATTAAGGCAGCGCAGCTAGCAATAAGAAGTATTGAGCTTTTTTGTGGTATAATATTATCGATAAAGTATTTTCCTGTCCATGGAAAAGCGGCGGCTAACATATTAATAATAAATCCAGTTCCTATAATAAGAACCAACTGGAAACGTTTCTCCTTTAGTTCTTTTGATAAGCGCAAAATAATCAGGCGCAGTGATTTATTGTTTTTATGATCACTGCTTTTTACTTTATTTTTTGAAGCAAAAAGCCCATTTTCTTTAATGAAAGACTTATATTTGTAACGACTGCTAAAGTTTGTTTGCATTTTATGTTCCTAATCGTTATAGAAAACCATCAGCTAATATTCCGCAAAATTTAGGCGTCATGCTTAGCTATATTGGCGGTGAACTCTCAGCTAGTGCGTAAAAATAAGCGCCAATACTATCAATAATAATTTATATCATGGTGCCTAATAACTGTTTTGTTAGGTGCCATATAGTTATATTTAAAAAATTAATAAACACCCCAAAACATGCTGACAAGACCTCGAATTATAATTTTATGGTGCCTAAATTTTACGGAATATTAGATCAATTTGTACGTACTACAACGCATTTTTTATAACCTCTTCCAACATCCAACAATTGCCAAGAACTAAATATGTAACATTTGTGGCGCGTTGAATGTTACGTCTCAAACAATTTAATGCATAACCCCAGGTTTTTGTCCCGCGATATCTTAGAGTTTATTTTTGTCCTATTATCAGATATCCCGAAACAATTTTTAAGTAAAAAACTCCACTGCTTAGATAAATTTTTTAGCTTTTTAAAAAAACTAAAAACCACTACTACTAGCTTTTGCTTTTTCTCGGTTGTTTTTGGCAACAAATCTTTTACCTTACCATTGCTCTCCATAGTTTTGTGCTTATATAAAGATGGCTGATCTTCTATTATAGTATTGCAAGCTTCACCAGTAAGTTTAGACAAGCAAATTGAAAGGAGACCAGCCATGTTAATTGTGCCAGATATTTTAGACTTAGATCAATACCTAAAAGCACAAAAAGAAACACCGGAGCGTTTTCGTCCCATCCGCTGCTCTAGGCCTAGTGTAACGATAAAGCGGTTTTCTGGACAACAATAGTTCTTAAATTATTTTGTAAATATAACTTTATTACGCAATCCGGACAGCAAAGTGTTTGTAACTAATTTTATCGCAATAGAAAGTTGCTATGTTGTATTAAGTCAGGCTAGACAATATAAATAAATCCTCCGATTATTGAGTTTCATTAATCAAAAAAGGAGAACAATTTTATGTCTAGCCAACAACATTATACAGGGGAAACTATATACGTTGGAATAGATGTCCATAAAAATTCATATTCAATAGTTAGTATTTGTAATGGAGCTGTTGTAAAAAAAGATCGTATCGTAGCGTCGCCAACAGAATTGGTTTGCTATTTCAAAAATAATTTTAAGGGAGCCAAAATAAATAGTGCATATGAGGCTGGTTTTTCCGGGTTTCATTTACATAGGTGCTTATTGCAGCACAATATAAACAACATAGTTGTACATCCTGCTGCTATAGAAATTGCAGCTCGAGAAAGAGTTAAAACAGATAAGCGCGATGCTTTAAAAATAAGTGCTCAGCTTGCAAGCAATATATTGCGTAGCATTAATATTCCAAATGAAGATCGAGAAGCAAGCAGAAAAGTAACGCGATTAAGAGCATCATTAATGGAAGACAGAAATAGATATGGCAACCAATTAAAAGCCCTATTATTTCAGTATGGATTGATAGCAGCAAATGATGATTCTATTGTTAGTAAAAAATGGATTACACAACTATTGGAGATGTTAAAAAAAGTAAATTGCCAGATGGTTTTAAATACGCTGTACAAAGTTACGCCGAACAATGGTTGACAATAGCTGATAAGGTAAAAGAAATAGATAAAAAATTAGTAGAGCAAGCCAAGAAAGAAAGTAAGCTAGATAACATTTATCAGAGTGTTCCTGGAATAGGTCCTCTAAGTGCTAGAATATTGGCAAATGAATTAGGGGATATGAAACAGTTTAGCAACGAGAAAAAGCTTTTTAGTTTTACTGGATTAACACCAAGAGAATATTCATCTGGAGACAAAAAATGTCTCGGGTCAATCAGCAGACAAGGTAGACCTGTTTTAAGAAAGATATTGGTTGAAGCGGCTTGGGTAGCAATAAAGAGAGATAAAAATTTAGAAAATATTTTTGAAGCTATAACAAAAAGAGTAGGAAAAAAACGTGCTATAGTAGGTATTGCCAGGCGACTGGTTGGTCGTATCAGAGCCTGTATTAGAAATAAAGAAGAATATAAATTTATAAGTTGATTAAAACTTGGTTGATGCGCAAAGTGGTTTTCGCAACCTCGTGTTTTTATCTGTGGCATTTTATAATGGCCACGTAAGAAAGTTTGGGGTGCGATATTTAATTAGTTCGAATGAACAGCCTGTGGCAATTTTACGGAATTGACCACGAATAGCAGATTGGCCTATTAGGTCTAAATAATTTTGCGTATATGTTTTTAAACCATGGTATTATTTTATTGCGGCACAGCCGGGAACGGCGATGACTGCAGCGGGATTAATGTACCTGATATAAATCATCAGGTACACCCTATATTTAGGGCCTCATTGCCGGCCCTCTTGTCGCGCAAAAAACGCGCGACAATTCACCCGCTAGGATATTTATGAGCGGGATTAATTTTTGTTGTGCTTTGATACGACGGATGGTTTATTAGTAAAACATTGTAAAAATGTCTTGACTATACACATAGCAGATAAAAACTTAAATATTTTTCATGGTTTTTAATAGAAAAAGTTCCATTTTATAACACGATAGTTACCTGATAAATTCAAACTTGCAATACATATAACTATACGTATAATGTTATTCAATATTTGTTGAGAATTATATGGTAAATTTTGAGTGGGACGAAGAAAAGAACGACCAGAATATAGAAAAGCATGGGATTTCTTTTTATGAAGCGCAGCAAGCTTTTCTTGATCCGTACCGCATTATTGCTGAAGATTTAGAACATAGCAAAACTGAAAAAAGATATTTTTGTTTTGGAAAAGTAGAGAACAATATTGTAACAGTACGGTTTACTTATCGCGATAAACTGATCCGTATAATAGGTGCTGGTTATTGGAGAAGGGGAAAAAAGATATATGAAAGAAAAAAAGTACACAAATAAATCAATGGGTAAGATAAAAATAATTAATGATTTTTTACCTACCCCTCAAGAATTAGTTTTAAAAGAAGATACAGTAAGAGTTACCATGATGCTGAGCAAGAGAAGTGTCAATTATTTTAAACGAGAAGCGGTGAAGCAACATGCACACTACCAGTCAATGATTCGTTCTCTTTTAGATAAATATGCTCAACGCTACAATGATGCTGTTAAACACGGCTAAGTTTAAGTTGAAAAGTTCCCATAAGTGGTAGAGTAGGAAACTTTTACCCGAAAATTGGTCATAAATTGGAGTTTAGGATAGCAAAAAAGTTGTTGCAAGTACAATTTTTAAAAGGGAACTCTTGTCCGGAAAATGACCCTATCGTCACACTAGGCCATGCGACACGATGTCGCTATATAAAGCTGTGATAACGCTAACCACTGCGGATATCACCACTGATGCTACTCAGTGAATCAGCATCTCTGAATAAAGAGCGAGATGTAAAGCAGCAAAGTACGTATGTACTAGATTGAAAGTGTAAACTCAAGATCTTCCTGGAAGCCGAATCTGGGATAGCGCGAGATAACTAATATGTCGAGGATATCCAAACCTGCGCATAAAAGGCTGTCATGTGTAACAGAGGCAACGTCTAATACCTCTGCTAGAAGCGAGTAAGGAATGGGGGCCTCCATCCTTCGTAGCTAATAAAGCTTCTCGGTCTATAGCGGGCGACTAAGTTAGTAATGCTTTTATAGTGAAACGTGGTAAGCCAGTTGGGTTCCAATAATTCGGATTGGACAGCAAATCGTAAGAAATGCCTATGATTCAGCTGGTAAAGGATGTTCGAGAAAGCAAATGCCTAGCTGTAATTGCTAGGATACGGGATTGTATCTATCCGGCGCGAAAGCGAGCCAACTTCGAGCGGGTGTCAAATGGTAAGAGAGTTTAGAGAATCGCACTAATGAAGAAAAGCAAATGACAGCAATAATATTGACTGGTGCATCTTCAACATTGCCAAAAGATATTTGGCCGATAATTAATTGGTCGAGACTCCGAAAGCAAGTTTTGCGACTCCAAATGCGTATTGCCAAGGCAGAGAGGGAAGGAAGGCGTGGAAAAGTGAAAGCTTTGCAACGTATCCTAACCAGCTCATTTGCTGCTAAATGCTTAGCAGTAAAACGAGTGACTAGTAGTAACGGGAGTAAAACTCCTGGCGTTGATGGTGAAGTTTGGCAAACTAATCATCAGAAGATACAAGCGATTTATCGCCTCAAACGTCATGGCTATAAGCCGCAACCACTGAGGCGAGTTTATATCCCAAAGAAAACGGGGTCCAAAGATGTAAGACCATTATCCATTCCAACAATGATAGATAGAGCCCAACAAGCGCTTCATCTGTTGTCGCTCGAACCTATCGTAGAAGAGTGGGCAGATCCTAACTCCTATGGATTCAGGCTTAAGCGCTCAGCTCATGACGCAAGAGAACAATGTTTTAATGTGTTATGCAGAGCGATATCAGCTCCCTGGATACTCGAGGGAGATATTAAATCGTGTTTTTGTCGCATCAGCCACGAATTTCTTTTGAAGGAAATTCCAATGGACAAAGTTATCCTGCGTAAATTTCTCAAATGTGGATTTGTGGAAAAGAGTAAATGGTTCCCAACAGACCAGGGATCTCCACAGGGCGGTGAAATTTCTGCCGCTCTTGCGGTCATGACTTTATCTGGACTAGAAGATAAATTGCTAGCTAGCACTGAACGTTGTCGAAAGAAGGATAAGATTCATATGATCTCCTATGCTGACGGCACGCCGGCTCAGGCGTGGAACAAATGGGGTGAAAGTCCCCTGACCTCAATTGTCTATTCGGAGGTCTAGCAGGAGGTTGAGTTTACAAAGTGATTTGTAGGCTTAAGTTACCTTGAACGGTAAATGCAAAACAGCGGGCTGCAATAAAGATGAACTCGAATCAGCCTCGTTATAATTTAAAACACTTGCCGACCCGATCGTCGCAGAGGGAAGGCTGACAGGGGATGGAATATAAATAGACAGTTGTCCCATCCTGTAGGTGTCGGGGTATTGGTGGTTGCACGCTGTGAATGTTCTACGTCGTAGGCCGGGAGATCTGATATTGATTCAGTTGGCCACTGAAAACGGTGACGTATAAGGTTATGCTGAAATCATCACTGGCGATATCAGAAGTCCGCGGGGTTTATAGTATCGTTTGTATTGTTGGGGAAACCTAACAAGAGAAAAGAGACCCTGCTTCAGTTAATGAGTTTAAAGGAGTTGAGGATGTCTGATTGCTATATAGCTAGAAACAGAAGATTAAAAGTTCGACAACTTCAGAGAACTCTATATTGTAAATCCAAGCAAGAGAAGGAGGTTAGATTCTATAGTTTATACGATAAGGTCTATCGAACAGATGTACTATGGGAAGCTTGGCGACAAGTTAAAGCTAACAAAGGTGCACCTGGAATCGATGGTATAACAATAGGAGAAGTGGTTACGCAAGGTGAGGAAGAAGTTATTAATGAATTGCAAAAGTTACTACGCGTCCAGAGCTATGAATTCTCACCGGTTAAGTTGGTAGAGATACCAAAAACGAAAGGTGGAACTAGGCCGCTGGGGATCAACATAGTAAAAGATCGTATAGTGCAAACAGCAATGAAAATAGTACTTGAGCCAATCTTTGAAGCACACTTTCATGATTGTTCCTACGGATACAGACCAAAACGAAATGCAAAACAAGCAAGTTTAGCGATTCGGGAAGATCTGTACCAACGTGCATGGGGAGTGGTAGAGATCGATTTAAAATCCTATTTTACTAGCATTCCGCACGATAAGTTACTACAACTTATTGGCAAAAGAATAGCTGATGGAAGTATGATGAAATTGATCAAACAAACACTTAAAGTTGGTGTAATGAATAATGGTAAAGTAGAGCTAATGGAAATCGGAGTAAGCCAAGGTTCACCGATTTCTCCGTTGTATAGCAATATTTATCTTGATGTCATTGATCAAGCATGGCATGAGAAGAAGTACCCAGAGGAGCTGGAGGCTACACTTTATCGCTTTTGCGATGATGTAGTCTTAATATGTAGGAAGAATGCCAAATATGCATTAGGAGCGTTTGTTAGGTTGGCAAAAGATATGGGGCTTAGCATTAACAAAGAAAAGACGCGTATAACCAAGTTGACTGATGGATTTGATTTTATCGGATTCAACTTTGTGAAGCGGAAAAGTCCTACTAGTGGTAAGAACACCGTTTATATATTTCCAGCAAAACGAGCGCAGCAGAATATTCGTAATAGGCTAAAATACTTAACATCCAAGAGAGCACCAATAAAACCAAAAGAATTTATCGAGTTAATAAAACCGGTTGTCTTAGGTTGGGTAAATTACTTTAGGCATACTAATGCGAGTGAAGCATTTAGGATGGTGCAACGCTTTGTAAATATCCGATTTCGCAGATACTTAAACTACAGAAGTAAGGGCCGTGGTTTTGGATGGAGCAAATATCCAAACAGCAAGCTTTACGCAATGGGAATGATATACGTTGGTAGTGGCATGCTTGAGTATACTGGGAAACTTGCGCAAGGTGTACGATGAAAACTGTCGGACCGCCGCATTCGGGAAAACTGAACGTGCGGTGGGATGAGAAGGGTATGATGAACCAATTATGAGGATGCTAATGAGGCACTGTATGAAGAAATTCGCAGAAACAGCTAGGCAGAATCTAAGATTACTGAGTCATTCCTTTACTCTAGACTTTGTTGTTACTGCTGCCAGTAAAGAACTTCTTGAAAAGAAGGTTATACCGATACTGAAGCAATCCCTAATTAAAGTCGGACTAAAACTATCAGCAACAAAAACGAAGATCACACACATTGACGATGGATTTGACTTTCTTGGTTTCAATATACGCAAGTATAAAAATGGTAAGCTTTTAATAAAGCCCTCTAAAGCTAGCATTAATCGCTTCCTCAGGTCTGTCAAAGAAATCATCAGGAAGGGAGCAGCATTACCGACAGAAAAGATAATTCACACGCTGAATAATCGCATAACAGGGTGGGTTAATTACTTCAGGACGTCAGTGTCATCAAGAGTATTTTCCATGATTGACCATGAGATTTTCTTAGCCCTAATGCGCTGGGCATGCAAACGCCATGCCAGAAAGGGAAAACGATGGATTGTAAATAAATATCTTACAACTCGAAGAGGAAATCATTGGCGGTTCTACTGCATGATAAAAGATAAAAATGGTGTAATAGCTCACCCCCTAAGCAGTAATTAAAGCTGGAGGGGCTGTGGTTTTTGT
>CAXOVY010000021.1:0-10872 GCA_964213355.1 Gammaproteobacteria bacterium
TAAAAAACTGGGTGGCTTTGACTCGTTATTTGGGAAACGGGATTTTAGATATTGACAATAATGCTGCAGAACGTTTGATGAGACCTATTACTGTTGGTCGAGCCAATTATACTTTTGCTGGTAATGATAGGGGTGGTCGAGCAGCTGCTACTATCTACAGTTTGGTTGAGAGTTGTAAGCTCAACAAAATCAATCCCTATGAATATTTACGTGATATCCTGATCAGGCTGCCAGATACTTTGAATCGCGATATTAGATCGTTGCTGCCGTATATTTGGAAACCTCAAAATTTTTAGAAACACCTCTCCTAGTATTTCCAATATATAAACTAATTTATTCCCTTTTCATATATGTCGTTGCTCGGTCGCTTACGAATGACGCAACATATGAGGATGAATTGGCATCCCCAATTTAGCAATATCACCAGCCCTGGCTAAAAGCTTTCTAAATGTGTCAGCTACCATTGGTCCTCCGCGCTCCGAAGTAAACGCATACGGGGACCCTTGAGATTCAGCACTAATCTTTCTAAGTGCGCGAATTTCTGGGCCATACAATGGATGGATGCTATCCATGCCATTCTTTATCCGGTGAACATGAAGCTGAGCAGATTTCAAATCTACCTGGTTCCATTTAAGCGCGATTAACTCAGTTACCCTTAAACCATGTCTATATGCTACTAATATCATGGTTGTATCACGAAGACAATGTCTTCCAACCTTGCCTGCAGATCGTATAACTTTTTCAACCTCAATAGGAGTTAAATGTTCACGGCTGCGGCGATCCTTGTTTTTGGGCTTCCGTAATCTTTCCATAAAACAATACTTGGCAGATAAATTTTGTCAGTCCAAACACTTTGATTTTATTATACCTGCTGTTTCCTACTTTCAACAATAGACCTCTTTTATCGAAAGTTATGCTGCTAATCTAACCTTATTCAGCTTAATATTCCATGGCAACAATCCCTCATAATCTGCTGCAGTTTTGCAACTGGGAATTGCCCCAAATAAAGAAACATAGTATTCATATGGATCAAGATTGTGTAATAAAGCAGTGCGAATAAGACTAAAATGAATGCACAACGCTCTTGCACCATCTACCGAGCAGGCAAAAAGAAAGTTTTTCCTTGCAATCACAAACGGTTTTATTGCTTGCTCCGTAAGATTGTTATCAATTTCTAAATACCCATCATCTAAAAATCTAGTTAATCCTTCCCAATGATTTATGCAATAAGCTACTGCATTACCGAGAGGAGCTTTCGGTAACAGTGTTCCATAAACAGCTCCTAACCAATTCCTAAACTCAAGCATCAGCGGTTTGGATTTTTCCTGGCGTAATATTTTGCGCTGTTCTGGATCCATCTCCTTAATCTTAGCATAGCGCTCAATCATATAGAGTTTTTGAAAAACTCTCATTGCATAGTCAGCCGCACCATCGCTACCACCAGCTTCTTGGGCCTCTTTAGCTATTGGCTCAAACTTTCGTCTGGCATGCGCATTACAGTAACTAAGCAATATATCAGGTGTCTCTCCAAGATCATCAAAAACATTACCAGCATCACAATGAATCTTTCCTTTATATCCATCAAACCATGAACCTAAAAAAATTTTATGCAAAACGGCGTTATACTCATATACCGTACTTTTTTTATCTGGCGGACCACCACGTATACAATAAACATAGGACTTTGTTTGCGCCTTGCGTCCTTCTTCTTTCAAAACTTGTAGCGATGTAGCATCCATTGCCGCAATCGGATAGCTTAGTATTTCATCTTGGAAAAAATTTACCAATGGTTGTAACATATGGCTAGAATCTATCACCCACCTGGCCATAGTATTACGTGTTATTTTTATTCCATAGCGGCTCTGCAAAATCTTTTCTATATGGTATAGCGGCTGACGATCCAACATTTTACTAACTATAATGTTTGCTAAAAAAGATTCACTAACCTTACTTTTAGGCAAAATATGTTCTGGTTTAGGTGCCACAGTAATTGAGCAGTCAGAGCATCCACATGTACAGGCTACTTTCTCCCGCTTTTCTACTATAATTTCATAAACCGCAGGCTCATAATTTATAATCTCATTAGTTTCATAACCTATAACCTGTTTCTCCTTGCCACAGCTGCATATTTTATCTTCTGGAGAAACTGGAATAATAATCTCTCTTCTGGGCAAATTTTTTAAGCTATTTCTACCACCTCGTTTTCTCTTATGCGTGGCAATTTCTATGGTAGCGTCTTGTTGATCAGGTGGAATTGGTATGAGTACTGTTTCTGATGATATTGGATTAGGTTGCTCAGTATAGCGTTCCCCTTTACTACCAAAACGGTCGCGGCATAAATCTTTAATGTGACGGTTCAATATTTCAACTTGCTGCTTTAACTCCTCAACTTCTTTTTGCAGTTCCCCAATTTTCTGGTCTTTCTGCTGATCCACTTGATCATGGCGTTTTAATTCAATCTTGGCGGCAGCAAGCTCTACTTGTAAAAGTTCTACGGTTTTTTCTAAAATCAAAATTGTTTCGTCCTTATCTCGCATAATACCTACGTTTTATTGTGGTTTGATCGAGTATCCAATAGCTAGTTGCTCCTCATAGAGTTTCCGCAATATCTCACTTTCCTTCTTTAAACCAATCTTTATCTCTAATAATTGCTTATCATACTCGTCTATTCGGTTCTTGGCTGCCTTAATTTCTCCCCTTATGGATTTTAACCGTTCTTCCTGCTCTTTGTTCATGCCCTATAATAATAGCAGATAACCCTATTTTTACTAGAAGTTTAGAAAAAATTTAGAAAAATTTCGTTGCCTCTACATATACCTTATCCTCTATATTCATAATGTCCAGCCCAGACAATAACCACTGTAGTTGTTCTACAGTAATTTCAATTTTTTCATCCTCAATGCTTGGAAATTTGAACTTGCTCTTTTCCAACCTTTTATAAAGCAACCAGAAACCATTCCCTTCCCAATACAGCAGTTTTATCTTATCTGCTGATTTATTCCTAAAAGCAAAAACATGCCCAGATGTAGGGTTATCCCGCAAACGCGCAGCCACTAAAATTATCAGTGAGTCCATCTGCTTTCTGAAATCTATGGGCTTGCGATATAGCCAAACCTTGGCATTGGAAAACAAAAACATACATTATCTTGTAAGCCCCAGAATCTGTGGTAATAGGCGCAAGCATCCTACATCATGTATCAACAGCCTTCGACCATTCGGGAATTCTAGTGTACACAGACATCCATTAATGTTTTTCTTGGAAATTTTAATGCCAATAAAATCGCTGCTTTGCCTCTTATGTTTATTTTTCCAATAGGAAAATTGGGCGCTAGATAAATTATTCTCCCTACAATACTGTTCAGCTGTTACCCCTGCTTTAGCATAATTTTCAATGTGGGGTAACCAAAAAGCATAATCTTTTTTGACCTCTGTTATCTCTGGCGTTAGGCTTGAATCTAGGATTACTTTCGCAGTTACCTCGGGATCTACCATACAATTTACTCCGCAATTATTTTTTACGGGCTCAATATGGCATAGCTAAATTATTGTGCAAGAACGTGGTTAGTAGACCGCTTACGAAGTACAAGAAAAACAAGTCTTATTCCAGTCTTAATAACAATATCAGCGAAGCAAAAAATAAGCAACTTGGCAAAGATGTTCCTAAGTTTATTCCACTGCAAATTGCGGCTGATATTATTATATCCCATCTACTGAAAGTCACCAAGAAGGTACTGTTGATACCCAAAATAGAAAAATAGAAATTATTTTTAATAATGGGCACAAAATTATTTTACCATTAGTAATTTCTGATACCAATTTATTATTGCTTATTAGAGCAGTTGGAGGGTTGTGATGTTAAATTTACCGCCGAGTATCAAAGCATACATATCGAGTGAAGTTATGGATATGAGACGCTCAGTAGATTCTTTGAGCATAATAGTTCAAGAAGTTTTGCATAAAGATCCTTTCTCTGGTCATCTTTTTGTATTTTGTAGCAAGCGAGGAGATAAAATAAAAATATTATATTGGGACCGGAATGGCTATTGTCTTTGGTACAAGAAGCTGCAATCTGGTGTTTTTAGATTACCTAAAGTGCAAGCCAAAGTATTTATGATTACGCCCCATGAATTAAATTTGTTGTTAGAGGGTATAGATCTTACTGATAAAAACAGATTAAGAGCAGTTGAGTTTGACGCTATAAAATAAGGCTTTTTTATTATTTTTTATGTAAAAAAAGCTGGCATTATTTTATAGTTTTGCTATGCTTCTTTATGTGGAAAACGCGCTAAATATTCAGCAAAATTGCCAGCCTAAAACCCTTGCGGAAGCTAACCAGATTATACTTTTACTCCAAGAAGATCTCCAAGATCAGCGTCATAAAAACTTAGAGCAACAAGAAAGAATTCAAGTCATCGAACAACAGTATGAGAATTTGCAACAGCAAGTACTTAGCTTATTACGTGGTAAATATGGCAAAAGTTCCGAGAAGCTGCCAGAAGGTTATATTCAACTTAGTTTATTAGACAGTACTAAATCCTTAGAACAACCAAAAGAAGAACCGATACAAAAAGAGACCATTACCTACGATAGAAAAAAACGTAATGGTCATCGTAATATACCAGATAATCTACCTCGAGTGCGCATCGAATATAAGCTCGAAGATTTAACGTGCCCATGTGGTTGTGGTAACCAATTACATAAGATAGGAGAAGTAATCACTGAGCAGCTAGAAATAGTACCGGCAAAGATTTATGTTAAACAGCTTGTAAGGTTCAAATATGCTGGATGCTTGCACCAAAACCAAGTGATTACGGCACCAATGCATATTCCGATCCAAATCGATCAATGATTCCAGTCCAAACCGATCAGTAATTCCAGTCCAAATCGATTAACGATTCCAGTTCAAATCGATCAAAACTTTCATGTCGAATGACCCACAATAATCAGATTTAAAACCTGATTGTTTTTTCAAAATAAGTTGTACTTCCAAGATTAATTAAAATTTGGAGATACAAAATGAGAGGTCATATAACAATGAGAAAAATTCGGGAAATATTACGTTTAAAATTTGCTCTTGAAATGGGAAACCAAAAAATCGCCAATAGTTTGGCAATTAGCAGCAGTACTGTACATGAATGTTTGCGCAGGGCTAATTTAGCTAATCTTAGCTGGCCGCTGCCAGATAACATAGATGATGAGATATTGGAGAAACAGCTTTACTCTCCGCCAAGACAAGCAATACCAAAGGAAGAGCGAGGTGAGTTGGATTGGTCTAAAATTCATGATGAGCTAAAACGCAAACACGTAACGTTAATGTTACTGTGGAACGAGTACAGAGAATCGTATCCAATGGGAATAGGCTACAGTCGGTTTTGCGATCTTTACTTGCTATGGAAAAAGCCATTAGACACATGGATGCGTCAAGATCATAAAGCTGGCGAAAAAATGTTTGTCGATTATGCAGGAGGCACTATTCCTATAAGCGATGGGCAAGGCTATATACATCAAGCACAGATTTTTGTTGCTGTGCTTGGCGCGTCTGGATACATCTACGCTGAAGCGACAATGACACAATCTTTGCAGGATTGGATAGAGTCACATTGTCGAGCTCTTAAATTCTTCGGCGGTGTTCCAGAGATATCGGTGCCTGACAATTTAAAAAATTGCACTGTCCTTGCCCATCGCTATGAGCCAGATATTAACCCAACTTATCATGACCTGGCAAAGCATTATGGGTTTGTAGTTATGCCTGCGCGCGTAAGAAAACCAAAAGATAAAAGTTTGGCGGAAAAAAGCGTACAAATTATACAGTACCAAATTCTAGCAAAATTACGCGATCAAACTTTTTTTAGTTTGGTAGAAGTAAATGAACCGATAGCAATTTTATTGAAAAAAATTAATTCGCAAGCTTTCCAAAAATTATCAGGATCACGGTTAAGCCAATTTGAGAAGTTAGATAAACCAGCTTTAAAACCACTACCAAGCACGCCCTACAAATTCGCTGAATGGGCAAAGGCAAGACTGGGTCCTGATTATCATATTGAATTGGATAAACACTTTTACAGCGTTCCGTATACTTTTATTAAAAAAATTTTGGATGTGAGATTTACTGATCAAACAGTTGAAATTTTTTATCGTTCAAAAAGAATAGCGGTTCACATGCGCAGTTACATACATAGACGACATACAACATTGAAAGAGCATATGCCTAAGGCTCATCAGAAATATGTCGAGTGGACTCCGGAACGAATTATTAATTGGGCTCGAAAAATAGGAATGGCAACAGCGCAATTAGTTGAGAAAGTTATCGAAACTAAAGAGCATCCACAATTAGCCTTTCGTGCATGCCTTGGGATCCTGCATCTTGGTAAGAGCTATACTGAACTACGGTTGGAAGCAGCATGTGTCCGCGCTTTAAAAATAGGAGCCTACAGTTATCACAACATAGCGTCTATTCTAAAAAATAATTTAGATAACGTGCCAGTAAGTTCATCGGAAACTTTAACAGCAACAAAAGAAGAACATGAAAACATTAGAGGAGGTGATTATTTTGAATAAGGGGACGCTGTCCCCTTAAACCCCTGAAGTATTTAGAGACGTAACTTGTAATTGATGAGGCGGGATTAGCCGCCTCAAGTTACGTCACTGTCATCAGCGCTTCCGCCTGTACAGTAATTTAATAATATAGGAGAAAAAATGTTAATACATCCAACAATTGAAAATTTAAAAAAACTACGTTTACTAGGAATGGCTAAAGCATTAGAAAACCAGCTTGATCAACCGCAAGTAGAAAGTATGAGCTTCGAAGAACGATTAGGGTTAATAATTGACCGTGAAATTTGTGATCGTGAAAATAGAAAATTACAAACAAGGCTTCGCAATGCAGCTTTAAAACAAACAGCGTCAGTAGAAGATATTGATTATCGCGCATCACGTGGTATTGATAAAAAGCTCGTATTTACTTTATCTAATTGCCAATGGATAAAAATGCACCGCAATGTTTTAATTATTGGTGCAACTGGTACAGGCAAAACATATCTTGCTTGCGCTTTGGCACATAAAGCTTGTTTAGAAGGAAACTCTGTTTATTACAGTCGCCTCTCAAGACTTCTGCCAGATTTGGGTTTAGCACGAGGCGATGGTAGCTATAATAAAAAAATGAAACAGCTGGCAAAGGTCGAGGTTTTGATTTTAGACGACTGGGGACTTTCTCCTCTTACAGATGAGCAACGTCGTGATTTATTAGAGCTACTAGACGATCGTCATGAAAAATGCTCTACTATTGTTACCAGTCAACTGCCAATTAAACTCTGGCATGAAGCCATTGGAGATAAAACTTTGGCTGACGCTATTATGGATCGACTGGTACACAACGCTTATCGGTTAGAATTAAAAGGTGACGACTCTATGCGTAAATTTCGTAATGAAAATCTGAATAAGAGGGATAAATAACTAAATTATAACAAAGGTCTTTCGCTTTGATTTTTTTGATCGGTTTGGATCGGAATCGTTAATCGATTTGGACTGGAATTACTGATCGGTTTGGACTGGAATCATTGATCGGTTTGAATCGGAATGATTGATCGATTTCATCGGAATACGCAACCAATGCCGAACCAACCAATTGATAAAGGCTTTGCCGGTCCAGGTTTGTTGGCAGATGTACTAGTTAAGAAGTACGATGATCACTTGCCGCTCTATCGCCAATCAGAAATATTAGCGCGCCACGGTCTGGATATCTCAAAACAAACGCTATGTGATTGGGTGATGCAGTGTGCGGATATTTTGCAGCCTATAGTTGAAGCCATGAAACCAGATTTATTGGTATCACCTAAAATACATACTGATGACACGGTAATACCAGTTTTAGAAGATGGGAGAGATACAACTAAAGAAGGAAGATTATGGGGCTATCTAGGATGCGGGCCACCATGCGTAGTTTACGATTACTCTACTAATCGGCAACAAAAATGGGCGGCAGAATTTTTAAAAAATTATAAAGGTTATTTGCAGGCTGACGCTTATACTGGCTACGATAAGATTTATGCTGCGGGCAATATTATTGAAGTTGCATGTATGGCGCATGCGCGGAGGAAATTTTTTGATATTGTCCAAACCAATAATAAAATTACCAAAACTAAAGAAGGTATTGCATTAACTGCGTTAAACTATATAGGAAGGTTGTATAGAACACGGATATTCACGCTCTTAATTAATATAGAATTATATCGCCCGCATCCCTGGAACCACCAATAAATCATATATAAATCAATTAGTAATATTGTTTCAATTTTTTCCCACCTGCAGAAAACCTATATTAATATATTAGATATATCTTTATCTCATCATTTACAAAACCATATCCTATCTTTAGCGCAATTACAAAATATAAGGGAATTAAAGGATTTTTACGCATAATGCACTTGACATGCTCATATTTTAACCAATATAATATTATTGTTTCACGGTCTAAATTAATATAGGTTAATGACTATGGATACAGCATATAGTTTTTTCGATAATCCCAATTATCCTCTGCATAAACAGTACGAAGCACTACGTGCCTATTTTTATGAAAAACTGTCTGCGCGCGAAATAGCAAAACGATTTGGTTATGCAGAAAATTCTTTGTATTGTTTCGCCAGCGCTTTTAAACAACTCGATAAAGAACAACTTGAAAAAAGGTTTTTTGCTCCACTAACTGTTGGTCGACCAGCAAGAGAATATGGAAATAATATAGATCAACTCATTATTGCCTTAAGGAAAAAGTATCTTTCAGTACCAGATATAAAGGCTATCTTGGATACGCAAAAGCAAGATATCTCTGAGACTTATATTTATAAGCTGATAAATCGAGAAGGATTTGCCAGACTGCCACGAAGAAGTAAAAGCGCCAAGGTTGGGACTTTATCCCAAGCTAAAGTACCGGCGCCAACAGCAGCTTTACTTGGAGATGACGATGAAACATTTAATACGATGAATGTTGGTATACTATGTTTCGTTCCATATATTATTGATTTAGGAATTGACAAAATTATTGCAAATTCATTATTCCCAGAAACAAAAACAATCCCAAAAATTAGCGCAATACTGAGCTTCGTTGCCTTAAAACTATCCAATGTAAGAAGATATACAGCTGATGATTTATGGTGTATGGATAGGGGTAGCGGTTTTTTTGCTGGACTAAATGTTTTGCCAAAAACAGCATGGTTCTCTTCATACTCTCATCGCATAACGAGAAAGATGAATATGTCTTTTTTGAAAGAGCTATATCAATTGTGGCGAAAAATGGGTTTTTTGGCTGATACGGCAAATTTAGACTTTGTTGCTGTTCCCTATTGGGGAGAAGATTCTCACTTAGAAAATAATTGGTCTGGTACAAGGCACAAAGCGTTGTCCAGTATTTTAGCTGCCATAGCACAAGACCCCGATACTGGTATCATCACATATGGAGACACAACTGTTAGGCATGACAATGAATCTGATGTGGTTGTAGAATTTTTAGATTTTTATAAAGAATCAGGGAATGAGAATATCAATTATCTTGTGTTCGATAGTAAATTTACTACCTATGAAAATCTGAGCAAACTAGACGATAACAAAATCAAATTTATCACTATTAGGAGAAGGGGAAAAAATATTGTTGATGAGTTGAATCAACTTCCAGCAGATTTATGGAAAAAAGTACGAGTTCAAACCTCTGGTAACAAAACCAGAGAATTAAATACCGTGGACCAAATTATTTTATTAAAAGGGTACAACAAAAGGGTTAGGCAAATCGCAGTAACTGGACACGGAAAGATAAAGCCGGCATTAATTATTACCAATGATTTTAATTTAGGGGTCGAGCAAGTATTGAGAAAATACGCAAGAAGATGGCTGATAGAGAAAAGTATTTCCGAACAGACACATTTTTTTCATTTGAATAAAGTATCATCTTCAATGGTAATTAAAGTTGATTTTGATTTAACGATGTCTATTCTCTCTTACAATCTATATCGCGTTTTAGCTAATGATTTAACTGGATATGAGCACAACACTCCGCAGACACTATATGAGAAGTTTATTAACAACAACGGTAGCATAGAAATTAATCGTGGCGATGCCTTAGTTTCGATGAAAAAGAAAAGGAATTTACCTGAGCTATTAACGGCAATGAAAAGATTTGAAAAAATAAAAGTGCCTTGGCTTGGCGATCGTGCTCTTACAATTACCGCTGCCAGTAACACTTAAAATCTATACTAATTTATGACCGTGAATTTCCGTGTAGAATAGAGAGGCGAATAAGAGACTTAAACCCATTAGCGAAAAAAGCGATAAGAAAGCGGGAAGCTACTCCTATTTTAAAAGATTACAAAAAGTGGCTGATGGAGAAAAGCAGAAAGGTATTACCTAGAAGCCCGCTTGGTCATGCTATTGAGTATACCTTAAAAAATTGGATAGCATTAACACGTTATCTCGGCAACGGGATTTTGGACATCGACAATAATGCGGCTGAGCGCTTAATGCGACCAATTACTGTGGGACGATCCAACTATCTCTTCGCTGGAAATGATCGTGGTGGGAAAGCGGCGGCTACCATTTACAGCCTGATTGAAAGCTGCAAGCTTAATAACATTAATCCTTATGAATACTTATGCGATGTATTAACCCGTCTGCCCAATACGTTAAATCGTGATATTAAATTGCTACTACCATATAAATAGTAACCGCTATATGTCGTTCCTAATAAAAAATAGCGCATCTTCTATATCAATTATTTACCGGCTAACATATCCTAGAACTCCTTACTAGTACGTCTTTCCCCGGACGGTTACTCAATATCTAAAATCCCGTTTCCCAAATAACGAGTCAAAGCCACCCAGTTTTTTA
>CAXOVY010000022.1:0-58413 GCA_964213355.1 Gammaproteobacteria bacterium
AGAGGGGTCAATTTTCGATGCAACTAGGGGGTCAAATTTCGATGCAAATTGACAAAAAATGCATTAAGCTATTACGTGCGGCCAATCTTTGCCCCAAAATAGTCGATATTGATTCATATGCTTTAGAACGAGCCATACGCCGACAGCTTAAGGATATTGCTGGGTTGATTGCAATTATAAATATTGATGTTGGAGCTATACTTATAGTAATAATCGATGCTGAAAAAATAGTGTATGCGCATGAAGATTTTATGCGGATGGAAGAGATGCGATCAGTTGCACAAATTATCATGCAACTTAAATTAAAATTACAGCTGGTTTTTGCCGCTTTGCACCAACCATTGGAAAAAATAGTTTTAGCCGGTGAAAAAGCAGTGTTACCAGAATTAAGAGCGACAGTTAATGATAAGTTTAATGTACAAACTATAATTGCCGATCCCTTTTTTGGTATGAATTTACCTTTTGCCGTTTCGCAAAATATAACGTCGGCGATGTTAATTAGCTGTGGGTTGGCATTGAGAGTAGCTGATGGCAACCGGAATTAATTTATTGCCATGGCGTAGTTCATTGCGTCTCGAAAAGGAGCGTTATTTTAGAGGACAAATACTGGTTATTTTTGGATTTGTAGTAATTCTTTTAGCAGTATGGCATTTGGTGTTGTGGCGCCAAACTAATACTGTAATAAAACAAACGGCTTATGCGCGACAACAGCTTTCTCTGTTGCAGCGACAATCGCAGGATAAAGACGATGTCAAACAAGGACAGCAAAAACTAGAGCTGGTTGCTGGCAGAATTATAATTTTAGAGAAGCGGAGGCTTGGGTTAATACAGATTTTTGAAAATTTACATCGTGGTATGACAGCAAATTTGCAGTTAACTCAATTGGTAATTAAGGGTGATAGTGTAAAATTATTTGGCAAGACCGATTCGATGTTTGGTATTACGCAGCTTATAAAAAGTTTTTCTCAAACAAAATATTGTGCCATGCCGTTGGTGCAAAGAATAAGCCGACAAGGTGATGAATATAATTTCGTAGTGCTATTATCTTGCGGCAGTTAGGTTTTATATGAGTGTTTGGTTAAATAAAAAACAACTTTTTATCTGTCTTGGGGTTGGTTTATTGACTCTAATATTAGGCTATATGGTGGATATAAATTTTTTACAAAAAAAACTCCATCTCGTACGAAAGCAAAAAATAAAAACCAGTCAATTGTTGCAAATCAAAAGACAAGAAACACAAGGGTTTAAGGTAGAACAACAGCATGTGGCAAAACTAAAGCGGTTTAATAATAATTTCGATATTACTGATATTTTAAATGGCCTGGAGAAAGCCGCGGCTTATCCCCAAGTAGAATTGCAAGTGCTTGAACCGCAAGCCATCAAAGAAGATGAGGCTTTTATCGTATATCCAGTAAAACTTGCGATTGCTGGGCAATATAAAAGTTTACTGGGTTTTATTAATACTATGTTTAAACAGCCTTATTTTATAGTATTTGAAGAGTTAATTTTGCAAAAGAAAGAGGGAGACAATAAAGGCGATGAATTAAACATGCAGATTTTAATAACTGTTTATGGAAATAAAATGCTCATATCAGAAAATGAAATCAGCAAGTCATCACCGATAGATAATAGTGTCATCAATTTGCCAGAGAATGATGTTTTTACGAAAGCGATTGGCAAGACAAATTTGTTTTTGTGGGCAAGTAGAGAACTAACTTTTCTTGGAATGATAAAACAAGAGCAAAATAGTTATGGATTTGTCAGCGATCCGATGGGTGGAGTTCATCGAGTAATTATTGGCGATAAAATCGGTTTAAAACAAAGCAAAATTACGGCGATAGATGAGCGTGGGATTACCGCAGCAGGCATATTTATCGGAAGGGTTTTCTATTAAGAGGTTATTGTGCAAATAATTTTGTTTTTATTTATGATGGTGTTAAACAATGTGGTTCTTGCAGCCAGTGATGCAACGCAACAAGTTTCGGTTAATTTTACCAATATTAAAACTTGCGATTTACTACATATTTTAACCGAGCATTCTGGTAAAAGTGTAATCATAAGCGAAAAAATTGGTGGTAAAATTAATGTTAGTTTGCGCAAGACTTCGTGGCATGAAGTATTAGATACTGTCCTACAAATGCACGGTTTGGTTAAGCGTGAAACAGCTAATGTCATTACCATTGCGCCGTTGGGTGAGCTCGACAAAAAAGAGCAGATAGCCACGCAACCAACAGTTTTTAATTTGCACCATACATCGGCCGATAGTATTTCCAAAATATTAGGACCAGCAGGAGTGCTATCATCATCCGGTAAAGCTAGTGCAGAAGTTCGTACTAATATGTTGGTGGTTGCTGATACTAGCGACAAAATTGCAGCCTTAAAAAACTTGTTGCAGCAAGTTGATGTTCCGGCTAAGCAAGTTTTAATTGAAGCACGAATTGTTTGTGCCGATGAAAAATTTGCCAGAGACTTGGGTTTGGAATTTGGTATGGCACAAGAAAAAGAATCTGGCAAGTCTAGCAATAATATATTGGCAGTTGGTTCACATCATGGAAAATTCAATTTTGCACTTGCAAAATTGAATAATGGTTCGTTGCTTGATTTAGAATTGGCCGCACTTGAAAGCGAAGGTCGCGGCAGAGTTATTTCCAGCCCAAAATTATTAACCACCGATCGTCAGGCAGCTTATATTGAATCTGGTGCAGAAATTCCCTATCAAGAAAAAACTAAAGAAGGCGATACGAGTACTACTTTTAAGAAAGCAGTATTAAGTTTAAAAGTTACCCCAGAAGTTGTGGCTGCAGATACTGTTAATTTATTATTACAACTTAATCAAGATAAAGTTAGCCAACTGACTGTTAATGGTGTGCCGGCAATTGATACCCGTAAAATTCAAACACAAGTGTTAGTGCATAATGGCGAAACAATTGTGCTTGGTGGAATTTATGAGTGGAGCAAAAGCAATAATATTATTAGTGTGCCAGTTTTAGGTAAAATTCCTGTGCTCGGTCTACTTTTTCGTAAACAAGAAACCAAAATGGAACGCAAAGAGCTTTTAATGTTTGTTACTCCGCGGATTGTTGAGTAAAGCTTAAATCTAAATTCGGCAGTTGAAAGCCGATCCATCAAATTTTTTGAATTAATTCGTGCCGCGTTATCAGAAAATCTTGCAATCCCTTAAGGTTATCTTAATATACGCCTGTTATAGTTTGAAGAAGTAGTACAGGTGTTGAGAACTTCAAAAGAGTGGGCCTTGGGCAATATGACGGGGCAAACCATATTTTTGCTAAAGAATAAGGTCTGGCGTCGCTCATGGTTTAGTGACATACTCCCCACCTTTATGTTTAACTATTTGATAAATCCTATGACTTTAATTATTGTGGTAAAATGCAGTTGCGAGGAAAGCGCGGCTGCGAGGAAAATATTTTATTTATGACATCTAATATACGAAACATTGCAATTATTGCTCACGTTGATCATGGTAAAACCACGCTGGTTGATCAATTATTGCGTCAGTCCGGCACGCTAAAGCAAAAGCTTGGACTTGCAAAGACTGAAAGCTTGGTAATGGATTCCAACGAATTAGAGCGCGAGCGCGGAATTACCATTTTGGCGAAAAATACTTCAATTGAATGGGAAGGTTATAAAATTAATATTGTTGATACCCCTGGCCATGCAGATTTTGGTGGTGAAGTTGAGCGAGTGCTATCGATGGTAGATTCAGTATTATTATTAGTTGACGCTGTTGATGGACCAATGCCACAAACACGGTTTGTTACCCAAAAAGCTTTTGCACAAGGATTAAATCCGATTGTCGTAGTCAATAAAGTTGATCGTCCTAATGCGCGCCCAGATTGGGTAGTTGATCGTGTATTTGATTTATTTGATAAGTTGGGAGCAACAGATAAACAGCTAGATTTTCCGATTATTTACACTTCAGCAACCAAAGGCTTCGCCACGCTTGATTTACAGCAGCCGGCTACTGATATGTCGGTGTTGTTTCAGCTAATTGTGGATCGTGTCCCGCCACCACAAGTTGATCCTGATGCGCCACTGCAAATGCAAATTAGTTCTTTAGATTATTCAAGTTATGTTGGGACTATCGGTATTGGTCGAATCAAACACGGCAGAATGCGCAAAAATATGCCAGTTATAGTTGTCGACCGTGCGGGCAAAACACGCTCCAGTCGTATTTTGCAGATTTTAGGGTTTTTAGGTCTCAATCGCTATGAAATTGAAGAGGCTGGCGCGGGTGATATTGTTGCCATTACTGGTGCAGGAGATTTAAAAATTTCCGATACTTTATGTGATCCTACTGCGGTAAATGCTTTGCCGCCACTTGCAATTGACGAACCAACAATTAGTATGACTTTTGAGGTTAACACTTCACCGTTTGCTGGACGCGAAGGTAAATTTTTAACAAGTCGCCAATTGCGTGAGCGCCTTTATCGCGAGCTTTTACATAATGTAGCACTGCGGGTCGAAGACACTGAATCTGCAGAAAGGTTTAAAGTTTCTGGGAGAGGTGAATTGCATCTTGGCATATTAATCGAGACGATGCGGCGTGAAGGTTATGAATTGGCTGTGGCACAACCACAAGTAATTATAAAAACTATTGATGGGCAGCAATGTGAACCATACGAATTTTTAGTTGCAGATGTTGAGGAAAAACACCAAGGTGCGACTATGGAAGCTTTGGGATCGAGGAAAGCTGAATTAACTAATATGCAGCCTGATAATTTGGGGCGCGTACGTTTGGAATATATGATTCCCACCCGCGGTTTGATGGGATTCCAAACTGAATTTATGATACTAACATCTGGTGGCGGCGTTTTGCATCATGTGTTTGATCATTATGGTCCAGTTAAACCAGGGGATTTAGGTAAGCGTGGACGTGGTGTGTTAATTGCTAATAGCCCCGGTAAATCTACGGGATTTGCTTTGTTTAATTTACAAGAACGTAGTCAATTACTAATTGGTCCACAAACTGAAGTTTATGAAGGCATGATTGTTGGTATTAATTCGCGGGATGAAGATTTGGTGGTAAACCCAACCAAAGCAAAACAGCTAACTAATATGCGTGCTGCTGGCAGTGATGAAAACGTTATTTTAACTCCGCCCGTGCGTATGAGTTTGGAAAGAGCTTTGGAATTTATCGAAGATGATGAATTGGTAGAAATTACTCCAACCCAAATGCGCTTGCGTAAAAAAATTCTTAAAGCAACTGATCGCAAAAGAACTAGTCGGGCGTGAATTCTGAAGCTATACTAGCTGCCAATAATTAGTCTGGACAAAAGCCATGTCTGCCAAAAAAACTGCCAAACTTGACTTCGAAGCTACCCTAAAAGAACTAGAGTCTATTGTTAATGCAATTGAGAAGGGGGGAACTAATCTCGAAGAATCATTGGGGCTTTTTGCTAAAGGAGTTGCTCTAACCAAAGAATGTCAGGAAACTCTAAAGGCTGCAGAACAAAAAGTAAAAATTTTGACAGGAAAAGATTTGGCTGATTTTGCAACAGAAGATAATGATGACGATGATGATGAAGAAGAGTAAAACCAGCAAACAAGGTTTTGAAATATTTTTACGTAGTCGCCATAAGCGCGTAAATAAGCTCTTAAATAAATATTTAACGGCGGTGCGCGAGCCAAAAAATTTATGTGAGGCAATGCGCTACAGTGTTTTAGGTGGTGGCAAACGGCTCAGACCGCTTTTGGTTTATGCAGTAGGTGAAATGTATGGCGCTGATCTTAAAGTTTTAGATATTCCCGCTTGTGCTATTGAAGTGATCCATTCGTTTTCATTGATACACGATGATTTGCCGGCGATGGATAATGATGACTTACGTCGCGGTAAATTAACATGTCACAAGGCTTTTGATGAAGCAACCGCAATTTTAGCTGGTGATGCTTTAGCGATTTTTGCCTTTCAACTTATAAATGAATCTGAGTTTTTAGCGCCAAAACAAGCTGTTGCTATGAACAAAGTTTTAGCATTGGCCGTCGGTCTACGTGGCATGGCTGGCGGGCAAGATATGGATGTTCAATCTGCGAGTAATAGGCTGAGTGCAAAGAAGTTAGAGCAAATGTATTTATTAAAAACGGGCGCATTACTTGGTGCTGCGTTAAAGCTCGGTGCTTTGGCAGCGAGTGTTAGCGATCCAAAAGAATTTAAAATTTTAGATCAGTTTGCAAAAAACATTGGTTTAGCGTTTCAAATTCAAGATGATATTTTCAATATCGAAAGCAGTGCTAACAAACTCGGCAAAAATGTTGGTACTGATGAAAAATATCATAAAATAACTTATCCGGCATTAGTTGGCATACCTGTGGCTAAAGCAAAAGTAAAGCAATTGTGGCAACGAGCCGAAAAGTCCTTGCGGCAGCTAAAAGTAAATACGCAAACCTTGCAAGCGTTGGTTGCTCATATTAGGCAGCGTGATTATTAGAGCTATGAAAAGAGGAGTCGACACAATTACCACGAGAATAACTGTAATATGTACAGCAATATAGGTGGCTTTCGAAGATGCGGTGGTATAAATTCAGCTATCGGTCTTTCTGGTAGAACTTCTAACATGACATCAGGCCCAAAAGGCAAGTTTTCTATTTGATACCCATCGTAAAATTTATTGATTGACATTAAATTATATTTAGTAGATGGCACTACTTGTTCTATATTGTCTTGAGAAATATGTAGTATATCCAATGGATGCTTAGGGTACATTGACCTCTTAGAATCAGCATGTAACACTACGGTGGCCGCAATATCAAAGTTGTTTAGATGTATACTGTTTGAAGTAACGCATTGTTCTATTCTTTCCGGAAAGGTTACATTTCTTTTTGAGCCGTCGAAAAATCTACGTTCCATAACTTGTATGCTATGACTGTATTTGTGATCCATACAAATATCAATAAGTTGTAAATAAGATGTACCCCCAGCGATTTTAACTTCGAATACGCCAGCAGTGTTTATGAATAAACCAGTTGGAGTGATGGTACCATCTGCATTATTATCTGATTGGGAAAACAGACATCTATCAAAATATTCTATGTCCGTTATAGAAGCAGTGTTTTTAGCAAACACGTGTAATTTAGGAATATTTCCTCCTTCTACAAAAACGCAAGTATTTAAAACTTTACCTTCAACTTCTACCGCAAAAGAACTTAATAGTGCCTGAACATTGGGTTCAAGGTGTTCGGCCATTTCGCTTATTTTCGTTAAGATCCCATTAAAGTCATCTATAGATAATAGATAGTAGGTATATAGAGAAAACTCATTCATAGCAAGTCTAGTCACGTGATTTTCTTTGCCTTCTTGAAGATGCTGCTTTCCGTTGGGAGCTATTGCATAATAACTGGCTTTATGCTCTTCGTTGACAAGAGAAAATAGGAATTGAATATAATCGATAAGTCTTTCCTTTTCTGGGTAAGCATATGCACTAATATGCCCGTCAGATTCACCATAGCAGTTTGGGCATCTGACAATAAGATCGCGAAAATAAACCAATTGGGCTTTTTCTGATGTTGATTTTATATGGTTATCAGCGAATGATGATTGAAAGAAAAATAGTAAAATACTTAGAAATACTACTAAAGCATTGTTATGGTAATGTTTGTATTGCATATTTATTGCAGCTTTGTTGTTTTAGGTCTGAAATAAACTGTAGCAGAGAAATATTAAGGATTGCTTAAGGGCTATGCTGACAAAAAACTAATTTAATCTAATCAAATAACTGTTGGAGTCGGTAGGCTAGTTTTTTCCGGAGGCTGGTTTTCCTAAAGAAAGCGAAATCATATCTTATTTATGAGTGTCAGGTGTGAGTGTTGTTGGAAACGGTGTTGGACTTGTTGCAGTTTCTAGCTCTGGATTCTCGATCATTGGTGCCACCTCTTCTATTTTTCTTTCCACCGCTTGAACTTCATTTGCTAGTGTTGAAACTTTTTCCTGCAAAACTTTTTCTTTTTCTTTAAGTTGCTGTTCTCGTGCATTTAATTCTTTAATTATATTTTCATCTTCACGCAATTCTTTAAGTTCTGTATACACGCTCATGAGGTCGGGATGTGCAGCTACTCGTTCGTAAATACGCTCCTCTTGAGCTTTAAATGCTGCTCTCAAAAGATTAATTCGAGTTTTTTCGTTATCGATTTGTCTCAAATCTTCTATTTTTGCAAGTAGTGCCGCTGCTTTTTGCTCAAATTGCTCTTTTAGTTGCAATATTACTGCAGTGAGGAATTCGTCACTATCTTTTGCAGGATTGTTTATATCGTGAGCACAAGAGTGTACGCTTTTTTGAAAATCTAGTTGTGTGATTAGAGAATCATCTTGTTGACATTCTTCGTCAAACAAATTTATTAATGCTGTTTCGGCAGCATCTATTTTTTGTTCCGCGATGGCTTTTCGTTCTTTGGCAGCTACAATTTGTATTTCAATATCTAAAATTTGTTCTTTAACCTCTCGGAGTTGGGTCAGTACCGCACTTAATTGCTTTTGTAGTCCAGTGAGCCTATCTTCTAGCTGTTTTTTTAATAGCTCAAAATCTCTGCCATAAGAAACAAAAAATTTATCTAATTCTTTTTTAGCTGTTTTTAGCTCTTCGTTTAGTTTTTGTATGTATTGAGCATTGTCTTTTTGTATTTTTAGATCATGCTCATACAACTGGTCCTGTTCTTGTCCCCTAATGAGTTTTACAATTTTGTTTAACTTATCTAGTTTCTGTTTGAGGTGAGGGACTTCAGAACTTCTTCCGGTTTTTGCAAGCACGGCAATTAGCTTTTTATATTTTGACATCATCCCCAGAACATTATCGAGAGTCCCTGATTCTATTTCTTGAAACAGTTCCTCATCTTTTTGTTTGCGACGTTTACTAACAGCGGGAGATATAGCTTTTTTAAGGTTATCTAAGATGTTATCCAGTTTTTTGTCCATATGTCTATTCCTAAAATGCAATAAGAAATTAGATTAAAGTATACATTTTTTCGGCCCTATTTAGTAGAATCTTCGCTATAAAATTTTACTACAAGGGTGCAAATAACTTAGCTGCATATTCCGATCCAAATCGATCAATGATTCCAGTCCAAACCGATCAGTAATTCCAGTCCAAATCGATTAACGATTCCAGTTCAAATCGATCAAAACTTTCATGTCGAATGACCCACAATAATCAGATTTAAAACCTGATTGTTTTTTCAAAATAAGTTGTACTTCCAAGATTAATTAAAATTTGGAGATACAAAATGAGAGGTCATATAACAATGAGAAAAATTCGGGAAATATTACGTTTAAAATTTGCTCTTGAAATGGGAAACCAAAAAATCGCCAATAGTTTGGCAATTAGCAGCAGTACTGTACATGAATGTTTGCGCAGGGCTAATTTAGCTAATCTTAGCTGGCCGCTGCCAGATAACATAGATGATGAGATATTGGAGAAACAGCTTTACTCTCCGCCAAGACAAGCAATACCAAAGGAAGAGCGAGGTGAGTTGGATTGGTCTAAAATTCATGATGAGCTAAAACGCAAACACGTAACGTTAATGTTACTGTGGAACGAGTACAGAGAATCGTATCCAATGGGAATAGGCTACAGTCGGTTTTGCGATCTTTACTTGCTATGGAAAAAGCCATTAGACACATGGATGCGTCAAGATCATAAAGCTGGCGAAAAAATGTTTGTCGATTATGCAGGAGGCACTATTCCTATAAGCGATGGGCAAGGCTATATACATCAAGCACAGATTTTTGTTGCTGTGCTTGGCGCGTCTGGATACATCTACGCTGAAGCGACAATGACACAATCTTTGCAGGATTGGATAGAGTCACATTGTCGAGCTCTTAAATTCTTCGGCGGTGTTCCAGAGATATCGGTGCCTGACAATTTAAAAAATTGCACTGTCCTTGCCCATCGCTATGAGCCAGATATTAACCCAACTTATCATGACCTGGCAAAGCATTATGGGTTTGTAGTTATGCCTGCGCGCGTAAGAAAACCAAAAGATAAAAGTTTGGCGGAAAAAAGCGTACAAATTATACAGTACCAAATTCTAGCAAAATTACGCGATCAAACTTTTTTTAGTTTGGTAGAAGTAAATGAACCGATAGCAATTTTATTGAAAAAAATTAATTCGCAAGCTTTCCAAAAATTATCAGGATCACGGTTAAGCCAATTTGAGAAGTTAGATAAACCAGCTTTAAAACCACTACCAAGCACGCCCTACAAATTCGCTGAATGGGCAAAGGCAAGACTGGGTCCTGATTATCATATTGAATTGGATAAACACTTTTACAGCGTTCCGTATACTTTTATTAAAAAAATTTTGGATGTGAGATTTACTGATCAAACAGTTGAAATTTTTTATCGTTCAAAAAGAATAGCGGTTCACATGCGCAGTTACATACATAGACGACATACAACATTGAAAGAGCATATGCCTAAGGCTCATCAGAAATATGTCGAGTGGACTCCGGAACGAATTATTAATTGGGCTCGAAAAATAGGAATGGCAACAGCGCAATTAGTTGAGAAAGTTATCGAAACTAAAGAGCATCCACAATTAGCCTTTCGTGCATGCCTTGGGATCCTGCATCTTGGTAAGAGCTATACTGAACTACGGTTGGAAGCAGCATGTGTCCGCGCTTTAAAAATAGGAGCCTACAGTTATCACAACATAGCGTCTATTCTAAAAAATAATTTAGATAACGTGCCAGTAAGTTCATCGGAAACTTTAACAGCAACAAAAGAAGAACATGAAAACATTAGAGGAGGTGATTATTTTGAATAAGGGGACGCTGTCCCCTTAAACCCCTGAAGTATTTAGAGACGTAACTTGTAATTGATGAGGCGGGATTAGCCGCCTCAAGTTACGTCACTGTCATCAGCGCTTCCGCCTGTACAGTAATTTAATAATATAGGAGAAAAAATGTTAATACATCCAACAATTGAAAATTTAAAAAAACTACGTTTACTAGGAATGGCTAAAGCATTAGAAAACCAGCTTGATCAACCGCAAGTAGAAAGTATGAGCTTCGAAGAACGATTAGGGTTAATAATTGACCGTGAAATTTGTGATCGTGAAAATAGAAAATTACAAACAAGGCTTCGCAATGCAGCTTTAAAACAAACAGCGTCAGTAGAAGATATTGATTATCGCGCATCACGTGGTATTGATAAAAAGCTCGTATTTACTTTATCTAATTGCCAATGGATAAAAATGCACCGCAATGTTTTAATTATTGGTGCAACTGGTACAGGCAAAACATATCTTGCTTGCGCTTTGGCACATAAAGCTTGTTTAGAAGGAAACTCTGTTTATTACAGTCGCCTCTCAAGACTTCTGCCAGATTTGGGTTTAGCACGAGGCGATGGTAGCTATAATAAAAAAATGAAACAGCTGGCAAAGGTCGAGGTTTTGATTTTAGACGACTGGGGACTTTCTCCTCTTACAGATGAGCAACGTCGTGATTTATTAGAGCTACTAGACGATCGTCATGAAAAATGCTCTACTATTGTTACCAGTCAACTGCCAATTAAACTCTGGCATGAAGCCATTGGAGATAAAACTTTGGCTGACGCTATTATGGATCGACTGGTACACAACGCTTATCGGTTAGAATTAAAAGGTGACGACTCTATGCGTAAATTTCGTAATGAAAATCTGAATAAGAGGGATAAATAACTAAATTATAACAAAGGTCTTTCGCTTTGATTTTTTTGATCGGTTTGGATCGGAATCGTTAATCGATTTGGACTGGAATTACTGATCGGTTTGGACTGGAATCATTGATCGGTTTGAATCGGAATGATTGATCGATTTCATCGGAATACGCACTTAGCTGCTGAATAAGTTTAAAAAGAGCCTTAGTTATTTTTGTGATATATTCTATGCTTTTACTGGCGAATCTGATATAATAAAACGTTTTTACGACTTATTTAACTATTTGATTTTAAAGCAAAATATATAATACAAAATGACAGAAACAGTACGTACATACGATTCATCCAATATCAAAGTTTTGAAAGGACTAGATGCTGTTAGAAAGCGCCCTGGAATGTATATTGGAGATACTGATGATGGGTCTGGTTTGCACCAGATGGTGTTTGAGGTTGTTGATAACTCAATTGACGAAGCCCTTGCTGGTTATTGCAGTGCAGTTGAGGTGATTATTCATGCCAATGGTTTTGTTACGGTCATAGATAACGGCCGCGGTATTCCTGCTGATATTCACCAAGAAGAAGGGCGTTCGGCTGCTGAAGTTATAATGACTGTGCTGCATGCCGGTGGTAAATTTGATAATGATGCTTATAAGGTTTCTGGCGGATTACACGGTGTTGGTGTGTCCGTAGTGAATGCCTTATCTGAAGAATTGCATTTACTAATTCGTCAAAATGGCAAGCTATATGAACAAACTTATCGCCATGGCGACCCCGTTTTTGCATTAAAGGTTATTGGCGAGGCAAATACCACTGGAACCGAAATTAGTTTTAAACCAAGCAAAGAAACTTTTACGCAGACGGAATTTCATTATGAAATTTTGGCCAAGCGTCTCCGCGAGCTCGCATTTTTAAATTCTGGAATTCGTATTCATCTTTTAGATGAGAACACGGGTAAGGAAGAAACTTTTCAATATGCTGGGGGTATTAGCGGATTTGTTGACCTTTTGAACAAAAATAAAAGTGTCATCAATGTGCCGATATTTCACTTTATTGCGAAAGACAATAGCACTACCGTTGAATTAGCTTTGCAGTGGAATGATGGTTTTCAGGAGACAATTTTTTGTTATACCAATAATATTCCACAGCGTGATGGTGGTACGCATTTAATTGGCTTTCGCAGCGCACTAACCCGGACGTTGAATAATTATATTGAAGCTGAAGGGTTGACCAAAAAAGATAAAATTGTCACCACTGGTGATGATTCGCGTGAAGGGTTAACTGCAATTCTTTCTGTGAAATTGCCCGATCCAAAATTTTCATCGCAGACAAAAGACAAATTAGTTTCATCGGAAGTAAAAGGGGTCGTAGAGTCTTTAGTTGCAGAAAAGCTGCAGGAATATTTACTCGAACACCCTAAGCAAGCACGTGATATTGTTTCTAAGATGATTGATGCTGCTCGGGCGCGGGAAGCTGCGCGCAAAGCTCGAGAAATGACACGGCGCAAATCAGCGCTTGATATTGCTGGTCTACCAGGAAAGTTAGCTGATTGTCAGGAAAAAGATCCGGCGCTGTGTGAGATTTTTATTGTTGAAGGTGAATCAGCCGGTGGCTCGGCCAAGCAGGCGCGTGATCGCAAATACCAAGCAATTTTGCCACTACGCGGAAAAATTTTAAATGTTGAAAAAGCACGCTTTGATAGGATGATTGCTTCAGAAGAAATAGGTACATTAATTACCGCTTTGGGTTGTGGTATTGGTCGGGAAGAATATGATCCGGCAAAAACTCGTTATCATCGTATTGTGATTATGACAGATGCGGATATTGATGGCTCACACATTCGAACCTTGCTTTTAACTTTCTTTTATCGCCAAATGCCGGAATTAATTGCGCGGGGTTACATTTATATTGCGCAGCCACCTTTGTATAAAGTCAAAAAAGGAAGCAATGAACAGTACGTCAAGGACGACTCTGCTCTTAATAATTACTTAGTGCAATTAGCATTAAATGGCGCGCGTTTGCATGTCAACGCTGCAGCGCCGTCGATTAGTAGTGCAACACTTGAGATTTTAATTCAAGAGTATGGTATGGCTTTGCAAATTATCGAGCGTTTGGTACGTAAATATCCGCGCGCGGTTTTGGAGACTATGTTAGAAATGCCTCGCCTGCAGGTTGAACAATTGCGCGATCAAAACGCAGTTACTAAATGGACACAATTATTAGAGCAAAAATTATCTTGGAACACTAATAAAGAGGCTCCACAATATCAAGCTAAGGTGAAAGAGCTGGTTGATAAGAATATTTTTGTTCCAATGATTTCTATCGTTTCTCACGGTGTTGCAACTGATTATATTTTACCCGCGGCTTTATTTATTTCTGGAGAATATCGGCACTTGGCAAATTTGGCTGAGAAAATTTCTGGGCTAATCGAGCCGGGCGCATATGTTGCTAGAGATAATCATGAAGAACGAATAATAAATTTTGCTGCCGGTTTTGATTGGTTGATGAGTGAGGCAAAAAAGGGATTGAGTATTCAGCGGTATAAAGGTCTTGGTGAAATGAATCCTGAGCAGCTTTGGGATACAACTATGGATCCAAATACTAGGCGGATGCTTAAAGTTGCCGTCGAAGATGCTGTTGCCGCCGATCAAATTTTTACTGCTCTTATGGGTGATCAAGTGGAGCCGCGGCGTGAATTTATCGAACAGCGCGCTTTAGAGGTTGTGAATTTAGATGTGTGAGTCTTGGTCGGGATAGCGTGCGCTAATAGAATTTATAACTTCTAAACAACCGATAAATGCCGCCACCACATCTGGATCGAATTGTTTACCTGAATTGGCAAGGATCTTCTCTACCGCAACGCTTTTAATATCTTTATCGGGTTTTTCTTTTGTAACAGATCCATGAATTATATCATCATATTCATTGGCTACCGCAACTATGCGGGCGTATATAGGGATTTCATTACCGCTTTTACCAAAAGCGGAACCATCGGCCTTTTCATAGCCCGGTAGCGGTAATCCATCTTCAATACGTATGTGGCCAAGATAGCCAGAACCATCCCAGTTTTCGTGGTGGTTAAGAGAAATAGCTTGCGCCATTTCTTCAAAAGTAGAAAAAACATCGGGAAAGAGGTGAGCTCCATAAATAACATGTTGGCGAAAGATTTTTATTTCTTCAGGAGTTAGCTCAGCATACGGTTTTTTTAAAATGTGAGATGGTATGGCTATTCTGCCAATATCATGCAGCATTGCGGCCATTCTCAAAATATCACGATTATGTTGGATTTCTCTTTCTGGGGTCCCTTTTTTACGCGCCCAAGCCTCATAAATTTCTATAGAATAAGCAGCAATACGATTGTTGTGTGCTGTGGTTTCAGTTGGATCATGTAGTTCGACCATTTTATTCATGCGTACAATCATCGAGCGTGTCATTTGTGCCTGTTCAATAGCTATAGCCGCACTATTGGCAAAAAGTTGAGTTATAGATTCATCGGAGGTAGTAAAAGGTCGGATTGATTGGTCGAGACTAAGAGAGTTGATTAATTGGATTACCCCGGTTGTTTTTCCCAAAGAGTTTTTTGTTGGAACTGCCAGCATTGATTGGGTGCGATAGCCAGTAGTTTCGTCGAAATGTTTATCAAATGAATATGGTTGAAAGCTGTCAATATGATAGGCGTTTGGAATATTAACCAGCATGCCAGTATTTGCTACATAGCCGGCAATCGATTTATTGTTTATTTGAATACTGGAAGTTGAGTAAATTAATTTTTTGCCAAAAGGTAATTTTTTTTGCTGCGTGTTATTTTGTGTATAGCTAAATTTTAAGGTTGATCCCTCGACCAGGTAAATCGAGCCAGCGTCAGCACCAACGACATCTCTTACTTCAGTCAGCATGTGTTCAAGGAGCATATCTAGGTCATGAGTCTGCAAGAGCTCATGCGTTATTTTTACGATCTTATCGAAATTTGTTTGGTCGTTAGTAGCCATTGGAGTTCAGCAAATATTCAAGAGTCCAATAATCCTAGGCGACAATAATATCATGATTTATTGGATTGTATAATACTAATTTGGCTGCCGCACAATTTAATGTAATTCAATTCGATAGGTATATGGGGGTGGTTGAAACCCCTGTATTCTGTTACTATTTTATTATGCAAAAACACACCTCAAGTCTTCGCATTATTGGTGGTAAGTGGCGTAGCCGCAGAATTAGTTTTGTGTCATTAAAAGGCCTAAGACCGACTACTGATGCTAATCGAGAAACTCTTTTTAACTGGCTCGCTCCGGTTATTAGTAACACAAATTGTCTTGATTTATTTGCGGGTAGTGGGGCTCTTGGTTTTGAGGCATTGTCTCGTGGCGCCAAACACGTAGTAATGGTTGATGCTTCAACCCAAGTCATTTCCATGCTCAAAAAAACTGCGCAATTACTAAACGCTGAAGACATAGATTTTTATTCTGCAAAAATTCCACAAGCTCTTAACAAAATCCCTAAACAATCTTTCGATATTGTATTTTTAGATCCCCCATTTCACTTTGACCTAATCAAACCAACATGTGAAAAATTAGTAAATTCTGGTTATCTGGCTAAAAATGCTATAATTTATATTGAAGTTGAAAAAGAGTTGGATATCAAAAAAGTAATCCCAGAATCTTGGCAAATTTTGTGTCAAAAAACCGTGGGACAGGTTGACAGTTATTTATTGAGCTGCTTCTAGTGGAACATAAAGAGTTGCGCACTTTATAACTAATGACATACAATAAAAATTATAAAGCAACAACTTTGCTGTAACTGAAAACATATGTTCAATTTCTTGAAAAAAAATAACAAACTAATTTCTGACAATAAGCCAGATAATAATAAATCATCTGTAATTGTCTCTAAGTTAGCTCATGGACTAAAACGGACGCGAGATGTTTTTGCTACCACAATGGCCGGAGTATTTTCTGGTAAAAAAGTAATCGATCGAATAATGCTGGAAGAGCTCGAAGAAAAATTATTGTTGGCTGATGTTGGTATTGAGGTCGCGCAGCAAATCATCAGGCAATTGAAGCGCGAGCTGGTGCTTGCGAAAAATATCGATGCAGAAGTTGTTCTGCGAACCATAAAAAACCAACTAGAAAATATTTTAATGTCTTGTAGCGAGCCGTTAGTGATTCCAGAAAGCATAAAGCCTTTTGTGATTTTATTTGTGGGTGTCAATGGTTCAGGAAAAACGACAACGGTAGGCAAATTAGCCAAGAAATTGCAGCTGGCTGGTTATAAAATTATACTTGCTGCTGGTGATACGTATCGTGCTGCTGCAATCGAACAATTAAAAGTTTGGGGTGAGCGTAGTGATGTTACTGTTATTGCGCAAAAACAAGGCTCAGATAGTGCTGCTGTGTTGTACGATGCATTCCAAGCTGCCAAAAGTCGAGGTGTTAATGTTTTAATTGCTGATACTGCGGGGAGGTTGCATACTCAAAGCAATCTCATAGAAGAACTCAAAAAGATTAAACGAACCTTGCAAAAAATTGATCTGGCTGCACCGCATGAAGTTCTTTTAGTTTTAGATGCAACTGTGGGTCAAAATGCTTTAAATCAAGCTAAGCAATTTCAGGAAGCAGTTGGGGTTTCAGGTATTTGTCTCACCAAACTAGACGGTACCGCTAAGGGCGGGATAATTTTTGCTATTGCGCAAAGTACCAAAATACCAATTCGCTTTATTGGGCTGGGTGAAAGTATTGATGATTTAAAGCCGTTTAACGCTAAAGAATTTGTAGATGCCCTATTTAGTTAACAAAAGAAAACTTATGCCATATCGCATTCACATTCATAAAAAAACCACAGCACCATTACACCATGTGTCTGCTATGATAGAAGGTTTTAGTCAGATTTTGCGTATGCCGCTTATAAATTTTTTTATTATTTTTGTTATTACATTTGCCTTGTTTTTACCGGCGGGTTTTTATGTTGGGTGGAAAAATGCAAGTGCTTTGAATAATGTTTGGAGTCAAGCGGCAGAAATTTCTGTGTGTCTTAAAAAGAATATAAGTCCAAAGGCAGCAACTAACATAGCGCAGCAGTTAAAATTAAATGACGCTATTATGGATCTTAAATTAATTTCGCCAGATGAGGGTATGAAAGATTTTGTCAAATACCCTGGCTTTGGTGAGTTTTTGTTAGGGATTAAAGAAAACCCATTGCCCTATGTTATTGTTATTTATCCAAAGGTAAGTGAGTTGACGGAAGATCAAATTCTTGCATTGGTTGATGGTTTAAAAAATCTTCCCGAAGTCGAAGCCACCAAAATAGATATGGATTGGGTTGTGCGTAGTTATCGACTGTTAAATTTGTTTACGCAGTTATCATCGATTTTGACCATATTACTGGGTATTGGCGCATTGGTGGTTGTTTGTTTTACCGCTTACGTTACACCACAAATTGTTACGAACAAAATCAACATATCCAAGCGCGTATTGCAATACCAGTGCTTTTGGCATAGTTTGATCGGTGGTCTGTTAGCTGTAGCATTAATCAATTTTATTTTAATGCGGTTGCATAATTTTGGTTTTGTTTTGCAAGGATTAGAAGGAAACCACAGTATAATGCTTATTTTGATGGGGGTTTTTTTAGGTGTTATCAGCTCTAAATTTTCTATAAGGCACCTGTTCCCGAGCAATTAATTACTTAAAAACTTATTGAATACATAATGGCTAATATCCAAATTCGTGGTGCACGCACGCATAATCTAAAGAACATTGATCTTGATTTGCCGCGTGATAAATTTGTTGTAATTACCGGTCTTTCTGGTTCAGGAAAATCATCGCTTGCCTTTGATACCTTGTACGCTGAAGGTCAACGCCGTTATGTTGAATCTTTGTCGACATATGCGCGGCAATTTTTGGCGATTATGGAAAAACCTGATGTTGACTTAATTGAAGGTTTGTCTCCCGCAATTTCCATCGAGCAAAAATCAACTTCGCATAATCCGCGTTCAACTGTTGGTACGGTTACGGAAATTTATGATTATCTGCGGTTGCTTTATGCGCGCGCGGGACAACCACATTGTCCCGAGCATAATACTCTTCTAGAGGCGCAAACTGTTAGCCAAATGGTAGATAGTGTTTTGGCTCTGCCGGAAGATACTAAAGTTATGCTGCTAGCGCCAATTGTTACCGAGCGCAGGGGCGAATATGCAAAATTGTTCGAGGATTTGCAGGCACAGGGTTTTATTCGTGCTCGGGTTGATGGAGAAATTATCGAGCTTGATCAGGCGCCAGCTTTGGGTTTGCACAAAGCGCATACGATAGAAGTTATAATTGATCGTATCAAAGTAAAGGCAGAAATGCGGCAGCGGTTGGCAGAGTCTTTTGAGACAGCACTGCGCTTAGCTGGTGGTCTAGCTCGGATTGTTTGTAACAGTGAAAAAGTATGCGAAGAAAAAGTTTTTTCGGCAAAATTTGCTTGTCCAATTTGTGGCTATAGTTTAACTGAACTTGAGCCGCGTATGTTTTCATTTAATAACCCAATGGGTGCTTGTCCGAGTTGTGATGGTCTTGGTACTAAACAATCTTTTGATCCAGAAAAAATTGTTATTGATCCTAATTTGAGTTTATCGCAGGGTGCTATTCGTGGCTGGGATAGTAGAACACCTTATTATTTTTCTATGTTAGCTTCATTGGCTAAGCACTATCATTTTGACATTGAAATGTCCTTTAATGCTCTGCCGCAAAAAATTCGAAAAGTAATTCTTTATGGTAGTGGTGATGATGAGATTGTTTTTAATTATGTTCTCGGTAATTTTCGTCGCACGCGTAAGGAGCATGTTTTTGAGGGCATAATTCCCAATATGGAGCGTCGTTATCGCGATACGGAATCGTTGGCTGTGCGTGAAGACTTGGCGAAATATTTAAGTCTAACCAAGTGCGCTGACTGTGATGGTACCCGTTTAATAAAATCCGCGCGTCATGTGTTTATTGCCGATAAAAATCTTCCGGCAATTACCGCCTTACCAATTGACCAGGCGCTGGCCTTTTTTTCAACCCTAAAATTGCCGGGAATAAAGGGAAAAATTGCAACAAAGATTTTAAAAGAAGTGCAAGATCGGTTGCAATTTTTGTTGAATGTTGGTCTTGAGTATTTAAGCTTAAATCGTAGTGCTGAAACCTTGTCAGGTGGTGAGGCGCAAAGAATTAGATTGGCAAGTCAATTAGGATCGGGACTAGTTGGTGTGATGTATATTTTAGATGAGCCAACTATCGGATTGCATCAGCGTGACAATCAACGCCTGTTAAAAACCCTTACTAATTTACGTGATTTGGGCAATACAGTAATCGCAGTTGAGCATGATGTCGAAACTATTTTAACAGCAGATTATGTGATTGATATTGGTCCAGGGGCGGGTATTCATGGTGGCGAAGTTGTTTTTCAAGGTTCTCCTGAAAAATTATTGTGTGATAAAAGCTCGTTAACTGGAAAATATTTAGCTGGCATTTTAAAAATTGATGTGCCAAAGAAACGCATTCCTTATAATTCAAAACGTATTTTACAAATTTATGGCGCAGTGCAAAATAATCTGAAAAAGATTGATGTAAATATTCCTCTGGGTTTGTTAACTTGTGTTACTGGGGTTTCTGGTTCGGGAAAATCAAGTTTGATTAATGATATTTTATATTCGGTTGCGGCGAAGAGGCTTAATAAAGCAGCTATTCCTAATCCAACAACGTACCGCGAAATTTTGGGTTTAGAAAACTTAGATAAAATTGTAGCGATTGATCAAAACCCAATTGGGCGTACTCCCAGATCTAATCCCGCAACTTACACCGGTTTATTTACCGATATTCGTGACTTGTTTGCAGAGACGCAAGAGGCTCGCAGTCGTGGTTATAAACTTGGTAGATTTAGTTTTAATGTTTCTGGTGGTAGATGCGAAGCGTGTCAGGGTGATGGGTTGATTAAAGTTGCCATGCATTTTTTGCCGGATATTTATGTAACTTGTGATGCCTGTAATGGCAAAAGATATAATCGCGAAACCTTAGAAGTAGAATATAAAGGTAAAAATATTGCTCAAGTTTTAGAAATGACAGTTGAAGCAGCTGGTATTTTTTTTGCTGCGATTCCCGCTATTAAGCATAAATTAGATACGTTAACAGAGGTTGGGTTGTCTTATATTCATTTAGGACAAAGCGCAACTACATTGTCTGGTGGTGAAGCACAACGTATAAAGCTTGCGCGTGAATTATCACGCCGTGATACTGGAAGTACTTTGTATATTTTGGATGAACCAACAACCGGCTTGCACCTACACGATGTTAAGCAGCTCCTCAGTGTTTTGTATAAATTGCGTGATCGTGGCAACACCATCGTTGTGATCGAACATAATTTAGATGTAATTAAAACAGCAGATTGGATTATCGATCTTGGGCCAGAGGGCGGCTTTCGCGGCGGACAAGTGCTAGTGACTGGTACGCCAGAGCAAGTTGCTAAAAAGAAAAACTCTTATACAGGGCAGTTTTTAGCTCATACATTAAAAATAATACCGAATTCCTAATCCAACGTTGGTTGAGCCAGCATTGACATTTTTAGGAAAAGCTCCCCAGGCTGTGCAGGTATGATGCATACGAAAAATCAGTTGTAGTTGCGGAGTCGATGGCAAGGCAAAAGTTGCCTCAAGCATCAAGTAATTTAGGAGTTTACCAAAGTTGTTTGCGGGTTGATTGTTTTCTCGGTTGGCAAAAGGGGGATGTGAATCATAGGATATACCATCACCAATTGCCAAAGAATTGCTGAGATAACGTTCCCAAGGGAATTTAGTCCAGCGCCAAATTAGATACAAGTTTCCTTCTTTAACATTATCATGATGAGCATAATCATGGCGATATGCCAAGTTTCCTGCGATTTGTACTGTATCAAACAATGGTCTAAAAAAACGTCGGATTAAATTGCTTTGATCAAGAGTATAGGCTACTTCCGCTGCATAAATGGTTTCACCAAAACCACTATATTTACCAGATAGTACTTGGCCAAAAGTTTGTTTTGCCGTGCCACCGCGATAAAACATAACGGACCATGGGCCTAAATCACCACTTGCATTTGCAGCAAAAGTGAGGGCGCTACTGAACAGGATTATGAGTAGTAAGAGTAATTTCATTATTGAATTGAGATTTATAATTTTTTTCATTAACATATGCGAAACGTCAAATATATAAAGGTTAACCACTCTAGCTAAGCGCATATGAAAATCAAGGAATATTTTGCGACAAAGTTGCATTGGAATTATTATCGAATTATTCATAGCATAAAAACCACAATTGGCTGCTTAATTGGTGTTGCTATTGAAAAATATTACAACTTGCCGTCGGGGCAGTGGATTCCAATTACAATTATGGTTGTAATGAGTGCACAAACCCATTTTGGTGGTGCCTTACGCAAGGCTTACATGCGGCTTTTAGGAACTGTCAGCGGTATTGCAGTAACAGTTACAATGCTGTGGTTTTTTGGTAATAATTTAGCAGTGATTTTTGGTACGGTATTTATTGTATGTATGATTTTTACCTATGTTGCAAGCAGCAATGGTGATATTAGTTACGCAGGAACTCTTGGTGGGGTTACAGTGCTGCTTACACTAACGGGGCAACAAGTTGGTGTGGAAATTGCAATGCAGCGGGGGTTCTATATTATTGTCGGTATTATTATTGCGTTGTTAGTTTCAAGACTTGTTTTTCCCATTCATGCGCGCGATCGTTTCCGCTATCATGTTGTTGCCACTTTACGTAATCTACAAAAGCTTTATCGCGAAACAGTACAGATAAGTGTTCAACCTAGCAAAAAAGGGGTTGATACGGAGTTAGAAGACATTGTGGCCACTGATATTTCTTTTGATCAACCACGTTTGATTAGTGAGGCAGTTGCAGGTAGTCTAATCTTTGCATCTAACAAAATATTTTTTACCGAAATTGTTAACAGTGAGCACCAATTGAACCGTCTGATTAATCTAATATATCTTAGTCTATGCGAATTCGAGTCGTTAACGGACATTAAAGAGCATTTGGCAGCTACTTATGATTTACATAGAGTAATTGATGATAGTTTAAGCCATTTAGCTGATTGTTTTGAAAATATAAAACAGCCACAAACCATGATTGGTTTGGACAGCGCAATCAACAAAATTTCACAATTTGTTGAAAAAATGCCAAAAAACGATAAAACTTGCAAAATAATTACTGAATATTCATTTATATTTTTTGTGGAACAAATTTTAAAAGAATTACAAAATTTGAAACAATTAATTACAAAAGTAAATAGCAAAAGTGGTAACAGTATGGTATAAATCGAATACGATCATTAAGAATTTTTAGGAGAAAATAAAATGAAGAAGTTTTTGATTACTATGTCAGTAGTAGCTCTGTTTGCATTTGGGACGCAGGCTTTTGCTGATATGAAAATTGGCGTGCTAGATTTGAATAAAGTTATGATGGATTCACCCCAATTAGAAATTGCTAAAAAGGCATTGAAAGGGAAATTTGATGTGCGTGAGAAAGAGATGTTGGCCGCACAAAAAGCCTTTCAAGTCGATATTGAAGCTTTCAACAAAAATAGTCCTACTATGAAAGCTAATGATCAAAAAGCGGCACAACAAAAGATTATTAGTCAACAGAAGGATTTGCAAGAGAAGCAAACTAAGTTTCAAAAAGATCTAAGTGATGAGCAGAATAGTGCAATGAAGGATATTGTGAAGAAGATCGAAGGTATTGTTAATAACATAGCGGTTAGCAAAAAGTTTGATTTAATTGTCGCCAAAGCGGCCACAGCTTACAACAAGCCTGAGCTTGAAATTACCGATGAAGTAGTCAAACAAATGAAGAAATAGTTTAATATGAGTTTGACAAAAGGGCGCTAAATTGATGGCGCCCTTTTTTTGAAGCTGTATACGCATCGCACCCAGGTTTTCAGGGTATATAATGACCATGCCTCGTATATTTGTTGCTACTAAATTAGAATCCAAACAAGAAATTACATTAGATATCAGTGCATCTAATCATCTGTTGCAAGTTCTTAGATTAAAAGTTAATGACTCTCTGATAGTTTTTAATGATGGCAAAGGAGAGTATGTAGCTATTATTACAGCTGTTGATAAACATCGCGCAGTTGTTTTGGTTGAAGAGTTTATCCAATGTAATCGTGAATCACCGCTGCAAATTCACCTTGGCCAGGGAATTTCTCGTGGTGAAAAAATGGACTTTACAGTGCAAAAAGCTGTTGAATTAGGTGTAAATACAATAACGCCATTATTTACCGAATATTGCAATGTTAAGCTAGAAGGTGAGCGGCTTACAAATCGTTTACGTCATTGGCAAGGGATAGCAATTAGCGCTGCCGAGCAGTCAGGGCGTTGTTCCATCGCAAAAGTTTTGCCAGCACAAACCTTAGAAGATTGGGCTCTGAAAGCAGCTGGTTTGTGCCTAATTCTCGACCCCAGCAGTGCTGCAAACAAGCTCAGCTCTATTAGAGCGCGCCCCAGTTTTGTAACCCTTTTGGTTGGTTCAGAGGGAGGCTTGAGTGATAAAGAAATTCTTTTTGCTAAACAAAATAAGTTTCTACCTACCAGGCTGGGTTCGAGAATTTTACGCACCGAAACTGCAGCACTAGCTGCAATTAGTGTGTTACAGGCCCAATGGGGCGATTTTTAGAGTCGACACTCTTATAGATTAGTTCTAAGATACTACTCCCTCGTGAAAATGGCGGCGACACACTGCTACATAACGTTCATTGCCACCGATTTCAACTTGTTCGCCCTCGCGCAAAACCCGTCCTTTTTCGTCTACGCGTAAGTTCATAGTTGCTTTACGACCGCAATGACAGATAGTTTTGAGCTCAATTAATTGATCAGCTAATGCTAAAAGATATTTGCTGCCCTCAAATGGTTCGCCCAGAAAATCAGTACGTAATCCATATGTGAGTACTGGTGTGTTGAAATCATTAGTTACTTGGGCAAGATGCTGCACATGCTTTTTTGTAAGGAACTGAGCTTCATCAACCAACACACACTTGATATTATTGTTTTTGTTTAAAGCTTGTTTGATAAGTTGGTAAAGATCCTCGTCCTTATTAATAGGTATTGCCTCTGCATGCAATCCAATGCGTGAGGCAACTTTATTAGCACCAACAATTGCGGGGATTAAAACCAGAGTATCCATGCCGCGTTCGTTATAATTATAACTGGATTGTAGCAGTGTTGTGCTTTTGCCAGCATTCATCGCCGAATAATAAAAATGTAATTTGGCCAAGGGTCCTCTCCTTATTGGGTTGTGAAAACAGGTTCAAAGTAGCATAAGTTTGGCTTTAGTATTATAGTATGTCAAGGGTTCTTGTACCAATCAAGGGGTAAGGAGGAATCAAGATGCTTAATAGCATATATAAATACTTTTTGTTAAGTGCTGTTCTGGGTTTTTTTACAGTAGCTATGGCAGCAAACTCAAACAATACGGAAGTAGCAGCAAGTACGAGTGCTGTAAGGTTGTTTTGTCCCCAAGTTGAAACTTTAATTAAACAGAAGGAGTTTTGGATCACTCAAGATAATAAATGGAAAAATTATACGCCATCGACTGCTACAAAAGTTACAAGTTTTCTCGGTGCTCAATGGTCTGGTATAAAAATTGGAAAGATAATTTGTTTATATCAAACGAATGAAGCTGTAGGATTTCCATTGGCAGTAGAGCAGATGAGTAGTCAGGCGATACTCGAACCCAGTGGAGGTGGTTGGAGCGCTTTAACGGGCAATCATAGGTTCTGTAAATCAGCTAGTATTGCTGATTGTTATTTTTCGCCAGAACCCCAAAGAGATACCTCTAACATCTATAAGGATATTGAATATAATCCTAAAGCAGGATTATAAAATTATCCTTATGCGGCAGGATATGCAAAAGGAAAAATATGACTGAACAAAATACAAATCCCAATCGACACAAAAAAGTTTTGGTGTCGCTTATAATATTAATAATACTCATAATTGCTGTGGCGTTAGGAAAATATTTTGGCTTTAGTTTTAGTAAAGCTGCTCTTACTACCCCTGCTACTACAATTGCAGAGTTACAAAGTAAACTTACCCAAGGGCAGGCGGTTATTCAAGATTTGCAAAATCAAAATGAAGTACAGAAGCAAGATTATGCTAAAGCCACAAGTTGGAAACCAATTGCTATTGAGCATCTCGTCAGAATGGCGGATCTAACCTTGAATACAACTAGAGATGTAAAAACTGCTTTGGTATTTTTATTGGCAGCAAAAAAATATACAAATGAGACAAAAGAATTGGTGATTAGTCATGCTTTAAACAAAGATATTGCCAGTTTGCAAGCTGTGGCAATTGTTAATCCTGAAGAATTGGTTCTCAAAATCGATATGGTTAGTCGACAAGTTGATACTTTGCCCGTGACGCCATCCCAGGCTGTTATTGGGTCAATAACACCTATGGCTACAGAATCACAGCCAGCGCGGTTATTAAACCGCTTGTTTGTTAGTGTAGTAAAGGCTTTAAAAGATATTGTCATTATCAGGCATCAAACTACTGAGCCTATATTGCCGCCCCAGCAAGCAACAATTTTGCGTCTCAATATACAGGCCAAGTTATTGCAAGCAGAATTAGCTGTTATGCAACGACAAAACAAATTATATCAAGTATGTTTAACCCAGGTTGTAGATTTAATTACCAAATACTTTGCTTGTAATGATGCTGCTACAATTGACGTTTTACACGTGCTTCAAGAGTTACAGCAAACTAATTTACAACCTGACTTACCAGCGCTAACAGAGTCTATGATGGCGATTCAAAACACCACAACCCAAGAGAGCTAAATTATTATGAGACGAATAATCATTTATTTTTTGGCTTTATTATCTTCTGTATGGTTTGGAATTATTATGTATCGTAATCCTGGGTATGTTTTGGTTTCTTATCAAGGCTGGAGTGTGGAGACGACGCTATGGTTTGCTGTGGTTGTTTTAATCCTATTGTTTTTATTATTTTATATGTTATTGCGTTTTAGCAGTGGAGTTAACTCTATAACCATACGTCTTAAGCAATGGGTTATCAATAGACGCAAACTCAAAGCTCGTGCACAAACTGTCTTAGGACTATATGATTTTGCTGAGGGTAATTGGGGAGCTTCCGAAAAGAAATTAATACGCGGAGCAAAATATAGCGATATGCCGTTAATCAATTATTTGGCTGCTGCGTTTATGGCACAACAGCAGCACGCACTTGCGCGTCGAGATAATTATTTGCTTATAGCCCAAAGAGATGATGCCGATCACCCTATGGTTGTAAGCTTAACGCAAGCACGATTGCAAATCTTTAATCAGCAATGGGAGGAGGCGCTTGCAACATTGCAGCGGTTGCACCAATTGCAGCCGAAAAATGCTTTTATTTTGCAATTGCTAGAGCAGGCATATTTTGAATTAAAGGATTGGGTGGGTCTTAAAGTTTTGTTGCCAGATTTGCGCAAGCGTCGCGCATTTAGCATTGAAGAAATAAATCAGCTTGAGCTTAAGGTTTATAGTGAATTGCTTTTAGTGAGTAGGATCAATAATACCATTGAAGTTAAATGGGGTGAGTTACCTGGGTATCTGCGAAAGTATCCAGCAATAGTTGCGATTTATGTGGAGCATTTGTTGGCTAACAAAGAGTGTGAAGAAGCTGAGGCCATTCTTAAAATGGCCTTACATAAAGTTTTAGATGAGCGATTACTTGAGTTGTATGCTATGCTGCCAAGTAGCAATCCAATAAAAAAAGTAGCACGAGCAGAAGGATGGTTAAAAGAAAACCCAGAAAATTCAGCTTTATTATTGTGTCTTGGGCGTATTTGTAAACAGCAAAAACTTTGGGGTAAGGCACGCCAATACCTGGAAAAAAGTGCGTGCTTAACGAAAGCACCAGCTGTTTATTTAGAGCTTGGTCAAATTATGGAAATGCAAAATGATTTGCGTGGCGCATTGGATTCTTATAGTAAAGGATTACAAGCTGCTGGTGGCCGCAAGATTTAGCCTGTCTTAGTGTTTAGTCTTTTTTTCTAATGCTTCTGGTGCCTACGGAGTTAGGGGTGAGCTTTAAGTAAAAATTTTTGTTTAAACATTGACTATTAAATAGAAGAGCAATAAATTAACCTAAGGATTTTTTGGCAGATGGATCTGAATAATCGTAGTTGCATGAATGAAAAAATTGGAGAAAAATTAGTATGAGTAAAATTGTTCAGTTAAGTCAAAGCGAAATAAATAAAGTTTCTGGTGGATTTCTGGATGATGCACATTTGAGTGGAATGCTAGGTATTGTTATTGGTACCTTTGCATGTTGGAATTTACCAACACCAATAGATATTATTTGTATTTCTGCTTCACAATATGGTGGAAGGCTCATATTCCCTCCAATGTATGACGATATTTCCTACACTTTCGGATTAGGGTATAACATGACGGCTAATGCTTGCGGTCGTACATATGATTATGTGGTTGGTGCTTGCAGCTTAGTAGTTAGAGGCGTGAGTAATCTTTTCGGCAAAAATACGACATAGTCGTAAAAAACGTAAAACCGGCATAAAAATTTTGGCCATTTTTTATTTGAGCAGTTAGTTTTGGCGTGAAAATCTAAAAAAACGACAAGTAAAAGCCCCTAAAATTTATTTTCGTGACATATGTTGTCGCGGGAGCATTCTCGCTGTTTAGGGTGACAAATAGAAAAAATTAGACGATAATCGCAAATCAAATTTCCAATCACAGAGAACCAAAATGTCAGTTCCCAATCAACTTGCCAATGCCATTCGTTTTTTAAGTGTCGATGCTATTCAAAAAGCCAATTCTGGTCATCCTGGAATGCCACTTGGAATGGCAGATATCGCAACGGTGCTTTGGCGCGAATTTTTAAAACATAATCCAAATAATCCTAAGTGGCACAACCGTGATCGATTTGTTATATCAAACGGTCATGGTTCAATGCTTCTTTATTCGCTTTTGCATTTAACTGGTTATGCTTTAACCATTGATGACATTAAAAACTTTCGGCAGCTACACTCAAAAACTCCTGGGCACCCAGAGTTTGGTTTAACCTTAGGTGTTGAAACCACAACAGGTCCTCTGGGTCAAGGTTTGGCAAATGCTGTTGGCATGGCATTGGCAGAAAAAAATTTAGCAGCGCAATTTAACCGGCCGGGTTTTGATATTGTTGATCATTACACCTATGCTTTTGTGGGTGATGGTTGTCTGATGGAGGGAATTTCGCATGAAGTTTCCTCGCTTGCCGGAACTTTGGGTCTTGGTAAATTAATTATATTTTGGGATAACAATGGTATTTCCATTGATGGTCATACTTCTGGTTGGTTTACCGAAGACGTAGCAAAGCGTTTTGGGGCTTACAACTGGCATGTAGTGGCTGATGTTGATGGCCATAATTCCGACTCAATACGCCTGGCGATTAAAGAAGCGCGTGTCACGCAAGATCGCCCAAGTATAATTTGTTGCAAAACTACGATTGGTTTTGGTGCGCCAACTTTATGTGGTACCCATAATTGTCATGGTTCGCCGCTTGGTGATAAAGAAATCATAGCTATGCGTGAAAAATTAGGGTGGCAATATGCACCATTTATAATTTCTGAAGAAATTTATTCTCAGTGGAATGCCAAAGACCAAGGCCAAAAAAACCAAAATTCTTGGCAAGAATTATTTAACTCATATCAAAAACAATACCCAGATTTAGCCGCTGAATTATTGCGTCGTGTCAATGGTGAATTACCAAATGATTGGTCAGAAAAAGCACGTGATTATATCGAACAAACTGCTGCTAAAGCTGAAAGTTTGGCAACACGGCAAGCGTCGCAAAAAACTTTAAATGCATATGGGCCGATCTTACCAGAGCTTCTAGGTGGTTCTGCCGATTTAACAGCATCCAACTTAACCAATTGGAGCGGATCAAAGGATGTAACCAAAAATAATTTTGGCGGAAACTATATGCGTTATGGTGTGCGTGAATTTGGTATGTTCGCTATCATGAATGGTGTAGCCTTGCATGGTGGATTTATCCCATATGGCGGAACATTTTTGGTGTTTGCAAGTTATGGTCATAGTGCAATACGCATGGCTGCTATGATGAAAAAGCGCGTAATTTATGTTTTAAGTCATGATTCAATTGGACTAGGTGAAGATGGACCAACGCATCAGCCAGTTGAGCAATTATCAATATTACGTGCTACGCCGAATGTATCGGTGTGGCGTCCTTGCGATTCGACGGAAACAGCAGTGGCTTGGCAATACGCAGTTGAACGCAAAGATGGCCCAACAGCGCTAGTGCTTACGCGCCAAAAACTCGTTGCTGAGTCACGCGATGCAGAAGCTTTAGCTAACATCAAACGCGGAGGTTATGTTCTGGTTAACACTCAAAGCGAGCCGGATTGTATTTTAATTGCTACTGGCTCAGAAGTTGCTTTAGCCGTAAATATTGCTGCTAAATTACAAGAACAAGGCAAAAAAATTCGCGTAGTCTCGATGCCATCACAAGATGTTTTTGATAAGCAAGATGCTAGCTACAAAAGCACAGTTCTGCCCCCAAATATTACTAAACGTATGGCAATTGAAGCTGCTGCCTCTCAATCTTGGTACAAATACGTTGGAATTGCTGGAAAAATCATAGGGTTAGATTGTTATGGTGAGTCTGCCCCAGATAAAATATTATTTGAGTTTTTTGGGTTTTCAGAGCAAAATGGTATCAACTTAATTTCGAATTACTAAAATATTTTATTTATAACCAGGCAATTATATATTCTTAATAAATAAGGAGTTGAATATGACTATAAAAATAGCAATTAATGGATATGGCAGAATTGGCCGTAATGTTTTACGTGCAGTCTATGAAGAGGGCTATCGTAAAGATATGGAAATTGTTGCAGTTAATGACTTGGGTGATGCAAAGATAAATGCTCACTTAACCATTTATGATACGGTTCATGGCAAATTTGCTGGTGATGTCAAAGTTGATGGCGATTATATGGTTGTTAATGGCGATCGTATCAAAGTGCTGGCGGAAAAAGATCCAGCCAAAATGCCATGGAAAGATTTGGGTGTAGACATTGTTTTTGAGTGTACGGGTAAATTTACTGCTAAGGAAAAGGCAATGGCGCACATCAATGCTGGTGCAAAGAAAGTAATGATTTCGGCGCCAGGTGAAGATGTTGATGCTACTGTAGTTTATGGTGTTAACCACACCATTCTCAATGCTGGTCATCAGATTATTTCTAACGGCTCATGCACAACCAATTGCTTGGCGCCAATGGCCAAAGTGTTGCATGATAAAATTGGTATAGTTAGCGGTCTTATGACAACTATACACTCCTATACTAATGACCAAGTTTTAACCGATGTTTACCATAAAGATCTATGTCGTGCTCGTTCAGCCACCCAGTCAATGATTCCTACTAAAACTGGCGCAGCAGCAGCAGTTGGTTTGGTATTACCAGAATTAGCTGGAAAACTAGACGGTTTTGCTATGCGGGTGCCAACAATTAATGTTTCCATTGTTGATTTGGTATTTGAATCAGCCAAGCCAACCACTAAAGCAGAAGTTAATTCAATTATGAAAGCTGCGTCAGAAGGCGAATTCAAAGGTATTCTTGGTTATAACGACCTGCCATTAGTATCGCATGATTTTAATCATAATCCGCTTTCTTCAATTTTTGAATCGAGCCAAACTAAAGTTATTGGCAAAACAGTGAAGGCTCTTTCTTGGTACGATAATGAATGGGGTTTTTCCACAAGAATGCTCGATGTAACCAAATTTTGGATGGGCATTAAATAAATATTTTTTAACGCAAGCTAAAGCTTGCGCCTACCGGAATGGTAATTGATTTTGGTAGTCGCAGACTTTAGTTTGCGTAACTTGCGAGGGACTTATGGCAATTTTAAAAATGATGGATTTAGATTTAAAGGGCAAGCGCGTTTTGATCCGCGTAGATTTTAATGTGCCTTTGAAAAATGGAGTAATCACTAGTGATAAACGCCTACAGGCTTCAGCACCAACGATTAAGTTGGCAGCAGATGCTGGTGCAAGAGTTATTGTGTTGTCACATTTGGGTCAACCAGAAGAGGGTGCATTCAGTGAAGAATTTTCTCTCAGACCAGTTGCTGATTGGCTAAGCAAGTTTTTTGGCAAACCAATTCGCTTAGAGCGCAATTGGCTTGATGGTGTAAATGTTGAGCTAGGTGAGATTGTGCTTTGCGAAAATGTACGTTTCAATAAAGGTGAGAAAAAAGATAACGAAGACCTTGCTAAAAAAATGGCAGCGCTTTGTGATATTTTTGTTATGGACGCATTTGCTACTGCGCATCGTGCCCAAGCGTCAACCCATGGTATTGGTAAATTTGCTCCAGTCGCTTGTGCCGGTCCACTCTTAATGGCGGAACTAGAAGCTTTAGGCAAAGCTTTAGAAAAACCCGAGCATCCATTAGTCGCGATTACTGGTGGATCTAAAGTTTCAACCAAATTGCAGCTTTTGGAAAATTTGTTGGGCAAAGTTGATCAGTTGCTAGTTGGTGGTGGCATTGCTAATACTTTTATGGCTGCTGCTGGCTTGCCAATCGGTAAATCGCTGGTAGAGTTAGACTTCATCGCGAAAGCAAAGGAACTTTTAGAGCTAGCTAAAAATCGCAAATCTGAAATTCCAATTCCAACTGATGTTGTAGTTGCTAAAGAAATGTCGGAAACTGCTCAAGCAACAATTAAAAAAGCTACTGAAGTTGCAGCTGACGACATGATTTTAGATATTGGTCCAGAGACACGCAAACGTCTAGCAGACATAATTGCTAATGCCAAAACTATAGTTTGGAATGGTCCCGTTGGTGTGTTTGAAATAGACCAGTTTGGCGAGGGCACTAAGGCATTAGCTTTGGCTATTGCTGCAAGCCCAGCGTTTAGTATTGCTGGTGGTGGTGATACTGTAGTAGCTATTGAAAAATATGGTATCGAAAAAAAGCTTTCCTATATTTCTACTGCTGGAGGAGCTTTCCTGGAATATTTACAGGGCGAGAAGCTTCCTGCTGTGAAAATGTTGGAAGAAAGAGGAAAATAAAATCAAATGAAAATTAGCGTGCTGCAAATAGAAGAAATTGCGTTGGTAAATGCTGCGGGGTGGTGTCGTTGTCGCCACAACGGCGCTTTTAAAGAAGCATATAGTAATATGTCAATTTTGGAGTGTATAGGGACGTGTTGTAGTCCCGATCGTAGTGCTGGGTGGTCATTTTCTTGGACGGCAGCGAACGAAAAAGCACAAAAAGGTATCTGTAGTACAAAAAAAGAGGAACGCTCTATCATAGCTGAGTTCTGTATGTCAATAGTTTCCATTTAAAATACGAAGGTATAAATCATGAGAAGAACAAAAATTGTTTCTACCCTTGGCCCAGCGTCAAGCAGTTTGGATGTTTTACGTAAAATGATTGCTGCTGGTGTGGATGTAGTGCGCTTAAATTTTTCTCATGGTACACCAGATGAAAAGAAAAGCCTGGTTACAATTGTGCGTCAGGCAGCCAAAGAAGAAGGCAAAATAGTCGGTATTTTAGCTGATTTGCAAGGACCGAAGATTCGGGTTGCTAAGTTTAAAAATGGCAAAGTATTTTTGAAGGAAAATGCCGAATTTGTTTTAGACGCTGCGTTAGCTAAAGATGCCGGTGATGAAAATGTCGTTGGTATTGATTATAAAGAGTTACCTCACGATGTTAAACCAGAGGATGTATTGTTACTTGATGATGGTCGCTTGGTATTGGTAGTCAAAAAAATCGAGGGAACACGTATTATTTGTCGTGTTCAGGTGGGCGGAGATTTATCAAACAATAAGGGTATTAATCGCCAAGGTGGTGGTCTTTCAGCTGGAGCACTTACTGATAAAGATCGTGAAGATTTAAGAACAGCTGTGTTACTTAATGCGGATTATGTCGCAATTTCTTTTGTGCGTTCCAAGGCTGATGTTGAAGAAACCAAAGCATTAATTGCTAAAGAAGGCGGAAATGCTGGTGTAATCGCTAAAATTGAGCGTATTGAAGCAATGGTTCCAGATGTCTTAAAAGAAATAATTAAATCTTCTGACGGCATTATGGTAGCGCGTGGTGATTTGGGTGTAGAAATTGGTGATGCTGAAGTACCCGCGGCACAAAAATTTATGATTGATTGTGCTGTAGCTCTGAATAAGCCAGTAATTACGGCAACGCAGATGATGGAGACAATGATTCATAATGCGACACCAACACGTGCCGAAGTTTCTGATGTAGCGAATGCAGTATTGGATGGAACTGATGCAGTAATGCTGTCAGCAGAGACGGCGACTGGTGATCATCCGGTGCTGGTTATTCAGACCATAGATCGTGTGTGCTTGGCTGCGGAAAAAAATCAAGCAACTTTGGTTGCAAAATATCGTCTGGATTTACATTTTGAACGAGCTGATGAAGCAATTGCAATGTCATCAATGTATGTGGCAAATAATTTGAATATTAAGGCGATAATTGCTCTTACTGAAACTGGTAAGACAACATTATGGATGTCGCGAGTTCATTCTGGTATTCCTATTTATGGTTTAAGTCGCAGTGGTAATACATTAGGGAGGATGGTTCTATATAGAGATGTTTATCCAATAGAATTTGATGTTACTAAATTTAAAACCAATATTGAAATCAAAGCAGCGGCTATTGATGTATTAAAAAAGGCAGATTTAATCAAAAATGATGATCTTGTGGCTGTGGCTTGTGGTGATCATATTGGAGTAGCTGGTGGAACAAATTCATTAACGATACTGCAGGTCGTTTAATGTTTTACAAATTATTGCTTGTAGTTATAGCCATATTTTTTATTTGGCAGTTATTTGTTTATTTTCGTGCGCATCCGGAAGCTTTTTCGAAAACTAATTTAGATGCAAGCATTTTTACCTTTGGTATTTTGGCTTTGCTGTTAATTGGTTTTGTTGCTGTTTTGGTGTTGATTGTTAGACATTGATAGCAAAAAATGTGAATTACTGTTTAAGATTGTTTTGGTTTAAGTGGTGCAAGTTTTTTGCATATAGCTATTTAAGTGGATTAGTTAAAGCCTGAGCAGCTTGGTGGTTGGTTTTTGTTTCTGTAGTAGTAGGATGTAGATCGAGCGGAAAAATTTTAGATAGTCCCAATAGCAGGAAAAGCAAAACGATAACTCGAGATGCGTTGGAGGAATCATTTTGTGGTTTTACATCCAAGGGTGTTTTATTGCGTGTTGTCCAATAGTCATCACCGTAGTTAATCAAGATTTCTGTTCCTGCAGGAATGCGTTTAGTGGCTATAAAGCTTAGTACTTGGTTTTGGCGGTTGCGAACAAAGTTTGCATTAGGTTGTGTGGAGTGGTTATACATACTGCCATAACCTAAGGCAACAGCGCAGTTGTTGTCATCCCAAAGAAAGGCTAGGTCATCGAAAGCAATTGTCTGCTTTCTTTTTAAGCTACTAAAAAGTATTACTGGGCATTCTTCGATCACTTTTTTTGGTGCAATATCTTTTTTAGCAAATACACCATAACGGTGGAGTGGGGATGGTCTTATTTCGATATTGGCTTGTTCAAAAGGATCTGTTTTATAAAATGGTTGTTCGATTTCTTCCATAAAACTTTAAAACTCGTAATAAAATGGGCGATACTGGAATCGAACCAGTGACCCCTGCCATGTGAAAGCAGTGCTCTACCACCTGAGCTAATCGCCCGCAACTGGGGTCAGGTCTTGAATCGTGAATTTTTGTAGATAATTACTTTTTTGGTTATATCTAAAAATTCACGATTCAAGACCTGACCCCATTAATGTTTCTAAAAATGCAATACTAGTTTATAATCTACCTTCTTGTCTAGAATTATAAGGCACTTGTATGATTGTTCGAACTCGTTTTGCACCCAGTCCAACTGGTAGTTTACACTTAGGCAATATTCGTACCGCACTTTTTTGCTGGCTTTATTCGCGTAATCGTGGTGGCGAATTTATATTACGGATCGAAGATACTGATCAGCAGCGTTCGACCCAGGAAGCCACCCAATTAATTTTAGACAGCATGAGCTGGCTTGGTCTTGATTATGATGCTGGACCGTTTTATCAAGCCCAGCGGCTTGATCATTATCGCAAGGTAGCGGAGCGTTTAATCGAGGCAGGTCTAGCTTACCGCTGTTATTGTTCCAAAGAAAAATTAGCTGAGCAAAGAGAAAGGCAATTTGCGAATAAAGAAAAGCCACGCTATGATGGATGTTGTCGCAATCAAAATTTGCCAGAAGATAAAGAGCAACCATTTGTCATACGGTTTAAAAACCCACAGGGAGGATCGGTTGAATTTGAAGATCAAATACTAGGGTCTTTGAGTTTCCAAAACAGCGAACTTGACGACTTAATAATTATTCGTACAGATGGTTTTCCAACCTATAATTTTTGTGTAGTTGTTGATGATTTAGATATGAAAATTACCCACGTTATTCGCGGCTCTGATCACATAAACAACACTCCCAGGCAAATTAATATTTTTCATGCTTTTGATGCTGAGCCACCAATATATGCTCATGTCCCGATGATTTTAGGTAATGATGGCAAATTGCTATCTAAAAGCCACGGTGCGGCTAGTGTGCTGCAGTATCGGGATGATGGTTTTTTGCCAGAAGTGGTACTAAACTATTTAGTGCGGCTTGGTTGGTCACATGGTGATCAAGAAATTTTTTCGCGAGACGAAATGATCAAGCTATTTGATATCAAGGACATCAACAGGGCTGCAGCAGCTTTTAATCCCGAAAAATTACTTTGGCTTAATCGTTACTATATTAAAACATTAGATCCGCAAATAGTGGCGTCTCATTTAATGCCGCAAATGCAAGAGCTAAAAATCGATTATAATGAAGGACCGGCGCTGAGTGAGGTAGTTGTTGCTTTGAGAGAGCGTGTAGAAACATTGCGTGAAATGGCAGTGAAAAGCCGTTGTTTTTATGAAGACTTCGCAGATTATCAAGAGGATGCAAAAAAACATTTGAATCCAGAGACAGTTTCGTTTTTACAAGCTGCACGCCATCGTTTTGATATTCTAACTGCTTGGACTGATGAAAATCTGCACCAGGTGATTGAAGATATTGCTAAGCAATTTGAATTAAAGCTTGGTAAGGTAGCTCAACCTATTAGAGTTGCGGTTACTGGAACAGTTGTGTCTCCTCCGCTCAATATAACGCTTAGGCTATTAGGAAAACGACGTATACTAGGGCGGATTGACAAGGCTTTGTCTTATATCGCTGATAAGCAGTTGAAATAATTGCTTGTTGTCACCAGAATCAATAAACTAAGCTACAATAAGTAGTACAATATTTTTAATACTTTGACTTGTTTGCGTAATATATATGAAGACTAATAAAGATAAAACAATGAGTTGTTCATTTTGTGGTAAAAACCAAAATGAAGTACAAAAGATAATTGCTGGCTCATCTGCTTCTATATGTGATGAGTGTATTGGTATGTGCAAAGAGATGCTAGAGACTGACCAAAAAACACAGCAAATTATTGAAGCTGAAATTAAGGTACCAACACCAGAAGAAATTAATAAATTTTTGAATGATTATGTGGTTGGGCAAGAATATGCAAAAAAAACCCTAAGCGTTGCCGTTCATAACCATTATAAAAGATTATCTTATAAAAACAGCAAGGATGATGGTGTTGAGTTAAGTAAAAGCAATATCTTGCTTATTGGTCCAACCGGGTGCGGTAAAACTTTGCTTGCAGAATCACTTGCTCGGATGCTGAATGTTCCTTTTGCCATTGCAGATGCTACGACGCTTACTGAAGCTGGTTACGTTGGTGATGATATCGAAACTATTGTCCAAAAATTATTACAAAAGTGCGATTACGACGTTAAAAAAGCCCAAACCGGTATAATTTATATTGACGAAATAGACAAAATATCGCGCAAAGGCGATAGTGCCTCGATTACGCGTGATGTTTCAGGTGAAGGGGTGCAACAAGGATTATTAAAAATGATCGAAGGAACGGTCGCTAGTGTGCCGCCTCATGGTGGGCGCAAACATCCACAACAAGAGTATTTGCAGGTTGACACTAGAAATATTCTTTTTATTTGTGGTGGAGCTTTTGCAGAGCTAGATAAAATCATAAGAGCACGCACGGAAAAGTCAGGTATTGGATTTGCTGCAGAAATTTATGGTGAAGAAAACAAAAAAGCTGTTGGCGAGTTGTTGCGTCAGGTGGAGCCAGAAGACTTAATAAAATTTGGGCTAATCCCAGAGTTTATTGGGCGCCTACCAGTAATTGCAGTATTAGATGAATTGGAAGAAGCTGAAATGGTAAGTATTTTAAAAGAGCCAAAAAATGCCCTAACCAAGCAATATCATAAATTGTTTCTTATGGAAAATGTGGAAATTGAATTTCAAGACGAGGCTTTAAAAACCGTAGCCAAAAAAGCTTTGGCGAAAAAAGCGGGCGCTCGTGGTTTAAGGTCGATTTTGGAAAAATTGTTGCTAGAAACCATGTATCACTTGCCATCACAAAAAGGTTTAAGCAAAGTTATAATTGATGCTGGGGTTGTAAATGGTAAGAATGCCCCAATTTTAATCTACGAAGGAACCAGCTCATAAACTCACTATGCTGCATAAATCGGTGCTTTTCAGCTATCACAGCTGCTTGTCATACCACCAGCGTATGTTGCCGCTGCGGTTATCGAAAATCTACGGTTTCTGGCCTAGCCTAGCGAGTTTCTGAGTTGGTTCTAAAAATGAAACGAAAAATATGGCTGAAATTAACATGCACAGAACGCAAGAAAAACAAAACTCAATTCCAATATTACCACTGCGCGATTCGGTTATTTATCCTTTTATGGTGGTACCATTATTTATTAATCGTCCCAAATCAATTCAGGCGCTAGAAACCAGCGTTAATACCGGCAAACAAATATTTTTTGTTGCGCAAAAAGATGCAAAAAACGAAGATCCAAAATTTGATGATCTTTATCATATTGGTACTATGGCTAACGTTTTGCAAGTATTAAAATTACCAGATGGTACTATCAAGGTTTTAGCTGAAGGCATTAGTCGTGGCAAAATTAAGAATTTAGTAGTAAATGAAAATTTGCTAATTGGTGAAATCGAAGCGCTAGAAGATACTATACTCAAAGACAATGAAACTGAAGCGTTGATTCGTTCTCTCCTAGATGAGTTTAGCAATTTCGTTAAATTAAACTCTAAAATTCCCCCGGAAATTTTGTCTGCTCTAGCTAATATTAACGAACCTGGGCGTTTAGCCGACGCTGTTGCTGCTCATTTGCCATTGATTAAATTTGAGGACAAGCAGAAAATTTTAGAAATACAAGATGCTAAACAAAGACTGCAATTTGTTATTGGTTTATTGGTACATGAGCTTGAAGTGCTTCAAGTCGAAGAAAAATTAAAACACCGCGTTAAAACTCAGTTGGACAAAACGCAGCGGGAGTTTTATTTGAATGAAAAGCTCAAGGCAGTACAAAAAGAACTCGATGAGATCAGCGAGGGTCGTCAGCCACTATCTGAAGCAGAAAAACTAAAGGCAAGAATTGAAAAAGCTGGTTTAAGTAAAGAAGCCAAAGAAAAGGCTTTAGCCGAATTTAACAAGTTAAAAATGATGCCGCCCATGTCGGCAGAAGCAACTGTTTCACGTAACTATTTAGATTGGCTTTTAGATATACCTTGGAAGAAAATGACCAAGGTTAATAAAAGCTTACCTAAGGCTGAAAAAATTCTTGAGGTTGGTCACTATGGCTTAGAAAAAATTAAAGAACGCATTATAGAATATTTAGCAGTACAAAATCGGGTGCGCAAAATTAAAGGGCCAATTTTATGTTTGGTTGGGCCGCCGGGTGTGGGTAAGACCTCATTAGGACAATCAATTGCTCATGCCACGGGGCGTGAACTTATTCGTGTTTCGCTTGGCGGAGTGCGTGATGAAGCGGAAATTCGTGGGCATCGCCGCACTTATATAGGTGCGCTTCCGGGTAAGATTTTACAAAAAATGGCCAAGGTTAAAGTGCGCAATCCGCTCTTTATGCTAGATGAAGTCGATAAAATGGCTATGGATTTTCGTGGTGATCCAGCTTCTGCCTTGCTCGAAGTATTAGATCCAGAACAAAATCACGCCTTCAATGATCATTATCTTGAAGTTGATTATGATCTTTCCGATGTTATGTTTATCGCTACTGCAAATTCATTAGATATTCCGCCTGCTTTGCTTGATCGTATGGAAGTATTGCGTTTAGCCGGTTATACCGAAGACGAAAAATTGCGTATTGCCATGCAATATCTGATTCCAAAACAAATCAAGGAAAGCGGCCTTAAATCTAAAGAGATTGTATTTGCCGAAAGCGCAATTGTAGAAATTATTCGTTATTATACCCGTGAAGCTGGAGTGCGTAATTTAGAGCGTGAAATTGCTAAGATCTGTCGTAAAGTTGTAAAAGATATTTTGATTAATCCCAAGAGTAAAAAAGTAGAAGTTACCGAGCATCGCATCGAAAAATATTTGGGTGTGAAAATTTATCATTTTGGTTTGGCAGAAAATAAAGATCAAGTTGGTCAGGTAACTGGTTTAGCATGGACTGAAGTGGGTGGAGATTTATTAACGATTGAAGTAGCAGTTGTTCCCGGAAAAGGCAAGGCAATTTATACCGGTCGTTTGGGCGAAATCATGCAAGAATCAATTCATGCTGCTTTAACCGTAGTGCGTAGCCGTAGCCAAGCTTTGGGTATTGAAAAAGATTTTTATGAAAAGTGTGATTTGCACGTTCATGTACCTGAAGGAGCTACTCCTAAAGATGGTCCCAGCGCTGGTATTGGTATGTGCACTGCTTTGGTTTCGGCATTAACTCACATTCCGGTGCGTGCCGATGTCGCTATGACTGGCGAAATAACTTTGCGTGGGGAAGTATTGCAGATTGGTGGACTAAAAGAAAAATTGCTGGCTGCTTTGCGTGGTGGCATCAAGACAGTGATTATTCCTGAGGAAAACATTAAAGATTTAAAGGAAATGCCAAAAAACATTACAGAGTATTTGATTATAAAGCCGGTTAAGTGGATCGATCAGGTTTTAGAAATAGCATTAAAGCATAAGCCTCAAGTTCTAAAGGTTAAAAGTGGTTGCAAAAAAACAAAAAAAAGCCGCAAAAAGTAAACACGGATTTGACGAAAGAAAATTCACGGGTTTAACCAGCGATATTATTAAGCAAGCAAAAAAAATGGGCGCAACTGCGGTTGAGGTTGATGCCGACATTGGTTCTGGTTTTTCTGTCAAGGTTCGTAAAAACAAAGTTGAAACTATTGAGCATAGCAATGGTAAAACTTTAGGTGTAACCGTATATTTTGGCTATCGTACTGGATCAGCTACTACCTCCGATTTAAAACCAGGGGCTATTGCTACCATGATTGAAAAAGCCTGTCATATTGCACGGTTTACTAGTGAAGACCCCTTTGTTGGTTTGGCCGATCCAGAATTAATGGCTTATGATTACCAAGATTTGGATCTATATCACCCCTGGCAAATTAAAGTTGAGGAAGCAATTGATCTGGCAAAAAATGCCGAAACCAAAGGTTTTTCCTATGATAAGCGGCTAACTAATTCTGACGGCTTTGGAGTGGATACTTTTCAAAGTTTTGATATTTACGCCAATAGTCACGGTTTTTGTGGAACCACCGTTGCAACGAAACATAGTTTTGGCTGTTCTTTTATAGCGGAAGATAAAAATGAAATGCAGCGTGATTATTATTACACCGTTGCGCGTGATGCTTGTGATCTGGAAAAGGCAGATAGTGTTGCGGCAGAAGCAGCTAAACGTACTATCAATCGACTTAATGCGCAAAGAATTACTACGCGCGAATGTCCAATAGTTTTTATTGCGGAAATTGCTAGCAGTTTAATCGGTAATTTCATTTGTGCTATTCACGGTAATAATATTTATCGCCGGGCTTCATTTCTGGTTGATCATTTACACAGGCAAGTTTTTGCTAAGCATATTAATATTGAAGAAAATCCGCATATACCAAAGGCATTGGGCAGCGCTGCTTTTGATGGTGAAGGGGTAAAATTATTTCGCAGTGGCATTGTGGTTGATGGTGTTTTAGAGCGGTATGTACTCGATAGTTATGCGGCGCGCAAATTAAAAATGAAAACTACCGGAAATGCTGGTGGTGTACATAATTTGATCGTTAAAACCAGTGATCTTGACTTAAATGGATTGCTTTGTAAGATGGGGACCGGACTCTTAGTAACTGAGTTAATGGGGGATGGTGTAAATATTGTTACTGGAGACTATTCGCGTGGCATTTTTGGTTATTGGGTAGAAAATGGACAGGTTCAGTATCCGGTAACCGGAGTGACAATTGCTGGCAATTTAAGGGATATATTATTAAATATAGTGGCTATTGGTAATGATATTGATTATCGTAGCAATATATTGACTGGTTCTATTTTACTTGACAAAATGACCGTCGCTGGCAGTTAATTTGATAGATGTTTGTTTTCTGTTGCAAACTAATAACACCAATGTATTATTGCAACCTCTTGGTTTTGATTCTTTATGGGCCGTTAGCTCAGTCGGTAGAGCAGCGGACTTTTAATCCGTTGGTCGGGCGTTCAAGTCGCCCACGGCCCACCAATAAAATCAAAGAGTTATAAGATAAATTCCGTGATTAATAATTTGATTTTTATTTTGGGGTTCCTGCAGGGGTTCCTTTGGTGTTGTCGTTAGATCACCATTGTTTCTCGCATAAATTCTATATGCCGGTTGTTAAAAAGAACCACTATGGCAATGGTCAAGCTCTGGCAATCACCAGTTAAACTAGCGAATCACTGCTCAAATGCAGCCAAGAATTCTACTATACGCCGATCAATAAAAATACTTTTAGCAGTTATTTGCTTTTTTAGTACTAAGCCGCCTAAACTAGTACATCGACTTAAAGCCACATACATCTGCCCAGGAGAAAAAGTAGTAGCAAGATCAAGAATGACATTAGTAAAAGTTTTACCCTGGCTTTTATGTACTGTTAAAGCCCAGGCAAGACGCATGGGGTATTGAGTAAAATCCCCTACTTTTATGGTACGTAAACTATTGGTTACTTCATCAATTCCATACTGAAAAATATCCCAGCTATGAGGAGCTATCCGTACCACTTGTTTGTCCGCAAGTTGTACTACTATAAGGCCATCTCCATGCTCAATATCAATTATTCGACCAAGTGTGCCATTATTCCAACGACCTGACTTATCATTATTAATCATCATTATCTGCGCACCCACCTTTAGCTTTTATGCCGCATACAAGGTTATGCCGAACCAGTCTATTATCGCCCTTAATTTATAAGCCATTCCTCTGATTTTGTCGTTAGATGGTTCGGCATAAAAGTCAAAGATTTTTTAAAAAATTTAGCAACGGATCAGTTGCTTTAAATGGTTGTCAATTTCCATGTAAAATTGACCCCTCTAGAGCATAAAGTTGCACCGAAAATTGACCCCTCTAATTACTAAATTTACTCTTAAAATTTTAACTAATTTTAAGAGGATAAAAGAGGATGATAATAGTGGAAACAATTGCGAAAATAAGGCGGCTGTATTATGTACAAAACAAGGGGATAAAAACGATAGCTCGTGAATTGAATTTATCAAAAAATACGGTAAAGAAAGTTATCCGAGACGACAAAACATCAAAGACTTACGTGAGGGATAAACAAACGTTACCAATAATGGGAGAATTCAAAGATCAGCTAACAAGCATGTTAGAAAAAAATATTAAGCAGCCGTTGCGTTTAAGATATACAGCAAAAAAATTATACCAAACGCTTTGCAGCAATGGTTTCAAGGGGAGCTATTCAACCATAAATAGATTTACTACCGATTGGAGACGTAATAATCATTCTGATGGAAAAAAGGTTTTTATACCACTGGAGTTTGCTCCAGGAGAAGCATTTCAGTTTGACTGGAGTACAGAAGAGATTGAGTTACAAGGTATATTAACGCGAGTTAAGGTTGCACATATACGACTGTGCTACAGCCGTATGTTTTTAATTGTTGTCTACAGAAATGAGCAAATGGAAATGGTTTTTGATGCCCACAATAAAGCCTTTCAATTTTTTGGAGGAACTACAAAAAAAGGCATATTTGACAACATGAAGACTGCTGTTAACAAAGTATTTGTTGGCAAAGACCGTAAATTTAATTCACGCTTTTCTGAAATGGCTTCTCATTATTTATTTGAACCGATTGCATGCACACCAGCTTCTGGTTGGGAAAAGGGTCAGGTAGAATGCCAAGTTAACACTGGGCGTAGAAATTTTTTTACTCCACTTCGTTGTATTAATTATTTAGAAGAACTGAATGAACAGCTTCTCGGTGAATGCATAGAATGGGCTCAAAAAACAAATCATCCAGAATTAAACGGACGAAAAGTATGGGATGTATATCAAGATGAGAAACCAAGTTTGCTAGAATACCGCAACCAATTTGACGCTTATAAACTTGAGCCTTCGGTAGTTTCATCATACAGCTTAATAAACTACGACACCAATATGTATAGTGTAGATTGCGATTACGTTGGTGAAGTTGCCGATGTTAGAGCTTATACCAACAAAATTATTATAGTATTCAAAGGAAAAACAATAGGTGAGCATGAGCGTTGTTTCGAGAAAAAAAAGAAAATTTACGATCCGTGGCACTATATACCAGCGCTTGAGCGCAAACCTGGAGCATTAAGAAATGGCGCTCCTTTTAAGCTTTTAAAATTACCACCATCATTTATAAGTATGCAAAATAATCTTAGAGCACATGAAGATGGTGACAAACAATTTATTAAAATTTTATTACAAGTATCAAAACATGGCTTAAATAAAGTTGATGAAGCGTGTACAAATGCTTTAAAAATAGGAGTAAGTAATGCAGATTTTGTCATACAATATCTGACTCCAGCAACTCCAAAAGAAAAAATAGAAGAACGACAGCTGCATTTAATAGAAGCGCCAAGCGAAGATATATGTTGTTATAACGATGCTTTTTTAAGCAATCAGCTTGTATCTCAGGAGGCAATCTATGTCGCATGAAAATATCAAAGAACAATTTGGGGCTCTTGGATTAAAAGGGATGCTGCAATATTTTGATGACATGATTGATTTAAAATCACAAGAAGAGTGGCCACAAATGCTTCTATCTATGCTTAAAAGCGAAGCATCTTATCGACAAACAAGATCTTTTATGTACAAATTAGGATTAGCTAAATTACCACAAATGAAGTCTATAGATAACTTCGACCCAACAGGTTTACCAATTAAAATAGAAACGTTAGACAATGCTAAAAGCATGAAATTTATAAAAGACCACTACAATATTTTAATCATTGGTGGCAGTGGTGCGGGAAAGAGCCATTTAGCGATTGGACTTGCTTACTTAGCATTACAAAATAGTTATCGTATACGGTTTTATAAGTTTGCTGAGCTAGCAAGAGATCTAATAAAAGCGCAGTCTCACAACTACGAAACAGCATTTATGGCAAAGCTACAAAGGTTCGATCTTGTTGTAATTGATGAGCTAGGCTATTTGCCGATTGATCCAAAGGCCAGCCCTCTATTATTTGAACTGTTTTCTAATCTTTATGAAAAAGTATCGACAATAATAACCACTCATCTAGCATTCAACGAATGGCCAGATATCTTTGGTAACATAAAAGCCACTAAGGCGATAATTGACAGATTTACTCACCACTGTTTGATCTTAGAAACTGGTGATAAAAGCTGGAGATTGAGGGAGGGAAAAACAACAAAAAATTGATCAGTAAAAGTGAAGTTTTTAGCTCGTGGCAGAGGGGTCAATTTTCGATGCAACTAGGGGGTCAAATTTCGATGCAAATTGACATAAGAAACTCAGGGATGCTTTCTTCGCTTTTATTAGCTACTGTTGGTACTGAACTTGATAAATCAATGTTTATTTTACCCATCAATCTCATATACTTAAAAAATGAGCGAAGAGATGCAGCAATAAGACTTAATGAAGTTCCACCAGATAGCTTGCGAATAAAAGACAGAATATCTTTTATATTTAATTTTTTGAGGTTAATTTTCTTATCTCCAAATATCTCAAATAGGAACCTTCCTATATAACGTTTATAATAAGTTCGTGTGTATTGTGAAAGACCTTGCTGTTTACCAAGATACTCATCAAATTCCAACAAAATTTTTTCTCTTGCACTCAGTGTTACTGGAGTTTTAGTTTTAAAATCTTGAATAATTCCATTCTCATATAACAAATTGAGAAAGATATTAAAACTAGTTTTATATGTGCCGCGATCAAATACTAATTTAAAACGATGGTTATAATCCGACATGAAACTAGCAATTTTTTTATGATTAAGCTCTGTAATATCAAGTTTTTGGCTAATTAACCATCTGTTCAAATCAGCTATAATCCCTAGTCGCCTAGGGATATTCTTAATAGAGAATCTTTGCTTAGCTAATAATTCTATAAAACTACCAATGTATTTACCCACTGGTCCCGAATTTAAAAATTTAATTCTATGATTTGTAAGTTTCATAATATCTCCTTTAATTACAGTTATTGATAGCAAAGAAGATATTTTATTATACCGAACCATCTAATGGCAAAATCAGAGGAATGGCTTATAAATTAAGGGCGATAATAGACTGGTTCGGCATAACCTTGTATGCGGCATAAAAGTTATTAAACCGCATGCGGTTTAATAACCTTAATTCAATATCTGTAGGAAAAGACTCCTGCTTGCTTTCTCCCGTAATTTTGGCTTGATAAACATTTTCTCGATTTTTGAGACGATCAAGCATAACGTCATTGATTCTTTTAACTGCTTTATTTGTATCGGTGATATAAATCCAAAATTCATTTTCTTTGACCTTAAAGCCTGGTTGAAATCGTTTATTAAGTTCCATTAGATGTACATTAGTTACTGTATTATTACGTATCGCGTTGAGTAGATTGATGAAAGATATATCAGTTTGGCGATAAATTTTTTCAAATTCAATAAGAGTAAAACTGCTTGCATGAGTAATATATGATTTAGACGAGAAAAAATACGGGCTTTGATAAAATGTTGTAAAAAACGCAGCCACATCGCTTTTTACCACGGGTGGAATTTGGTAAAGGTCACCAATAAAAATCATTTGTATACCGCCAAAAGGCTCAAGAGGGTATGGCCCATTTAACGTTAAAAACTTAGCCACACAGTCCAGTAGATCTGCTCTTACCACGGAAATTTCATCAATGACAATAGTATCAAGCTGCCCTAAAAGCCGATGTCTTTCGTCATGTTTAGGTAATTTTTTAATTTTTTCTAAAGTAATATCAATAGGGAAACCAAAAAAAGAATGAATTGTTACTCCGCCAATATTAATAGCTGCCACTCCAGTTGGTGCTAAAACTGCCATTTTTTTTGTGGTTCGATCGCGACAAAAATGTAGAAAAGTTGATTTGCCAGTACCAGCCTTACCCAAAATTAATAAATTCCGTTTAGAGTTCTCGATTAACTTAAAAGCGGTTCGGAATTGTTCATTAATTTCAATAATAGCCATAGTTTCTCTACAAAAATTGCTCAACTCACTTATTGGTCTTACCTACCAAGTAGTAAATCTGGATTTATTTCAGCTAAGTTATTTTAAATATGGACCCCGTTTGATGCTGAATGGCGAAGATTAAAGGCAACATGATATAAAGTATCAAGTGTAGTGTAAATAAATTATTTCTAATTTGGGACACTTATATTTACGCATTTTTTGTTTCGCCATTAACACGTTTCGTGGCCCCTCCTGTCTGGCGATAATTACTTTTGTAGGTTAGCCATTTCCTAATTTTCTATTAATAAAGTTCTGAGCCTTGTTATTGATTGTGGTTAAAACACTATCAAAGCTATCATCGTCATATTTCGATTTCTCATTACGCACACATCGATAGGTATCGGTAGTTATAGCCATTATTTTTAGCAAATACTCCGTATGATTATCCACTAGTTCAGCTTTTTTATCTTCTTCTCGCTGGTCTGAGTGTGCTTCATGGTGTTGCTTAACTCGATAGCCAATATCTATAAGCTCAGATATTATTTGTGACAATGGCTTATCATTATTTTCGCATAATCCATTTAGGCTTTTTAAAATTTCATCATCTACGTATGAAACCACTCTTGTTCGTGACATATGTTCCTCCTGTATCTTTGATTAATAAAGCTCTTTTTCAATTTTGGATAAGTCTTTTTGTGTATTGGGTATATTAACTTTCGGAATATCCATAATTTTTTGTTTAGATAAATCTCTCTGCATTTGATTATAGGTATTCAGATACTTATCCGAATCAATAAACTTAACAGCAACATTTAAATTTATCTCCGGTTTTTGGGGTAATAAATCATATGACTTTGGATAAATATTTTTTTGTTGCATTACTTTTTCAGTAATGTCTGGATTTATTTCGATACCTCTAACGTTTGTCCATTCTTTATACGATACGGAATTATCTATGGTATTTTTTACTGCATCGATCCCGACAGTTTTAGCTAGGTCATTAAAATCTACTTTACCATTTTTCTCATCGGTTTTTGGAACAGCAATAAAAACTTCTTTCCCAAATTCGATTAGCCGTTTGGCAGCCTTGTGAACAGTGTTATCGGAAATGGTTTTTAGACCATCATTATCCAAACAAAATACTACTTTATCGCCAACGCTTTTTGGGTCGATACTGGTAAAGTTTGACTTACCAAGCGTTACTGCTATCTCGCTATTTTTGATATTTCCCATGGCATCTTTAACGCTCAAGCCGGTTTCTGTACCTTCAGCAATAAAGCTTATTTTGTTTTTGGGATCGATTCCATTTTGCTTTTGAAGCGAAACTAGTGCGCCAGCTGGCGAAGAATAAGTACGTTTTTTTACTGCAAGATCAGCTTTATTGGATGTTTTGGGATTAAGATAGGTTGCTTGAACGCATTGTATGTTTCCATCTTTATCTCTACCGATAGATAACATCGCCGGCAAGTATTTTTGTTTTTCATTCTTGTCAGTAAAAACTTTTGGGTGGTATCTTATGTCTTTAGTATCTACGTTTTTAATACCACGATGTTCTTTTAAATATTTTTCTACAAGGGTTCCAGCTATAGGTAATGCTTCTTTAGCTAATCTTTGAGCATACTCACTGGTTTTACTTTTTCCAAAATTGGTTTTGGTGTTTTTATTATTATCTGCATTAACAGGTTGCGTTTGGTTTTTGCTAATTTTAGATGACGCAATATGGTCTTGGAAACCACCAAATCTGTCTGACGCATATTTCAGTGTTTCAGGAAAGCTCAAACCTAGTTCTTTTTGGAGTAAGGTTATTAGATTACCATATTCTCCAGTTTCAAAATTTTTCCAAAGACCTCTTTTGTTATCAGCCATGCCGATAGCCAAACTGCCTTTATTTCCATATCGCCATTCAGCAGAGGAAGATAATTTCTCATTGCGTTTCCCTAATAATTGCTCAACGACAGCTTCAGCTTGGTTTTCGAGAGACTGCTTTATTTCTTTAACATTATAAAACTTGGTTTTTATTTGTTCCTTTATCAGTTGCGTGTTTTTTTCAGCATTGGAAGATTCTTTTAATTCTCCTACAACTTCTAGCGCTGAATATTTGTCGCCAGAATTTCTGAGCAGTTGTTTTAAAAATTTGGCTTTATTGTCTGTATATATTGTTAAATGTTCGATGGCACGGCTTATACTGATATAAAAACTACGAACATTGGCTAAAAACTTTCTAAAACTTACTTCAAAAGATATAGCGTATTTTTTGGAGCCACCTTGGATACCATAACCGGTTACTGTTTGCGCATAATCCCAGTGACTATCTTTTAATTTTCTGTGATTAAGAACTATTTGAGATTTTTCTTTATCTTTGGATTCAAGTACTACTTGTTTATCATTTACTTCTTTTACCCGATATTCAAAGTTTGCAAACAACCCCCTTTTTTTGTCGGTTTTGGTAAGTCTAATAACATCGCCGATAGCAAGCTCTTCTTTGGTATGGCAATATAACTCCATATTGTATTTATCAACTTCCTTTTCAGGATAAAAATATCTAGTTTTGCCGGAGCCGTCTTTCAGTAATAAGCTCTTGGCTTCTATATCGAGGTCTACTACGTGATAGTATTTATTCTCGAGTTTTACTACATCGCCTGTATTGTAAGACTTGAGAGATTTATGTTCTGCTTCGGTAAAACCTTTGGCGGTCAAGCAGTTTACTTCAATGCCAGTCTTTTCTATAACTCCCTGCTTTTTTAACCCCTCCCGAATATATTCAGTAATAACTTTTCTATCTTCATTAGCGTGAACTATGATTACGGTTTTATCTCTCACTTCGGGTGTTCTTGTTAAAAAATCCTCCGCTACCATTTGTTCTAAAGTTTTTTCTTCTGGTTGTAATTTATTATTGTCTATCTCGATAATTGATTTCTGGAGGTTTTTAAAGAATTCAAAATCTAAATCATCTTGATCTTTGATTAAATCAAGATTGATTCTTTCTATATGATTCTGGGGATTTTCTTGTTCGATCTTATCTAACGCATGGGCATAATCTTTCTTGATGACGCTTTTTACTGCTTCTTTTAAATTGGGATTTCTTTGACGCACAATTTCTTTCAAAAAAGCAGTTTTCAGGATATTACTTTTTAGTGTTACCTCAAGTGGCTTACCAGAACCGGTGGATAAATGTTGATCCATATCGCCGCTAAGAACCGTATGCGCTTTGCTTTTGCCAGTTATCTTGATAAAATCCAAAAATTCTTTGTTTGGAACCATCGAGATTTCATCCAAAATAATTAACTTGTTATCCAATATATTGATGTTTCGGGTGTCAGGACTATTGTTCCTTTCTACCTGATTTTTCTGTTCTTCATATTTCTTCTCTATTCTTTTTTGTTCTATTAAAAAACTTTTTAAAGATTGAGCTTTTATACCAATAGCCTTTAGTTCTTTCACTGCTTTATGGGTTGGCGCTAACCCGAGCATCTTTACTTTTTCTCGTGTGTTATTATTTTCTTCTTTTAGCATTTTGTGTACTTGGGCATACATTGCAGTCTTACCAGTTCCAGCATACCCTTGAACTATTACATATTGATCTTTTGTGGTGGTAATTAAAGAAATAGCGTTTTTTTGGTCTTTTGTTAAGTTTATTTCTTCAGTTGGGATTTTTAGAGTTTTTGGATCAAGTAAAGGAGCTAGCTTGTTTGCTCCTTTTTTAAGATCAGCAATGATAGATCGCTCTAATTCCAATATCTCCTTGGTAGTCCATTTAATTCCATCGTCAAAATGCTTGCCCATTACTAATTCACCAGTAGCCCGTTTCTCTTCAATAATTTTTTTGATTTCTTCTCTAGTTACATTTTTATTTTGTTTAGACATTAACTCTTCTAAAGCAAATTCAAGCGCTTCTTTCTCTAAATCTTTATTATCAAAACCAGCATTACGCGAGGTAATCTTTTCTATGGCAAATTCCACCGCTTTTCTTTCATCTTGCGATCTGAATTTATATTGATCTCTTAAAACTCCTATCGCTTTTTCAAGATCCGATTTAATTTCAGAAATTGTTTTATCTCTTAGTAAGCTTTCGACTTTGCAATCTGTACTAGAAATAGCTTTGCTAGTATCCAATAACATCTCAGTAGCAGTTAGCTTAACCGGAATAGACCCGAATCTTTTTTGAGCGGCTTCGCCATCATTGGTAAATATTGTAAGAGTTTCTTTAGCTCTTTTGATTAATTCATCGATGGTTGGCTTATCTAATGAATAGGCTTTAAAGTCAGCTATTATATTAGCCGCCGGTTTTTTTAATGATCTATTTATGGTTGTTGCATAGTCATATTGGAAATGACTGTTTTTTAATTCAGCCAGAGTTATTTTGATTATTTTCGGTTTTTTTATATTTTTTGTTTTACTGGTGCTACATAATAATTCAATAGATTTTTCGCTTATTTCTCCAATAGTAAATTTTGTCCCATTCTTTATTCCTAAATCATACATATTGTTGGTGGCAATTAGTTTATCGCCTTTTGCAATTTGTAATGTTTCCTTTTTGAAAACACCATATTTAACTTTGTCTTGCTGTTTTTTAGGGTTCCATACTATCCTCCGTTTACCTTGGACTAGTTTTAATGTATTAACTTCTCTATCGCAATATCCAACATTCCAATCATCCGGTACTCCACCATAAAATCTGATGACCATGTTTTGTTGGTATTTGTGGGCTAAAATAGCTTCGGGCTTAGACATGTAGACAGGGTTTAATACCGAAATATTGTATTCTGAATCTGATATTTTGCTTTGTTCTCTTAATTCCTTACGAATAGCTTCATTGGTTGCTTTTAGTTGCTCTTTAGAGGCTACTAAAATAACAGCGTTTTCTTTATCATCTTTTTGAGCATATTCTTTGGCTAAGTGCAAAGTGCGGTTGTTATTGTTTTTAATAATCTTTAGTTCTGGGATAACCCCGGAAGTAGTTTGGCTTTTTTCTAATTCTGGAGTTTCAAGCTTAAATCTTTCTATTCCAGCTTGTTTTAGGGTTTCTATTGGGTTACCAGCGCCAAAACTACGTCTGTCGTTTGTATCTTGTAAAAATATTACTTTAGCTTGAGATTTTTCAGTTAACTCAAGGATAGTTTTCGTATCATCACATCTCACTGTTTCAGCACTGTCCACTATGATTACATCCTTTCTTTGTTTTAAGCGCAATAAAAAAGATGGTAATTCTATTTCTTCCTTATATTTATGCTTAAAACCAGCTATGCTTTCTCCTATCTCTGGTTTACCTAAAGATATTAGCCATTGCCAAAGATTACTGGGTTTACTTCTTGTTATATTTTCATTGATATCATTTGCTATCAAACGATTTGGGGATAAAACTCTAACGGTTTTTCCGGAAGATTCGGCTAGTTCCAATATACTTGCGATCAAATCCTTATTATCTGATCTGCTGCTTTCTACTAAACTGAGTCGATGCTTTGATTGCAAAATATCAATTGCATTTTTTTTAATTTCATCAGCAACAATATTGCTATCATCCTTTAGGCTAATACCAGACCATTTATTTTTACCATTATCAACAAAATCCATAATGGCTTTTTCTGTTTCTATAAGTTCCTTAGTAACGAAAGTGGTATCAGCTTTATCTAAAGGAATAAGAAAACCATCTTTTATTAGCTGATTTACTGCATAAACAATATCTCTATGTGTGGTTTTGCCAATAGAAAACTCTAAAGCTTGAGAGATTATTTTTACATAATTCAGCCTTAATTTATATTGGGATAAATACCAGGTGGCGTCTTTGACAGTTTTTATCGCTGCAGTAACAGCTTCACCTTTTTGAAGATCTTGATTTTCTGTTAAATTTTTATTTTTGCTATTTTTATTCTTTTCAAGTTCAGTAAGAAACTCTTTTGATGAAAAACCAACTTTAGCTAATCATGTCGGCTGCTTTAAGTGAGTGATAGTTTAACTTGTTTAGCAACTCTTCTATTTCTTTTCGGCGTTTTGACATAGCATCTCTTGCTTCTTGCGGTACCCCTTTGATTTCCCACATGCCATGTTTACCTACTATTTCTATTTCGCAACCAAGATTTTGGACTTTATTTGCCAGGGAGTTTCTATAGATCAGTCCATAATAAATCTGATTGTGGTAAACTTGTTCTAAAAAACCATTAATGGTTTTATCTTTTGTTTTACTCGATGCCAAAGCCTTCCAGGTTTTGTCCTGTCTTTCAGTAGCATTCATTACCAAAGCATGATGGTGTAGATGTGGATCCAAAGAGCGGGAGGCGGTATGTCTAATTAAAGCAATTGTAAGATTTTGGGTGTTTTCAAAACTTACTTTTTCACCATGGTATATTCTAGCTTGCGCGCAATCTTCTTCTATCGCTTTTAAGGCTTCTTTAACTGCCTCAAGATGTGCTTCATAAAATCTTTTATCACCACCATCTAGTGCTAAAATAGATACCGACTTGGGAGCTTGAAAACAAAGGTTGTAGCCAGCACGATGCTTAATCGAACCATCTTTTTGTAAACCAATAGTTACCCCGTTCGGTAATCTACCTTCCATAAGTTTTTGTAGATCTTTTTCTTCTACCTTTCTACCACTAAGACCAAGTTTATCTGCACCAATACCCCACCACTGAGAAGTTTCTTTGGCATCAGCCTCAGATAAATAATAGTTATCCTCTTTGGTGTAGTATCTGGCAGCGCCAGCACTGTTTTTTACGGTAGATATGGTTAGCATTTTAGTTTATTCGGTAATGACTGTTTATACGCATTCGCACTTTAAATTTCATATTCTTCCTCAGTGTTCTGTAGTTGATTAATTTCTACTGTATCGTTTTTATCGGTATTGGAGTTGGTTGCCTGCTTATTTTCTTGCCTTCTATTGTTTGTTTCTTTTTGTTTCTGGTTTTTTGATTTCTGCTTCTTTTTAGCCTGAAAATTTCTTATATTTGAATCATACTGATCTACAAGATCATCTATTTCTTTATCGGTACCTGTTTTATTTTGGACAAAGCTCCTGGCCATCTGAGGTCTTTCATTCAAAGTAAGTTCAAGTAGAGAAATAGGATATGAACCTGCTAGGCGCACATAGCATTTCATGTTCTCTAAATCCATGATTTCAGAAGGAGTGACTATTTGGTTAATCATTCTTTGGGTACCAATGGATATACCATCACGGATAGCGTTTGCTCCGTAAGAGTAATTTTCTCGCATATCTTCAATCTCTTGCTCTCCTAAAGCTCTTGATACCAACTCTGCCATGTCAGGACTCGGGCTTCTGAAGAAAAATGCAGTATTCATTAAATCAAATATCTCCTTACCAGCGCTTCTACCATATACCTTTTCTAGTTGGGCGTAACTTTGCATTCCCAGAACAAAACAACCGCCATATTTACGAGCTTCGGCTATACTCTCCGGCAACTGTGGTAATTTGTGCAGGCTCGGCAACTCATCGCATACAAACCATATTCTGCGGTTGCTGTTTTCAGGTAAGGCTAAAAGAGCAATGGTAGCCATGGAGAACCACATAGACAATAATGGCTTTAGTGAAGCGTGTTGTGCAGCATTTGAAGATAAAAATAACCAACCATCGTTTTTTTCATTTTTCTCATTACAAATCCAATCTCTAATGCAAAATGTGGGCTTTTTGTCATTATTATTTTCTACTGTAGTCATAAATCTTAGGGACTTTAAATACGTAGTAATAACAGAACGGATAGAAATAGCAGTTTTTTCTATCTTGTCGCTAGTTAAAGTAGCAGCCTCGGTTCCCGATAAATAGTTATGTAAATCACTTAGCTCTGATGTTAATAATACTTTTAGAAGTTTTTTTATCGATCTATCGCTGTTATCCTGCATGGTAAATGCAGCGCTGCCAAAAATAGTTCTAGCGGCATTAACCCAAAAAGGATCGGTTTCGCCGTGCATGGGTATTAAACTTTCGGCCATATTTTCAAAATCAGTTGATGCCGTAGCTTCCCGCCATAAATCCCAGTTTTCGCATCTAGCATCAAATGGATTTAGGATTTTATCCCTGTCTTTCCTATAGAAAATACTTGTATAAACCCCTCCTTTATCATACAAAAATACTCGATCTCCTCTTCTGCGCAGATGGTCTAAAAATTTTGATATAAGTTGAGTCTTTCCGGTGCCAGTTGAACCATGTACTAAAAAATGCCTAGTTTCAGAATTAGCAACTATGGGTAAATCATCAATAACAATATCGGAAGCGTTTTTTTGTTTATTGATCATCTTTGCTACATTTTGCGAAGTATCTAGTTTTGCACCACGGATAAACTGGTTTGCGGTTTGTTTTTCTCCCTGAACCATTAGCCATTTTACAATGGCATAAAATATCCCCAGGCTCAAAATAAAACCGGCAATTGCTCCTATTTTGAGATAGTAAATAATAGCTTCGGCATTTTTTACAAACTGCGTATAAGACAAGTAGTTTTTTGGGGAAATATTGTAGGTTTTGCCATGATAAGGCACGACAAAACGTGGGAGCTTAAAATCTAGTATTTCAAGTATAGGATTGATTTTAGCAAGGCACCAATACCATGCGTTTTGTAATATTTCATTAGGGGTAATAACATAAATCGAAAATACTACTAAAATTAATAAAGATGGTAGGTACATGTTCCATATAGTTTTATTTACTTGTAATAACATCCGCAAGTTATGAAAAGTAATTTGCCCGCCACGAGTAAACTGCTTTGCTTTATCGGTGTTTTTAGGTTGCATAATGTTATTTTCTTTGTTATAAGTTAAGTAATTGACAAAAAATAATGACTAAATTAATGCTAAAGGATTTTCTATTGGCCTTTCTGAATCCAATAACAAATAACCCTTGATAACCCGATATATAGTCCAAACCAAAGTTACTGCAAGAATTAAAAACCCTATTAAAACAAATATCAAAATAAACCCTATAAATGAAGCTATCAGAGCAACCCAAAAAGTCCTTATCTGCCACACATAATGCGACTCCAACCAGGTGCTTGCCGCTTCACTACGTTTCAAATAATTCAAAACAACTCCAGCAACCGCCGTTATACCAAAAAAGAAGGATAGCATTTGGCAAAGATAAACTATTTGAGCGACGTTTTTTAACGAAAGATTTTTATTAGACTCCTCTTTATTATTTTTCGCCATTTTTATACCTATTCATAAAAGTAAAAATCTAACGCCTATGCCACTTTTGCAAATCATCATGGTGATCCCAACGGTGTTTTTCTCTGTAGTCTCTATCGTAATCATGTGATCGAGATGATGAACCTCTAACATTTCCGCTAACATCACATGTCCCATTTCCAAATATAGGCAATCCAGTAGCAGGATTTGTCCTATGTTTTTTTGAAGAATATGCGCCACTCTTGGTCAACTTCTCGTACTCTTGTTGACTAATCTTTCCTTCCTCAAGCATCTTCTTATACTTACGATTGGTCCTAAAAATGGAGACTCCGAATAAAATAATAATCGCTAAAGGTAAACCAATAGTTCCTAAACCATATAAAGTACTGCTTATAAATTCCTCTCTATCATGTCCTTTTTTAATTTGTGCATCATATTCCTTTTTTAGTGGTTCGAGTTTTTTAAGTAGAGCTTGAGTTGCAGTGATTTGAGTGTTGATGTCTTGAAGTTGGGTTTTACGCTCGTCAATTTTCTGTTGGTAGAATTTCTTTGATTGTTCCGATGGGCGAAAAGAATTGCTTTCTTCTATTAATTCTCTATTCCAATCCTTTATAGAATCTGTTTTTACCTCATGCTCTATCTCTAATGCTCTCAATGCTTTTCCTGTTTCCTCATAAGACTTAGCAGCACCAATTAATTTTTGATTAATAGCAAAACTGTTTGTTGCAAATATCAATAAAATCACACCAATTATGTAATTCATCTAAGCGCCTCCTTTTTTATTTTTATCTAAATTTGCAAAGTCCGGTTTTATCTCTCCAAAACTAAATGCTGATTTTTTGGCGTTTTCAGAACCTTTAGCGATATCTTTAGTAACCTGAGTATTAATAGTATTAAACCCTTCGTCTTGAGATTTCTTCATTTTCTTTAGATTATCACCAAAATTTTTCTGGCGTTCTTTAACGGTATCTTGCTCTCGCTTAAACTCTTCTTCATTTACTCCGACACCCGCACTTTTTGCATCAGCGGCTAACTTTTGTTTTTCTCCCGCATGCGTATTTTTTATACCACCACTCTTAGCATGAACATTTAATGTTCCGGTTTGATATTTTTGATTTGGGCTAATCCCAGAACTTCCTTGCTGATACGCGGATATTATATTACTTTCTATACCAGTTTGGCTAATAACGTCTTTAGCAGCACTTATTAATTCTGGCATATTTTTACCAGAAAATAATTCTTCTGCTTTATCTTGCCCTTTCATTTCAATAATTTTATCAACCACAACCTGATTCCAATCACCATCTATCTGTGCTGAGTTTTGTCTGATATAAGAAGCCGCATGGCTTAATCTGTCGGATTCAGCTTTATGCGCAGAGTATTGTTCTGATGCCGTTCTGGTGTTACGCAGATCAGTAGAGAGTTGCGAAAGGTGAGAGGCGGCAGTCGATTTGCTCTGATCAACATGATGTGTTTTGCTATATTCTTCTACTTTGTGCAAATCTTCACTAAATCTCTTCGCTTCTTCGGCTGTAACGTCCATACTTCTACCAGTACCATGTCTAGTAGAAGTCTCACTCGTTCTTGTATGTTCTACATTAATTTCACCACTTAATCCCAATTTACCTTCACCTAGTCCAACCAATGGAATTTTACCGGAGAAAGAAGCGCTAGCACTAAGTGGTGAAGCATTTTGACTAAAATTAATCAATCCTCTAAACACATCATCAACATCAAGATGGTTACGTTCGGCTATATTTTTTGCAGTACTTCTCATATTTGAAGCGCTTTGCCCAGTAGATATCGCTTCTCGAGAAGCAAGACTGTCGCTGATATTTTGCCTAGAATCTAATGATTTACCTAAACTATCTAGCTCAGTAACCGCATGAGACATAGATTTATCATGAGATATTTGATCTTGAATAGTAGCAGTTCTTGCTGCTTCAGCTTGTTCAGAAACAGAACTACTTATCAGTTCACTGGCACGAACACTAACTGGTAATTTAGAAATGGCATGTGAAGCATCATATACTGGTTTTCCATCTGGTCTGGAAGTACGTAAAACAC